>JAKQKQ010000084.1 GCA_029560585.1 Verrucomicrobiota bacterium | reverse complement strand
GCCACCGGTCCGCGAAACACACTCCGCAACCGCGAAAAGACCCAGTCTTTGCCTGACCTTTCCCAATAAATGGCTTTCATGGCGCGGTTTTCCCAGAGCCCGGAATTTCACAGCCGACAGGCTGTGAAATATCCGGGCTAGGGAAGTGACGGGGACTCAAGAGCGCTGGTTACGGGTCAAAGCCGCTCGGCGGAGCCTGAGATCTTCGAGGGACAACCCGTGATTTCGAGTGGCCGCCGCGCACTGGTCCAGGCGCTGGCCTATCCTTGAGAAGCGATTATGCGAGAGGCGAGTTGTGTTCCTTGCACCAGGCAGTCCGGCATGGAGATGCCACCGCGATAGTTTCCGGCAAGATGGAGGCCGGGGCATTGGGATTCCGCGGCTTCGCATGCGGCGATAAAGCGGTCGTGGCCCGCCTCGTACTGGGGGATCGCCTCGGGCCATCGGGTCACGCGGTGGAAGGCGGGGTTGCCCTGGATGCCCAGGAGCGGCGCGATGTCGAAGAGCACGGCGGCGGTGAGGTCACGGTCGTTGAGGTGCAGCGCCTCCGGATCCTTGCGGCCGCCGATGAAGGCGGTGAGGAGCACGTGGTTTTCGGGGGCCCGGCCGGGGAAGAGGGTGGAGGAAAAGAGGACGCCGAGGGTCCGGACGCCTCGGGCGCGGGATATGAGTGCGCCGAAGCCATCGAGCGGATGGCCGATCTTCTCGCGGCGATAGCCGAGGTGCACCACGCACATCGGTGCCTGTGGGATATCGAGGAGTTTCCGCGCGGGTTCCGAGAGAGGTCCGGCTAGGCGGGCGGCCTCGCGGGCGGGTGTGGCGAGGATCAGGTGGTTGGCCTCGAAGGTGCCGCGCTCGGAGCGGGCGACGAACTTGCCGGCCTGGCGGGTGATTTCCTCGATGCGGGTCGAAGTCATCAGGGATGGGCCGAGGGGTTCTGAGAGTATGGAGAAGAGTTGGCCGATGCCCAGGGGCCACGAGACCAGTCGGCTCTTTGTGCGCGGGGGTCCGCCCTCGCGGCGACGCGCCTTGGCCTTGGCGATGAATCCGCGGACGATGCCCCCGTGCTCGCGCTCCATCTGGAAGATCGCCGGCATGGCGTGGCGCATCACCAGCCGCGAAGGGTCACCGGCGTAGATCCCCGAGACGAAAGGGTCGAGGAATTCCCGTGCGGCCTCGCGCCCGATGCGCCGTGCGAAGAACGTGAGGACCGACTCGTCGTCGTCCGTTCCGCGGGGCGCGAAGAGGTCGCCGAGGACGCGCAATTTCCCCAGCGGGCTGAGGAGAGGTGTGCCAAGGAGGGCGGGCGGAGCCGTGGGGATCGCAAGGAGGCGATCATCGCGGAGCAAGAATCGCCGCTTTGCATTGGGCGCGGCATCGAGGGCGGTGGCCAGGGCGCGGTGCTTCTCCAGGAATGCGACGACCTCCGGCTTGGACAGGAGAGCGGTGTTGGGACCCGCCTCGCAGAGGAAGCCTTCTTCGCGGAAGGTGCGGGCCGAGCCACCAGGGGCCGGATCCTCGGTCACCACCGTGACCGCCCATCCTGCCTCGCGCAGGGTGAGTGCGGCCCCCATGCCGGTGGCGCCGGCGCCTATGATCAGGGCGGATGGCCCGCATGAATTGACGGATGTCATGACCGTCATGGTGGGATCAATGGCATCTAAAAAAATCAAAATCTGGATCTTTGTGAATCTGAAACGGGGTGCTGCGGCATGGATTCGGAACGCCCGAAGAGTGAAGAATTTGAACAAAACACGCTCAAATCTGTAAAGAATAGCGCATTTTGCGCATTGACTGACCATGTACGAGCGTGGTTTAGTGCCGAAACGAATAATCGTGTGAGCAGACTAGCAGGGGAGGCGCGAAATGGCGAAATGGCTGCGACATGAATCGAAGGCGGGGGCGTGGATTATCCTAAGTCTATTGGCGGGCCCTCTATCTGTTGATGCGGCGGACTCAAGCGGGCGGATTACGATCGCTTGGCCGGGTCGCATAAAGGACGTGCCCGTGGCAAGGGGCAATTCTGGCGAGGCGGTGTTTGCCGGGGTAAACCCTGTTGGTGAGCCTGGGACACCCGCTCTGCCTCGCCAGACGATCGAGGTCCTGTTGCCTCCCACGGCGTTACCTCGATCTGTCACCGTGACGATCGAAGGCGCCACCGTCGAGGACGTGCCGGGGCAGTGGGAGGTTGCACCGGCCCCGCCTGTGGGTGTAAGCGCCGCACCAGGCGGACCCATATGGTCGCCGGGTCGCCACATCGTCAACGGGCGTGATGTCGATGCTTACGGCAAGAATGCGTTCGTTCGCGACAGTTTTGTGGGGCGTACAGTGGCGGGTCAGTTGCGCGAATGGCGGCTGGTTGAAATCGAGATCTTTCCATACCGATATAACCCCGTCACGAAGCGCCTGCAACGATTGAAGACGGCGAGAATAGTCGTGAGATTCAACCGACAATCCTCTGGCCGGCGCGACATCACCCGGGCGCGCACTTTGGCGAGTTCCGCGCGACAAGATGTCCGTGGTCGGGTTGTCAACTTTGACGAAGTGAGTGCCTCGTACGATGTTTCGCCGTCGGAGGAGGGGGCATCGACACCGGTCGGATACGCGATCGTAACGACAGCGGCGATTCGAGGGGCATCGACGCAGCTAGGCAACTTCATTGCCGCCAAACAGGCGCGAGGTTTTACGGTGACGGTCGCCACGGAATCCGACTGGGGTGGCGGCACAGGGAACACAGCTGCGAACAACATCCGCTCGTGGCTGGCGTCGCATTATCAGGCATTAGATCTGGGTTACGTATTGCTCATAGGCAATCCGAATCCGAGCAGCGGTGACGTGCCTATGAAAATGACCTATCCTCAGGACGAAGACCCAATGTACCCGGATTGTCCAACGGACTACTGCTATGCGGAATTGACAGGAGACTGGGACCTTGACGACGACGGACTTTACGGCGAATACGACGACGATTATGGCAGTGGCGGGGCAGAACGGAACTGCGAGGTCATCGTCGGACGGATTCCGTACTATGGCGTGATCAATGATCTTGACGCCATCCTTGCCAAGATCATGGCTTATGAGAGTACGCCCGCCGAAGATGCGCAATGGCGCAAGAAGGCATTACTGCCCATCGAACCGAGCGATGCTTCCACGCCGGGGTATCAGCTTGGAGAAGCGATCAAGAACGCGGCACTCATTCCCGCAGGCGATTGGACATGGCACCGCGTTTATGAACAGACATATGGTCTATCACCGTCTCCTGAGACGACGCCCTGCAGCGAAGCCACTGTCACAGCCGCTTGGACCAACAGTGACATAGGAGCCGTTTTCTGGTGGACGCACGGCGATCAGACAAGCGCCGTTGACATCATGGATTTGAGCCATGCTGCACTGCTTGATAACGACCATCCATCCTTCACATTCCAGTGCAGCTGCCTGAATTCATATCCAGAGGCCGCCAACAATCTTGCATATTCGCTGCTCAAGAATGGTGGCATATCCACCATCAGCGGCACGCGCGTCACATGGTACTTTATTGGCCAGACAAGTTTCGCGGGTCGGTCATCGAACTCAAGCATGACATACGAATATGCCCGGCGCATGGTAAACAACCAGATGTGCGCCGGGGACGCACTTCAGGATCTGAAGGCCGATATCGCCCCGGAAGTGGAAGTCATGTGGATGAACTACGTGGATTTCAATATCTATGGCGATCCGTCGATTGGTCTGTATACTGTGGCGGTCACGCCTCTTGACGGACTGGAGATCGCGCCACCGGAAGGTCTCATCACGTCGGGATATGAGGGTGGGCCGTTTGGGCCCTCCAACAAGGTCTACACGGTGACCAACGGGGGCGCCTCAAATCTGGCGTGGGTGGCGGAGTGCCCGTCGAACTGGGTGAGCGTGGCGCCGGCCAGTGGCGTCCTGGCGGCGGGCCAGACGAACGGGGTGACGGTATCGATCGGGGCGGGGGCGGACAGCCTGGGGGTGGGGAATTACAGTGCGACGGCGACCTTCAGCAATGCCACCAGCGGGGTCGTGCAGGTGCGGCCAATAACGCTGACGGTCTGGGGCACGAATCTGACGCTCATTCTCCCCGGCATCGTGAGCGAGGGCCAGGGCACATTGGCCAACGTTGGCCGCGTCGCCATCAGCGGCGCGCTCGGAGCGGATCTGGTCGTTGCCCTGGCCTCCGGCGACACGACCGAGCTATCGGTGCCCGCCAGCGTCACCATCCCCGCGGGCCAGACCAATGCCGCCTTCAGCGTGACCGTTGAGGACGATGCGGAGACCGATGGCACGCAGTTGGCCGGAGTCACCGCGAGCGCCGCCGGGTTCGCCGACAGCGACGCGACGGTGAGCGTGCTGGACAACGACCTGCACCACTTCGCCTGGGGGGCGATCTCCGGCCCGAAGGATGCCGGCACGGCCTTCGGCGTGACCCTCATCGCCCAGGACGTCAACAACGTGACGATGAGCAACTACCCCGGCCCGGCCTACCTCAGCGGCGCCGGGGATGGCGGTGCGGTGGTGGTGACGCCGGCCTCCGCCGGAACCTTCAGCAACGGCCGGTGGGTTGGCAGCATGGCGGTCCAGACGCCAGATACTAATGTGCGGCTCTCTGCCGACGACGGCGCGGGCCACGTGGGCACCAGCACGCCCTTCGACGTGGTGGTCGGGCCGCTGGACCACTTCGGTTGGAGCAGCGTGGCCCCGACGCAGTATGTCGGCCTGGCGATCCCGGTGGCCGTCGAGGCCAAAGACGCGGCGGACAACACGGTGGCGTCTTTCACGGATAGCGTGGCGCTTAGCGGATGGACTGGCTCTTCCGGCGCGGGCCAAGTGGTAGGATTCGATGATCTGACGGGTGCCGGAACCCTCGTGCCGGCGGGCTATGCAGGTTTCAGCTGGAGCAACTTCTACTACAACAATGGCATCCAGCAGAGCAACAGTGGCTACTACGCCGGAACCGTATCACCGAGCAATGTGGTATTCAACGCCAATGCGGATCAGGCGAGCATTGTTAGTACGGGGCAGGTCAATCTTATTTCGGCTTACATGACCGCTGCGTGGAATGACAATCTCCAAGTTCAGGTCAATGGATATGACGGTGCCTCGTTGATCTACGATAATACCTACACTTTGAGCGCCACGGTTCCCACGTTGATTAATTTTAACTACATTGGGGTAACCAGAGTTGATTTTATATCATATGGGGGGACGCCCCATCCCGGCTATACTGGGAGCGGGGGGCATTTTGCCATGGACAATATCACTATCGGCGGCGCCGCTGCATCCCCAGTCGCGATCGCCCCGACCAGCTCCGGGAGCTTCGTCGGCGGCGTGTGGACCGGCTCTGTCACGGTGCTTGAGGTGGCCACCAACATGTACCTGCGGGCCGACGACGGCGGCGGGCACAGCGGCACGGGCAACGTCTTCAGCGCCGTCAATGTGGCCGATCTTTCGGTGGCGCTGCCGCCCGATGCGACCGAGGGCGACGGCGTGCTGCTCAGCACCGGGCAGGTGTTCGTGTCCGCCGCGCCGGCGGACGACCTGACCGTGGACCTCGCCAGCGGCGATCCCAGCGAGGTCACCGTGCCTTCCAGCGTGATCATCCCGGCGGGCCAGACCAACGCGGCGTTCGATGTGACCATCGAGAACGACGCGGATCTGGATGGCCCCCAGCTGGCGACGGTGACGGCATCGGCGCTGTCCTACGGCAGCGGGCGGGCCACGATGGCCGTACACGACAACGAGACCGCGACGCTGACGTTGCTGGCGCCCTCGAGCGCGACCGAAGGGCAGGGCGTGCTGACCAACGCCGGGACC
>JAKQKQ010000032.1 GCA_029560585.1 Verrucomicrobiota bacterium | reverse complement strand
GCCACCTGGGCGAAATGCCGGATCCGGTTGTTGATATCGAGGCTCACGGTGATCAGGGCCTCGTATGGGAAATCAGCGAGCCAATCGAACATCCCTGCCACTGCGGGGAATGACGTGGCCTCCGTCCCGATGATCCGGCTCTTGATTTCCGTCCGCCGGAGCATCACTTCGACCCTCGGCAATTGCGCCCCGATCACCCCCTCCATCTCTTCAGTCTTTGTCATGTGAACGTCCTTTCCATGTTTTGTGATGGAAAAAGGTCGCCGAATTCGCCCGATGATACAACTGTATGCGTGCACAACATTGCACTACGCACAAGAGGGTGACAGAAAGCGGCTTGCAGAAGCGCCGATCAGCATTTAATCGGGTTATTCACAATGGCGGGGACAAGAACGAAAAAGACAGTCAACGTGACGGTGCGGTGCTCAGGGGCCTTCCGAAGAGCACTCCAGAAGGCCGCTGAGAGGCAGCGCACCAACGTGGCAGCGTGGATCACGCGCACATTGGATCGGGGCTTGGCCGAGGGCGGGATCTCCCTGCCCCCGGACTGTCCCGAGTATCAACCTGACGAAGCGCCCGAGGCCACCCTTAACGAACTCCTCGAGCGCGAGGCCACGGCCCTTCTACCCATGGCCAAGGCCAAAGTCCGGCCTTGGGCCGAGGTCACCGTACGAAGCGAGTGGGATGTCATCCGAAAGGCCCTCATCGAAATCGACGATCCCGCCCTCTGGAATGACTTCATCCAGTCGTGGTCGATCCCGGGAAGAACGGCGAGGCAGAAACTGCATGCGCTGAAGTTCAGGCTGCAGGCCTATCGCCAGCGCGACACGCTGCCCGTGCACTAGGTGTTTTCTTCTTTGGTCGTCCACCGAGCCGCCCGTTGCGCCGTGCGGCGGCGGCCTTGGTCTCGGATTTCTTTTTTCCGCCGAGGCGGCCGAGGGCTTGGGCTGCTCTATTCATGGTAGTACCTCCTGAGCGCGATCATGAGCCGTCGCTCGTCTGCGTCTCTCTGCTCATCACTGAGCGCGATTGCGCTCGCGCGGCGGATCAATGCGCCGGGCGCAATCCAAATATCTCTCCACGTCGGACACTCGGTGAGATTGATCGCGCCGCTGGCGAGAGACGTGCCGTGAACCGTCGCATATGTGATCGCGGGCGCATCGTAGGCGTAGACGTGATCGGGGTTTTGGACGGGGATCTGGTCGAGCGCACCATGGCGGGCGATGATGATCCACTGTGAGCGATCGTCGGGCCCTACGTAGCACATGCCGGGCGCGTGAACCGGGGCCGTGGCCATGTCGATATCCTGAGGTGGATCCGGCTCATCGCCTCGCAATCGCCATATCCGCTCGCCGGCGCAGTGCCATAGGTATAGCGATGCCCATGCGTCCCTCAGCACGGGCCATTCGGGCGACCCCTTCATGACGCGAGGCCCGCCCCCATCGAGGAGGCGGGCCTGGATATCGCGGGCCAGGTGATGGAGGTGACGTATCACAGAGTCAGAGTGACCGGGGAGCGCGACCCCACGAGGTGACTGATATCGATACGGTTACCGACTGGCCCGTAGGCCTGGCAATACCGGGACAGGTAGTCCGCGGCATACCCACGGAGTGACCGGCTAGGGCGTACCCACGCCCCCAGTAGACCACTGAGGCCACACTCGCGCGCGGCCTCAGCGACGGCCTCCGCCGCCGGCCAATCGATCCGATCCACACGCTTGATGGCCGCTCGGCCGAGTTTTTCTCTGGCCACCGCCGCAATTTTATTCTCCAGTTTCATTTTTCTCTCCCGGACTTTTACGACCTCGGTCTGGTCGGTTTCGGTCCCCACATCGGGGACCATGGGCACACGATAACCCAAGCGCTTCGGTTTGTCAATGGGAAATTTTAGCCGGGTAAAACAGCCCGAATGGGCACCACCTTGGTCTTGGCCGGCATGATTGCGAACCACCCTTCTGCGAGCTTTGGCGGGACTGGCCGCTGGTAGTGCCTCTTCACCATCTGGACCGAGTTGCCCATCTCGAGGGAGACCTGGGGGACTGATTTTGTGACTGCAGTGCGATACGTGCCGAAAGAGTGGCGGAGGCCATTATGGCGCCAGCGGACCCCCGCCGCCTTCGCCGCCCGCTCGAAGGTCTTGTCGAGCCTCGTGAGGTCGCAGACGCGCCCAGTCGCCTTGCGGTAGGGCAGGAGCCAGGCGGCCAGATTCGGAAGCAGGGGCGTGTACCTCGAGCACGTCTTGGCGACCTCCTCACGGATGTAGATCTGGCCCTCGTCCCAGAGCACGTCCCGCCACTCCAGCGCCGCATCGCCGGGGTCCATCGGCGCCATCTCCTCCGTCCGGATCCCAGCGAAGGCACCGAACGCCATCGCGGGCACTTCCTCCGGTCGAGTGTGCGCCAGTAGCCGGCGGATCTCGTCGGGCGTGAATATCTGCTTCTTCGGCGCCTCTGCCCGCGGCCTGTCCGCCTTCTCCGCGGCCGTCGGGCACTCGTCGAGGTAGCCCCGCGATCGCGCGAACCGGAAGAGCTGCACCACGGCCACCAGATAATTGCGCCGCGTTCGCCCCGCGCCGCCCATGTCCGCCAGCCAACGGTTGATCGTCGGCGCGTCGATCTCGTGCACCATCTTCTCCGCGAACTCCCGGCCGAACCCGCGTCGCAGGCGTTGCTCCAGATCGCGGCGATGCCTCATCCCAACCTCCCGGCGCTTTGCCTTCAGCAGCTCCTCAACCAGATCCGGCACCTTGATGGTCGAGCGACGTTGCTTCATCCTGTGCTCGACGTAAAAACGGGCGGCATCAATCACCGATACGCCGAACGGACGTAAGAGGTCTTCCGCCCGCGTGTGCTCGATGGCCTCGCCGTTCGTCATTCTGGCGATCTCATCGCGGGCCGCCTTCTCGGCCAGAGCCTGCGTCTGCCGATCCAATCGAATGCGTTTGCCGAGCAGATCGTAGAAGCACGCCACACCGCGCCCGAGTCGCGCGCCATACACCTTCACTTCGATCGATCCCACCCGAAACCGCTTCATGGGCGAGAACCTAACGGTTTGTCAGTGAATTGTCAGTAAAAAGGGCAATGGTGGATGTATATGGCTGTGGTGGAACGTGATAGATGGCGGAAGGGGCGGTATTCGAACCCATTCTTAAAGAAAGACTTTTGCGCGCCCATTCGTATCCAAGCGCAATTGGAACAAGTTCCGAAAGTGGCCCCTCAGCCCGGTAATGGTGGAAACGCGCCGATCAGATCGAAATCTGTCAGCGGCTGACAGGTCCGAAATCAACCCGAGCGACGGTCAGCCTTTCCCGACACGCGGCTTGCCGAATTAACCGCGCACACCTAAACGTTACGGCCATGACTGAGGCGCCGTCGTCCATCAATCATGTCCCGAGCGTTCCCAAAACCGATCTTCCTAAGCCACCCCCGATGCCCCCGCCGCTGACCAGACCAGGCGAGACCAAACAGAAATCACCGCGGGCCTAGGATCGTGGCAACAGGACGTAGGGGAAGACACAGTCCTCGATCTTCCTGCCGGGGTGGTGGCGCCGTAGTTCGCCCGTCACGAGGGCGTAGAACGCCTTCCACTGGTCGGGCCAGATCGTCTGGCATCCCCAGGAGGAGGGCGAGTTGTACGACCCGCGATGGATGTTGATACCGAAGTCGCCGGTCTGCTCGTAGCCAGGTTTCCCATCGGCGGGATCGCGGTGGACCGTGACGTCGCCAGCCTGGCGAAAGGCGGGATGGCCTGAAGGGCGGCCCCACTTGTGCCAGCCGGGATGGTAGCGCCAGACACCCGGCTTGAGCGATGCGTAGGGCTTGCCGACGCCCGGATTCCATCCGCTGCCGACCGGATCCACGTTGCCGTTGAATGCGGCGAAGACGGTGGGTGTCGCGACGACGATGGCATCGTCATAGATGCCGCGGTCGTTCCCGGGGCGGCCCATGTCGGCGAACCAGCCGGGCCAACCGATCACCGCGACGGGATCGCGGACACCGCGCTCCAGAAGGATCTCCGCGATCCTCCGCTCCGAGACCTTGGGACGCTGGGATGGAACGATGGTGCTCATAGGCGCGCCAGAGGGTTGGGGATCTCAACGCGGACGGGGCTGATCCAGGCGTCGCGGACCGAACACTCGAAGGGCTGCATGCGGGCGTGCAGGGGACGCCCGGCCTTTAGGGCGACGGCGAAGTCTGCCTCCGAGCAGAACCAGACTTCCCTGCCCTCGCGCTCGAGCTGAAGCTCCGCGGCCGTCCGGTCGCGGCGCGCGAGGAATGCCCCGATGCCGGCGTAGTCGTAGCCCTTGCCGTGCTGTGCGGCGCCGAACTCCGCGGCCCGGGCCTCAGCTTCGGAATCGGGCGGATCGATGAAGGCCAGCGCCCTGGCGTGGGAGTCCGCAGGCATCGGGTCACGCCAGACAACCCGATTGATTTCGCCCAGGGCCTCGAGGATCTTCCAGGAACCATCCGGCAACAGGAACGCCGTCTTGACGTGTGCGAAGGGACAACGCTGCCACCAGCGAAGCGACGCCGCACCGGGGCCTGTGCCCCGATCGAACAGCGAGACGATCATCACGCCTCCCGCGCGGCCTTCTCGATCAGACCCCAGCCCCAGCCGAGGAGCAGGAGCGCAGCCGCCACCCAGGTCTCCTGCTTCGTGGGATCAAGCAGGCCGTGGGCCGCGAGCCACCCGGCCCCCACCGTGAGCGCGTGACGAGCCGAGGAGCCGAGTACCGCCTTGGCCTTCGGGCTGGTGAGGATCTTGGCTGCGAGTTTCCCAGCAAGTCCCCAGTTCATACCCTTGCGCGGATGTCAAAAATCTGGCTTGCCCGAGGCCCCACAGCTCGCCAGATTTTCAGGAGGGCGTAGGGGATTTCCATACCACCCTACGCTTTAGGGTCCGCGCGGTGGTTTTTTCCCTATCCCTATCCCAAGCACACCCCGCGCTGGCCCGCTATTGACCCAGTAAGAGGGCGGCCAGGATGACCACCGCGATGAACGCCACCGTGAAGCCGGCGGCACCGACCGCGCCGATGAAATCCCGCTTCGATTGCTCAACGCCATCGTTGAAACGCTCTTTGCTTATTTCAATCATTTTCCAACCAGCCATTTGACCAATGCCGCCAGCACCAGCGGCTGAACGATGATCATTGCGCCGCTCGCGATCATGATGGTGCGGTCGATTCTGCGGACCACCGCCCACAGACCTTTAATGGACAAGTCGACGCCGTTGTTCTGGTTGGGACCCCATGCCCATGTCTCAAGTTTCGTGAGACGATTTTCTGGCGTGTCCTTGCTCATACTATTGGAGGTCGACCGTGACCCTGCCAGTCCCCGTGTTCGTCGATGCCGCCTGGGCCATCACATTCGTGAGTGCGCGCGCAACCCGCTCGTAGATGGGGATCGTCTGGGCGATCCTCGAGCCATCACCCAGGACGCGCTCCTTCGCGGCGGCATCGCCCAGGAGGATTCCGAAATTGGAGTGCGCGGCGTAATTGGTCCCGAGCTTTGCCTCGATCACCCCAAGGGCCGAGGCAAGACGGTTCTGTTCGGATTCGGTGAGTTCAGCGAGGGCGCGGACCGCCAGCGCGAATGCAATCAGGATGGCGAGCCTCGTTCTCATTGCGGCGGATCCTGCGCTTTGCTCTTTGCGACCTTCACCCGAAGTTCCAGTTCATCGAGCCACGCCTTCTTTGCATCGGTCATCGGCGTCTCGATGTCCGACAAGAGGGCGTCCTGCTCGGCGCGGATCGCCCTGCGGGCCTGTATCGGGTTCAATCCTGCGATGTGGTTCAAGAACACTTTCTGGTATGGCGGGAAGGAACATCCCTTCGCGATCAAGGTTCTGAAGAACGGCTCGCAGTACGTCTGCTGCGCGGGTCCGAGGTGGCCGAGCCTTCTGGCCGCCTCCCAGACGGCATTGGCCGCCGCTGGCAATCCGGCGAGTTCGGTCATGAGCTGCTGCGTCCGGGCCTCGTCGGAAAAGACGATAAGCTCGGCGTTCTTGCCGCCCATGGCCCTCAGTTGGTTCGTCGATGCCTGCAGATAAGTCACGATCCGTTTGCGCGACGCCAGCTTCCCGTCGGAGTTAACGAGCCTCGCGGTGAGCGACGCATGGAGAAAGCTCAGTTCGGCATTGCCTATCGCATCGACCGGCTTCGCCAGTATTCCGTCGATAATCGCGTCCGCAGCCGCGCCGCCCCAGTCGTTCGTCGAAATGGCCTTGCCGTTGACTTTCACGATCGAGGCGCACCACGCCGCGGCCCTGTCGCCCAATTCGTCGGCCTTCGCTTGCGCGACGAGCGTCATCGCCAAGAGAGTCACGGCCATTATCAGTGCGTTTTTCATGATCGTTTCCTCACGGTTTCTGGTGTGGTGTGGTGATCGTTATCGTTTTCTGGGAGGTGTTGTCGAACTCGTTGAAGATGCGCGGCCTCGGATCGTAGGTCACCCACATCGGCTGGATGCGGTGCCACACGCCGCCGCTCAAGACGGTGCTGTTGTCCATCGCCATCACCGTCGGGACCGCCGTGTCGTTCTGCAGGACGTAGGCCCACGCGAGCCCGTTCGTGGGGTGGAACCAGGCGTTCGTGTCCCTAACGACGATCATCCACCGGTACGGGTAGCTGGCGTCGGTATTGGGATCCCACGCCTCGACCGCGGATTTGATCGACCCGGCGTAGGTCGGCTTGATGTTCCTCCACATCGCCAGCCAGGTGATGTCATGGCTCACGTGCGTCTGGCAATAGAACGCACGGGGGTACCAGTTTGTCGTGAATCGCTCCCATGCGGGCGTGCCGTTCAGCGCGGGGTCGGCGGTCGTGTAGGCAAAAACGGGAGACGAGCCGTCAAAGTGGTACGGCGCATTCGTCCACCCTTTCAGTGTGATGTCCGTCCACCGGGGCCATTGCTCTATTCCGCTTGCGGCCGGGTCCTCGATCTGGAATACGGCCCACCAGTTGGTCTCTTGGGACGCCAGCCCTTTCGTCGCGCCATCCACGTAGGACCGCGTGGCGATGGCCGAGGCGTCCGCCGCCATCGGCTTGAGCAGCTTGGGCCCGGACCCGACCGACATCTGCAGGTGCGTGCCGCCCGCGCCATCCAAGGCCCAATCGCCGTTTGGCACAGTCCGGATAAACCACCCATTGGAAGTTCCATAGCCCGCGGCCGTGGACGTCGCCTGAAACGAGGCGGCCGTCACGCCGCCGGCGAAGGTGATGGAGGACACGCTCGACGTGTTGCCCGGAAGGTCTGTGCGGACCGAAACACCCTTCCAGTTCGGCGTGCCCGCGCCAAGCCCAATCACGAGCGCCATCGTGGCCGCCACATAGAGAAGTTCTTTTCGCATCATCACTCCTTGATCGCCCACAGGCCGTAGTTCGTCGCCGCGTTGTAGTCGGTCGGCTTGATCAGGTTCACGCCGTCGCAGGCGGTGACGCCCGGATCTGGGTCCTCGATGTATTTGTAGAGGGCGGGCGGCCCGTCCCCGACCTCGATGATGACAAACGTCTTGCCGTACTCGAGGTGGGTCGTCGCCTGCCCGTCGAGGTCCGTGTTTGCCCCACCCGTCAGCCCCGTGATCCAGTGGGCGAAGATGTAGCCGGTGGTCAGATAACCGAGGGTTGTCGGAACGTCACCCTCGCCCCTGGCGTGGTCGTTATAGACCCGCATCGTGAAGTTCGCGCTGGAGAGCCGGTCCTCGCCCTTCCATACCTCCACGTCGCACTCGATGTCGATGTAGGGAAGCTCTGTCGTGCCCTTGCCGATCGCGGCGTTGATCGCGTTGGTGTCGAGGTCGATCGTGGCGTCGTAGTGGGGATCCGTGGTCAGGTCCTCGGGCGTCCAGACGTTCTGCTGCACCATCAGCACGCTGTAGTCAACGACGCCATTCGTTTTCCTGTGGCCCTCGAAACGGATGGCGACGCCGGTCGGCAGCTTGATCAATTCGTCGGTGCCGTCCAGCTCCTCGTTGACGAAGCGCTGTTGCACGGGAATCTTGTCGCCGCGCTTTGCCGGCCAGAGGGTTATAGGGCTGCGGTCCCCCGAGCGAAGGTAGACCTCGCCCGTGTCCATGTTCACGAAGAGGTTCCGCGCGAAGACCTCGAGCACGCTCGACCCCGTGGCCGCCGCCTCAAGCACGATGCCCGGTAGCTGTCCCGCGAATGGCATTTATTTATTCCCCTGTTGTTCCGGCGGCGTGAACCGCTTGCTGAAGGCCTTGCCTCCAGCATCGGCAATGTCCGTGGCCTCGCCCGTCGTCTTGCCCGCGAGGAGCGCCGCCTCGAAGAGGCGCAGCCACGCGTCCGCGAGCGTCGGGTCTGCCGCCGAGAGCTTGCCCTTTGGCATCATAGTGCCGGGTCTCCATCGTATCCTCATGGCGCCTCGTTCTTTCCTTTAAAGGTGATGGAATTGACCGTGCAGAGAACAACGTGGTGACCCACGGGCAGATCGGTGTAATTCTCCTCTAGGCTATAGTAGGACGGCACGCCGCCGGCCGTTCCCACCGCGGCCATGAGCCACGCCAGAACGATCGTGTCGCCGCCCATGACCTGAAAGACGATGTCCCTGTTCAGCGTCTCGGTCACTTCCTTTTTCGGCCCGTGCGTTGACGAATTGATCAGCCTTGCGCTCTCGCATCCCATCGCCGTGAGGATGGCCGCAAACTCGATAACGTGCTTCGTGCCGTCAGGCTCCCATGTCGTCCCCATCGGCCGCCCGAGGGCGTAATTCCCGACGAGCCCGATGCAAAGGCCCGTTATTATGTGCGCCGCGCTGGCGTCCGAGGTTCCTCGGCCGCATTGCCTCGGCGTCTCGGTCCCTGTGAATTTCAGGCTGACGGTGAACAGGTCGCCGGGATCGCCCGGCACCTCGATCGCGCGCATGAAAAAGGTCTTTGTCTCATCGACCGGCACCTCGTATCTGCCGCCCCCGGTCGTCGTGCTGTCGTATGGCGCGAGCAGCGAGATCGGGCAGCGTATGTTGTCGAGCTTCGCCTCTAGCTCTGCGGCGAGTCCGGTGCTGCCCGGAAGCGGGTCGTCGTCGGGGTGCTTCTCAACGATCACGCTGACCGTCGTCGTGCTTCCGTCGCCCAGCGCCGTGCATGTGACGATCGCGGTGCCGCTCGCCACGCCCACGAGGACGCAGTACTCGTCGGTCTGCTGCGGCGAGTCCGCGACTTTTACGTACAAGCTCGAAAGCGTTCCGCGCTCGATCCGGCAAACGGCGGGATTGCTGCTCTCGAACTTCACCCTCTTGTCGTCGATGCCCGAGACGGCGGCTGACAGGATGCGGAATGTCCCAACGCGCGGCGTGGCAAGACCCTCGCGCTGCTCGTAGAGCGTCACCGCCGAGAAACTCGCGGTGATCGACCCGGCCGTGCCGTCGGCGAAATCCAGCCTGACATATTTTGTTGTTTCGGCCGCGTAGTCGCCCGCCAGCACGAACTCGCAGTGGTTGTCCGCGAAGCTCGTGCAAGAGACTTCCTCTTTAAGCACGAGGTTGCCGCTCGCGGCGTCCTTGACGTAGACCTTCAGGGTCGCCGGGTTGGCCACCGTCGCCACCATCGGCTGGAACTGCCCGCGGTCGTCTATGATCCGGTAGACGTGGATGGCGTTGGTCCCCGCGCCGGTCGCCGTCAGCGCGACGCCGTTGGCCGGGAGCGCCTCGAAGCGGTCCCCGTCGCGGTCCCACAGGAACCAGCGGCCCGTGGTCGTGTTCAGGACCGCCCTGACTGTGTTCGTGACCGCCATCTGCTAATTCACCCCTGTCAATCCTTCTTGGTCTCGGTCTGCGCGAGGGACACGTGGATCTCGCCACCGGCCTCCTTGATGCTGAACTCCGAACTGAACCGGATGACCGGCCTCCGCAGGATCGCGTCCTTGACCGCCTGAAGGAACGTGATGTGGAAGCGGGGCTTCTCATTTTTGATCGGGTCGTCTGCCATCAGAAAGCCCCCGCGTTGGTGTATTTGAAGACGTAGCCCGGCCTGATCATCTGTGCCCAGGTCTCTTCCATCGTCCAGAAGCCGCCCGACTCCCCGTCGCGTGTGCCGGTGCGGATCCATGTGAGCTCGGGCCTAATCGAATCCACCCTGAAACCGACCGCGACCATCGCCGCGCCTTCTGTGCCGAGGTTCACGTCGAGTATTGTCACGCCGACGCTGCGCGGTGGCGGGCCGGCCGTGCGAGCCTCCGATGTCGGAAGCCCGGAGTAGTACCGGTAGGTCTTCGTTGGGGCCATGTAGGTTATGTTCCCGTTGAACTGCCCCTTCACGCGCCAAAACCCTCTGCTCGCGTCGGCGTCAATCACGAAGCTCGCGCTCTGGAGCGATGTGCCCTGCTCCACCAACCCGCGGGGGAAGCGGCTCGCCACGATCTGGCGATAGGCCCACTCGTCATCATAGACCATCGTGACTCGGCTCTTCCCAAGCCGGGCCTCGTTGATGCGATTCTCGGTGAGCCGCAGCTTCGGAAAGCGCCGGTTGCGGGTGCCCTCGCGGTTGATCAGGCGGTACGGGTTGTCGAAAGTCTCGTAGACCTCCTCGCGGTGCTCGCGCCCGTTGGCCGAGATCGTGTGAGACACCTCGCCGGTCGGGATCAGCCCCTTGTGCTGCCCGTACACGACATATGTCCCGCGATCGTCCTCGCTCATCAATCGCCCCCCGAGGCCTTCTCAATGGCCTGCTTGAGTTCATTGACAGCCTGAAGGAGTTCCCCCATGCCGTTGGCGTCGCCACCGCTGGCACCCTCGATCCCCTTGCCGGCGGCCGCATCGGCCACGGCCTGCCCGTGGCTCCCGCTCTCCCATGCCCCGGAATCAAACGCCTTTGCCCCGGCAACGTTCTTGTGGGAGTCCATGTAGTCGCGAACGCCCTCGCCAATCAGGTTCGGCTTCTCCTCGGCACCCCTGCGGAACGCGTTGATTCGGGCCTCGGCCCTGCGGCTTGCGCGATCCTCCCCGCGCACCTTCTTTTTCGCCTCGCCCGCGCTCATCCCATCGCGCATGTACTCCTCGATGCGCTCGTTCTTGGATTTGCCTTGGCTCGCACCCGTCGCCTCGGTCAGGTTGTTGCGCGCTTCGAGCAATGCGACGTATGCCTCGGCCTCGCGCTTGCTACCACGGGCGAAATCGTATTCCTTCTCGGCCGCGGCCAGCCGGAGCCGCGCCTCCTCGACCGCGTGCTCTTTGCCGTCGGACTTGAGTTTCAGGATCGCAGCCTCCAGCGCCAGCTCCCGCTGCTTCGCGGCCTCGGCCATCTTGTCCTGGCCCGCTTTGTCCAGGCGCTCTGCCTCGCGCCGGGCCTCCTCCCCCTCGCGCTTCTTGTTCTCCGCGATCTTGCGCCCCAGCTCCTCGATGTCCTTGAGTAAGACCTGTTCTTCGGTGCGGAGTTTGAGGGTCTGCTGCTGATCGGCATTGCCGCGGGCGATCCGGTTTCGCAGTTCGGCAAGCTGGCCGAGCATCCGTTCTAGGTTCTGCTGGTCGCTGGCGTTGGCCGCGTCCCGCGCCTCCTTCGCCTTCCAGTAGGCTTCCGTGAGGCGATCTACCTCCTTGCGCCTCTTCTCGTTCTCCCCGCCGCCGCCCTCGTCAGCCGTTGCCCCTTTCTTCAAGTCGATCGGGCCCTTTGGGCGATAGTTCCGGCCCTCGGTCATAAACCCGGCCTCCTCGGCGTTGGACGACATCCATTTGGCCATCTCCTCGCCATGGATCTTCTTGTAGAGCGCGCCCTCGGCCGCACGTCGCTGTTTCTTACCCAACCCCTCCGGGATGATGCCCGAGTCCGTCTCCTTTGCGAATCGCTGCCTTGTGACTTTGCCGACCACCTCGCTCGCCTGGAGGCTGGCCTTGAACCGGCGCCATCCCGCGTAGGTGTCCCACACGAATTGCTGGAAGCCGCTCCGCATGTTCTGGAGCATGAGGTTCCACTGGTCCGCCAGGACCCCCATGCCCATGAGCGCGGCGTCCGAGGCCGGCTGAATGGATTCGAAGAGCGCCTTGAGTTCGGCCGGAC
>JAKQKQ010000029.1 GCA_029560585.1 Verrucomicrobiota bacterium | reverse complement strand
CCGCCCAGATTGAGCGCCATGAGCCGGTTCCCGGGTGCGAGTTCCCGAATCGCCTTTGCGGCCTCACCGATCTCGGCGTCCATCTCATCGTCGCCCTTTGCCCCGTGATGGTGCGCCGAATGATTGGCCAGCTCGTGATCTCCCCGGCGCGCAATATCTCCCCACTCGGCCCGGCGCTCTTCGAAGTCATAACGGGCGCGGCTTCCCTGTTCCGCCGGCCCCGGGTTGACCATGAACGTTCCCTTGAAACCGTATTCATTGAGGATGGGCACCGCCTTCGTGATGTGCGTCGGATGCGAGTCATCGAAACGGATGCTGAGTGCGGCAGTTTTTCCGTACGGCCATCTTGCAATCGAGAGGCGTAGGCCGCTGTTGCTGTCATGGATCATCCGCTCTGCATCCGAAAACCGCTTGGGCGGGGCGCGGGGCGGGTCGACGACCTGAACGACATAGTTGGCGGCGACCGCGGGGACGGCGATGATCAATCTGTGCCACTCGATGCCGAGACGCCGCACCAACATGGGCTTTCCATTCATGTCACGCACCTCAACATCTACGGCGGGCCATGCGCGGGGTCCGCTGGCCGGCAAATCCACTCGGATCGCGAATGGCGATGTCTCCCCGGCCGGATCGACGATGAGGCGGAGTTTGAAAGGCGCGACGAGATCGGCCGTCACGCTCGCGGGGCCGCGATAGTTGTCGAGGGCAACCGCCGCGCCCCCAAGGTCGGCCGCATTGACCCGGGGCAAGATGCCAGCCACGAAGAAAGCAATGCCGGCGACAATGCCGCGATTCACTCGCGTCCTCATCATACGAACCTCCGGATTCAGTGATGCCTCCGCCTCGACCGCCGTGCATCATACCATACGGGACAAGCGTCGCCGTGTGGCCGATCGCCTGCGGCGATTGGTGCGGGGGTGCTGGTGGGACGGGGCTGGTGGGACGGTTTTCCAAACGCTGACGCGTTCGGCTAGTGCGCCGTGGAGCGCCGCAACCCTGCGGGGTGGGAGACCCCGTCCGGTGGGTGCCGATGACCGACCGAGAACAGGAAGAAACTGCGCCGCCGTGAGGCGGGGTGGAGAGCAACGGAAAGGACCAGATCGGCCGCAACGAGAGTGAACACGATTCGGCATAGGCAGACCGGCGAGCCCGCTAGCCAAGGGCGAAGCCCGGCGCCGGAGGCGGCGCCGCCGACGGGGGCGAGAGACACGGAGGCCGACGTTGGGGATGCCAGTGTGGTTGGTGGTGGCAGGTCTGGGAAGGGATGCGGCGTGAACACGGGAGAGCTGCCGGTGCAGGATGCCGAGGGGCAGCCGGCAGCAGTCAGAGCCGCCATAGTAGCGTTGAGTCCGGGTAACTCCGGCGGAGCCAAGGGCGGCAGGGAAGCGAACACTTCGAGCCAGGGGCAACGCGAGGCAACACCCCCGAGAGTTCCGGCGACGGATAAGCAAGGGGGAGAGGAACCGTGGACACGCCACGGGGCCGAACGCGGGGTCTGGAGCGAGAAGATGCTGGTGGCCCTCGAAGAGGGGGTCAAAGGAAACATGTGGTTCAGCCTGATAGACAAGGTCTACTCGGGGCGAACCCTTGGTCTGGCATGGGAAAAGGTGCGGTCCAACGCAGGGGCCTGCGGCGTTGACGGCATCACGGTGGGGCAATTCGCCAAAGACAGCCACAATCGGCTGCTCGCCGTATCAGAGCAAATAAGGCGAGGCACCTACCAACCCGGGCCGGTCAAACGGGCGTGGATACCGAAGCCGGGGAGCACCGAGAGACGACCGCTGGGGGTACCGGCGGTCGTCGACCGGGTGGTCGGGACCGCGCTGGGGATGGTCATTGGACCGATCTTCGAGCGCGATTTCGCCCCCCAGAGCTACGGCTTCCGGCCCGGGCGCGGATGCCGCGATGCGCTGCGGCGGGTGGAGCAGTTGCTGCGTGGCGGCTGCCACCACGTCGTGGACATCGACATCAGGGGATACTTCGACGCCATACCGCACGATCGGCTCATGGCCCTGGTGGGCCAGAAGATCGCCGACGGGCGGGTGATGGGGCTCATCGGGGCATTCCTCAAGGCCGGTGTGATGGGCGAGGACTGGGGCGGGCAGGCGGAAAGGGGCACGCCGCAGGGCGGGGTCATCAGTCCGCTGCTGGCCAACATCTACCTCGATCCGCTGGACTGGCGGATGGCGCGGGAGGGGCTGGAGATGGTGCGGTACGCCGACGACATGGTCGTGCTGTGCCGCGAGCCGGAAACGGCCCTCGTGGCGCTGGAGAAGATCCGGGCATGGATGCGGGAGGCCGGGCTGGAATTGCACGAGGGCAAGACGCGGGTGGTGGACATGGCGCAAGCCGGTGCCCACTTCGACTTCCTCGGCTACCGGTTCTGGCGCGGCAAGGCGGGCAAATTGCGCCGCTTCATCCGTCCCAAAAGCCAGAGGAAACTGCGCGAGCGGCTCAAGGGGCTAACGCGCCGTGCCAACGGACGAAGCCTTTCGGCCATCATTGCCGTGGTCAATCCCATCCTGCGCGGATGGTATGGCCACTTCAAGCACGCCAGCGGCAAATCGCTGGGGCAGGTCGACGGCTGGCTCCGGGCGCGGCTGCGCGCGATCCTTAGAAAGCGACAGCATCGCCGCGGACGCAGTACCGCCACGGACCATCACCGCTGGGACAACCGCTACTTTGCGGATCACGGGCTGTTCTGCCTGCTTCAGGCCCGTGCAACCGAACTCGCCAGCCTCCGTCTTGGAGTTACTCGCTAACTGGAGAGCCGGATGCGGTAATACCGCCTGTCCGGTTCGGAGGGAGGGGCGGGGCAACACAATGCCCCGTCCCTACCCCTATC
>JAKQKQ010000017.1 GCA_029560585.1 Verrucomicrobiota bacterium | reverse complement strand
CGATGGTGCCGCGCGTCTTGTACACGTTGCCCCGGAGGCTGTTGGCGTTCTCCAGATATGCCTTCATGTCGAGGGGCTGGAGGGTTCGGTACGGGTCGCCAAAATAGCCGAAAAGATAGCGTCCACCCGCGATGGCGCCGGCGCAGAGCAGTAGCGCGACCACCCACCAAACGGGATTGATCCGCGAACTCGCACGCCGCGCCATTATCCTCGGGAGGCTACGCGCAAATCCCGCTGTGGCAAGGGGATTCGACGCCCGTCCAACGGGTGGCGCGCTCCGCGCACGGTGCCGTCGCGCTTGGAGGGGGCTCGGCGCGAATCACCTTTCGCCGCTGAGTTTTCGAAGATTGTCGAGCCGCCGGTAGATGTATTCTGGTGGCTCGTCCAGCGGGGGAGGAAGCATGCGTTTCCGCGCCGCCGAACATTCGAGTGCTTTTTCGTATGCCTCGCGGGCCTCGGCAAGCCGCTGCTGCCCGACGCGGGCGTCCCCCTTGACCACCCAGGCGTCGCACGATAGCGGATCAAGCCGCAGCAGGGCGTCCGCATACCCATCGACCCTCGCGAAATCCTGGTCATGGAGGGCGAATCGTGCCGACTGCAGCAGGAGGTCGCGGCGCTGCGGGGGATCGAGAAGCGTTTCGTCCTTGCGGAGTTCCATGTCGAGGGCGTTGCTTTCGGCGCGACCCCGCCAAATTTCCTTGGGCCCATCTGGAACAACGAGGGTGGCGCGGAGGCGGTACGTGCCGGGCGCGAGCCGTTCGAATGCGGCCGCGTCGATCCCGTAGCGTACGACGCAGCGCCGGGACCCATCCAGCTCCAGCGTGTCGCCCCTAAACTCCTGTGAGCGGAGGGCCCGTATCGCCGTTTTGACGGATGCGCCATGGGCATCGAGGAGGTCGACGCGGAGCGCTTTCAGGAACGGCGACTTTGCCGAGCCGAATCGCACGATGGAGATGGGCAGCGTCGGGTGAATCTGGTTAAAGGTTTCCACCTGATCCGGCGTCATATTCTCGAATCTGCCGGACCTCTGCCACAGTTCCCGGATGGCGCGGTTCTCCGCGTTGCGGGCGAGAACCTGGGCCGCTGCGGGATTCGCGATCACCAGCCGGAGGAGCAGGGGGTAACCACTGGCGTGGATCGCGGGTTGGCCGCCTTCCGTGTCGAGGCGCAGGGTCGGCTGCGCCTGGATCGCGAGCGGGGCCGCGAGCCCGATTGCCAACAGGATTGGCAGGGGCCTAATCATACAAGTCGCTCACGACCAGTTTCTTTTTGCACGCGCCCCGCCCGGCAGATGCGCCCTCGGCGCAGTGTCCGCCCGCGTTTACACCGGTCCCGGCAGCCGATTCGCAGAAGATTTGCGGGAGCAAACTGTCGCTGGCGAGCTCCCAGAAATCCGAACTGACCTGATAGGCGGTGGGGATCGGGTTGTAGTACCGCATGTAGCAATCTTCGACACCGCTGCGCTGCATGTGTTTCTCGCCTATGTAGAACTGGTCGGGAAGCTCGTAGCGACCCAGCTTGTCCCCCGGGTAGTTGTGGATGTTTCGCCATGGGGCCAGATAGGAGAAGTCCTGCGCGGGATGAATCCATTGTTTCGGCAGGTCAAAGGATCCGTCCCCATGGTGAGGCATTCCCGTGGCGTGGCCCAATTCGTGGGTGATGGTCGCGCCATTTGCCTTGTGGGCCGACATCCCAACCTGAACTCTCCACACGTTCTTCGGAGGGCCGAAACTGGTTGAGAACGAGCCCCCACCGAGCGCGTTGAGGATGCTGTCGATTACCCTGCCCTGACCCCAGGTCCCGGCAAGCGGGGTGTCCGGTATCATCATGCCCCCGGCGCCGTGACCGGGATCCTCGTCCACAAGGTGCAGGCCGTGTTGCTGGACGAGGTTGGCGTGGCCGGCGTTAAAGTTCATGACGCGGTCCTCATCGTACTCTTCCCTCTTGATGGTGTGGCAGCGGATCTGTGAGGCCCGGGGGTATTCGTCGAGTCCCAAGCTATCGCGGTCGTGAATGAAGAGGTCCTTGATGATCCAGTGGCCGCGGGTGTGTGTGCCCTGGCAGTAGAAGCCGCGGTATTCCTCATAGGCGCTCAGCCCGTCGCCGCGGAAGCCGTTGCCGTTGGGCACGTAGTCGTCGTCCTCGTTGGCGCGCGGGTGCAGGCCGAGGGCGTCCTCGTATGCGTCGGCGATCTGGTTCCTGTTATCGTCCTTGGGAACATCCACCAGAGCCTCGTCCGGGGCCACCTCGATGATATCGCCCGCCTTGGTCTTTTTGAGCGGGACGCAATCGGGCGCGGTCGCTCCGATCTTGGAGAATGTGCCATGGTCGTACGAGGTGAGCGTGAGAAATTCCGAGAGGACGGGTTTCCTTGTCTTGGCGGTGCGATGGCTGGCGGCGCCAGTGGGCGCAACTTCATCCTCGGAGCAGATCAGCCCCGGGTTTTGCTCGGCCTCGATGCCGATGTCCGCCGTTTTCTCGTCGCCTTTGTTGAGGGCCCGGCCGACCTCGTGGGAGGACCGGGCAACCTCGAAGGTGATTGGGCGGGGCAGGCCGGGTCGAACCCAGCGATTCTGACCTGGCATCCAGCGGTAGATGGTGGCCTCGACGGGGGTGCGGGAATCGAAGTTGGGTATCCAGTCAGGCTTGCGATGTTCCAGCAGGATCCCGAGTTTCAGTGGGGTTTCGGACGCATCGCGGGGGTTCGTGCCATCGGGTTGGTCGCGGGGGTCATCGGGCGGCGGGTTGCGAGTGCGCGAGTCGTCGCCCGGGGGAGTCGGGGCGGGTTGGGGCGCGGGCGGCGGTGGGCGCGTCTGGGTGCCAGTATCGGTCGGTTTCGAAGGGGTTGGGGTTGGTGTCCCTTGGCCACCGTCATCGATCTTGAGCAACTTCTCGAGCCACGACAGGTCCGGGGGTTCCGGCGGGGATTGCGCCACCTCGTTGTCGCGGGGATCCTCCTTTGCGGTATTTTGATCCTTCGGGTCCTCCTTTGGAGGCTCGGGCGCGACCGCAACGCGTCCGTCTTGGCCCAGGCCCGCTAGGGGATCGTTGCACTTCGCCTTGGTGAAGCTCAGCAGCCGGATGCCGTAGAAGAAGAGGCTCCTCTTTCCGATGTCCTTGCAGCACATGCGGACATCTTCGAGCAGCCCGTGGGGCGCATAGGGCGACTTGACGGTGATCCGTATGCACTCGCCGAGTTTCCCGGAAAACGTGACCTTTGCGCCCTTGCCGATGGTCTTCTGCCCGGTGACCGCCCCATGCTCGTTTCGCAGCGTGACATCCACGGCACGCTCCCACGTGTTCTGGATCTCGAGGGAGGTGAATTCGCAACAGTCGCCGGCGGCGTCGCGCGGGTCGTCGCCCTGGGGTTTGCCGCGCGCGTCGAGCAAGATGCGCGGGGGATTTGCGATGGCGACCGGCTGGGGCGCCTTTTCCTTTTTCGTCTTGGTCTCGGGTTTCGGGTCGTCGATTGGGACGGCGAAAGGATCTTTGGTCTTGCGCTTGGACGTGGGCCCAATGGGGATGGTGACGCCAAAACCGAACCCGGGTCCCCCGCGGTCGGGTTTGCGCGAATGCCCGTCACGCTCGTTTCGGCCCGAGTCACGCCCCCTCTCCTTGGCAGACGCCATGCCGCCTCCATCGCAGCGGCATGGCGTGCTGCCGCACTTCGGGCAGACGGCCGACGCGTTTGCGGGAGCGACGAGGAGCAGCACGCAGCCGAGCACGACCGGCAGGATTCCCGTGGGATCGGCTCGCCGGTTGCGGGACGGAGTCATCTGCCCTCACCGTGCGAACTGGGTCACCGGAACGGAGAGGGATTTCCCGTTTCGCAGGCCGATCTGTAGAGTGCTTCCCCGGACGAAAGCCGATTCCGGAAAATCGACCTTCGTGTAGGAATACTCTCCGGCACCGCCCATCAGGGAATTGAGATTGATTCCTATCCCAAGGCCACCGCCGCCATAACTGTTGACCCTGGGAGTGACCGTGAGGGGCGGCAGACCCGAGGAGTCATCCTTGGACACGCTTTCGTCCTTGCGACGCGTCGGCTTAACCACCTGTTTGTCGCTGGTCGTCAGATGTATCGACGAGGGCTTGGTCGGCTTCTTCGTGGCATCCGACACGCGCACCAGGATACTCACCTGCCCCGGTCTGGGTTGCTGCTCCCGATCGTCGACAAAGTCTATCCTGTACGGGGGCTTGGAGACCGACTGGCGCATGGGCTGCAGTGGGACAGCGGAGGCGATTGCGGCGAATCCGATCAAGGGGAGGCAAGCGGTGGTCGTTCGCATGGGGGCACCTCGGGGCTATATTAGAGAGTATAAGAGCACCATAAGCAGGCATTATACCTTTGCCGCCCGGTCTCCATTTGTCAAGGAGGGTCGGGTCTGCCGCGCCGTCGGGAGGGGTGTCCGTTGGCGGGAACCTCGCCTGCCGGCTGCTCGCGGAGAACAACCTTTTGGCGGCACCCTGTCGCTTGTCACCAGGGCTACGCCCCGCGCGCGGGCGAGACATTCGTCATCCTTGGCGCCGCTTCCCTTGCCGGCACACTTGGGAATTCATGATCGTCACCTCGACCTACTGACGCAGCGCGACAACCGGGATTATGAAAACGTCTCGGGTCGACCATGACGGCATGCGTCGCCGATGGCGTTGGCCAGGGCGCCATAGACGGTCCACGAGCGGTTTCTATCGGCATCGAAACCGTAGTGCCATTGTCCTCAGAAGCCTACCGCAATGAGCCGGGCTAAAGCAGGCGCTTGCGGTACTTGGCCGGGGTGAGCCCGGTGTAGCGGTGGAAGGTGCGGATGAAGTGAGCGTGGTCGTAGAAGCCGGTTTCCGCGGCGATGTCGGTGATCAGCATGTCGGTGGTCGAGAGCAGCGTCCGGGCGGCGTTGACGCGGACCTGCAGGATGTAATCGGATGGCGACGACTGCGTGAGCGCATGGAAGCGCTTGCGGAACTGCGACACCGAATAATGCGAAAGCGCGGCGAGCTTCGCAACCGGCACGCTCTCGGCGTAGTGGTCGTTCAGGTAGGCGATCGACTTGCGGATCGGGTCGTACCAGTTCGTCGTCTTCATCTTTCGCTGGGCGCGGTAATAGACGGTGGCCGTGCCGATGCGCTTCCCATCCGTGCCGACGACCGGACGCACCGACACGCAGTTGAGGTCCGTCGAGCGGTCCGCGACGAACCCGTAGATGCGGTCGATGATCGGCCGCCCGGTTTCCATCACCTCCCGGTCACGTCCCGCGTACACCGCCGCCTGGTCCGGCGGATATAGCTCTTCCGAGGTGTAGCCGAGCATGTCGTCAAGCGAGCGCCAGCCGGAGACGGATACGTTGTAGCGGTTGGAGTGCATGATGCGTCCCTCGGCGTTCTTCACCGTAAGCCCGACTTCGGGCATGGTCTCCATTGTGTCGACCAGAAGTCGCATCGATGGCCCCGCCGCCTCCATAAACTCGCGCACCATCCGTGCGGCCTTTTCCCCCGGAATCGTCTTCTTTGTGTATCGCTGCCGATACGCCATGAGCGAATTACACACTTTTTGCCTTCGATAATACAAGTATCGCCGGGTGGAATCTGAGATAATTGGCCTCATGAGGAAGTTGTGGCTTTTGTCGCTCGTGTTCGCGAACATGATTTCCTGTGTCGGCAAGGGCACCGCGGCGGTTTTGGAAGGCCCTTTTCCGCTGCTGGTCACACCCTGGACCGAGAAGGCTGAGCTCGACGTGCCCGTGCTCATCAAGGAGGCGGAGTTCGTCGAGAGGAGCGGCGTCGGCGGCATCATCTGGCCGACCGCGGGCGAGGTCGGGTCGCTGGACGGAACCGGCGAGTATGAGGCAGGGCTCCAGGCGCTGGCCGAACGGGCGGCAAAACCGGGCGCGGAATTCAACTCACGCATCACGGCGATCTGCCCCGGCAAGACGAGCGCGGAGGCGATCGCGCGCGTGAAGAAGGTCGAGGCGGTCGCGAAAAGGACCGGAGCGAAGATGGCGATATTGGCGCGTCCGCCGGACGACGCCACCGACCAGACCACGATGGTGGCTCACTACCGCGCGCTCGCAATGGAAACGACGCTCCCGGTGATCATCCAGACCTACAACGGGAAGAGTCCGCAGCCGGACGTCGACTTGATCGTCACCCTTGCGAAGGAGTTCCCGGAAACCTACGGCTGGGTGAAGGAAGAGTCCCCCGGCGAGCAGGTGAACGCGCGCATGGAACAGCTCCTGTCGCGCCCCGAGATCAAGACCGTATTCAGCGGCTGGGGCGCGAAAGGCTGGGTTTACCAGGGCCGGCGCATCGGCACGCGCGGGGCGATTTCGCAGCGTCCCGCCTATGCCGGCCTTTTCGTCCGGGTGTTCAGGCGGCTGTCCGCGGGTGCGGACGCCTCCGATCCCGAACTCGCCGCCGCCTTCACCAAGTATCTCTACATGGCGAATCTAGGCGACGTCTTCAGCAAGCACGGCGATGACGAGATGCGCGGTCCGCACCTCTACGTGTTGCAGCGTCTCGGCATCTTCCGCAACCGCCTGTCGCGCACCGCCGCCGGCAAGGTCGAGGAGTTCGCGATGTCGGACAAGATGAAGGCCGAGGTCGATGCCCGGCTCAAGTTCGTCGGCATCACCGCGGAGAATCCATGGGGCAAGTGAGATTTCTCCTCAGATTTCATCCGGCCGCAGCCGGACCACCGGGGCGGAAAATTCGTAGCGAAGCCGATCGCCAGAGGCGATTTTTCCAACATTCTGGCCTCGGCGTTCGCTCAGCCGACGACCGAAGGGCGCGAGCCCTTCGCCACTCACTCGTTGCGCTGAATTTTCGAGCCAGAACGGAGGAACCATGAACGTATCCAGAAGGAGTCTTTTCAAGGGAATGGTCGCGGCGGGCGCGCTGCCGCTCTTCAACATCGGGCATGCCGGATTCGGCGAAGGCCGGGTGCGGCAGGTCGCCAAAGGCGCCAAGCTCCGCGTTGCGTTGATCGGCTGCGGACTCCAGGCGCGGCAGATCATCAATGCGGTCCTCCTGGAGAATCTGGTCGCGATAGTCGATCCCGACCCGGCGACGTTCGCGCTGATGGACAACGAAGTCGCGGAGCTCAAGGATCCCGCCTGCTCCGCCAACTACACCGGGGTGAAGAAGTTTGCCACCTACCAGGACATGTTCGAGGCCTTCGACGACGAGCTGGACGCGGTGATCATCGAGACCCCGAACCACCAGCACATCCTGCCAGCGGTGATGGCGATCCGCCGCGGCATCCACGTCTTCCTCGACAAGCCGCTCGTTCTCACCGCGGCAGAAGGCGACCTCCTCCTCGCGGAGACCCGCGAGCATCCCGGGATCGTGACCCAGACCGGGACCTACGGGCACACCTTCCCGTCCATGAAATACTGTGTCGATCGCATCCAGGAGGGCGCGCTCGGCGAGGTGAAGGAAGTGTGGGCGTACGACGACCGCTGCAATTCGATCTACAACCGTCCCGCGGCGGTTCCGCCGCCGAAGGGGATGGACTGGAATTCCTGGTGCGGCGGCTCGCCGGTCTGCGACTTCTATCCGTCGAGCGAAGACCAGGACGGCATGCATCCGCACGGCTGGCACAGCTGGATCGGCTACGGCAACGGCTCGATCGGCAACCTCGGCATGCACATCATGGACGTCGCGTTCTGGGCGCTCGGGCTCAAGGATCCGGACACGGTGACCTGCCACGACGCGCAGTTCGCGTGCAAGGGCGCGTGGGCCTACCGCGACGTCTTCGAATTTCACTTTCCGGCGACGAAGGAGCACGGCGAAGTCACGCTCCACTGGTGGGACGGACTCAAGGACGGCGTCCCCTACAAGAAGGAGTTCGTCAACAAGTTCGGCCTGCCCCACAAGCGCGAGTGGCTGAACATCCCGCCGCGGGTGATCGACGAGGAGAAGAGGTGGGGCTTCGAGAAGGATCCTTTCTACAAGAACGGCGTCCTTTTCGTCGGCACCAAGGCCAACCTCTGGTTCACCCACCACGGCGGCCACCGCTTCCTGCCGCGCTCGGCGGGATGGTGCATGCCGCGCCTGGACCGTCCGGAGGATTTCAACTACCGTCGCAACACCCTGCCGCACGTCCGCGAGTTCTACACCGCGATCAAGGAGGGCCGCGAGGCGAACGATAACTTCGAGTACGCCGTCCCGCTCGCGAAGGCGGTGTGCCTCGGCAACATCTCCTCGCTCGCCGGCAAGGGCTCGGTCCTCGGATGGAACGGAACCCATGTCACCAACAACGCGGAAGCGGACAAATGGGTGACGAAGGGATACCGCAAGGGATGGAATCCGTTCGAGGGTTAAAGGGTGAAAGGATCATGGAAAATGTCCCGTAAGTCTTGTCTGTCCTTTGTTTCCTGCCTGGCGCTGGCGGCATTGTTTGCCGGCTGTTCTCGCATCGATGATGCGGCGATGTCGGGACCGCAGTGGAAGCCGATCGGCAACCGCAAGGCGAAAGTTGTTCTCTGGGGCATCGTCCACAACCATGCGGAGGGCAAGTTCGGGGCGCTCCTCAAGCTCACCAACGACTTCGAGGTCGTCGGCTGGGTGGACGACACCGCATCGACCGCCATGCGCATGAAGGATCCGGACCCCAAGAAGTATGAGAAGTTCCCGAAGCTGACGCCGGACCGGGTGCTCAATGAGGTGAAACCCGACCTGATCGTCGTCGAGGTCTCGAACTCGGAGCTGGTCGAGGTCTCGACCAAGATCGCCGCGGCGGGGTATCCGATGCACATGGACAAGCCCCTCGGCACCGATCCGGTCGGCTTCAGGCGGATGAGCGGCATCTGCAAGGCGCGCGGCATCCCGCTTCAGATCGGATACATGTTCCGTGCGAACGAGGCGATCAACTGCGCCACCAAGCTCGCGCATGACGGGGTGATCGGCGAGGTGTTCGCGATCGGGGCGGACCTCAGTCACAGCTACGGATACCCGAAGTATCCGGAATACGCCTCGGCGTATCCGGGCGGTACCGCTTACCTGCTCGCCTGCCATGCGATCGAGTGGGCGATGCCGATCTTCGACGACGCGATGCCGGAGAAGACCTATTCCATCGTCAAGCCCGCGCCGGGCGATCCGGAGAATGCACCGACGCATACGTTGACAGTCATGGAGTATCCGCGCTGCATTGCGACGTTCCGCGTCTGCTCGCGGGGCACACAGCCCTGCCGCCACATCCGCATCGACGGGACGGACGGCACGATCGAGATCGAGCCGATCGAGGACTTCCGCAAGGTGAAACACACCACGGGGCTCAACGAGAACGGACTCTCCCGCGTCGACAAGCTGGTCGTGAAGATGTTCCTCAAGAAGGCGAAGCCGCCTTACAAGGAAGGCCTCAACTGCATCGAGTTCAAGGCGCCGGACGACCGTTATGCCGGACAGCTCCACGAACTCGCGAGGATCCTCCGCGGCGAGATTCCCAATCCGCCGGGACTCTACGAACACGATCTCAAGGTACACCAGGTCTCGCTGGACGCGTGCAATCTCTGATCGCGATCATCGCAGCATCCGTCATCTCGCCGTTCTATTGATCCCAAAGCACGGAATGTGATCCCACCCGTCATCATCGAGGCCTAAAGGATCGCGGAAACATGTCGGTGAATGGAGTGCATAGCGGTAGGCGTTTCGATCGCTTGCGGCAAATCGAATTGGATCCGGTTGCAGGAACTTTCCCATCTCCGCCGAGTGCGCCCTTGCCCGGTAGTGGTACAGCCCTGTCGCTGCATCCCACTCGTGGCCGGTGAAGAGGAAGCGGTTACCGAACGCAAAGGTGGCGAGGGTGGAGTGAGACGGGTCGAAGATGGTGGGCGAACCGAAGGCCTCGTATCGGTATTCCTCGACAATGTTGCCGGAGCTGTCGCTGAGGGCGGCGTCGAAACCGTAGTGGCATTTCCGGAGCGTGCCGCCGATGCCCACCAGCACCTGATCCGTCAGCCGGCTCATGGTATCATGAGCGCAGGAGGTGCGCAGGCCGTTGGCAAGGGCGCGGAGGGAGCGGTGGGGACGGATGTCATCGTTAACATAGCCACTGCCGAAACGTCTTCGTTTGCGACCGGGATCGCACGGGATCATCAGGCAAACACGTTCCAATCATCGCCGCCACGGAAATCAAAGAGAACCAGCATTACGGCATGTTGGCCGGGCCGTCCATTGTGGCCGCAATGCTGATTAGAACCCCAAGATTGTGAAATGAGTGCGTCAAACCCGTTGCCAGAATTGCTGCCTGAGCCGAGCGCTTCTTCCAGGCGACAAAAGCCATCGAGAAAACAAAGAATGGCCATGAAATGAGAAAGCCCCACAGAGGGTGCGCTATTCCGTGCAGGATTGCCCAGAAGACGGTTGATACGATCACCTGCCGCGTCGGCTCTCGGGTCATGCGGCCGAACAACGATAGCATTGGCCACATAAGCACCGTTTCAACCGAAGGACCGACGAGAACCATCATAACAAATCCGAGGGGGTTTAGGTGCCTTTCGACTGCAAACGGAGGCGCTATGTCGACCAACAGAGGTGAAACCAAGAGGCCGATCGCATAACTGGGAACAAACGATATGAGGGCTGCCGTGATAGCGTAACCCACTACCGGTTGATCCGTATTCGCCAATCTATCGCGAAGCCAGGAAAGAACCGGCTTCATTCGTGATACAGTTCTGCTGCGTTTGTCCGCCATCATGGGCCATCATCGGTACAATGATATTGCGTCTAAGCGGTTGCAGCCGTCCTGTAATTAGGCCTAAAATTCAGGGGCCGTGACTGAACCGGAAGGCATGTTCCCGGTTGTTTCGCTGCTGAACGGGCCCGACTGTCCAGAGTCTTGGGTTTCATTGCCATTGGGATCGGATTGCGTGGTGTCAGGCGACTACGCCTGGTTTGGTGGTACATTCTGATTAACACCGGTTAAGTCGCCCATGTGAGGACTGTCCCCCCGTTTCTCTTGGCGTCTTCCATAACATGTTTTATTGCGTCCTCAAGGCACTCGGTCAGTTTTCCGAAAATATATCCGGCGAGGAAGGCTGCCGCCGCTCCTGGGTTGCACAGACGCCTACGGTGCACCCCGACTCTTTCCTGTTACATAATTGTCAGACCGCTTCTGGACAAAGAAGCTGGCCGTGCCGTACTTGTTTGCCAGACTTGCATCGGGCGTCACGATTGTGGCCACACATTTTATGGGCCTGCCCTTCGGGACGTCTTCAGGTGAACGAAACTCAACGAGCGATAACGCGTTGCCCGTCAATCCGATGAACGGCGTGTATTGCGCGCCAGACGTTACGGAATGTTTCAATTGCTCGCCATCGGAAAAATCGATGCGCATGCGTAGGGCCAAGGCAATCCCATCGCCACCTCGTGGCGAAGATAAGTTTGTGAGGAGTATCCCTGCCGTGTACGGGCCGTCATATTTAAGTGTAAAATCAGCGGAGATGGCGGCCCCAATGCACGTGATATCGATGTTTTCGTTTACGAGCAGATTGAACAGATCTCGAGAGGGGAACAGGAGCCGCCAAAGGCCAGATGCCCTTGCCGCAGAAAAGCAGGAGATTATCACAGCGCACATGATGATAAATTTGGCGGCGATTTGCGATTTCTGGAGATGTAATGCGGAGGGTTGCATGGGTCACTTTCGGAGATTAGAGTCGATCATCGGTCGTTGTTTCGGTCATCTGCGACCCGACGATACTCGTTAATAACGGCATCGACATGGCCCTGGCAGTTGTTTCAATCCCACGGATTCCAACCCATTCGCCAGTCCATATCCCGGGTACCAGGTGGGCGCTCCGGTGCCGACGGTCTTTCCGGCGCGCGGCCCGAAGGCGTCGTAGTGGCAGCGGATGGTCTCCGATGTTGACGGCTTCGGCGCATCAATCAGTTCCACAGCCGTTGCCTTCAGTGGCTGCCCAGGCCATGAGAATAAATAGATTGTCGAATGAATGCGTAAAGCCCGTCGCCAGCAGAGCGGATCCAGTCGAGCGTCTTTTCCAGGCGAGAAAGCAGACTGAAAAGACAAAGAATCCCCACGCCACGCAGAGCGCGCGCGCTGGGCGCCGGATCGCATGGAGGAGTGCCCAAAAGGCGGTGGACATCAGTGCCTGATGGATCGGATTACGTGTCAAGCGACCGAGCAGCCAGAGCACGGGCCACATGAGGAGAGTTTCCAGCCAGGGGGAAACGAGGACGGCAATTCCGAACAGCATCGGACCGGTGTGGATGTCAAGTTGAATTGGAAGAGGCGTGCCGGGGAGTAGGGGTAACGCCACAAAGCCGACCACCAGACTCGGAACAACCGATATCAGAGCCGCTTTGAAAGCGTACCCGATGAGCGGTTGATCCGTGTCTGACAGCGCGGAGAGGATTCGTCTTATTATACGCACGGGCTGGCCATGCCATTCTTGCGGGTGATCCACACAGCGCTGGATCGGATCGGTGTGCGTTCCATATTCACTCGACTCTGGCTTAGAATTCGGGTGCGGTTGCGGAACCGGGGGGCATGTTCCCGGTTGTTTCGCTGCTGGAGGGATCGGACGATTGGGTCCCTTGGGAGTCTTGAGGGTCCGGTTGTGTGGGAGTTGGGGATTGCGCTTGGTTGGGGGGCGCGTTTTGATCGGTTCCGGTGGGCTCGCACATTTCGCGGCTCGGTCCATGCTTGCGTGCCTCCTCGCCCGCCTCCTTAAGCTCGTTGAGGATGTGGTCAATGAGAACCCCTTTGAGAAAGTCAGCCACCGGGTTAGTGCCCGATGGGTCCCTCCAACCGAGGGCGGCGTTTTGGACATAACGATTCAAGTTCGAATCTTTGCCCAGAAACCGAACCGGATCCCCAGCAAGAAACCTCCCCACCTCGGCCGCATACGCCCTGGCCCGGTAGTGGTACAACCCCGTCTCGGCGTCCCATTCCCGACCGGTGAACAGGAAGCGGTTGCCGAAGGCGGAGGTGGCGAGGGTGGAGTGGGAGGCGTCGAAGAGGGTGGGTGCACCGAAGACCTCGTAGCGGTACTCCTCGACGACGTTACCGGAGGCATCGCTGAGGGCGACGGTGCTGCCGAGGAAGTCGGCGTGGTAGTACACGATCTGGCCCGTGGTGTGGTCGACGCGGGCGAGCGGTCGGTCGATGCCCGGCTCGAAGATGTAGGAGACGGCGTATTGGGTGGCCGTATCGAATTCCTCGATGAGGTCGTCCTCGTGATGCAAATACCAGACGGGGGCACCTGAGCCGACCGTCTTCCCGGCTCGTTGCCCGAAGGCGTCGTAGTGGTAGCGGATGGTTTCTCCGGTCGAGGGTTTGGAGGCCTCGATGATGTGACCCCAGGCGTCGTGGGCGTAGGACCAGCCGGACCAGCCGAGGAGGTCCCCGCGGGCGTTGTAGTTGAGCGATGCGCTCATGCCGCCGGAGAGTGCGGTGTAGCGGTTGAGGTCATCGACGGTGTAGGTGGTGGCCTGGCCGTTGAAGGTGCTCTGCAATCGGTTCCCGGCGTCATCGTAGGTAAAGGTTTCGCCTTGGGCGGCCTGGGCGGCGTCGTAGCCGGCGGGGGCGTTGGCGGCGTCGTACTTGACGCCGGTGATCTGGCCCATGGCGTCGTGGCGGTAGGCGTCGCCGATGGCGTTGGTCATGGCGCCGTAGACGGTCCACGAGCGGTTCCCCGCGGCGTCGAAGCCGTAGTGCCATTGCCGGAGCGTGCCCCCGCTTCCCGCCAGCGCCTGATCCGTCAGCCGACTCACGTCGTCATAAACGTAGGAGGTGGACAGGCCGTTCGCAAGCGTGCGGAGGGATCGGCGGCCGTGGGTGTCGTATTGATATGAGGCCAGGGTGACGCCGTCCTTCTTGATCTCGGAGATGTTGCCATCCGCGTTATAGCGGTACAGCACATGCATGCCGGTGGGGTAAACGATCTCCTTGAGCGAGCCGTCGGCATAGTACGTCATCTGGGCCGTGCGTCCGTTTTGGGCGAGCGATGCGAGGCGGGCCTCGGCGTCGTAGCCGAAGGTATGGGAGATCGTGACACCGGCCGATTGGGCCGAGGCTGCTATCAGTTGGGCATTCGTGTAGCCGAAGGTGATCGAGCCGTTGCGGCCCAGGTGGCTCCAGTCGATTTGGGCGATGCGTCCGGCGGCATCGCGCGAGTACGCCGCCGTGGCCTGGGCGCCGCGGGCCTGCCACTGGGCGATGTCGCGGTTGGCGTCAAAGGTGCGCTGGTCCTTGGCACCGTCGGGGAACGTGAATTCCACCTCCAGGCGATCCTGCTCGCGCATGTAGGAACCGGAACGGATCGCGGGCTGGGTGACGGGAAACATCCCTGAGGCGGCCTCACCAATCGCTGCGGCGGCGTGGTCGTGTTTTGCCGTGTAGCGCTTGTTGCGGAAGTCATCGATGGTCTTCCACGAGCGATCGGCGTTCCACGCGAGATGAGCCTCGGCGCCGAGGGCGTCGTGGAGGAGGTTGGGCATGTCGAGATCGTCATAGCCGATCTCGATTGAATGGTTCAACGGGTCGGTGACTTTGGTGAGATTGCCTTGCGCGTCGTACTCGAACCGGGTCGGTGACAGGTACGAGTCCTTGATCATCTCGATTCGCTGGGTATCGGCGTTGCGCGTGAATGTCCACTGTCCGCCGGCGCGGCGCACCCCGATGGCGTTGCCTCGGTTGTTGTAGTCGTATTCGATGACGACGCCCTCGGGCGACGTGATGCGTGTGAGGAGGCTCTCGCCATCATGTTCCGCATAGTCGTAGGTCCAGGTGCGGGAGACCCCGTTATCGATACGCGTATCGGTGAGGACGCGGTCGAGGTTGTTGTACGTGATTTGCCGGACGAGGGTGTTGGCATCGTTGTAGATGCGGATGGGACGGCCGCGCTCGTCGCGTTCGATACGGCGTTGTACGCCGGCCGCATCGGTAAAGAGGATGGGGCGGCCCTCGACGTCGTATTCGGTCGTGCGGATCTCGCCCGCAGGATTGGTGACCGTCCTTTTCCGGGCCGGTGCGAACCGGTGGGCGTTGGTCTGGTTTTCCCAGGTGTAGAGAGTGGTTCGTCCCAGGGCATCGAAAGTGCGCAGCACGCGACCGTTGGCGGCATCGTAGTCCGCCCGGTAGAGGACGGTATTCGTCGTCCCCTGTGTTTGGACGATCTTGTACAACTTGCCATTGACGGGTCCCTGGGCCTCGTAGGAATAGCGGACGATCTTTGTGTCATCGATGGCAGTAAACGTTTCCGTGGTGTTGCCCTCCTGGGACTGGAGTTTGATTTTTTCTCCGGTGGCGGGGCGGGTCATCTCGATAGATGGCAGGTTATAGATCTGGCCGCGTTCCTCCGCCCATCCGGGTTGGGCGACATGCTGGACCGCATAGGACCACTTGCCATCGGAGGTGATCGCGCAGCGGTTGGTGGGATTCCACGCGAGCGTGAGCGCGACGCCGAAGTGGTTTGTGTGGTTCATGACTGGGGAAGGGCCGGTCAAAAGGCCGAATGCGTCCACATCGCCGTCGGGATGGGTGATGCGGGTGAGGTGGCTGTTGGCTCCACTGCCATCGAAGGCGAGGGTGTAGGTGTCACCGTTGACCTGGATGGTGGCGACGCGGCCATCGGCGCCATACGTGGCCTGGAGGAATGTGGTGCTGGTGGATGGCTCGTAAATTCGGGAGGTTTTGGTGTCGGGGCCGAGGCGTTCCCAGAGGAACGTGCGGCCCTTGTCGGTGCGCATGGACTCAATGCGCCCATTTTCGAATACGACGCGCCAGCCGTCCCATCGAGTCAACGTGATTTCGTCGCCATCGACGGTGCCCTCCCAGCGCATGTGCTGGGAGTAGAGGCGCGACTGCCCTGCCGGCAAGGGATTGCCCTGCTGGTCGACCGTGCTTTGCTGCAGGTAACCGACGCGTCCGTTGGGGTAGAGGACCTTGTACTGGTCTTCTCGCACCTGCGCGATGCAGGCCTCCAGCGGCGCGCAGCCCCAGCCGACCCAGCCATAGGACTGGCTGCTGAGGAAACGCATTTTCCGGAAGTCATCGCCCTCCGGCACGCCATTGGTGGCCGTGGCCGGGGAGATGGTCGCCGCGCTGTCGAAGACGAACCGCAGGGGCACCCTCAGGCCGTTGCCGAGGTCGATGTCGCGCATGTCGAGGCTGTAGAAGGCCGTGCCCTCCTGGGATGCAAAACCGATCGTGGGACTCTGGGGTTCCCATGTGACATCGATGGCGCGAGCGGCACAGGGAAAGAGCGCTATGGCCGCGAGAAATGCGGTCGTTCGGCACGAGCGATTGACCCGTGAGACGGACGGGTGCGGAGTGGTCCGTTTGTTGACCGTTGGGGATACTGAAGGGTTGGTGGGACGTGCCGTGGCTGAAGTAAGGCGCATGAGGCGTCGGTGGTATTTCATGGTATGACTCGTTCGTTTGGGTTGATCTGCGCTGATGATGTTCGGTCATTGAGCGATGGGTCACCGCGACTGGGTTTTGGCCGTGGCGAGAGCGGTGGGTTTCGGCGTTGGTATCATCACGGCTGAGGTCGCGGCTGCGCTGGCCGCGGGTTTCGGGGGAGTGGCCACAAGGGCGTGATTCGTGCGTCCAGCGGCCTGCGTCCCGGCGGTGGATTGGCCGAACGCCGTCATCGGTAGTAAGATTCGTGAGGAAAAGTGCTCTTCTCTGGAGCCGCGTTCGGCAGGATTCGTTGGGGGTGTTGGCAGGGGATTGCAGTCCATGCCGCCGTATGTCGCGATAGTGGCTGCCACCATTGCGATGAGCAGGCAGGCGGAGAGGCGGATGGCGTTGGGTGTGTGGTTTGTTTTCATAATGGGTTTACTATTGTTTGAGTTGTCCGGTGTTGTCTTTGGATGAAAGGAGTTGCGTGATTCGCTCTGGCGAGGTGTCGGCCGCCAGGAGGAGCGCGCGTCGGGGGAAATCCGGGACGAGCTGGCCGCGGCCGGGCCATGAGGTGAGGCAGGAGTGGTTGGCCGGGCCCATGGCGCCGCGCCATGCGTTGAAGTAATCGGGTCCGAGAAGTTCCCCGGCGAGGATCGAAAGGCGTTTGTCATCCGCAACCTCCCGGAGCGCCCGCGCGAGGTCGGGTGGGATGGCATCGGGCGAGGGCGGATTGATCCAAACGATTCGGTTGGCCGCGCGGAGCCATTCGGCGGTCATGCCTTCCGCCCGGCCGGTGAGGAGGAGAGCGGGGATGGACGTTGGCGGGGAGGCGGGGTCAGGCGGAAGGACCCGAAGCGACGTCCAACAGTCGGCCTTCAGCATCAAACGCCCAACGTCCCTCGTGGCTGAATCCTGTTGGGCGAGCGTCGCCAATGCCGCGCGCAATTCCCTACCGGGAGCGGAACCGGTGACGCGGGGATCGGGGTGGGCGAGAGTGAGGGTGTGGGCGCCGCGGTCACCGAGGGAAACGGAGCCATCGAGGGAGCGGTGGATGGGAGGTCTGCCGGTGCGGAGGAAACCGATTGCGATGGCGCAGGCGGGGAAGGCTGCCCCGAGCGAGGCAGCGAAGGCAAGCGCGGGGCGCGAGAGATGAAGGTCTGTTCTTGCGAGAGACATCAGGGCTGGAAGAATGCCGAGGGCACAAACAAACGGGTCGAGGGCGACGTGGTTGACGGCCCCGGCGACGAGGAATGTCACGAGCATGGCGCCCGCGGCCTGTGGGCAGGCGAGGCAGGATGCGAGGGGCGCCATGACAGGCGGGGCTGTGGAGGCGTCCGGCCCCTGAGACAGAGCCGGGACGCCGCTGCCACTGTTCTGGGCCCTGTGTCTCGAAAAGCAGGCGGCGAGCGCCACGCAGCAGAGGGCGGCAGTCAGGATTGCGGGGAGCCAGCCGACCTCGACAAGGAGAGTGGCGTGCGAGCCGAGAAGGTGCTTGAAGTTGTGTCGTTCCCGCGGTGATTGAAACCAATCGGCGTAGGCCTCTCCGGCATGGCCGAGGCCCCAGCCAAATGGTGCGGCCGCAGCCATCCGTGGTATGGCGGAATATACTTCGGTGCGGGTGATGACGGAGCGATCCGTCCCAGTGGCGGCGCGTGCGATGCGGGATCCACCGGGACCGATGGCGAAGATTGCCGAGGACATCCCGAAAATGGCGATCGGCAGCCAGCGCAGGAGCGGGAGACGCCGCCACGCGAGGCCGAGAGAAAGGAGGCCCGCACCGAGAGCCGCGAGGGCACCGCGGGATTGAGTCGTGGCGAGGGCCCATGCAAGGGTCAAGGCGATCGCGAGGGAAGACCATGCGAGCAAGGCCGCGCGGAATCTGGGTCCGCCGATGGAAGTCAACGAACACGCGGCGGTGCCGCCCATGTCCCTGCCGGGCCCTTTGACGTTCAGGGCTTTCTTGACTGTGTGGCACGCGACTGCCAGCAGCGCCACGATCAGCAGGGCGAGGAAGGCCCCCGTTTCGTTGGGGTTATCCATCCAGAGTCGGAGGCGTGCTGTGGAGGAGGTTGTCATCACGGCATTCATTCAGCGCTTTGGGACAAGGAGTTGCTGCCAGCGGTCGACCAGCCGCGCATCGGGCAGCGGCACACGTTGGGATGGGGGTATCGTGGCGGCGAGCGGACCCGAAAGGATGGTCTCGTTGAAGGCGTCGGCCACGTATTGTGCGCGATCGATGCCGGAGCGCATGATGTCCGCCGGGGTTGTCCCTTCCCCCGACGCACCCGCGGCGCATTCGTCGCGCAGGGCAAGGGCGTAGTCGAAGAATACCTCGCGGAACGCGCCCATGTCAGAGCGGTCGGCATGGCCGAGGCGGGGGGCCATTTTGAAAACGGCGGGATACTTGGCCGCCCGAGCCTCATGGTAGAAGCGGCGGGAAGTGGCGAGGCCGCCGTCGAATTCGCCGGAGGTGATGAGCCACAGGACGCGGCCGGCGCCGTGGGACGGCGCATCATAGCTGTTGGCGACGTGGATGCTTGCGGCGAGGAATCGGTCGGGTTTGCGCAGGGCCAGCCTCTGCGCCCAGTGAGCGCCACCACTGATGCCGTGGAGAAGGATGTCCCTATCGGGGACGCCCTGTTTTCGTGTGAAGCGCTCGAGCCCTATCTCCCACGCGCGGGCGATATCATCGAATCGGTCATCGAGGGCGCGCTCCTGGGCGCGGGTGAGGTCGTTGTGGCTGACGCCACCGCGCCAGACGCGCGCGGTATCCCAGGTCATCACGGCCATGCGGCGATCCATCGCGTAGCGGACGAGACCGCCTTCGCCCTGCAGGATCTTGCGGAGATTGGCGGGATCTCTTTGCCAGGAGCAGAAGGCCACGAGACCGGCAGCCGGGTGTCGCTTGTCACAGCCGGGTGGCAGGCGGAGAAACAGGGTGATCTCGGGCTGTTCGCGCACGCCCGTTTCGATCACCTCGGTGAAGATCCGCGGTGGCGGTGGGGCCGTCACGGCGAATGCAGCGCACACCAGGCTGAATAGAGCCGTTTGCATGGCAATTGGGTGATGAGGGCGGGGTCCATGGGGCCAGCGGAAGCGGGCACGAGGCGCCGCGTCGAAATGTCGGCGAAGGCCGCATCGGCAGCCCGATCGTCGAGGGCGGCCTCAAAGAAATCCCTCGCGAAAGCCTCCATGCGACCGGAGAGCTGATGGGAGGCGCCCGCGAGGCGCACCCAGAGGACGGGATATCCCAGCCGGCGCAGCCGCTGGTAATGGCGAAGGCTTGCCTGGATGCGGGACTCGTCCCGCTCCCCGCAAGCGATGATGCCGGGAGGGGTCGAGCCGCGGGGTGCCGCGGGAAGGGACCACCATCCGGCGGAGTAGGCGCACCATGCGGCAACCCGCTCGGGACACAGCCGCGAGAAGCTGTCCACGAAGTGGGCGCCCCCGGAGAATCCAAAGAGCACCAACCGGGCTCGTGGGAGTGCGGCGCGATTCAGCGCCTCGACGAGAAGGGCGCCAGAGCCGAGCGATGCGTCGAAATAACCACGGCCAGACCGGAGGGCGTCATCCGGCGATGTAAGATGGGCAGCGACCAGCGCCGCACCTCGGCGGCGTGCCATTTCCCACCAATTTTGATCTGCCCGAAGATACTCACGACCATCTTGATTCTGGCCCGACAGTAACACGACTGCGGGCGCTGAGGGGATATGGCCGCCGGAACTCCGGCGGGGCCGATAGATCCAAAACTCGGCACGATCGATATCTGCGAGATCCTTGGTGGATAGCGCGAGGTGTTCGACGGCAAAGTCGCCGGGGTGATCCGAGCTCTGGGATCGGTCGGTGGCATGCGCCGAAACGACGATGCCTAGCAGGAGAGAGACCCATGCGCAACAGGAGGAATGCAACCGTCGGACAAGGTCCGGCGGATTATCTGACGCGCACATGGCGCGCGGCGCTGTGGCACGGAATGACATGCTTTCCCCTGAGACCCAATCGCGCCCCGGGCGCCTGCGGAATCCCAAGCAACCTGCCAAGCATGACAAAACATCGAATAACCGTCAAAGAAAAAGACATACGGGGAAAGGCTTTAACTATATCTTAGCCCGAAGAGCCATCTGGTATGCGAACGATAATCCACCTCATAGAACGTTCATATGATAACGTTCCATATGGGGCGTGTCGCCAGGGTATATGTATCTATCCATATCTATATTATAATGTCAGTGTTCCACCGATTAGCAGCCCGTTGAAAAACCCACACGGCAGCCGCGTTGGTGATGGGAGGGCCGCCGGTTTCGGCGTTAGGCGATGCGATCCGGGGGCGTATCAGGCCGGCGCATCAGGATATCACTCATTCTGCCACTGACTGCGGAGGCAGCCGGTGTAGGCGAGGTAGAGGCCGATGGCGACGTGGCACGCGAGGGTCCAGAGGCAGAGGAGGCCGGGCGAGAGGGGGGTGCCGGCGACGGCGACGGCGACGTCATAGAGGCGGGTATCTTTCATGGTCTGGAGGTAGCCGGACCAGCTCCAGTATGCGGCGATGAAGGGGCGGACGATGGCGCCGAGGGGTTCTGGGAGCGCGAGGATGGCGCCGGACAGGGGGAGCTGGAAGCCGACGAGGTACATGGAGATGAGAGAGGCCTGGCCGGGCGTGCGGGACCATGCGGAGATGGCGAGGCAGATGGCGGTCATGGCGCCGTTGGCGAGGCACAGGTGGGCGAACTGGCCCGCGAGGTCGCCGGGGAAGCCGCAGATGAATTTCACGAACACGCACATCCAGGCGGACTGGGCGGAGACGAGGGCGGCAAGGAAGACTGCCTTGGCGGCGAGGTGGGCGGAGGGATGGAGGCCGGAGAGTTTTTCTTTTTCGTAGATGAGGCGTTCGGCGACGATCTCGCGGGCGGCGTTGTTCGAGCCCATAAGGGTGAGCAGGACGACCTGGAACATGGCAAGGCCGGAGACGAGGCTGCCGATCTGGCTGGTCTGTATGGTGAAGTCGATCGTCTGGCGGAGTTGTTCCAGGATATCGACATCGACGCCCATGTTCAGGTTTTGGATCTGGGGCAGGCCCTTGTAGGCGAAGAGGACGACGAGGCAGGGGAAGGCGAGCGTGAGGAGGATCTGGAGCCAGATTTCGCCGGGGCTTCGCAAGAAGAGGCGGCAGCGGCGGGTGAGGAGTTCGACGAATTGGGGGAAGGGTCCTGGCGTGGGCGCGGCGGCGGGGGCATGGGCGGTGCGAGCCTCCTCGGGATGGGGTTCGTCATGTGCGTGGTCTTCGTGCTCGGGCGTGCGCCGCGGGATGAGGGCCTGTCCGGCGAAAGCGTGGGCGTTCTCGATCCAGAGCTCGTGCCATTCCTCGGGTTCGCGGCTGGCGAGTTTCGGGTAGACGTCCTCGGCGTGTGGGACCTCGAAATAATGGAGCAGCAGGTTGGGTGGGCCGTGATAGACGAGGTGGCCGCCGTGGAGCAGCGTGACGGAGTTGTGGAGGTCGATGTGCCGGAGGCTGTGGGTGACATTGAGGACGAGCCGGCCGGAATCGATGGCGAGGCGCTGCATGAGGTGGACCAGGTCGTTCTCGGCCTTGGGGTCGAGGCCGCTGGTGACCTCGTCGCAGAGCAGGAGGCGAGGGTCGGAGATCAATTCGATGGCGAGGCCGAGGCGGCGCTGTTGTCCGCCGGAGAGGAAGCGGACGTGGCGGTGGGCGACGTCCCAGATGCCGATGGCCTCGAGGATCTGGTGGATTCGGGCGGTGCGGTCGCGCGGGCGCAGGCCCCGCACGCGGAGGCGCGCGGCGGAGCGGAGGTTTTCGTCGGAGGTCAGCCGGGCGTGCGCGATGCCGAATTGGGGGACGTAGCCGAGTTCGGAGGGCGAGAGATCCTCCTGCTCGAGGTCGCGGCCGCCCCAGAGGATGCTGCCCTCGGAGATCTCGATCAGCCCGGCGATGGCGCGCAGGAGGGTGGTCTTGCCGCAGCCCGAGGGGCCGATGATGGCGCCGAAATGAGTGTCTGGGAATGCGGCCGAGATACCGTGGAGCAACGGTTGCCCGCCGGCGGTCACGGTCACGTCATGGAGTTCGAGCATGCGGGGGCGATGTTGGGTGAGGTTAGGGGCGGGGCGCAATGTCAAACGCGCGGCGCGTGGCCGATCGCCGATTCGGGAATCGTCTCACGCGAGGCGGAGATCCCGCGCCTTGCGATTGTGAAGGTACCGTGGGATGCTGTTCGTCAAGGGCGGTTGGCGATGGAGGCGTCGCGCGGGCGCCGGGAGTATTGGCATGGGCAAGATGGGCCGGTGGGTATTGATCACGGTCGTGGCATTGCTGGCCGCGTTGGCGGTCGGCGTGGCCATGCTGCATGTGGCGGTGAACCGGTGGCTGGCGAGCGAGGAGTTTCGTGCGTGGGCCTCGAGGGAGGTTTCGAGGGCACTGGGTGTCGAGGGGGAGTTTCTACCGCCGCGGTGGTCGCAGGCATCCGTGTATTCGGATGGGTTTTTTGGAAAGGGCTCACCGGGCAGCGGGATGTCGTCGATACGGGCGGACCAGGTGAGAGCGCAATTTAGTCCGAGGGGTTTCTTCGAAGGTGTCTGGCGGCTGGATTCCCTCCAGGCCGGGCGCGTCTCCATCGATCTTGGAGATGGGGAGGCGACACGGATGGGGAAGACGGGCGATGCCGTCGCAATGTCCCCCGGGGTTCCATCGGCGCCGGGGTTGGGAGAGTCGGCCGCGACGCACGGGGCCAGGGGTGCTGGTGTAGGCCGCCGGAGCCGGGGGGGCGGCGGGGGGTGGAGGTTTTCGTTGCCATGGTTGCCGCGGCGCTTCGAGATGCGCCGGGCGCGGGTGGACTCCTTCGATCTGAGATGGCCCGCGGGCGAGGGCAAGGTGGGCTCGATCAGCGGCACGGTTGTCGAAGCGAGGCCGGCCGCCGGCGCGTGGGAGTTTCATGGGAAGGGAGGGACGCTCAGGCACCCCGGCGTCCCGGCGATGGCGATAGGGGAATTCCGGGTCCGACTCGATTGGCCAGCGCTCTATATCACGTCGGCGGACCTCAATCTCAAGGAGGGAGGGGCCGGCGCCGTGTCGTTGAGCGGCGAGGCTGTTTTCTCCGGGCAACGGCCGATAGATCTGAACGTGCGCGCGGATGGCCTGCCAATCGCGCAATTCCTGCAGGGCGACTGGCGCGCGCGCCTCGATGGCCGCCTGGCTGGAACAGCGCGATTCCGGGGACCGACGCGGGGCGAGGGGGAACTCACTGCCGAAGGCGAAGTGCGCCTGACGGACGGCAAGGTCGAGGCCTTGCCGGTGCTCGATGAGATCGCCACCCTGACCGGCACCCGGGAATTCCGGAGCTTCAAGCTGGATCGGGCAACGTCGAAGGTGCGCTGGGCAGGCGATCGACTTTCGTTCGAGGATGTCTGGGTCGAGTCGCTGGGGTTACTGCGGATCAATGGCGGGATTGCCGACTCGGGGGGGCAGATCGACGGGATGCTGGAAGTGGGGACGACAGAAGGGCGGCTGAAAATGATTCCCGGGGCCAGGCGCCACGTGTTCACGAGGGATGCGGATGGCTACGTCTGGGCGCAGCCCGCGGTCAAGGTTTCGGGGACGCGCGAGCGAGTCCAGGAGGATCTCACGCCTCGCCTGGCCAGCGGGGCGGTTCGAGAGGTCCGAGAGAACGTTGGGGGAGCGGTGCGCACGGTGATCGATGTCATCGACTCGTTGATCAGGTGAGGGGCGCATTGGCGAGGGGGCGTTGGAGCGCGCTTGCGCACGATTCGAATCGCCTGCGAGCAGGCCCCTACTCCGGATGTTCTACAGTCGTCGCGCTGTGAGATTCTGGGCATTGGTCCGATCTTCGCCCCAGCCGCGCCAGCGCCGGGATAACGAGGATCGCGCACAGCGCGGCACCGGCGGCGTGATGCCAGGCGGAGAGGGCACCACAATGCGTGGCCACGTGGGCACTGATCGCCGGGGCAATGGGCAGGGCGTCCGCGGCGGCGCCCATGGCCCAGGACGTAACCATCAGCGAAATCAGGTAGGCGACAGTGCCCCAACCCCCGAGCATCTTTGTGGCGGTGGCGATGGTGGCGGCGTTGGTGGCCGGGCCCGTGATGAGGAATACGAGTGCCGCGCCCGGAGACAGGCCGGAGGCGATCATGGCGGATGCGATGGGAATGGAGGCGGTCGAGCACACGTAGAGAGGCAAGCCGATGGCCATGGCCGCGGCGTAAGCCAGGTACCAGGGTGGGCAGATGCTCGAGAGCACATCCGGTGGCACCGTGGCGCCGATCACGCCGCTGATGAGCAGGCCGATGATCAGGTGCCCACCGATGTCCCGCGGCAAATCGAAGAAACCGAAGCGCGCCGCCCGCAGCCAGGCCGGATCAGCGTCTAATCCTGTCTCGCAATCCGTGGGCTTTTCCGTGGGGTCGGGCGCCCCGCCGGTCCCGCAACGGCAGCAGCGGCTCTGACCCTTCCGGCCATCCCCGGGAACTTCCGAATTCCCTTTGCCGCGGTCGCCTAGGGCATCGACGGCGATGCCGGCGGCCATACCGCTCACGAAGGCGGCGAGCACGCGGAAGGCGGCGAACCAAGGTCCCATGAGCGCGTGCGTGGCGAGGATGCTATCCACTCCGGTCTGGGGGGTGGCGGTGAGGAATGCCGCGGCGGCGCCCGGGCCGGCGCCGTGCTTTCGGAGGGTTGCCGTGACAGGGATAACACTGCATGAGCACAGGGGCATCGGGATGCCGATGAGCACGGCCTTGAGCGACGCGTGCCAACCGCGCCCGCCCACGGCGCGCTGTACGAGCGCTGTGGTCAGCAACAGCGAGAGCAGCCCGGCGGCTACAAAACCCAGGAGCAGGTAGGGTGCCATCTGGGCGGTCACCGACCAGGTTTCGCGGAGAATGATCAGAGGCGAGGGCATGCGCCCAAGTCTCGTCTAGGTGGGAAGGCTGTCCAGCGCGGTGGAACGGCAGGGGCACGGCGCGGCCCGAACGCGGTCGACAAGCGCTATTCCATTCTGCCGTGTTTCTGCTATGGCCTGTGGCGTGGCAAAGCGGCCGGTCCGCGGGCCGCGCCAAGGAGAGACGATGAAAAAAATCGAAGCCGTCATCAAACCTTTCAAGCTTGAGGAAGTGAAGGAGGCCCTGACCGCGATAGGGATCGAGGGCCTGACCGTCGTTGAGGTGCGCGGCTTCGGTCGCCAGAAGGGCCACACCGAGATCTACCGCGGCAGCGAGTACACCGTGGATTTCTTGCCAAAGCTCAAATTGGAGGTCGTGTTGCGAGACGATCAGGTCGAGGCCGGCGTCGAGGCGATCCTCAAGAGCGCCAAGACCGGCAAGATCGGCGACGGCAAGATTTTCGTTTTCGATCTTGAGGAGGCCATTCGCATACGCACCGGCGAAACGGGCGAAAAGGCCGTGTGAGGGGTTGATCCAGCGCGCCGCGAAGAGGTTCCGCGCACGCGCTGTGTATTATTAATCAGGGGCTCGTGATCGTTATTGATCATGGCGGCGGTGCTATGCACCTGTATGCCGAGGGGCTGATATTTTATAATATATTTATAATAAACGTCTTATGATTTTTGTCCATTTTGGCATGATTCCTGATACGGGTTCCGCGAGTGCGATGGAATAGTGCAATGGCGATCAGCCCAGTGAGCCAGCTGTTTAACGCGGAAAAGAGAAGGAGGCCGAGATGAAGAAGATCGAAGCGATCATCAAGCCCTTCAAGTTGGAGGAAGTGAAAGAATCTCTGACGGACATCGGCGTGGATGGCCTCACCGTGACCGAGGTCAAGGGCTTTGGTCGGCAGAAGGGGCACACCGAGATCTATCGGGGCAGTGAGTACACCGTGGATTTTGTGCCCAAGCTCAAGGTGGAGGTCGTGGTCGCTGACGACCTGTGCGAGACGGCGGTGGAACAGATTCTGAAGCACGCGCAGACGGGCAAGATCGGGGACGGGAAGATTTTCATCCACAAGCTGGGGGAAGCGATCCGGATACGGACGGGCGAGAAAGGGGACAAGGCGCTTTAGAGAGAGTTCTGCGGCGGGAGCCGAGGAGACACGTGGCCGGCGGCGGGCGGTGTTGCGCCGCGCGCGGGCCAAAAGGTCACGCAACACAGCAAAACGGAGACACACATGGAAGCAAAGTACATAGAAGCCAAATCGGGCAAGGAGGTTCTCGACTTCGCCAAGAAGAACGGCGTGAAGCTCGTGGACTACAAGTTCTGCGACATCCCCGGGACCTGGCAGCACTTCACGACGACGATCGGGGAATTGGAGGAGGCAACGTTTCAGGAGGGGCTGGGGTTCGACGGCTCGTCGATCCGCGGGTGGAAGGCGATCCACGCCTCCGACATGCTTGTGATGCCGGATCCGGCGACGGCGTTCATCGATCCGTTCTGCGCGGAGCCGACGCTGAGCCTGACGTGCGCGGTCAAGGACCCGGTGACGGGGGAAACCTATGAGCGCGATCCGCGGAGCGTGGCGCTGCGGGCGGAGGCATACCTGAAGAGCACGGGCGTGGGCGACACGGCGTTCTTCGGCCCGGAGGCCGAGTTCTTCGTGTTCGATGACGTGCGGTACAGCAGCGCGTCCAACGGCAGCATGTACTCGGTGGATTCGGTCGAGGGCATCTGGAACACGGGGCGAGAGGAAGGCCCGAACCTGGGCTACAAGATCCGCCACAAGGAGGGCTATCTCCCCGTGCCGCCGGCGGACTCGCAACAGGATCTGCGGGACCAGATGGTGCTGACGATGGAGGCGCTCGGCATCAAGATCGAGCGGCAGCACCACGAGGTGGCGACGGCGGGCCAGGCGGAGATCGACATCCGTTTCGACTCGATGGTGAGGACGGGCGACAAGATGTGCCTCTACAAGTACGTCGTGAAAAACATCGCGAAGCGGTTTGGCAAGACGGCGACGTTCATGCCGAAGCCGCTCTTTGGCGACAACGGCTCGGGGATGCACACCCACCAGTCGATCTGGAAGAACGGGACGCCGGTGTTCGCCGGCAAGGGCTACGCGAACCTGAGCGACGTCGCCCTCTACTACATCGGTGGGATCATCAAGCACGCGAAGGCGCTGACGGCGATCTGCAACCCGACGACCAACAGCTTCAAGCGGCTGACGCCGGGCTTCGAGGCGCCGGTGAACTTCGCGTACTCGGCGCGGAACCGCAGCGCGGCGATCCGGATCCCGACGTACTCGTCGAGCCCGAAATCGATCCGCGTGGAATTCCGGACCCCGGATCCGGCGGCCAATCCGTACCTCGCGTGCGCGGCGATGCTCATGGCGGGGCTAGACGGCGTGCTGAACAAGATCCATCCGGGCGATCCGCTCGACAAGAACCTGTACGAGTTGGCGCCCGAGGAACTGGCCAAGGTGCCCAGCGCGCCCGACTCGCTGCAGGGCGCGGCGCAGGCGCTGGAGGCGGACCACGACTTCCTGCTGAAGGGCGATGTGTTCAGCAAGGACCTCGTCGACACGATGCTGTCGATGCGCTACGCGGACTATGACGCGCTGCGCGTGCGGCCGCACCCGCACGAGTTCTTCCTCTACTTCGACGTCTGATCGGGGTGGATGCGGAGTGAAGATTGGGGGCCGGCCGCGAGGCCGGCCCCTTTTTTCTGTCGGGCACCGGTTGATGCCTTGCCGGTTCGCCTTTGTTTTGTGAGATCTGGCAGCGCGCACGCGCGCAATTCGTGAATGGAATCGCCTGCGAGCAGGCTCCTGCGATTCGGTGTCTGAATTTTCGAGTCAGATCCCATCCGGCGGCTGCCGGACCACCGGGGCGGAAAATCGTGGCGAAGCCGATCGCCAGGGGCGATTTTACCAACATTCCGGCTTCGGCGAGCGCCCGGCCCACGCCGAAGGGCGCAAGCCCTTCGCTGCTCGGTCGTTGCGCCCCATTTTCAAGCTAGCACACTCGCACGCGGGGACCCCGGCGGGCGATCGTCCGGCGGTCGGTCGCGCTGATGCCGCAGTCGATCACGAGCGTGTCGACGTCGCATAGGGGAATGACTTCCTGGACCGAGCGCAGGCCGATTTTGCGGGAATCCAGCAGCAGCACCACGCGCTGCGCGGCGCGGGCCATGGCGCGCTTGACCTCGATCTCGACGGGATTCGGGTCGGTGAGCGCGCCGGTCTTCGGGTCGAGGCCGGTCGCGCTCATGAAGAATGTTGCCGCATACTTTCCATGGAAGAAACGGACGGCCTCGGGGCCGACAAAGTTGCCCGAGACCGGGCTCAGGACGCCGCCGCTGCAATGGATTTGCCATCCGCGCCCCAGCGCCTGCGCGCGGGAGAGAATCGGCAGACTGTTGGTCATCAGCGTGAGGCCGCGCGGTGGGATATGCGGCAGCAACTCGGCGACGGTCGTGCCACCCTCCAGAAGGATGACGTCGCCGGGGCGCACGAAGAGCCGGGCGGCGGTGGACGCGATGCGGCGTTTCTCGGCGAGGGCCCGGCCCTCCTTCTGGCGAAATTCCGGTTCCTGCGCCCGATCCGCGCGGATCGCGCCGCCGTGCACCCGCTTCAACAGGCCCTGTCGCTCCAGCATGCGGAGGTCCCGCCAGATCGTCATCGCCGCGACGCCGAGTTCCGCGCCAAGGCCTCGGGCCTCCAGGGCGCCAGTTTCCTCGAGGCGGCGGAGCAACAGGCGGTGTCTTTCGTGGGCGAGCATAAATGTGATCTATGTAAGAAAATGTTATTATTTGGGTTGACGCGCAAGCTTTTTCTTCGCAGGGTTGGGGGCGCTGCTGGCGCGCGTCTCAACGGCGGATAGGTACGATGGACACTGAAGCGGGCGATCGGAGGAGCCAATTGGTGCTGGGCATCGATGGCGGCGGCACGCGGACGCGGGCGTGTCTTGCGGACGAGTCGGGTCGGGTGGTCGGGTGGGGAGAGGCGGGGCTGACGAACGTGCATCATGCGGGGGCGGACGTGGCGACGGAGAACCTGCGGCTGGCGATCTCGGGGGCACTGGGGCAGGCGGGGGCGAGCGCCGGGGACGTGGGGGCGGCATTTGCGGGTTTGGCGGGTGTGACGCAGGAGGCCTCGCGGGATGCGTTTCGCGTGATGTTGGGCCGGTGCGGACTGCGGGGGCCGAGGGTCGATGTGGACCATGACATTCGGATCGCGCTCGCCGGGGGATTGGCGGGGCGGCCGGGGATCGCGCTGGTCGTGGGCACGGGCTCTTCGTGTTACGGCCGGGATGCGGGGGGCCGATCCTGGCAGTCGGGTGGTTGGGGCGCGGTTCTGGCCGACGAGGGCAGTGGCTATTTTCTTGGTCGAGAGGCCATGGTCGCGGCGGCGCGGATGGCGGACGGGCGGGAGGCGGAAACGCCGTTGCGCGCGGCGGTATTCGAGTGGCTGGGGATCGGTTCGGTGGGTGAGGTGCTGCGCCGGATTCATGAGGAGGGCTTGAGCCGGTCGGAGATCGCGGCATTTGCGCCCGCGGTGAGCGCGCTGGCCACCGCGGGGGATGGGGCGGCGCGGTTGATTCTCGAACGGGGCGCGGACCTGCTGGCGGAGATGGTGGGCGCAAATCACGCGCGGCTGCCGACGGGCGAGGGACCGGATGTCGTCATCACGGGTGGTCTCGGGACGAAGGATGAGGGATACAGGCGGATGATCGAATCGGCGATCCTGCGGCGATTGCCGGAGGCGCGGGTTCATCGGCCCATCTTGAGCCCCGTCGCGGGCGCCGCCCTGCTGGCGATGGGGATGATGGGTATCCGCGGCGAGGACGAGATCGTGGAGCACCTGAGGGCGCACGATGTGGGCTGAATTGAGCACCTGTCTTGATTTGGATGCGGGCGTGATCGTCGGCGCGCCCGTGGTGCGGCGTCATCTCTCGGATCTGGCGGGGTGTTTCGCGGATCGCGCGGCGTACGCGGCTTTGAGGGCGGGGGAGGATCCGCTGCTGTACACCGTTTCGGGAGTCGAGGCCGCAGATGGCGCGGGGGATCTGCATTATGGGCTGGGTGTCCTGTTTCCTGGAAGGGTCGGCGGCGAATATTTCATGACCAAGGGGCACCTGCATGCTCGGCGCGACGCGGCGGAGGTGTACATCGGCCTGCGCGGTGAGGGGTGCATGCTGTTGGAGGACGAGGCGACGGGCGAGAGTCGGATGGAGCCACTGGGGCAGGGGCGTGTCGTGTATGTGCCGGGTCACGCGGCGCACCGGACCATCAACACGGGGCGGGTGCCCCTGGTGTATATAGGCGTCTATCCGGCGGACGCGGGACACGACTACGGGGCGATCGCGGCCAAGAACTTTCGCATGGTGGTGGTCGAACGGGACGGGAAACCGGCGATGGTGGCGAGGGACGGACTCAACATCCAACAATGAACATTCGACATTCAATGCAGGTGACCACTGAGATCCCGGCGGAGACGCCAGCCGTGTCCTTTGTGGAGCGCCCATGGGGTTCATTTCGTCAATACGCGCACAACGCGCCGTGCACGGTGAGCCTGATGACGGTGCTTCCGGGCCAGCGCCTGAGCCTCCAGTCGCACAAAGGTCGCGCGGAACTCTGGATCGTGTTGGATGAAGGCGCGCGTGTGCAGGTTGGGGAATCGACGCGGGATTGTCGGGCCGGCGAGGAGATCTGGATCCGCGCGGAGGAAAAACATCGGCTTTCTTGCCCTGGCGACCGGCCGGTGCGGGTGCTGGAGGTCGCGTTCGGGGACTGGCAGCAGGCGGATATCACGCGGTATGAGGATGACTTCCGGCGGCCGAAAGAGGGGGAATGACGTGATCACAAAATGCGGAAACGGGGAGGCATGAAGATGACATCATGGGGCCGCGTCATGATACTTTGGGCCGCCCATCTCGGGCTGATGGCCGGATCACATTCCGGGGAGGTGCCGCCGCTGAGGCCCTTGCGCGCGGGTGCGGTCATGCCGCAGGGCTGGATGAGGGAGCAGATGCGGCGGGATCTGGGGGAGGGTCTGGCGGGCGCCTACGAGCGGATCTGGACGAGCGTCTCACTGGAGCTTTTCGCGGCACAGAAGCGGGCACCGGGTTTCGTTGAGGTGAGGCACGGGGACGAGGTCAGCAAGGAACAATCGTGGTGGGCGGGCGAGCACGAGGGATACTGGAAGGACGCGATGGTTCGCCTCGCATTCCTGACTGGCAACGAGGCGCTGAAGGAGAGGGCGAGGGGTTGGATGGAGGCGATCCTCGCAGCGCGGGGTCCCGACGGCTACATAGGGATCTATTCTCCCGAGACGCGGTTCCCGACAAAAGGGGCGGATGGCGAACTCTGGACGCAGAGCCGGATATTCCAGGCGATGCTGGCGTATCATGAGTTCACGGGATCGCGGGAGGTATTGGAGGCGGTGGAGAAAGCTGCGGCGCTGACGCTGGCGACTTACCGGGACAAGGTTGGGACGTACTTTGGGCGCCGTGGGGTAGAGCGCGACGGCGGTGTGTCGCACGGGGTGGGGTTCACGGACACCCTGGAGTGGCTCTACCGCATTACGGGCAAGGCGGCATTCCGGGATGGTGCGGTCTGGTTGTACGAGGATTACTCGCGCCACAAGGTGCGGGACGGCGACATGCAATTGGGGTCGCTATTGGACGCCGGGCGCCATTTCCAGAAGCACACGCCGCACATCATGGAGGGACTCCACATGGCGCAGATATGCGCCGCGTTCACTGGCCGCGAGGATTTCAGGGCGGCGGCCTCGAGCGCATTGACCAAACTCCAACTCCACACCACTCCGGCGGGCAACATTGTCGGCGACGAAGATGTGAAGGGGCGCGAGGGGACGGGCGACACGTGGGGCGAGTACTGCTCGATGACGGAGGGCATCCCGTCGTTGAACCAGATCGTGGCATACTCGGGGGATCTCTCGGTGGCCAGATTCGCCGAGCGGACGTGCCTGAACGCGGCCCAGGCCGCGCGCTTCCATCCGGTTAACGTCGCGGTGCAGTACCTTGGTCACGATGATCAGCGATCGGCGGATGACCGCACGCTGCACAGGGGGCGCTGCGTCTACGCCGCCTACCATCGGGCCGCAGCCTGCTGCACGTTGAACTCGACGAGGCTGCTCCCGTACTACGTGGAGGGGATGTGGTATCTGGCGGCGGGCCGGCCCGCGCTGGTGGCGGCGCTTTTCGGGCCCTGCGCCGTGGAGACGGAGGTGGCCGGGGTGCCGGTCCGCATCCTGGAGGAGACCGCATATCCGTTTGGGGACGCGATTCTCCTTCGTGTCGAGCCAAGTCGGGCGGTCGAGTTTTCGCTGGTGGTGCGCGTGCCGGATGGCGCGGGCGATGTTAGCGTCGAGGCGTGCGACGGCGCGGCGATCCGAAAATTGCCCGGCCGGATCGAGGTGAGCCGGCGATGGGAAGGGGCGGCAGAGGTGCACGTGGATTTTCGTTTCAGCCCGCGGATGGAGCGGGCCCATGATGGTAACCTGTTCGTTGTTCGCGGCCCGCTCATCTACTCGCTGCCGCTTCCGGCGGACGTCAAGGTGAGTGAAGACCTCAGGCTCGTGGGGGGCAAGGATAGCGGCTTTCATGCTTTCGAGGTGACGCCGAGAGAAGATGCTCCCTGGAACTATCGGATGCCGAAGGACGCCACGTTTCTGCCAGTGGCGTTGGAGGGGCACGATTCGCTGGATCCATGGGGCCACCCGCCGATGGGCCTGCGGGGTAAGATGCGGGACGCGGCGGGGGGCGATGTCGAGGTGACGCTGCTGCCCCACGGCAGTTCCCTCTTGCGACGCGCGACCTTTCCGGCGGCGGAGTGACCATGGGCGCATCGAATTACGACAGGTCTCCGTTTCTGGCGGTGCCCGGGGCCGATGCGGCATGCGTCTCGGGCTGGGGGGCGATCGGAACGCGTTTGCGCGAAGCGATCGCGGCGCGGGGGGCGACGAGGGCGGTGGTGGTCGTGGAGTGCTACCCGGGTGTCGACGAGGCGGGGGTCGCCGACTGCCTGGCGCGCGAACTGCGGCCCTTGCTCTCCCTGCGATCGGCCGAGGCGCTAAAGCCGCCTGACGACATCGATCGACTCTGCGCCCCATGGCTGGGCGGCGGCGATCCGGTGTTTGGCTATCTGTCGCCATTGGAGTTACCCGAGTTCTTTGATGGGGGGCGCGTGGCGGAATTCAAATCGCGGGTCGCGGCGGTGACGGAGGGCGTGGTGCTCGTGGTCGGCGTGGGCGGGCGTATGATTGCGGACGGCGATATCCTCTTATACGCCGATTTGGCCCGGTGGGAGATCCAGCGGCGGCAGCGGCAGGGCGAGATTGGGAACCTCGGTGCCAGCAACGCCGGGCAATCGCCCGGGGCAAAATACAAGCGGGCGTTCTTCATCGATTGGCGCGTGGCCGACCGATGGAAGAAGCCCCTGCTAAGGCGTTTCGATTTCCTGCTGGACACGAATGATCGGGCCGCGCCGAAATTGGCCCAGGGCGACGCCGTGCGCCGTGGTCTGGAGGAAGCCACGCGGCGACCGTTCAGGGTCGTGCCGTTCTTTGATCCCGGGCCGTGGGGCGGGCAGTGGATGAAGGAGGTGTGCGACCTCGATCGAACGGCGCCAAACTACGCATGGTGCTTCGACTGTGTGCCGGAGGAGAATTCACTGTTGCTGGGCATGGGCGAGCATCGCGTGGAGATCCCCGCGATCGACATCGTCTTCGATCGGCCCCGCGCGCTGTTGGGCGACGCCGTCCACGCGCGCTTTGGTGACGAGTTTCCCATCCGCTTCGACCTCCTGGACACGATGGGAGGGGGGAACCTGAGTTTTCAGGTGCATCCAATGACCGAATACATCCAGTGGAAGTTCGGGATGCACTACACGCAAGACGAAAGCTACTACATTCTGGATGCCGCTCCCGACGCCTGCGTGTACCTTGGCCTGACGCCGGGTGCCGATCGCGCTGCGATGGCGCGCGGGTTGGCATCCGCGCAGGCGGGCGGGGCACCGTTCGACGACGCGAAATACGTGAATCGCTGGCCCGCGAGGAAACACGATCATTTCCTGATCCCTGCGGGCACGTGCCATTGCTCGGGCAAGAACAGCATGGTGTTGGAAATCAGCGCCACGCCCTACATTTTCACGTTCAAGATGTGGGATTGGGCGCGGCTCGGGCTCGATGGGAGGCCCCGGCCGATCCACCTGGACCACGGACTCGCGAACATCCAATGGGGGCGCGACACGGACTGGGTGAGGGAGAACCTGATCAACAGGGTCGTGGCGATCGCCTCGGGCGAAGGGTGGCGCGAGGAGAGGACGGGCCTGCACGAGCGCGAGTTCATAGAGACCCGGCGGCATTGGTTTTCGGGCCGAGTGCCACACGACACGGGCGGGATCGAACGCGGCGGCGTGAATGTGCTGAATCTCGTGGAGGGCCAGGAAGCGGTCGTGGAGAGCCCCGATGGTGCATTCGCTCCGTTTGTCGTGCATTACGCAGAGACGTTCATCGTCCCGGCGGCGGTGGGAAAGTACACGATCCGGCCAGGCGTGGGGCCGGCAAACCGTGAGATGGGGACGATGAAAGCCTTTGTGAGGACGGGCATTTTCGCTCATTGCGGGGGACGAAGCGATCGGATGGTCGCAACCCACGGGCAAGAGAAAGGGCGAAAGACATGATGCGCACGGTGGCTTTTGGATGGATGCTGGTGTTGCCGGCCGCCTGGCTACAGGGAAGCGAGCAGACTGAATCCGCGCGCGGTCGCGATGCGGTGGGCGCAGATGTGCGGGCGTTGTGCGCGGGGGCCAAGGGGCCGAAGATCCAATACCCCCTCATCCCCTTGCCACCAGGTGCGGTGCGGCCCGCCGGCTGGTTGAACGATTGGGCGCGCGCCGCGGCCGAGGGTATCACCGGTCACCTCGACGAGCGCGCGGACGTTTTCAAGCACGGATATCGGGGCTACCACTTCGAGGCAAAGGGCGTGAAAGCGAATGGGACGGGCTGGCCGCTGGAGCAGTGCGCCTATTGGCTCGATGGGCTGGTTCGGTTGGCCTACATCCTCGACGACCCCGCACTCATCGAGAAAGCACGGTCGCGCCTCGACCTCGTGGTGGATGGCGTGAACAGGGGCGGCGAATCGTTTGTCTACTGGCGGCCGCGCGGGATCCTCGACGTGGAGATGGACAAGGTCAACGGCCTTTTCAACAACTGGGCCCACTCGCACATGGGCCGCGCGCTGGTCGCATACTATCAGGCCACGGGCGAGCGGCGCATCCTCGACGCGCTCGTCAAAGCCTATCGCGATTATCCCTTGCCGGAGTTTCAGGTGGGTTTCTATCCCGTCAACGGCATGGTCAACCTGGACCCGATGCTCGACACCTACATGATGAGCGGCGACGAAAAGGTGTTGGGCAATGCGATCGCGGCCGTCCGGCGACCGGGTTTCGAGAGGATCGTCGCGCAATGGAATGGTGGCGAGATCGCGCACGGGCACACGGTCATTTTCTACGAAAACGTCCGCGTGCCAGCGCTGATGTATCCGTGGACGGGCGATCGCAGGTTATTGGACGCGACACTGGGAGCGATCGCCTTGGCGGAGCGACGCCATGGGCTGCCGTCGGGGCTCGTATCTGGCGAGGAGTATCTCGCGGGCATTGGTTCGACGCGCAACGTGGAGACCTGCAACGTCGCGGCGGGGCCGTGGACCTTTCAATGGCTATTGCGCATCACGGGCGATCGGGTGTGGGCCGACCGGATGGAGAAAGTATTCTTCAATGCCGGTCCCGCGCCGATCGCGCGCGATTTCCAAACGATGAGTTATTACCAGAGTCCGAATCGGATGAGCATGACATTTCCGGGCGATCGGCCTGGTTGTCCCGGCGGCCAGTTGGGTGATAGCTACCGTTTCACGCCCATCGGGCATCCGGTGCTCTGCTGCGTCGGGAACTGCAACCGGATCATCCCGAATTTCATCATGGGCATGTGGATGGCGACCGAGGATCGCGGGCTTGCGGCCACTCTGTATGGCCCGTGCTCGTTACGCGCGCGGGTGGCCGATGGGTCGGCGGTGGAGATCACGTGCGAGACCGCCTATCCGTTTGAGGAGGAGATCCGGATGACGGTCAGGCCTGAGCGCGAAGTGGACTTCCCGCTATGCCTGCGCATCCCGGCGTGGTGTCGCGGGCCGTCGATCGAGGTCAACGGTCGGCCGGTTGCACAGGAGGTGGACGGCAGGGGTTTCGCGAGACTCCGGCGCGTCTGGTCCAACGGTGACCGGGTGATCCTGCGACTGCCGATGCACACCGAGATCATCGAGGGTCACGAGACGCCGTATCCCCAGGACAAATACTACCAGAAACGAGCGCTCTCGAAGTTGACCGAGATCCACAATCCATTCGCCTGCGTGACCCATGGCCCTCTCCTCTTCGCGCTGCCGATCGCCGACAAGGACCCGAACGAGCCGGTGGGGGGGACGGCGTTCAACTACGCGCTGGATGCGGCGTCGGCATCGGATGCCTCGCGGGTGCTCCGCGGGCCGATGCCCGGGCATTGGTCGTGGGGGCTTGACGCGCCCGTGAAGATGCTCGTCCCCGCGATCCAGTTCGACTGGCAGCCGACCGAACTGCAGCCGTTGCCGGCGGCGCCGGTCGAGGGCGGCAAGCCCGCCTCGATAACTCTGGTGCCTTACGGCTGCACGCGATTTCGGGTGAGCATGTTCCCCGTGGGCGGCGGAGGCGCGGGCGGCGCGACCAAGAAATGAGGTGAGGCCGATGAAAAGTGGTTTGAACGTGGGCTACATCCTCCTGATCAGCCTGGTGGCGGCATTTGGGGGGTTCCTGTTTGGTTACGACACCGCCGTGGTCTCGGGCGCGATCGGTTTTCTGAAATCACATTTTCGCCTTTCTGCGGAACTGACGGGCTGGGCGGCGTCGAGCGTGCTGGTGGGGTGCATGTTCGGCGCGATTTTTGGTGGGCCGGTGGGGGATCGGTTGGGGAGGAAGGCGAGCCTGTTTTTGTGCGCGGCCCTATTCGCGGTGTCGTCGGCCGCTTCGGCGGTGCCTGCGACGCTCGGGCAGTTCGCGTGGGCGCGGTTCGCGGGAGGGCTTGCGATCGGGGCGGCCTCGATCCTGTCGCCCATATACATCGCGGAGATATCGCCGGAGAAGATCCGGGGTCGTCTCGTGGCACTTTATCAGCTCGCGATCGTCATGGGGATCCTGATGGTTTTCTTTATGAACCTTCAGATCCAGCGGTTGGGAGACGAGGCGTGGAATGTGGAACAAGGCTGGAGGTGGATGTTCGGATCGCTGGTGCTTCCGTCGGTGGCGTTCGGGGTCCTGCTGGCATTTGTTCCAGAGAGTCCGAGGTGGTTGATGAAGGCGGGGCTTGAGGGGCGCGCGCTGGAGATCCTGGAGCGCATCGGTGGGCCCGAGAATGCCGCGCGGGAGATCGTCGAGATCCGCGGGGCGTTGGCGCAGGAGGAGGGTCGGTGGATGGAACTGTTGACGGCCTATCGGCGCCCGCTGGTCCTTGGGGCGCTGCTGGCGGTGTTCAGCCAGTTCAGTGGCATCAATACCGTGATGTACTACGCACCGGAGATCTTTAAGGCGTCGGGCGCGGGCCGGGATTCGGCGTTCGCCCAGACCGTCACGGTGGGGGCGGTGAATCTCCTCTTCACCTTCGTGGCGATCGCGTTCGTCGATCGGGCGGGGCGGCGCGTCCTGCTGATCATTGGCACGGCAGTGCAGGCCGCGGCCCTGTTCGTGGTGGGGCTGCTTTTCGGCCGAGGTGGGCCAGGGTGGATGCTGCTGGCGGGGGTATTGTGTTTCGTGGCCGCGTTCGCGATGGCGATGGGGCCGGTTTCGTGGATCGTCAACTCGGAGATTTTTCCGACGAAGTTGCGTGGCCGCGCGATGTCGGTGTCCATCTTTCTCTTGTGGCTGGCGTGTTTCATCGTGTCCCAGACATTCCCGATGCTGCTGGAGGCGGCGGGTCCCTCGAGGACGTTCTGGGTGTACAGCGGGCTCAGCCTGCTGAGCATGGTGTTTGTGATTTTATGGATTCCGGAGACCAAGGGCCGGACGCTGGAGGAGATCGAGGCGAGTTGGAGGAAGTGAGGGGTATGGGCTCAGCGCTGCGGGGCAGTTGGCGGCTGGTCGTTGCGGCCATCGGAATGATGGTGGCAGCAGGGGCGCGGGCCCGGATCGGGCGCCGGTCGCTGTGGCGCTCGATCCTGGCATCGGGTGCCATGATCGCCGTGGGCGCACAGGCCGCGGTCGGCGCGCGGGCGCCGAACGTACTCGTCATCATGTGCGACCAGCTCAACGCGCGTGTGCTGGGATGCTACGGGGGGCCGGTCCAGACGCCGAACATCGACCGCATCGCGCGCGAGGGCGTGCTGCTCCGGAATGCATCCTGTCCGTGGCCGGTGTGCTCACCCTCGCGCGCGACTATCGTGACGGGGCTCTATCCGCACAGCCATGGGATCACCTATAACGTCATGCGGCGGGATTATCCCGCCGTGCCCGCGCCGCCGACGGAAGAGGGCATCAAGGTCACCGATGTGACGACCGAGGGCATCCTACACGCGGCGGGATACTCAACACATTTTTATGGGAAATGGCATCTGCTCGACGACGATCTGCCGTACTACACCGACATGTTTACCGAGCACGGCGCCTATGCGCGGGAGATGGCACCCGCGTTCGATGCCGTCCGAAAGACCGGCCGCGACTCCTGGATGGACTGGTACGGCTGGGCGCTGCCCGTATCGATCGATTCCCGATATCGCGAGGCCTTGGTCGCGGCGGAATCGATTTGGTCGGCCCGGGCACCGCATCTGGATTTTGTCAAAAAGATGGGCCGGCTGGAGATGCCGCCGTCGAAGAGCTTCGACGTTCGGGTGGCCGATAAAGTGATCGACTGCATCCGCTCCATGGGCGGAGGGCGATTCATGATCACGTGCTCATTCAACGCGCCGCACGATCCGAACGTTGCGCCATCGCCGTATTACGAGATGTTCGATCCGGCGGCGATTGCGCTGCCGACAGACAGCGACGCGCGAGAGCCCCGCCACGAGAAGAGCTGGTCGCGGCAAATGGTCTTGGGCTTTGGGCGGGAGGGATTGCGCGAGTTCCTGCGGGTCTATTACGCGATGGTTAGAATGATCGACGACCAGGTGGGTCGGATTCTAGCGGCGCTGGGCGAGTCGGGCCAGACCGACAGCACTGTGATCGTCTTCACCGCGGACCACGGTGACATGGCGGGTGGCCACGGCATGGTCTGGAAGAGCAACAGTTCCTTTTATGACGAGATCGTGCGGGTTCCCCTGCTGATCCGATACCCTCCGCTTTTCAGGCCGCAGGAATGCGATCTGGAGGCGAATCTGGTGGATCTGATGCCAACCCTTCTTGAGATCACGGGCCGAACGTGCCCGCCCACGGCGCAAGGGCAGAGCCTGGTGCCGTTTCTCACGGGGCGGAAGGCGGCGTCGGAGGCGCGGCGCTTCGCCTTTTGCGAGCGCGTTACGCCGGGAAAGGGGAACACGCGACAGCGGGGGGAGAGGGCGGGGGCATCGTTCATGGTCCGCGGACAAGGGTGGAAGTATATCCGCTACGCCGATGCGGGAGAGGCGCTGTACGATCTCCGGAATGACCCGGGAGAGACGAAAAACCGGATCGGCGAGGTGGCGTGCGCGCCGAGGAAGCGGGCGATGGCGGATGCGTTGGAGGAATGGCAGGGTCGGACGGACTGGAGGCAATGAGAAGTGGCACGGACCGTTGCGTCGGGAGAAAACACATGAGACATATCATTGGGATAATGCTTTTCGCGGGCACGGCCCTGTCGGTCGCGGCGGCCCCTTCACCCCGCCAGGTCATCTCGCTCGACGGGCGCTGGCAGATCGCCGAGGGCGCGTCCGATGCGGTGCCGGCGAAGTTTGCCCACGCGGTCGCCGTGCCCGGGCTGGCGGACATGGCGACGCCGCCGTTCGAGTCGCCCGGTTCGAGCGTGTCGCTGGCGGAACGGAAGGAAAGAAAGAGACCGGTCGACCCGAGGCGCGAGGCGTTCTGGTATCGCCGGACGTTTCGATTGGATGGCCCGTTGCCCGAAGTCGCGCGGCTGAAGATCAACAAGGCGCGCTACGGCGCAAAGGTGTTTGTGAACGGCGAGGTCGCGGGCGAGCATGGACCCAACTGGACGCCCGGCTGGTTTGACGTGCGGCCTTATCTGAAGGGGGATGGCGCCGAGAACGAATTGGTTGTTCGGGTCGGGGCGTCTCTGGCCCAGGTGCCGGCGAACCTGACCGAGGGGTGGGATTTTGAGAAAAGCCGCTACATCCCCGGCATCTACGATTCGGTCGAATTGATTCTCTGCGGCGCGCCGCACGTTGTGAATATCCAGGCTGTCCCCGACGTGGGGAAGAGGAGCGTGCGCGCCGTCGTCGAGTTGGCGGGTGGCGCGGAGGGGACCGTGAGGGGCGTGGTCCGCGAGGCGAAGTCGGGCCGCATGGTGGGCGAAGCGGCTGTGGAGGTGGGCCGGGAAGGGAAGGTCGAACTGACCATCCCGATCCGGGACGCGCGGCCCTGGACGCCGGAGGACCCCTTCCTTTATGAGTTGGTGATTGAGACGCGCGGGGACGTGGCGAGGACACGGTTCGGTCTGCGTTCGTTCACCACCGATCCGGCCAGCGGCAGGGCAATCCTGAACGGGAAACCCTATTTCCTGCGCGGTTCCAATGTCTGCATCTATAGGTTCTTCGAGGATTCGGAGCGCGGCGGATTGCCGTGGGACCGGGAATGGGTCCGAAAGCTGCACCGCAGGTTCAAGGAGATGCACTGGAACGCGCTGCGCTACTGCATCGGGTTCCCGCCAGAGCTGTGGTACGAGATCGCCGACGAGGAAGGCGTCATGATCCAGGACGAGTTTCCGATCTGGTATGGGGGCGGCAAGACGGCGTGGCCTACGGAGATCACGCAGCAGGATCTCGCGGTGGAGTACACCGAGTGGATGCGGGAGCGCTGGAACCACCCGTGCGTCGTTATCTGGGACGCGCAGAACGAAACCACCGATGACCACGTTATCGCTCCGACGCTGATGGCCGTGCGCGGGCTGGATCTCTCCAATCGCCCCTGGGACAACGGATGGGGCACGCCGCAGAGGCCCGGCGACATCTCCGAGGCGCATCCGTACCGGTCGAGCAAGAAGGACTTCTCCTTCGCCAGCCTGGGGAAAGAGGATGGCATCCCGGACAACGGTCCGCGCAACGGCGCCGCCAGACCCCCCTACCTTATCAACGAATACGGCTGGCTCTGGATCAACCGCGACGGCTCGTTGCCGACGCTGACCGTGGAAGTCTACAAGCGGGTCCTCGGCGAAAGCGCCACTGTCGCCGAGCGATTCGAGTATTACGCGCGCGCGCTGGCGGCGAAGACGGAATTCTGGCGAGCGAAACGCCGGTGCGCTGGCGTGCTCCATTTCTGCGGGCTGGGCTACTCGCGCCACGACGGCCAGACCAGCGATCACTTCATCAACGTCCAAGACCTGACCTACGAGCCAAACTTCCGGCGCTACGTGGGCGATGCCTTCGCGCCCACCGGCATCATGCTCGACTTCTGGGCCGAGGACCTGCCCCCAGGTGAGAAGCGCGACGTTTCGATCGCCGTGATCAACGACCTCTACGAGCCGTGGGATGGCGATGTCCGGCTGCGCCTCATGCGGGGGACCGAGGCGCTCACCGAGCATGTGCAGCCGTGCCGGATCGCGCCGCTTGGCGAGGGGCGGCTGATCTCCTGCATCGCCGTCCCCGCCGCGCCGGGCCGTTATCGGCTCGAGGCCGCACTGGTCAAGAAGGGAGCGCCCGATGTTAGGAGCCTGCGCGAATTTGCCGTGCTGGCGTCGGCCAGGATCGAGGCGCGCCGCAATCCTGCCGAGGGTCGGTGCGTGCAGTCGTCCTCCGTGTTGACGAGGGATGGCCAGACGTATCGGGCCGAGTTCGCGGTGGACGGCAGGGCCGACACGCGCTGGTCCAGGAACCGATGAGCTATCCGACCAGAGTTTTGCTCTCCGCCTGGCTATCCGGCGTCGTTCTCCATTCGGCCTCGGCCGCGGTCCGCGAGGCCGAACCCGGGAGATCGAGTCCGCCGCCCGCCCGCCCGAACGTCGTGATCATACTTGCCGACGACCTGGGCTACGGCGACGTGCGATGTTTCAACCCCGGGCGCGGTAAGATTCCGACGCCCCATATCGACCGGCTTGCCGGACAGGGGATGCGCTTCATGGATGGACATTCCTCGTCTGGAGTCTGCTCGCCGTCTCGCTACGCGTTGTTGACGGGCCGATATCACTGGAGGTCGCGGTTGCAGACCGGGATCGTGGATTATTTGGAGCGACCGCTCATCGCGCCCGACCGACTTACGATCGCCGAGTTGGCCAAGCAGCACGGCTACCGCACCGCGGCGATCGGCAAGTGGCATCTGGGCTGGGACTGGGACATCCCGGAGGAACAGCGCGAGTTCTTCGCACCGTCACAGAAACCCGGGCCGCCGGTGACGGACGAGCTCAGGCAGGCTTGGAAGATGGTGTATTCGGGGCCCATCGCCGGGGGGCCGACGACCCGCGGGTTCGAGGAATATTTTGGCACGGACGTGCCCAACTGGCCGCCGTATTGTTTCATCGAGAATGACCGGACGGTCGGCCTTCCGACGGAGTTTCTCCCGAAAGAAAACTTCCAGAATGCGCTCGCCAGCAAGCCGGGGCCGGCGGTGGGGGGGTGGAAACTGGATCGGATCCTCCCCGCACTCGGCGACAGGGCCTGTGAGTTCATCGCGCGCCAGGCCAAGGCCGGCCGACCGTTCCTGCTCTACATGCCGCTGACCAGCCCGCACACGCCGATCGCGGTCGCACCCGAATGGCAGGGCAAGAGCGGTCTGAACATCTATGGCGATTTCGTGATGGAGACCGACGCGGTGGTCGGGCGGGTGATGGGGGCGCTAGACGAGTGCGGCGTGGCGGATCGCACGCTGGTGATCTTCACCAGCGATAATGGGCCTGCCTACCGGATCGGCCCGGTGGGGGCGATTGAAAAGCTGGGGCATTTCTCGAGCGGCCCGTTGCGCGGGCACAAGGGGTCTGTCTGGGAGGGCGGGCATCGCGTGCCGTTCGTGGTCCGGTGGCCAGGCGTCGTGAGACCCGGCGGTGTCTGCGGGCAGCTGGTGCATCAGGCCGATATCATGGCGACGCTGGCTCACATTTTTGGCGCGAGGCTGCCGGATGCCGCCGGGGTAGACAGCTTCAGCCTGCTGCCTCTTCTCATGGGCGAGGACAGGCCGGTGCGCCCGCATGCCGTAAGTTGTGCCGGCCATGGCGAACCGAGCGTTCGTTCGGGTGCGTGGAAATTTATTCCGAGTGCGGGACCGCAGCTCTACCACCTCGTGGAGGATATCGGCGAGACCAGGAACCTCGCCGCCGAACAGCCCGCGCGCGTTGCCGAGATGCGCGCGCTGCTGGAGAAGCTCATAATCGATGGCCGGAGTACCCCCGGCGCGCCGCAGGCGAACGACGTCGATGTTCGCCGCTACCCGGTGGGCAGGCCGGCACCCGGAGGAAAGCAGTAGGAAACCATCCTGGGAGGCCCCATCATGACGCGTTCCATCATCCTCTGCCTGACATCATCACTGTTGTCCTCGATTCACGCGGCGGCGCCGTCCGGTCCCAACATCGTTTTCTTCTTCAGCGACGACCATGCGGCGCAGTCGATCGGCGCCTATGGCAGCAAGATAGGGCGCACGCCGAACATCGACCGACTCGCCCGGGAGGGCGCGCTATTCGAAAATTGTTTCTGCGTGAATAGTATCTGTGTCCCGAGCCGGGCGTGCGTGCTCACGGGTCTCTACAGCCATACCAACGGGGTGCGCACGAACGCCGATGCCCTGCCAAAGGGGGCGGTCACCTTCCCGCGGATATTGCGAGACGCGGGCTACACGACGGCCATCATCGGCAAGTGGCATCTTCAGACGGAGCCGGAGGGGTTCGATCATTGGAGCGTGCTGCCGGGTCAGGGCGCGTATTTCGATCCGGCGATGATCGAGGATGGCGTTCGGCGGAAGTGCCCCGGTTACGTGTCGGAGGTCATCACGGAGAAGGCCGTGGCATGGCTCAAGGCGCGCGACCGCTCGAAACCGTTCTGCCTGCTGGTGCAACACAAGGCCCCGCATGCCAATTGGGAGGTTGGGCCTCGGGAGCGGCCCATGTTCGAGGGCGAGATGATCCCGGAGCCGGAGAATCTGCGCGATGACTTCGCCGGTCGCACCGAGGCGGTCAGGTCGCACCGGCTGTTCGTCGGGCGACCGCAATGGGAACTGCATTTCAAGAAGCGGTTCGGCGACATTCCGGCCGACGTGCCCGAGCCGGACGTGCGCGGCTGGGTGTACCAAAAATATATCAGGGACTATCTGCGCTGCGCTGCATCGGTGGACGCGGGCGTCGGACAGATACTGGATTATCTGGAGAGCGATCGATTAACCGATAAGACGCTGGTCATTTACTCCTCGGACCAGGGTTTCTTCCTTGGCGAGCACGGGCTGTACGACAAGCGGCTCATGTACGAGGAATCGATCCGCATGCCACTGGTCGTTCGGTGGCCGGGTGTCACGAGGGCTGGGACGAGGATCGGCGAGATGGCGCTCAACGTGGATTTTGCACCCACGCTCATCGACGTCGGCGGGGCGAATGCACCCGGGGGACTCCACGGGCGCAGCCTGGCGCCGCTGCTGCGTGGTGAGCGGCCGGGGGATTGGCGGACGGCCTTCTATTATCGCTTCTACGAGGAGGCGTATGGCATTGGTCCCATCGAGGGTGTGCGAACGATGACGCACAAGCTCATCCGGTATGGCTTCGCCGACCGCGGCGCCGAGATGTACGATCTGCGGACCGATCCAAAGGAGATGCGGAACTTGATCTCGGATCCGTCAGCCGCCGCAGTTTCGGTTGAGATGTCAAAAGAGCTGGCGCGTCTGCGCGACCAACTGGGGGCCCCGGGCTTATGAGCGAAAAGGGAATGTGTCGAAGGAACTTCATCGCCAAGGGCGCGCTGGGCGCGATCGCTGCGGCGGTGTCGCCGGATCAGTCTGGCGCGCGCCAGGTCATGACCGGCGCGCCCGAGGGGGGTGCGACGGACGGAGCGGGGATCGATGCGGCGACCGTGGATTTCCGTTTCTCGCCGGCGCAGTGGCAGACGGCGATCTGTTTTCCGGATGATCCGCACAAGAGCCTGGTGGGAGAGCGCGGGGAGTTGCGCCTGAGCGGCAAACCGCTCCAGTGGCCATATGCCCCACATCCGGAACAGGTGGAGTTCACGTGCCTCGGGATGGAGGCAGACGTGGTGTGCGAGCAGAAGATCGAGGGGCCGGCGATCCCGATCATTCACACGCGGATTGAGCGACCGGATGCCGAGATTCACCTCATCGCATTCGCGAGCATGCGTCCCCCAGAGGGACGCGTCGATAACGTGATCATGGAGATCTCGCCGAGGGGCGATGCTCCGATCCGCGTGGTTCCGGTGGTTGTCGTGAGGGCGGCGGCGAAGGTCAACACGCGCAAAGCGAAGGACGGGCATGTCGAGGTTATGATCGAGCGCGAGGGCAGGGCCGTGCCGTTTCTCGTCTGCGATCGTGGCCCGGCCGACGCGTGGCAACGCCAGGGCCGAGAGAGCACGGGATTGGCAATCCATCAGGCGTTCCGATCGGGAGAGGCGACGAAGGCGAAACCGATGCGCGTCCTATTCCGCCTGCCGAAGGAGGGCCAGCCGTTCGAGCGGCTGAAGGCCGGACTGGGGGAGCCCGAGGCCCTATTGGAAGGGGCGCGCGCTTTTTGGCGGGCGCGGAGACCGTCGGGCGATCCCGTTCGATGGTCGCTGCCGGGGCGGCATGGGGAATTTCTGACCGCTTGCTCGCGGAATATCCTTCAGGCGCGAGAGGAGAAAGGGGGAAGACTGACGTTTCAGGTGGGACCTACCTGTTATCGCGGGCTTTGGGTGGTGGATGGGAACTTCCTTTTGGAGGCGGCACGTTATCTCGGGTTTGACCGGGAAGTGCAGCAGGGCCTGGAGGCGACGTGGGCCTGCCAGCAGGAGGATGGCGCGGTCGTGGCCGCGGTGAAGCAGGGCCATCCTCCTGCTGGCAGGCCCACGTCGCCTCCAGGCCCTGCTGCACTTCCCGGTCAAACCCGAGATA
>JAKQKQ010000002.1 GCA_029560585.1 Verrucomicrobiota bacterium | reverse complement strand
GTTGAAACAGTCGCAGAAGCGGATGAAGCGCGAGGCCTTGTCGGAGGAGTTGATATCGAGGCACCCCGCGAGCACGGCCGGCTGGTTGGCGATGATCCCCACGGGCTGGCCGTTCATCCGTGCAAAGCAGGTGACCATGTTCATGGCGTAGAGGGCCTGGCTCTCGTAAATCTCGCCGTTGTCGACGACGAGCTTGATGATCCGCTTGATGTCGTAGGGCCGGTTGCTGGCCTCGGGGACGAGCGTGTTGAGCTTCTCCTCCATGCGGTCCGCCGGGTCCGCGCAGGCGGCAACGGGCGGCTTCTCGCGGTTGTTCAGCGGCAGGTAGCCCAGGAGCGTCTTGATCTGGTCAATGCAGTCCTCGTCGCTTGCGGCCACGAAGTGGGCCACCCCGCTCTTGGTGTTGTGCGTCATGGCGCCGCCGAGTTCCATGGCCGTCACTTCCTCGCCCATGACGGCCTTCACCACCTGGGGGCCGGTGATGAACATCTGGGCGTACTCCTTGTTGACCATGTAAATGAAGTCCATGAGCGCGGGCGAGTAGACGGCGCCGCCGGCCGAGGGGCCCATGATGGCGCTTATCTGGGGGATGATGCCCGAGGCCATCGTGTTGCGGTAGAAAATCCGGCCGTAGCCCGCCAGCGAGTCGACGGCCTCCTGGATCCGCGCGCCGCCCGAGTCGTTGAGTCCCACGATGGGGGCACCCGCCGACAGGGCCCGCTCCTGGCACTTGACGATCTTGGCGGCGTGCATCTCGCCAAGCGATCCGCCCATGGTGCTGAAGTCCTGCGCGAAGGCGAACACGGTGCGGCCGTTCACCAGGCCGTATCCCGTCACGACACCCTCGCCGGGGACTTCCGTCTTGTCCATGCCGAAGTTGACGCAGCGGTGCTCCACGAACTTGTCCAGTTCCACGAACGTGCCCGCGTCGAAGAGACGGGCGAGCCGCTCGCGGGCCGTCAGCCTCCCCGTGGCCTTCACCTTCTCGAGGGCCTTGGCGCCGCCGCCGAGCTCGATCTTCCGCTCGCGGGCCCTCATGAGTTCGATCTTTTCCTTATTTGTCACAGCCGTTCTCCTCCTGGGGTCTCGAATGGGTTGTTGCGGGGCCTACTCCCTCTCGCTGAGCTCGAGCAGCACGCCGCCCGTGGATCGGGGGTGCACGAAGGCGATCTTCGCGCCGCCCGCGCCGTAGCGGGGCTTCTCGTCGATGAGCCGCACCCCCTGGGCCTTCAGCTCGGCCAGGGCCGCCTCGAGGTTGTCCACGCGCAGCGCCAGGTGCTGGATGCCCTCGCCGTTCTTCTCGATGTACCTGGCCACGGGGCCGTCCGGCGCGGTGGACTCGAGCAGCTCGATCTCCGTTTCACCGATGGGCAGGAAGGCCACGCGCACCTTCTGCTCGGCCACCTCCTCGACGCCCACGGATTTCAGGCCCATCGCCTCGTAAACCTTCAGGGACTCGGCGATGCTCTTCACCGCGATTCCGATGTGATCCAAACGGGTAACCTTCATGTGTCCTGACCCTCCTGATTTGTCTGATGTCTTCATGTAACGGTTAAGTCGTAATTTCGGAGAAACGAAAGGATCCGGGCCGCTCCCGACGTGGCCGTGATCTTCCCGCTGACCACTTCCTTCTCGATGAGGGGCAGCAGGTTGACCACCTGGGCGTTCTTGGAGAACCAGTCTTCCAGGCCTTCCTTGACCAGGGCCCACATCCAGAGGCGCGCCTGCTCACTGCGCTTGCGCTCCAGTTCCCCCTTGCCGTCCAGGATCTTCCGGTGTTTCAGGACCGTCTCCCAGATCTCCTCGAGACCGCTGCCCGTCAGGGAGCTGCACATCAGAACCGGCGTGCTCCAGTCGGGCGAGGGCGGCGAGAGCAGGTGCATGGCCGTCTCGTACTGCGCCCGGGCGAGC
>JAKQKQ010000336.1 GCA_029560585.1 Verrucomicrobiota bacterium | reverse complement strand
GCGAAACGCCTGCTTAAAGACCCCTCCGTCCCGATCTATCTCATCGCACACGCCTGTGGTTTCTGCAATTCCGCCTATCTCACGAATACCTTTCGCCGTGAAACCGGCTTCACGCCCAAGGCCTGGCGCCAATCAAACCTTAAGTCTTTTCGAACGTGACGCCTTGGAGATCTGCCTTCGCCTGGTCGATATCCAGACCGCGTCCGATCAGGATGCCCACAATAGGTCCTTGCCGCAGAACGCGACTTCCGTCTGGTCGTGCGCAACCAGCTCGTAGCTCGTGCAGGGGCCGCCGATCGCGATTCACCGGACCACGATCGCCGTGCCCACGATCTTCTTGGTGTTGAGCCGCTGCGCCGCCGACCAGTCGGTCGTGAAGCTGCGCGTGTCCAGATCCTGTTCCTCCACATCCGTCACGATGCTGAGCGAGCGCGTGTCCAGCGCCGCCGCGTCCGACACCGCCGTCACCTCCGCGCCCGCCAACCCGGCCAGCAGCACAGCCGCCAGCGCAAGCATCATTCGTTCCGTTCTCATCGTTTTCTCCTTTTTGTTTCTCTTCCTTGTTAACCGGTTGAAAAGGCTCCGGCACGGCTTTTGCCCAGCCTATGCGGCAGGGCTACCGGCCGCCCGGAGCCGGGCGTGTCCGTCCCCGCCTCCGCGGGGCACGGGCGGCGGCGGATGGGACCTTGCCTGTCCTCTTTGCAGGGTGCTGAAAAGGCGGAAGCCGATGTTGTTGTTCCGGTTCGACGGGTCGTTGTTGTTGCGATACGCCGAACGGCAGTTCGACGCGGTGTTGTTCCAGCTGCCGCCCCGTTTCACGCGGTTCGAACCCGAATCCGCCCCTTCTCCGCCCGCCCAAATTCCTTCGGAGTCCTCGACCCCGAGCGACTGCAAAATCCCCCGGAACCCGTACCAGCGCACCCCGCCTTCGGTTGCCGCCGCGCACATCGCCAACTGTACGTCGTCGATCTCGCCCGCCAGCCACTGGCGTTCCCGCAGCCTGAACTTCCTCCGCGTCCGCAACAGACGCGTCCTCTGGAAACGCCACCCCCCGGGGAAGATCCGAAGCCCCAGAAACGCCAGGCCCTCGGACACCGGCGCGGTCACTGTCCGCTCGCCCTTGATCTCCAGCCCGCGCTCCCTCTCGACCCATTCGCACACGCCGTCGTGCAGCCGCCATATTTCGGTCTTTCCGTCCGCGAAAAGGACGATGTCGTCCATGTAACGGATGTAGCCCGGAGCCTTCAGCGTCTCTTTAGCGTAATGGTCCAGCCCCGAGAGGTAGAAGTTGGCGAACCACTGGCTCGTCAGGTTACCGATGGGCAGCCCGCGCCCCTCCGGCAGTCCCGGCACCGGCTGCCGCACGATCACCTCGATCATCCGACAGACCTCCTTCTCCCGGAATATCGGCAGCAGCAGTTCCAAGAGCCGGTCATGCGGGACGCTGTCGAAGTAGTGCCGGATGTCCAGCTTGCACGCCCACGCGTTCCGCCGCACCAACTCCCGCGCCCGCGCCGCCGCCCGGTGCGTGCCCTTTCCAACGCGGCACGCATAGCAATCCTCCGAGAACCCCATCTCCAGCAAGGGCGCGATCACGCCGCACAGCGCGTGGTGCGCCACCCTGTCCCGCACCGGCGCGCAACTGATCGTGCGCGGCTTCGGGTCCGTCAAACGGAACTGCCCGTACGGCCCCGGACGCCACGCGCCAGACAGCAGATCCGCCCGCAGCGCCGCCAACTCCTCTTCCCGTCGCGCCGCGAACGCCGCCACGTCCCGCTTGGCGCCGCGCCCCTTCATCACGCGCCCCAGCGCCGCCGACAGATTCTCCGGCGACGCGACCCGCTCCCAAAGCTGTCCGTACGATTTCATTCTGTTTTCCACAGAATCGAAAGATTCGACCGTATCGATTCCGTCGATTACCTCGATTCATTCGATTCCATGATTTCCCCGTCAGTCTCATCCGCCCCGCCGCCGTCAGGCCCTGCCTTCTCCGGCGCGGGCGCGGTCACGTCCGGCATCAGCCCCAACACCTCCGCCCCGTAGTCCCGGCAGAATGCCTCGCCGATGCCCTCGATCTCCTTGAGCCCCGCCAGCGAGCGCGGCACCAGCCGCGCGATCTCCGCAAGCTGCGCGTTCCGCGCGACCGCGTACGCAGGCTTCCCGTCCGCACGCGCCCGGTCGTTGCGCCAGCGCTTCAGGTCGCGATACAGCGGACGCCGCGCCTCCTCCAGCCCATCCTCCGGGTCAGGCCCCGCGCGGCGGCGGAACCCGTCGCCGTCCGCCGGGGCGTCCCCCATCAGCAGCGTCAGAGCCAAGTGCGGCACGTTCCCGTGCATGAAGAAATGCTCGCGCGCCTCCAGCACCTCCCGCCCGGAGATCGCCCGTCTCAGCGCCTCCTCCGGGAAGCCCTGAAGCCCCTCCTGATACCTCAGCGTGATCACCCGCACGTCCATACCGCCCGCGCCCTTTCCGCCGTTTTCTGGATCATTCTTCTCTGTCGGCTCCCTTATCCTGCCGTCCGCTCTGCCGTCGTGTCCAGCCCCTTATCCGCAGGGGGCTGGCCGCCCCCTGCGCAACCCCCGCAAGAGCCGTCGGCGCGTCGCGGTCGGGCGCGGGCTGCCGCCCTCGCGCCCGCCGCGCGCCCCGGCGGCTTCTCCCCCTCCCGGGGGAGCTTGGGAGGCCCTGCCGGGCCAGGTCAGGGCAGGGTCCTCACAAGGCGGAAGCCGAAGTCGGAGTTCCGGGACGACGGGCCGAAGTAGTGGCGATACGCCGAACGGCAGTACGACGCGGGGTTGCTCCAGCTACCGCCCCGCCTCACGCGGGCCGAACCCGAATCCGCCCCGTCGGGATCCGCGCCGCCCTCCAAAGCGGCCTGGTGCCAGTCGAGACACCACTCCCATACGTTGCCGTGCGTGTCGTACAGGCCCCACGCGTTGGGAGCGT
>JAKQKQ010000088.1 GCA_029560585.1 Verrucomicrobiota bacterium | reverse complement strand
GGTGCCGGCGGTGGTGACCACGTTCTTGCCGGCCAGGTCGGGGAAGTCCTTGATGCCGGATTCCTTCTTGGTCATCAGGCGGGTGCCGATGATGAAGATGGTGTTGGAGAAGGCGACCTGACGGGCGCGCTCGGTGTTGTTGGTGGTGGAGCCGCACTCGATGTCGATGGTGCCGTTCTGGATGAGGGGGATGCGGTTCTGGGAGGTGACGGGGGTGAGCTTGAGGGCGAGGGCGGGGAGCTTGAGCTCGGCCTTGACCGCGTCGACCACCTTGAGCATGAGTTCCTGGGAGTAGCCGACGACCTGCTGTTTGTCATCGTAGTAGGAGAAGGGGATGGAGGACTCCCGGTGGCCCAGGGCGATGGCTCCGCTGCTCTTGATCTTGGCCAGGGTGGCGGATTCCTGGGCGAAGACAGGCTGCGTGGTGAGGGCGCCAGCGGCGATCAGACAGGCGGCGGCAAGCTTGAGCGAGGTGTGCATGGTTCGGTTCTCCTGCGAGGGGTGGGGGGCGACGCTGGCGTCGTGTGCCCTTTACATTGCAGGGGGCGTGCCAGCTCGCGCCGGCCCATCGGGATTTCCTAAGTGCTTGAAAGAAAAAGGTCGCCTATACGGGCGAGGGTGGTGAGCGTTCGGATTTCCGGATGAGGTGGCGAAAGGCCACCCGGAAATCCGCACGGGTGCGGGGCGGGAGGGCGTATGCGGGCTGCTAAAATGGGCGCATCAGCCCTTTGCCCTGTGGATCGACTTCCCCATGACTGCCCTCTCCCTCACCCTTGTCCGCCCCGATGACTGGCACCTGCACGTGCGCGACGGCGCCGCCCTGGCCGCCGTGGTGCCGGATACGGCCCGGCGCTTCGGTCGTGCCCTGATCATGCCCAACCTCAAGCCGCCGGTGACCAGCGTTGAGCAGGCCGCGGCGTATCGGCAGCGCATCCTCGCCGCGGTGCCGGAAGGGCTCAAGTTCGCGCCGCTCATGACGTTGTATCTCACCGATACCCTCAGGCCCGACGAGATCGACAAGGCCGCCGCCAGCGGCTTCATCCCCGCCGCCAAGCTCTACCCGGCGGGCGCCACGACCAATTCGGACGCGGGTGTCACTGACATCGCCAAGGTGTATCCCGTTCTCGAACGGATGGCGGAAAAGGGCATTGCCCTATGTGTTCACGGAGAGGTGACCCATGCTGACGTTGATATCTTTGATCGCGAGCGTGTCTTTATCGATCGCGTACTGGCGCCGCTT
>JAKQKQ010000321.1 GCA_029560585.1 Verrucomicrobiota bacterium | reverse complement strand
CGGACGGTAGCCTTGGCGCGCGGCTTTGCTCGTGGGCCTCGACCCAGCTCAAGCCGAGACGCTCGCCCACCCAGTCGAGCAGCTCGCTGATCTGTACCGGTTTGAGGAAGAAATCGCGGGCGCCTATACCCAGGGCATTGTCATCCGAATGGATGCCACGCTCGTAGGCATTGGCCGAGATGATGGCCACCGGCGTAGCGGCACACGCCCCTTCACGGATTCTCCGCACGGTTTCCCAGCCATCCATGCCCGGCATGGCCAGATCCATGAATATCAGATCGGGCCGGAAATCGTCCAGCATCCCCAGACAGGCGGGGCCGGACGCCGCCTCGGCGAGGATAAAACCGAGGGGCTCCAGCAGCGTAAACAGAAACTCCCTGTCCACCCGCTCGTTGTCCACAATCAGGATGCGCCGGCGTTTGCCCTGATAACCCACCGGCCGGCCGCGCGAAACCCCGGCGCGGGCTGACACGCCCTGAACCTGGGGAAGGAAGAGACGCACCCGGAAACAGCACCCCCGACCGGGGCGACTGTCCATGGTCAGCTCTCCCCCCATCACATCCGCAAACATGCGACTTATGGTCAGGCCCAGCCCTGCGCCACCGGCGCCCTGGGCCGAAGTCCCGCGGGAAAAGGGATCGAAGATGCGCTCCTGCTCTTCGGGCGAGATTCCCGGCCCGCTGTCCTCGACCTCGAAAGTGGCCATTTCCATGCGGTAGGCGAGACGCAGGCAAATGTGCCCCCGGGCAGTGAATTTGACCGCATTGCCAAGAAGGTTGATGAGGATCTGACGTACACGCTTTTCATCGGCCCGGACGAACGCAGGAATCTCGCCCTTCGGCTCATAGCGGAATTCGAGTCCCTTATTGCTGGCCTGCAACTCGAACATGCCGACGATCTGCTGGATGAAGTCCCTGAAATCCAGTGCCCTCACGTCCAGGGCCAGCTTTCCGCCCTCAATGCGCGCGATGTCCAGGGTGCCTTCGATCACCGACAGCAGGTGATCGCCGCTACGCCGGATCACATTGATGGCCTGGCGCCGAGGCGGCGGAATGGTCTCGTCCCC
>JAKQKQ010000310.1 GCA_029560585.1 Verrucomicrobiota bacterium | reverse complement strand
CACCGTGGTCATCTCCACGTCCACGTCCGGCAGCGAAAACTCCGACACCCGCCGCGCGCTCAGCCGCGGCGCGATCCTCGGCCGCCCGCCCCGGCGCTGCTGCTCCTGGATCTGGACCTTGTACTTCAGGTTCCGCGGCTCAATCGTCTTGGTCAGCTCCGGAGGCACCACGAACTTCGCCTCGTTCTGGAAAAAGTGCCGATAGATCACCCACGAACCAAACAGCAGGATCGCGCCCGCGTGGATGCCGGCGCTGGCCGCGACCACGCCAAAGAACATACCCCGACGTCGCCCCGATCTCTGAGGTGCCGAGAATCCGGGAACACCCACGGGCTGCCGCATGGCTACCCCTCTCCCATCCCAAATGTCACGCCGGAGATGCCCGCGGCGGCGCACGCGTTGAGCACGTCGATCACGCGCTGCTGGATGGTTTGATCGTCGGCCTGCACCGTCACCAGCGCGCGGGTGTTGGCCGCCTGCGAGGCCGCCCTGAAGCGGGCGAGCGTCTGCACGAGCCGCGGCATGTCGCGGGATTCGGGCGGATCATAAGATCGGCCGTTCAGGATCACCAGCCCGGCCGCGGTCACCTCGATGATCTGCTCATCGGGCATCTTGAGCGTCTGGTACTGCTTCACGAGCCCGGGGAGCTGGATCCCAAGGTCGCTCTCCTTCCGCCCGAGAACGGTGGTGAGCATGAAGAAGATCAGGAGGAACATGACCGTATCGATCATCGGCGTAAGATCGATGCGGGCCTCCTCGATTTCGCTGGTCGCATTCATCCTCATGGGTCATTCCTCCTCTGCCCCGTACGTGCCGAAGATGACGTCGTCGATGCCCGCCTCCGCGCAGGCCGCCATGGCGCGGCGAACGAGCTTGAATCGGGCGTTGCGATCACAGCGTATGTAGAGCTGAAGATTCGGGGTCGTCTTCACCTTCTCGCCGATGATCCTCTTCAGGCCCGCCTCGTTGACGAGTTCGCCAAAGACGTAGAACGGCGCGGCCTCCGTCACCGTCTGCCCGGTCACCGTGATCGTGCCCGACGGCGGAATGTTGACCGTGCCGCGGTTGCTGGGATCTTTCTGCTTCGCGGCGTTGGACGCCTCGGGCAAATCGATCTGCGAGGAGGTATCCAACTTTGCCATCGTGGCGGCGCACATGAAGAAGATCAGGAGCAGGAAGACGCAGTCGATGAGCGGCACGAGTTCCACCCGCGCCTCCGCGATATGCTTGGGCCCTTGGATCTTCATGGGCGAACGTCAGGCGGATTCCGCGGTGGCCTGCGGCTGGGCCTGGGCGGGGGCCACGTAGCCCTCCTCGAAGACGCTTCGCACCCCGGTGACACCATCCAGGATCTCCGTGAAATGGCCCTCGGACTCCTTTATCACGGAGTTGAGGATATTCCGGAAAAGAAAATAGAAGCCCATGGCCGTGATGGCGATCATCAGGCCGGAGGCCGTGCAGACGAGCGCCTCGCCGATGTTCTTGGCCAGCATCTCGGGCTTGCCCATGCCGCCCTGGCCGATCTTCGAGAAGGCCCCGATCATGCCGCTGACCGTGCCCAGCAGTCCCCACATGGGCGACATGGACGTCAGCAGCGCGAGGAAGTTCACGAAGAAACCGTACTGGGATTCCTCGCGGCTGGCGGTCTCGGCGATCGCCTCCTCCATCTTCTTGCGCGAGGAGGGGGGATCGTACGGGTTGATGTGCCTCAGGCCCGCCGCCAGCACCCGACCGAAAAACGAGTTGCTGCCGACCGCGACGTTCCAGCACCCGCTGACGTCGCCGGACCGTGCGGCGGCCTTGGCCCGGCCTATCACGCCTTGAGGGAGCAAGCTCAGGCGCGACACGCGGGCAAAGTTGAGAAGGACGAGGGCCACGGTGGCGACAGAGCACGCGCCAAGGGGCCACATCGCCCAGCCGCCGGACTTGATGATCATCCACAGCGTCGTTTTCTCCTCCACCCGTTGCTCCGCCGCGGTCTTTCCGGTGTCGGCGGGCGCGGCCTTGGCGGCCGCAGGGGCCGCGGGGGCGGCGGGCGCGGCTGGTGCCGCGGCGTCCTGCGCCACGAGAATTGACAGGCCCGCCGATCCGGCGGACAGGGCGACCGCCATGGCGGCCACCTTCCATGCTTTGGATTGCTTCGTCATTGTCTTGCTCCTTCGGTCATTGCTCTATTGGGTGGTTGACTGTTTCGAGGGCGAATTCGTGCCGGGCGCCTCCGCCGCGGGACCCGGTGCCGACGGGGCCTGGCTACCGCCCTGCGGTTGCATCATGGTGGCGCCATCCTGCGGGACAGCAGCCGGCGGCATGGCTCCGGCCGGCGCGGTGCCCTGGCCATCGGTCGCGGGCGGTGCCGCGGATTCGGCGGGGACCGGAGGCGCTTCGGCGCCAAGTTCTTTGAGCCTCGCCTTGGCCAGTTCCGCCCATCGGCTCTGGGGCGCCATCTGGACCAGCAGCGTAAAACACTCGGAGGCGGCCGTGCGCGAGCTTCCGCCCTCTTGCATGATGCGGTCGGCGTCAGATTTGCCACCCGGCTGGGGGGTGGTCTTCTCGGGGGTCGCTTGATTGGCCAGCGCCTGATAGCTGCTTCCCGCAATAAAAAGTGCCTCGGGATAGTACTCGCTCTCGATCGGGGAATCGACGATGGCCTGGGCGATCTCGTCAAGCGCCTGGTTCATATTGCTGGTCGTCAGAGACACCCGGCTGCGCACAATCTTGGCCACCGGATAGAGGGGATCGCCGCGCTCCCGCGGCTTGGTTTTCCTAAGCACGTCCTCCGCCTCAAGGGTCTTGCCAAGCGCCGAGAGACAGTAGGCCCGCAGCAGCTCGACCCGGCCGGCATTGGAGCCCTCGCCCGGCTTGGTTATTCCCCTGAGGATCTCCATCGCCTCCGCGTACTGATCGGCGCTGCGCAGCAGATCAACCACGTCACAAATGAGGTCCACGGCGTTGTTATTGGGAACCTCGGTGTATGGCATGAGCTGGCGGGCCAGGTTCCGGAGCCGCGCCAGGGCGTCGGCCGCCTTGCCGGCGCCCAGCAGAAACGTCGCCTCGTCCAGGGCCTTGGGCCGCTCGATCTGCATCGACACGATCGAGGACATGCCCATCGAGACCACGCCGCCGACGCCGACCGGGGTCATGGAGATCTTGTCGCCTGTGCGGCCCACGAGGTCATAGCTGCTCGCCCTCTGCGTGCCCAGCTTCACCGTGGCGCGAAAGCCGTCGGCGGCCCGCATCGAGGGGACCGCCGCCAGTGCGGCAACCGCGAGCGAAAGGGCGGCCGTCCTCATTGCATCTTCTCCAGCTTGGCCTTGGCCTGCTGATATTCCGGCGTGCCCTTGAGATCCTCCTGGGCGAGCATCTCTTTCAGGGTCGCCACGGCGTCGTTCTTGACGCCCAGCTTTTCTAATGCGTCGGCGGATCGCAGGTATGCCAGGGCAGCCCACTTGGAATAGTGCTGATAGAGCACATAGACGCGCTGGTAATAGGCGAACGCCTCGCGCACCTTCCCCTGGGCCATCAGGCACTCGCCAATCTTGAACAGGCTCTCTGGCCAGACCTCGCCCCTCCACTCCTTGACCTCGAGCACCTGGCTGTACCGCTTGATCGCCTCGTCGTAATTGCCCTTTTCCATGTATATGTCGGCCGCCCGCTTCATGGCGACCCCGGCGGTCCGGGAGGTGGCCACCAGTTTCACGAGGCGCTCAAACATCGGCAGCGCCTCGTCGACCCGCCCCTGCTTGACCCGGATATCCCCCAGCTCGAGGAGGGCCGGCTCGACCCACTCCGTCCCGCCGTACGCCTCGGTCACGCGCTGGTACGCGCGCTCGGCCAACGCGGGGTTCTTCTCCCGGAATATCTCCCCGGCCCACACCAGGACCGCCGGGCTCGCGATGGGCACGTCCTCGAGCGTGAAAGACACCCCCTCCTTGAGGAGGTTGTGCTTCTGGAGCGCCATCATCCACCGCAGTTCGCGCGTGCGCTGCTTGAGCACGCGCGCCGCCGACAGCTCCTCGCGCATTTCCTTTTCCGGAAGCTTGCCATTGACGGCCTCATAATCGTTGGGCCACCCGTTGAGGATGAGATCGATGCCCACGGCCGAGGGGTCATTGCCGTATTTCTTGAGCGCGTCAAAATAGATGTCCAGCATGCCCTGCGGGTTGTTCTGGTTCTTCCGGGCGAAACCTATGCGCCAGATCGCCTCGGTGTACTGGCCCTTGAGACCGTAGGTGTCCAGGTATTGCTGGAACCACCGCTCCATGTCAGCGAAACTGCCCTCCATCTCCTGGATCTTGCCCACCTGAAATGCCGCGTAGTCCACCTGCTGCATGTTCGTGGTGTGGCGGTGCACCTGCTTGAAATAATTGATCGCATCGCCGAGCCGTCCCTGCGCCCCGGCGATGTCCCCCATGAGCACCAGCGCCTCCCCCCTGAGCGGACTGTCCGGAAAATCCGCGACGAATTTCGACAGGATCGCCTGCGACTCGTCGAATTTCAGCTGGCCGTAGGCGCAGGCCGCCACGCGGAACCGCGCGTCCTCGGCATAATGGTTGTCCTTCCGCTTCTCGGCAAACTCGGTGAACGCCTTGCTCGCCTCGGCGTATTTCTCGTCGAACAGGAAGGCCATCGCGCGCCAGTACTCGCTGTCGGCGGCGGATGCCGACTCGGGAAAGTCCGCCACCACACGCTCGAAGCACTCGATCGCCTTCGGGAACTGCTCTGTCATGAAATAGTTGTAACCGGCCAAGAAGAGCATCTGGTCGGCGTACGTGCTCTTCGGGTTGGCCTCGATGAGCTTCTTGTAATGGTCGATCGCCTTCTGGGCCTGGCCGGCCGCGGTGTAGACCTTGCCCAGCTCGAGGCCGACCTGGTCCTTGCTGGCCCCCTCGGCAAATTTGGCAAGGTACGTCTCGCCGAACCCGATGGCGCGATCCAGCAGCACCAGTTCGCCGGCGAGCGAGAATGCCGCCGAGAGCGCCTGCTCGGCCAGCGGGTTGTCCGGGAACTCCTCCCAGACCCGCACGAAGGCCCACAGGGCCTCCCACTTCCTCCCCATGTCGAAATACGTTTTTGCAATGCGGAGGCGCAACTCCACGGTGTACGGCTGCGCCTCCGCGATCATCTTTTCCTGCGTCTCGATCGTGTCCATCCTCTCGGTGACGGTCATGATCTTCTTGAACGGCGCCCGCTCCTTGATCATCCGCTCGCGCAGCGCCAGGAGTTCCTCGCGCTTCTCCTTGCAGCGCTTCACCAGTTCCTCGGTCGGCAGGACGAGCTGGTACATGTAGAGGGCGATCCCGAACTTGCCATCGGCAAGCATCTTGTCGGCCGACGCGAGCAGGTTCATGTTGAACCCGACGTCAGTCCGGGCGGACGAGCCCTTCGCCGACAGGATCGAGAGCAGGCGGAATATCTTTGTCGCATCGCCGGTCTCGACATAGGCCTGGGTCAGCGATTTCGCGGCGTCCCCGCGAAGCTCAGGGTCTGTGGTGCCCAGCAGCACGGCCTCCAGCGCCGGCGTCGCGTTCGGCCAATCTTTCAGCTGGACGTAGCAGTCCGCGACCCGGGCCTGCACCAGCACGCGCTCCTGCCCCCGGATGTTGGGATTCTTCAAGACCTGGGCGTACGCCTCCGCGGCAGGCTGGTAGTTCTGGCTGGAGCGGAGGCAGTCGGCGCGAAAACCCAATGCCTCGGCGGCGAAATCGTGCTGCGGGTGTTTCTCGATGAACTCCTTGAACATCTCGGCCGCCTCGGCGAACTGGCGGTTCACCATCCGCGCGATACCGAGGTAGTACCGCAGCGATCCCAGCTTGCTCTGGATGGCCGCGCTCTCGGTCGAGCCCAACCGCCTGACCAACTCCTCGAGGTATGGCAGCGCCGGCACAAAGTCCTGATTGCGCACCAGCACCTCGGCCCTGCTCTCGATGGCGCCGGTCGTGGTCTGGCTGAGGTCCGGCGGCGCGGCAGCCTCCTGCGGCTGCGGCGGCTGTTCCGCGGCGGGAAGGACGACCGCCGCGAGTGCGCCGACAAGCGCCACCGCCCGCAAAAACGCCGTCTTCGTGCGCATCATGCTCGATCAGTCCTGAGATTTTTAAGCATGGTCAAATGCGTGCCGGGAGTCAACGGCTATCGGGACGAGCTTTCGCCGTCCCCGGGCGCCGACTTCGCTAAATTCTGGCAACCCCGCAAGTTTCGTGCATAGTTCGACGTTTACCTAGGAGCGCCCATGGAAATGAAAGACAACCCCGCGGACAGCGGCTGGGTGGGATTCCGCCCGCAGATCAAGGTCCTGGATTGCACGATTCGCGACGGCGGCCTCATGAACAATAGCCGGTTCGAGGACGGCGTCGTCAGCGCCGTGTACCGGGCCTGCGTCGAGGGCGGGATCGATTACATGGAGATCGGCTACCGCAACTCCCGAAAAATATTCTCGCCGGACCACTACGGCGCATGGCGCTTCTCCCACGAGGACGACATCCGCCGCATCGTCGGCGACAACCCCACGAACCTGAAGCTGGCGGTGATGTCCGACGCCGAGAAGAGCGATTACAAGACCGAAACCCCGCCGAAATCCGAGAGCGTAGTGGACCTCATACGGGTCGCCTGCTACATCCACCAGATCCCGCTTGCGCTGGACATGATCAAGGACGCCCACGACAAGGGCTATGAGACCACGATCAATATCATGGCCGCCTCGGTGATCCAGGAGCGCGAACTGGACGAGGCGCTGGCCCTGGTCGCAGACTCGGAGACCCAGGGGGTGTATCTGGTCGACTCCTTCGGCCACTTCTACAGCGAGCAGATCCGGTACCTCATCATCAAGTACATGAGTTACCTGAGACCGATGGGCAAGGCGGTGGGCATCCACGCCCACAATAACCTCCAGTTGGCCTACGCCAACACCATCGAGGCGATCGTCCTGGGCGCCAACATGGTGGACGCCACCATGGCCGGCCTCGGCCGCGGCGCCGGCAACTGCCCCATGGAGCTCCTCATCGGTTTCCTGCACAACCCGAAGTACAAGCTCCGCCCGGTACTGGACTGCGTGGAAAACCATATCGAGCCCATGCGCAAGTCCCTGAAATGGGGCTTCGATCTTCCCTACCTGATCACGGGCCTGCTCAACCGGCACCCGCGCTCCGCCATGAAATTCAATGAGGCGGAGGTCCGCGGCGATATACTCGACTTCTACGACAAGGCCCTCGCCGGAGAGTGAGGCGACAGCCGACCGGCGCCAGCGATAATCCTTGCGACGGAAATGGCGTCCGCTACCGTGGGCGCTCGCGGGTTCCCCAGGCGGCAGCCTTCTCTATGAAACCTGTCGTTTTCTACAGCACCAATGGCCACGCGCCGGAGGTGGATTTGCGGGCGGCACTGCTCCAGGGCCAGGCGCCGGACCGGGGGCTCTATCTGCCCTGTTCCTTCCCGCAGCTGGACGCCCCGACGCTGGGCTCATTCGCGCGCCGACCGTATGCGGAGATCGCCTTCGAGGTCCTCCGCCGCTTCACCCCCGGCACGATCGATGAGCCATCGCTGCGCGCCCTCTGCGACGATGCCTACGGCTTCGACGTCCCCCTGGAGCCGGTCGCCCGCTTCGGCGGCCGCGCCCACGTCATGCGGCTGGACCGCGGACCGACCGCGTCGTTCAAGGATTTCGCGGCGCGCATGATGGCGCGGCTCATCGGCCGATTCGTGCGGGAGGCGGGCCAGACGCTGACGATCCTCACGGCGACAAGCGGCGACACCGGCTCGGCGGTCGCCAACGCCTTCCACCGGATCGATGGCATCCGCGTGCTGGTCCTGTTCCCCATCGCCGAGGTCAGCGCCCGCCAGCGGAAGCAGATGACCACCCTCCGCGACAACATCCGCACGATCGCCATCGACGGAAAATTCGACGACTGCCAGGCCCTCGTGAAACGGGCGTTCGCCGATCCGGAGCTGTCGCAGATCCCGCTCTCGTCCGCGAACTCGATCAACATCGGCCGGCTCCTGCCCCAGAGCGTATATTATTTCTACGCCGCGGCCCGGGTCGCGAGACCCGGCGAGCCGATCCTATTCGCTGTGCCCTCGGGCAACTTCGGCAACATGATGGGCGCGATGATCGCGGGCCGGATGGGGCTCCCGATCCGCCGACTGATCGTCCCCGTCAACGGCAACAACGAATTCCCGCTGTTCCTCGGATCCGGCGACTATCGGCGGATCGAGCCGTCCCTCAATTGCCTGTCGAACGCGATGAACGTGGGCCACCCGAGCAACCTCGCGCGGCTGGTCGCGGTCTACGGGGGCGAAATGGACGAGACCGGCGCGATCCATCGGCCGCCGGACATGTCCTCCATGCGGCGCGACCTGTTCTCAACATCGGTCTCGGATGACGCGACCCGGGCTACCATCCGGTCCGCGTGGGAGGAACACCGGCTGCTGCTGGAGCCGCACGGTGCCGTCGGCTGGCGCGGGTTCCTGGACTTCCGCGGCGCCGAGTCGACCGATGATTCGCCGGCGGTCGTGCTGGAGACGGCGCACCCGGCGAAGTTCCCGGACGAGATCGAGGCGCTGCTCGGGTTCTCCCCCGAGATGCCGGCATCGCTGTCGGCCCTGGACACATTGGCCGAGGATTACGACCGGCTCGCCGTCGAATACGAACAGTTCAAACGCTATCTGATCACGCACTACTGAAACCGATGAAATACATCATCATCCTTGGCGACGGCATGTCGGACTATCCCGTCGCGCGCCTCGGCGGCAAGACGCCGCTGCAGGTCGCCCGCAAACCCAGCATCGACCGGATCGCGCGGGAAGGGCGCTGCGGCCTGTTCAAGACGATCGAACCGGACGTGCCCACCGGAAGCGAGGCCGCCAACCTCGCCGTAATGGGTTACGATCCGCGCAGCGTCCTGCAGGGCCGGGGCGTCCTCGAGGCCGCCAGCATGGGCGTGGACATACGCGATGACGACATGGCGATGCGCTGCAACCTTATCTGCCTCTTCGACGACGGCCGGATCAAGAACCACTCCGCCGGCCACATCACTTCAGAAGAATCAGACGAGATCCTGAAAACCCTCCAAAAGGAAATCGGGTCGCCGACGCTCAGCTTCTATGCGGGCGTCAGTTATCGGAACCTGTTCGTCGGCAAGGGACTCGACCCACGAGTGGAATGCGCGCCGCCCCACGACCACCCCAACGAGATCGCCGAAGGCCTGCTCATCCGGCCGCAGGTTCCCGAGGCCGAGCCAACCGCCAGATTGCTCAACGATTTGACCCGGCGCTCCTGGGCCATCCTAAAAGACCACCCCGTGAACCGGCGGCGGCGCGCCGCGGGCAAAGATGTGGCCAACTCCATCTGGCTGTGGTCGCCGGGCAAACGTCCGGAGATGTGGACCTTCAAGGAGCGTTTCGGCATCCGGGGAGCCGTTATCTCGGCCGTTGATCTCATCCGGGGCATAGGCGTCTATGCCGGCCTGGAGGTCCTGAAAGTCCCGGGGGCCACGGGGCTGCACGACACGAACTACGAGGGCAAGGCCGACGCCTGCCTCGCCGCGTTGGACCGCCACGATTTCGTCTACGTCCATGTCGAGGCACCGGACGAGGCCGGCCACGAGGGCAACCTCGAACTGAAGATCAAAACGATCGAGGATCTGGACGCACGCCTGGTTGGCCGAATCCTCAAAGGGCTCGAGCGCCGAAAACTGGCGGCGGTCGTCGCCGTGTTGCCCGATCACCCGACGCCGGTGGAGAAGCGCATCCACGTTCGGGATGCGGTGCCAGTCGCCATCCGCGACCCGCGCCAACCGGCCGACGCCGTCGAGGCATATGACGAGATCTCCTGTGCCGACGGCGACCTTGGCATGCTGCGTGGCGACCAGTTCATTCGCCTGGTCTTCGCGAAGTGATGGACAAGAATCGGTCCCCTGCAACGCAGAGGGGCGGCGCTGACTCGAGAATTCCGACACCGAATCGTAGGAGCCTGCTTGCAGGCGATTCGAATCGCTCGCAAGCGCGCTCCTGCGTCCCATTTTCTGCCCCGTGGTTCAGATGAATCTGAACACAGTCCGGGGAGGGACGCCGGCCCCGGCGTCCGAGTCCCACCGGATGCGCGGTTCCTGGGCCGACCGGGCCCGCGAGGCGAGCGTGTCTCAAGACCTCTGAACCGCGCCGCCTGGCACAGGCGGCCTACAAATTTTGTAGGGCATCTCTGTGAGATGCCGTGCATTGTCGCCCGCCGCACACCATTGGAAGTCCCCTCTATCATCAGATGGGCATTGATTGTTGGGTGTTCCGTGTTTGGCGTTTGAGTTTTGAGACAGACTCAGGCCGCGCGCCCGCCCGGCAAACGTGTCAGAACTAAACGGAACATTGCACTCGTTTTTCTCCGCCTGTGATGCCACGCGCGCGGGGCACCGAATCCCGGCCCAAAGCACCGCCCGGCTCACTTGAACTGGAGCGTGCCGGCCTGTTCCAGTCGCCAGTTCTCCGCGCCCGTGCCCTCCCAGCAGTGCCATTCGCCGAACTCGCTGCAGAATGCGCCCATGTTGAAGGCGACCTTCAGGCCCGGCACGGGCTTCAGGCCCAGCGCCTCAAAGGGAATCGCCCATTCGCCGCGCCAACCCTTCAGCGTGTCCCCCGGGCCCTTCGTGAGTTTGGCGGCGAAATGCAGCCCCTTGCCCAGGTGCGCCGCGGCGTCCTCGGGAGCCCCGGCATCCGTGGCGCTCTGGATCACCCCGTTCGCATAGCCGCGGACCACGAAGGTGGCCGGTTTGCCATCGGCCGCCTTGCCGGCGATGCAAATCTCCACGCCATCGTCCTTCCCCCAGACGGATCCCGCGCTCACTTTCGCGGGAGCGAACATCGTCACCGTCGCGCCCACGTAGAGGCACCGGTCATCGTAGCACAACTTCACCAGCGCGGGCGCGCCGCCGACGGTGAAGCGCGAGGGCTCTCGATCGAGGGTCTGGATCTTCCCCGGCCATTCCGCCGCGGCGATCTCCCCGTCCAGCGCGGGCGCCGCGTCGGCGCGCGTGGCCTCCGCCGACCACGTCTTGCGGCCCGGTGCGGACACGGATGGCATCTCGTCGCTGATGGTGAACGCCCGGGTCGCATCGTTCGTCCCGGGCCCGTTTCGGAAAATCACGTTGCCTTTCCAGACCCTGATGCCGTTTGGCTGGTTGATCTTGATCTGGCCCGGGCAGAAAAGCGTGTTGCGCTCGAAAGTGCAGCCCACGGACCGGGCAAACGACACGGTCATGTCCTTGTCGGTCATGAACACGTTGTCGCGGACGACGGTATTGCGGGTGATGTGGTTGTGCGTGGGCATCGGCACGCCCTGCGCCACGTTGCGCTCGATGATGCAATCCCGCGAGCCCTCGTCGAGATAGTAGGCGGACGCGCCGAAGCCCTTGCCAACCTCCACCACATCGCGCACGACGTTGCCCCGGATGACGCAGGCGTTCATGTTGCCGTAGATCGCCGCGCCGTCGTGCAGCTCGCGCATCACGCGATAGATCAGGTTCTCCTCGATCAGGTTCCCCTTGCCGCCGCCACCGCTGATGATCCCCGAATAGGGCGCGTCATGGATCTCGTTGCGGTAGATGTGCACGCGGTCGCCCCCCAGCATGGTGGCGGCCGCGCTCGGATAATAGATGCCGAGGTGGTGGATGTGGTTCCGCGCGATGAGCGTGCCGGTGCCGCTGATCTTGGCGCCGCAGGCGCCGACATGATGGATATGGCAACCAGTGACGCTGCATTCGGCCAGCCTGTCGGCGCTGATGCCAAGGCCCCCCACGTTGCAAATTTCGAGGTTCGCGAACACGCATCGCCGGGCGTTCACCGCGCGGATGGCGCCGTCGAATGCGGTCGCGCCGAAACTGGCGGGTTTCAGCGGCGCGGTGGTCGCCTGGAGCACCAGGCCCCGAAGCGTGATGTTCTCGACGGGTTTCTGCCCGGAGCCGGACAGCGCGATGATCCGCTCGGCCGTCGGCGCGATGACCCTGCTCTTCGCCATGTCTTCCTCGGGCAGCGGCCAGTAGACCAGCCGGCCCGAGGTCCGGTCGAGATACCACTGCCCCGGACGGGTCATGCCCTCGCGGGTGTTGTAAATGACATACTTTCTGCGATTCAGGGCCCCGGGCGGCCAGGCGGGTTCCGAGGAAAGGATTAGCGCATGCCGCTGCGTGTCATTGGTGGTCACCCCCACCAGCGATTCGGCCCACATGTGGTACATGCGCACCTCTGCGTTCCTCACGTCGAGCGTGGCCGGGATGTCCTTGGGATCGTAGGGCATCGTGGTCAGTTCTTCCCGCGTTGGCTTTCGCTCCCAATGCCCCGCCACGGCCGGCAGCAGCGGCAGATTCCACGTCCCCAGATTCTCGAACGTGTTGGTACCCGGATAACAGGCGCGCTCGGCCAATCGCCCGTCCACGAGAAGTGCCCGGAAGTCCCACGTTCCCTCTCTCACGCCCGGCAATTCAGCGTGCCATAGGTTGTCGCCCTCGCGTTTCCAGCCGGTCACCCGCACACCGCCGTACAGGACCGCGCCGTTCGTCACCGCCTCGATGGTGAGGCCGTTGTCCCGCGCATCCAACTCGAGCGGTCGTTCGAGAAAGTACTCGCCCGGCATCACGGCGATGCGATGAGGTCCGTTGCCGACTTTCCGGGCCGCGTCACGCGCCGCCTCGAGCGTGGCGAGTGGCTCCGCCGGAGATCCCTGATTGATATCCTTGCCCGCGGGGCCCACGTAGAGAGTGGCGCCAATGGCCTGAAACAACTGGACGAACAGGGCGACGGCCAAAGGGGCCGCCGCGGGGAGAATCCGTCGGGATCGGTTCATCATGGGGTTGCCGTGGGCGTCGCGCGATCCGTTCCGATCCCCACCGCCACAGACGGCCCGCGCTCGCATCGGATACCGTCAATTGCCCGGGACGTCGTACGAGACATACGGGCGCGCCATCACGTTCATCGGGTTCCTGAACCAGGTGCGATAGAGCGAGTCGGACTGCCACGTGTTGCCCGCCGAGGCATAGTCGCAGAAATGCACCGGGTGCGGCTTCATCTCGGCAGACTCGGGATCGGTTCCGGTCTGGAGCATCACGGTGAACGCCTGCCAGATGTCCTTGTTCCCGCTCTCCACCGGCGTGATCGCGACGGGCTTGCCGGCGTCGGGCATCTTGGCCGGCTGGTCCACCGCCCCATCGTTGAAACGCGCGTCGCGCGAAAGCACCAGCGGGCCCCGGAAGAGCGCAAAGTGCTCGTTCTTGCCCTCGACGCGCCCCGCGAAATCGAAGTCCATCTCCACGGTGTCGCCCGCCTTCCACGTGCGGCGGACCGAGAGGTATGCGCCGGGCGCCATGCCCGAGACATCCATCCCGTTCACGCGCACAGTCGTTCTTGCGCTCCATGCCGGAATGCGCAGGCGCAGCGCGAATGCCGCCTCCTTGTCGGGCGAGACGCGCAGGGTCACCCGGTTGCCCTTCGGATAGTCGGTCTCCTGCACGACCGTCACTCGCGCCTGCGCCGAGGGCAGCGCGATGGTGGCCGTGGACGCGCCGTAGAGATTCACCATCACGCCCTCCGCGTCCGCCATGAGCAATGACTCGGCGATCGCCACGAAGCCGCGCGGCCCATTGGCGACGCAGCAGTTTATCGTCATGCCGCACTGGTCATTGCCGCGGCTCCGCGTGCCGCCGAGCGGACAGTACTTCGAGAATGTCGAGCAGTCGCGGGCCAGCGTGGCCAGGTACGCGTTGTACGCCGTCTTCTCCAACTGGTCGGCATAGGCCGCCTTGCCGGTGACGCGCAGCAGGGTCTCGCAAAAGCGCATCCAGGTCGTGGTGACGCAGGTCTCCATCGTGTGATAGGCCGGCGCGGTCTCGAACCTCTTCCCGTGATACCAGCACTCGCAGGCCGCCCCCGAGCCCGCCGCGTTGATCTCGTCATCGATGATGCTCCGCGCGGTCGCCTCCGTCGCCTCGAGGTACGGCGCGTGGCCGGTCACCTGATACAGCTCCAGCAGCCCCTGGTAGCAGGACATCATCTCGTAGGCCTTGATCCCGTTCTTCCAGCTCCACCACGGATCCGGATGCGGAAAGCGCTCCGCCACCGGCACGCCCGCCAGCGCCTTGCTCACCAGCTTCGGGCTGTCCTCGAAATCCTCCATGGCGGCCGCGATGTGCCTGGCGAAATCGAGATACCGCTTCTCCTTGGTGCGGCGATAGAGCCATACGATCGGCTCGAGCACCGAACAGCTCGCCATGCCGTGGTGCATGCCGATGAGCTGGATCTTCCCGGCCGCCCCGGGGCCGACCTCGGCGATCATCTGGTCCGCCACGCGGCGGGCGGCGTCGAGCACCGCCTTGTCGCCGGTCAGGTCGAAGTAGTGCATCAGGCCCATCATCGTGTACTTCCGGCCCCAGATGTCCCACCCCTGCAGGTGGCACTCGTCCTTGTAGTTGCCAATGTAGCCGTCGGCCCGCTGCGCCCCGAGTATCAGCTTCACCGAGGCGTCGATGTTTTGCTTGAGGGCCTCGTCCTTCGTGTAGCGATACGCCGGCACGCAACTGTGCATCCACTTGCCCCAAAACTCCGACTGCCAGTCCCTCGTGCCCTCGTGCTTCTGAAAGATGGCCGCCAGATAGGACCCGTCCGTCGTCTTGACGTTGTTCGCAAAACACGCGTCCATCTTCGAGCCCAGGTGTCCGCCGATGCGGACGTCCTCGACCCGACACGCCGAGCGCCCACCGTCGGGCCCTCCCCCACCTTCGGCCTGACATGCCAGAGCGACCAGCGTCCATGCGATACCCAACGAGAGCCTATTCATCCTGTCCCTTCCTTTTGAAGAAAGCCGACCGCCAATAGCCGGCCCGCGCGTTCGAACACTCGCGTACCATAGTGAGAACGGGAATCGACCGCAAGCCTCAGCCGCTACTCGGCCCCATTTCAAACCGCATCGTATCGCCCGGCCACCACGGCATCGCCCGACCCCACCCTTACGTCCACACCGGTCCGCCCGTAGCCATATCAAAAATCGAGAGTCGATCCGCCCTTGCAACGCTTGCGGAGGCGACCCATTTTCAACTTTCAAGAGTTGACTTCCAAAATGAGGTGGGTGAATGCCACCGCGGTGGCCGCCCTGCCGCTGGTGAACGAGGGTCTTCGCGAGGTGATCGCCATGGCCATGGAAATGGTCGCGCACTGCGGGGCTTAGTGCGTGCGATGACAGCGAATCGGATTGTCCGATCATTTGATCAACGCTATGGAGCGGCACGGGAAAAAGAGGCAGATTCTCAAATGCTACAGCTGAGATCCATCTCGGAAGAACCGATCCTGCGGATCCCCTACCGGTTTCCCAGAACGGGCGGAGGTGTGGAGGTTGCGGATTTCCCCGTGTACGCCGCAACGGCGGAGGGCCTGCCGGAAGGGTTGGGCGGGCTACTGCTGGCCTCGGACTTGCAGGGGATGGAGTTGCGCAAGGGAGAGGGCGGTGCCCGGTTGCTTGGCCATGCGGTGGCGGAGGAGGTTGCCTTTTGGCTGGAGGGAAGTGATGGGCCGCCGCCAATGGATATCGGCGTGGTGCTCGCGGGGGATCTCCACGTGGATGCCGATCTCGCGAAGCGCGGGGGCAAGGGCGACGTGCGAGACGTGTGGCACGCGTTCGGGAGGTGTTTCCGGTGGGTCTGCGGCGTGGCCGGGAACCATGACCGATTTGGGACCGACCAGGAACTGCGGGACTTCGCGGCCGAAGAGGGGATCCACTATCTGGATGCCGACATGCGGCGGGTGGATGGGTTGCTCATGGCGGGCGTCGGCGGCGTTATCGGCAATCCGCGCAAGCTGTTTCGGCGGGACGAGGCGACCTATGTGGGACTGGTCCGGCGGATGCTCGCCAATGGCCCGTCCCTCTTGGTGCTGCACGAGAGCCCAGAGATGGCGGAGTTGGGCCACCGCGGATCGCGAGTGATCAGGGAGTGCTTGGACCGCTCGCCGCCGACGCTGGTCGCATGTGGCCACTGCCACTGGAAACACCCCGGCCTCGGCAACCTGCGCAACGGGGCGCAGGTGATCAATACGGATGCCCGCGCCGTCCTGGCGCTGTGGTCGAAACTCTGATGGGACTCGCAGTGCGAACGACCATCATCGGCGACATGCACGTCGCCAATGGGGTCAGTCATGGCTTTTTGTCTTTTCGCGACAGGGATGTCAACAAACCATGACTGACCCCACTTTCCCCTGTGCGATCGGGAACTTCGGTTCGTTGTTGATGAACAGGGTCGCCACACCCTGGTGCGGGCGCACTTCTGCTACCGTGCCGGACGGCGATATCGGCCCCGCCAGATTTCGAGTCACTTGGAGCCCGACAGCCACCGCCCAAACGCCGATCACCCTCAGGCCAACGCTTCCGGATACCAGGAATTTGATTCTGGTGCCCCGCCGGTCGGCGGCGGTCCCGGTCGCCATCCGAGGAGTCGGCCGCCCCGTCTGAGCCCGTCGCATCACGGGGACAGCAAAGCAGGCGCGCCACCGCAGATTGAGCGGGAATGGCGCTGAGAAGACCGCACCACGGGCGACCGTCGTCGTCATCCCTCAATTCCGGAAATCCCTCTCGCCCCACCCGTCACCTGCCGGTGACAAACGCCCACCATCGACTCGCCCCACCTCCCGCATCGGGATGGCGTCGCTGGATGCGGGGTGAGTCCGGTCACCGGCGCAGCGCGCGACGACGGCGGATGATGGAAATGGCGACTGCGGCCAGCGCGAGCGTCGCCAAGATCTGGGGCTCGGGAATCAGCTGGAGGTTGTCTATCCGGTAGTATTTATTATCGGCGGGAGAATGCCCGATGGCTCTGGTAGAGCTGGATCGAGAGGTCGTGGGCGCCGGAGTAGGAGTCCGCGAATAGGATCTCGATGTCATAAGTTTCGGCGGTGTGACCCCATCCGGACCCCTGGCCGTTGGGCCAGCCGTTGTTGTACCAGCTTCCCACCACGACACCGTCGACGAGGAACTGCAGGGGCACGGTGGTGTCATCGATGCCGGTATCCTGACAGTCGAATCTCAGGCCGGTGACCCCGGTCAGGTCCACGCCGGTTTGAGTGATGCGGGAGTAGTTCCCGGATGTCGTCGAGCCCGCCAGGCGGCGAAACACCAGACAGTCGGAACCATCGCTGGCCCATTCCGTGCTGTAGTAGGCATCGAGGTACGAGCCAGAATCGAATTCGCTGAAACCCCATTCGGATACCGTCTCAAAGCTCGGATTGAGGATCCCGGTGCCGGGGGCGGGCGGCACGGTCGCCATGGCAAGAAGACAACCGAGGGCAATCCTCGGTAACAGGGGCGGTCGCCTCATAAATTTATTACGCCAGAAGGCATTGCCTCCGTCAAGTTTGCTTATATCCGCGCCAGCAACCCAGCAACCGAAGGTTCCTGTGTGTGACCGCTGCGCCCAGCATCGGTCTGGAACATCGGCCAGTTCGCGGCATTGGTGATTTGGATGCCAACGAGAAATGCGAAAACAAAAACACTTGACGGGGCGACTGCAGGCGACGCTCCATGTCAAAGC
>JAKQKQ010000300.1 GCA_029560585.1 Verrucomicrobiota bacterium | reverse complement strand
CTCACGGCCTGCCCCCCCTCTCGTTGAGGAACCGCACCAGCTCCGCGCGCGGGATGCGGATCATGCTCTTGCTCGCGCCGTTGCCCCGCAGGTCCGCCGCCTTAAGCGCGCCGCTCTCCACCAGGTTGATCCAGTGGCGGTGCGAGGTGCGGAACCACCCCGCCAGAAAGCGCACCGAGAAGCTCTCCATGCCGCCCGGCAGGTGGTTCTCGAAATCCAGCTCCGTCTGGAGCGCGTCGGGGGCTGTGCGGGGGCGGGGCATAATTCAGGTCCTGGGCGCGAGGGCCGACGCCACCGCGGCGAAGCCGATGGAGAAGAAGGCCATCCATGCCGCGAAACCCGACTCGCCCTGCAGCAGGCTCGCGAGCGCGCAGCACAGGCAGTACAGCGACGCGAGGCACAGGATCACCCTCATCGCGACGCCTCCCGTGTTGCGCCCGACGGGGCCGCCGCCATAGCCTCGGGGCCATGGATATCCGGGCGGACATCACGCTCCTCCTCGCGGTGCTCGGCTCCGCGCTGGGCATCATGAACACCTGGCAAAACTTCCGGCGCGACCGCAGCCGCGTCCGCGTGGTCGCCGAGCCCAAACCCGCGGGCTCCGGCGGCCAGATGTGGCTCGTGACGGTGGTCAACCTCAGCGCCTTCCCCGTCACGATCGCGGAGTTCTGCGTCGAGTCGGGCCGAAAGGCCCACGTGAGCCCGGCCCTGGCGCTCGCCCGCGAAAAATGCATCGGAGCGAGGGCAGCCGAGACACTCCGGGTTTTCGCAAAGAAGGACGGGGATTTTCCGGCCCGTGGGCGGTTCCGCGTCCGGACGCACTGCGGCGCCGTGGCGACGAGCAAGGCGATCCGCTTCGATGTCCGCAAGAAACTCTGACTCTTCGACGAGCGCGATCCTTCCGCGGCAGCCAAGCATCCGCATCTTGTCGCGCAGGGCGGCGCGGGCCTCGCGCCCCCACGCGAGCCACGACTCCACGTAACCATCTCGGTAGAGCCAATCCACCATCAACAGCAGCTGGGCAACGCAGTTGCACGCCACGGCGAAGAGCAGCACCCAGCCGCACCAGTCTCCCAACCGGGCGCTCACTGCGAAGCCTCCTGGG
>JAKQKQ010000292.1 GCA_029560585.1 Verrucomicrobiota bacterium | reverse complement strand
CGCGGGAACAAGATCATCTCGGTCCCGGATTACCCGCTCGAGACGCTGGCGAGCCGGAACTACGACCAGGCGACCGGCTACACCGTGGATCGCGAGGCGAAACTTCAGGCAAAGGACGTGACGATCAATAAGCGGAAATATCAGGACCTCTCGATCTCCTCGGAGGACTGGAACGTGTTCTCCGATCTGGATTTTGAGAAGGTCGGGCGCAACAAGGGCCGCAAGCTCGCCGAGGATGTCCTCATGGACGTTCTCTCGATCGTGACCCAGGCGAATTTCGGGGCGGCGATCATCAACGTCGCCGAGGACGAATTCGATTCCGAGGAACTCCTGGTCCTCGACAAGGCGGCGATCGATCTCTTCTGGCCTGTCGGTGATCGCGGCCTGATCCTCAACAGCTCGCTCGACCACTTCGTCAAGCGCGACCCGCAGGCGCGCTACGCGGCCTATTCGGGCGACAGCAACGTGTGGCGCAACGCGAGCCTCGGCAATCGGCTGGCGGGCTTCAACTACGAGTGCTCCGCAGTCCTGCCCGCGAATGGCGAGCGATTGGCCGGGTTCATGGTGTTTCCATCGGCGATCCTGGTCGGCATGACCTACATCGAGCCGGAGCCGAGCGTGCGCGAGAAACTGACCGCCTTCGAGGTCATGGCCGATGAGGAGGTTGGCATCACCCTGGCCTACCGCCAGTGGGGTGATCCCGACGCGGATGTCGGCCGGCGCATCATCGAGTGCACCTATGGATTCGCCAAGGGCGAGGACAAGGCCCTGCGCCGGATCACCACGCCTGTTGTCTGATCATGAATGCCGCAGTGACAGTTGGGCTCGGTAAGGCCGTGGGCGCCGTCGTGCTGATCGGCCCGGATATCCCCATCCGCGAGCATCTCCGAAGCGTGAAGCGCAAGGAGGTCGAGGTTCCTCCCGGCGTCGATGTGGTCGAGGTCTGGAGCCGGAATACCGGTGTGCTGAAGCGCAGAAAGATCAGGTCGGTCGCCGAACCTGTCTATCCGACGGCCGAGGCGGGTGAGGTTTCACAGGACGCCCCGGCGGGCGATGTGGATGAGGATTTGCCGGTTGCAGAGGCGGTCCCGAAGAAGGCTGCCAAAAAGAAGAAGTGATATGAATTCTCGTGCCGTCGCTGCGGCATGGGGTTCTCCCCTGGGGCGGGGGCCGTGATCCGGCCCCCGCCTTTTCGTTATGACATTGGCCGATGAGGTTTCAGAGGACTTCTCCAAGCTGCTTGGCGAGGAGGGACGGGGGGTGGTCGTCGCATGGGGCCAGAAAAGCTTCCGCGCGCTCATAGGGAATCCCGCGGTCGAGTTTGGGCTGGTGGCCGGCGGATTTGATTCGACCTCCGGGGTCATGATGAAGGCGCTCCGATCCGAGATCGGGCTTCCACTGCCGGCGCGGGGGGAGCGACTGATCGCCGATGGGAAGACATACAAGGTGACCGGCGTCGCCGACAATTCGAACTGGCCGGTCGTAACCATCCATGCGGAGATGATCACATGACCGATCCCTGCGATGCGGTTGAGGAGAAATTGCGGGCCATCCTCGATGCGGCCGAAACGGGCCTGCCGGTGGTCAACGTGGATTCCGATGAGGACGCGCCCGATACGCGGATTGTCGCAATGGTCGATGGCGCCACCGAGGACGACAAGCGACCGGGGCGCTGGCTTCTGGCATGCCGGGTGGACGTCATGATGGAGGCCGAGAAGATCAACAATCCCGAGGCGCTCGCCGAGGCATGGGGAAAGATCCTCCGAAAACTCCGGGACATGGCCCTGCCCGACATGCTCTCAGGCCCTCGGGCGAAGGTGTTTGGCGCCCGCGATTTTGATATCGAGCGGTCGCGCACCAAGCACGAGTGGGTGCGGACGCTGAAATTCAAGGTCTGGGCGGCGGTTCTGGATGCCTGAGGATTGACACGGGAGGTGAGTCATGGCGGCTAAAGTGATCACTGCGGCGAACGTCCTGGCGGGAAGCAACGGCAGGAAGAAGGATATCATTTTCGGGGAAGCCGTGACGGCGGGCATGCCCCTCTACCGGAAGGCGGCCGACGGCCGCTATTACAAGGCCGACGCCAACGATGCGGCGACGCACGCGGCCGAGGGCATTGCGCTCAACGGCGGTGCGGCCGGCCAGCCGGGTTTCCTGGTCTATGAGGACGATGACTTCACGCCCGGCTGTGCGCTATCGGTCGGCGACATCCTCGTGGTCGGTGCCGATGCCGCCGGGGACGTGGCTCCCAGCACGGATCTGGCCGTTGGCTGGTACCCGACCATCCTCGGCGTGGCCAAGAGCGCGACCAAGATGGTGCTCAAGCCCATCGCGGCCGGCGTTGCTATTCCCGCCCCGTAAGCCGTGGCATCCGATGTAACCTTCGAAGTCGATCTGACCGACTGGGACCGGACGGTCAGGGACATCGAGGCGGAGCACGACGATTTCTCCGGCAAGGTATTCGAGAGATACGCCCGCGGGCTGTTCCGGCGCGTCTTGGGCGTTCTCCCGCCGTCGAGCGTCGGCGCCGGCAAGCGGGCCATTCGGCGCGATTACTCCCACGCCTATCCTCGAGGCGCGAGACTCAATCGGTATCTCCGGACGCTGAAACGCCCGCTGCGCACCGCCTTTTGGAGCGCCTACTTCCGGGGCGACGCGCGCGCCATGCGCGAAATCCTCAAGAAGGGGGGATCACCGCTGGCCAAAGTGACGATCTCGCCGTTCGACCTCGGGCGGGCCCTGCGCGGGCACAAGCGGGGCCGCTGGACGAGCCGCAAGCCGCCGCCCTCGCTGCGCCTGGTGATGAACCCTGAGGCCGTCGAGGCGCACGTCAAAGAACTGGAGGGCCACGTGGGCAAGCTCAAGAGCGCGCTCATTCCGGCGCTGCGAAAGCTCTCGATTGCCTTCGCCTCATATGTCGCCAACCACGGCGGGGGTCGGGGCCAGTTCAAGATGGATACGAGCAAAGCCCTAAAGTTTTTCGACTGGGTGGGCAAGGGCTCAGACTATGACCCGGCGCTCATCGCCATCCTCAATCGCGCCATCCAGGGGGCCGCGCGCGCGCACGTCGAGGGCATGCGGAAGGAATTAGCCGGCTATCGCCCACAGAAATCCCGCAGGCGTTGACACCCGCCGAGAGTCATGGCGGACGCGTACGATAAGCATGGTTCGTTGGCGGTCACGATGGGCCTCAAGGCGGCCCTCAAGGCAATGTCGGACGACATCGGCATTGAGGTCAATTCCGTGGACAGGGCGAAAGAGCCCGAGGCCCAGGCCGAGGCCACCGACCGCGATGGCGAGACCGGTGCATTCGGTATCCAGAAGCCCGACCGATGGAAGCGCAACTGCGACGTCCAGGGCCTTCTGACCGACGAGGCGAAATTCGACGCGCTCGGGACGGTGACTGTGGATGGGATCAAGTACATCGTCACCAACAAGAAGATCGGCGACAAGGTTCGCGATTTTGAGGAGGCGTCCTGCACGTTGGTCGCCTTCAAGAAGCTCACCTGACGATGGACCATGGCCCTGAAATCCCTCGTGGCGGGTCGGCTGGCGGCGGCGTTCCTGCTGCCGTGTGACGATCACCGGATCTTCGGCAGGAACCTAAAACCCTTTTGTGCCGCGCACGCCGTCGCCCTTCGGTCGATCGACAATCCCCTTCCCTGGACGCCATCGGCCGCGACGCTTCCCGATCTCGTGCAGGCCACGAAAGTATGCGCGTGCGGATCATTCAAAGAATTGTGGGCCATCGACTGGCGCCGGCCGGACAAGCAGGACCTCGCCGCGATCCGGAGGATGGCGCTGTTTCCGCGATCGGTCCATCGGGCCCGCATGGCATGGGCAAACTACCGTGAGGATTGCGTCGTCGTTCCGGAACTTAAGGAGCGAGCCAAGGAGGGTAAGCCTTGCACGACGCCTTTCCACCTGGGGATGGTGACTGCCGTTGCGCGAGCATTCGGCAAGGATCCTGAGTGGGCGTGGTTCCTTCGCTATGGGCAACTGCTCCACTACGCCGCCACGCTCAACGAGGGCGAGTACGGCTGCAGGTGGGTGACCGAAGCCGAGGAGGAGCAGATCGCGGATCTCGAGGCGCGCGGCATCACCGGCACGAGGCGCGGGACGCTGCCCGAGGGGGCGAGGGTCGTCAGGAGGAAGCACAGTGAGTGACATGGTCACACGGTCGCGATTGGACGACTCCGACTTCAACCGGGGCCTTGCCCGGATGCGGAAGGAGGCGCGCGATTTCAACAGGAAGCTGGGCTCCGAGTTCTCGAAGGTGTTCTCCGGCGCGGCGGTCGGTGGCGGGATCGCCGCCGCCCTGTACGGCATCGGCAACGCCGTGCGGGGCGCATTCGCGGAG
>JAKQKQ010000245.1 GCA_029560585.1 Verrucomicrobiota bacterium | reverse complement strand
CCTCCCAGACCCGATCGAACTGGCGCTCGAGCTTGGAGTCCATCAGTTGAGCCCGTCCCCGATCGGAAGCTGGCCCTGGTTTGGGTCGTCCAGGACGCCCTCCACCTCGGCCTCGAACTTCTGGCTCCAGCTGAGCTTGACGCCCACCACCGCCTTGCGCGGCGACCCCTCCAGCGCGACGCTGGCCGAGAGCTTCAGCTTGCCATCTTCGGCTTTGTCCCAAGTCTCGGTGATCTCCTTGAAGTGTGATTCGATGAGCCCGCCGACCATCGCCTCGACCTTCCGGGCGAGCCGCCGCCCGAGGTCATCCGCCGCCGCCTTGTATTTCTTTTCCATTGTCAGGTTCTCCTTTTTGTTCCGTGCCTATTCCAAGGCACGCCTTGCAACGCCTCGCCATGCATCGCCATGCCCGGCCTGCCCGCGCCGTGCGCCGCCATACATCGACCGGCCACGCCACGCCATGCCTGACCCGGCCTGGAAATTCACTTCTTCTCCCTCCACGAAATCACGTGAAACCGCCCAAAAGGACCACCCTTCTCCGGGCGGTAGTCGCCCAAGCCGATGGACATGCCGCCCTCGATCAATAGTTGGTGGACGAAATCTGGCGGCAGAATGTCCTCGTTGACCTCGATGGCGAACGAAGCGCTCCAGCAATCGAACCGGGGCCTGTGCCGCATCACGCGCCCCTTGGTCGCCGGGATCACAACAGGGCGGCTGTCTACCTCGAAATCAGGGATTGGTGTCTCGCCGTCGCCATTGGTGAGGATGATCGCGTCCTCGGCGACGAGGACGGCGGCCGGCACGACGAATTTCGCGCTCTTGCGGGATCCCTTGAGCTTGTGGGCGCCGCCAGCCTCGCGAAGGAGACGCGCGACTGCCGCTCCGGGGAAAAAGTACTTCCCATCGTTGGTGCGGTAGCAGACTTTCTCCGCCTCTTCCCTGGGTGTCTTCTGCTGGACCAGTTGTCTGCGGGTCCCCTGCCTGCTTGCCCCCTCGGCATCCTCACCGAACCGGTGTTGAAGAAGCGGGCTAACTCCCTTGATCGTGATCTCGATGGTTTTCATGAATTGCTCTCCTTCCGTGATTTCGTGACAGCCTTCCCCCATCCCCACCTCAGCACGCGGACGGTCACCCGCCGCGCGCCCCAGGCGCGCATCTCCCGCAGTGAGCCGAAATGGATGTCCAGGTCGCGGCCCCTGATCAGCCGCCCTGTGTCGGTGGCGATCCGCCTGCCGATCCCCGGAATTTCGATGACTGAGCCAAGGGGGATGACCTTCGGGTCGACCGCGCAATGGCCGAGGCCCTCCAGCGGACGGGCCAGCGATCCCCCGATGGCATTCTTCGTGCCCCACTTCCGATGCGCGGGCTCCCGCCAGGAGTAGGCGGTGGCCCGCACCATCACGGTCGATGGAGCGCATTTGGCGCTGGCGGTGAAGACCTCGTAAAACAACGAGACGGCCAACAGGTAGGCGACAATCAGGATCAGCCAACAAACGGCGCCACCAATCGCGTCCACGGTCTGGCAAAAGGTTTCCTTGAGACGGTGCTGCGTGCGCTGCGCCCTCATGCCGCCCTCCTCCTTCGCCCCGGAAGCGCCCGGAGCTTCCGCCCTTGGCAGAACGCTCGCACGTCCTCGGGATCGAACCGTGGT
>JAKQKQ010000231.1 GCA_029560585.1 Verrucomicrobiota bacterium | reverse complement strand
CACGTCCGCTGATCGTATCCATGAGGAACGGGCCGAATATGAGACCGACGACCGGCGGTTAGCGGATTAGGATTACGATTAGGATTACGATTAAGATTACGAATAAGCAGGGTATCCACCAACAGAACTGCCATGCGCCCCGGCTTCGCTCAGCTCCATTGGCGGTCGTTGGCCCATTCTGCGTCCCACTGTTCGGTGGAGGACCAGGGCTCGGGAAACTGCGGGTGGCATTTCTCTTTGATGAGCGCCTCGTTGAGCGCCTCGATGCCGAGACCGGGGGCGTCGGGAACCGCGATGAAGCCGTCCTTGATGAGCGGCTGGGGCAGTCCGGTCACCAGCTCTTCCCACCACGGCACGTCGACGGAGTGCACCTCGAGCGCGGTGAAGTTGCGCGTGGCTGCGGCCACATGCACGGCGGCCATGCAGGCGACCGGGCTCTCGGCCATGTGGATCGCCATGGCGACGCCGTGGTCTTCGGCGAGATCGCCGATCTTCTTGGTCTCTAGGATGCCGCCGGCTGAGAGCACGTCGGGATGGACGACCGCGATGCCGCCCGACTTGAGCAGGGGCATGAAATTCTCCTTGAGGTAGATGTCCTCGCCGGTGCCGATCGGCGTCGTGGTGGCGTTCGCGAGCCGGACGTACTGGTCGGTCATCTGCCAGGGCACGGGGTCCTCCATCCAGGCGAGGTTGAACTTCTCCAGGCGCTTGGCCAGCTTGATGCAGTCTTCCAGCGGGATATGGCCGATGTGGTCGACGGCGAGCGGGATTTCATAGCCGATTTCGGCGCGCACGTCGGCCATGTACTGCTCAAGGAAATCGAGGCCTTTCTCGGTGATGTGGATGCCGGTGAAGGGGTGGGCGGTACTGAAGAGTTCGTACGCCTCGCCGCGCATGGCGCGCGGGTCGATCGAGCCGTGCGGCGTGCTGAAGACGGTTTTCTTGTAGTGGCGCATGGTCTGGAGGAAGCCGCCGGGTGCGCTGAGGCAGCCGGGCTTGTCCATGAGCAGCTCGATGCCGAGGTCCATTTTGAGGTAGGTGAAGCCCTGCGCCATACGCGCCTTGAGGGCCTTGCCCATGTCGCGGCCGCCGCCTTCGGAATCGGTGTCGCAGTAGATGCGCACGCTGTCGCGGAATTTGCCGCCGAGGAGTTGCCACACCGGCACCCCCCACGCCTTGCCAGCCAGATCCCAGAGCGCCACCTCGATGCCGCAGACGCCGCCGGCCTGGCGCGAGTGGCCGCCGAACTGCCGGATGCGGCGGAAGATCCGCTCCACGTTGCAGGGATTCTCGCCGAGGATGCGGCTCTTGAGCATCGCGGCGTAGGTGCGGCTCGAGGCGTCGCGCACTTCGCCGTAGCCGATCAATCCTTGGTTGGTGAAGACCTTGATGAGCGTGCAGCGTTTCGGTGCGCCGTCGATGTCGGCAAAACGGACGTCGGTGATTTTCAGCGAGGAGGGGTCGAGTGTCGTGGACATGGTTTCAATCCTTGGGTTGCGCGGGCACGGCGACACCGC
>JAKQKQ010000312.1 GCA_029560585.1 Verrucomicrobiota bacterium | reverse complement strand
TTTCCCTCGCATGGCCCCGGCCCGGGTTGTGTGGAGATGCGCCGGCCCGGCCTGATCAATCCGTCTGTTTATGCATTCAATACTAGTTTTGTGAAACTTCAAGGAGAGATGCAGCAGACATGATTCCCAAAATGGGTGTTGCCCCCCTGTGAGCGGGGAAAAATTCAAAGACCCGCGCCAGTAAAGCACGACAGAGAAGCGGGCATGTCGAGGAAATGAACACCTGTGCGCGCCGAGTGCGCCCCTGAAAGGCAGTCAAGCACACGGGGTGGGGCAAATCAAGGCGAGGGTGGCAATGGGGCCGAGTGGAGCCGAGGGGGCGGGGCGCGCTCGCAAAGCGCATTGTCACTCGTGACCGTCCTTGTCGTGGATTGCCCCCTGATGTGATTGACTGGATGACGTCTCCCATCAAGTTTGATGCAATCACTCCGCTGCCTTCATCACGGTGCCGGACGATGCGCCCCTCGCTGTTTCCCTCCGACGACGAACTGCCCACGTGGCTTCACAGCCTCCTGCTCGTTCTCGTTACCTTGCCGTTCTCGAGCTTCCTGCTGTGGTTTGGCTGCGGTGCGCTGTTCTCCGGCCACCTGGAACCCCTGGAGGGGCCGGACTTCGGCCAGTTTTTCTTTGGCCCGACGGCCCTGGACGGCAAGGCGGCGCGGGTGGCGGGCCTTTCCCTGATTGCGGCGGGCGCGTCTTTTCTTGCGATTGCCTACCGGTTTTCGCGCTTCTCGGATGAAGGCCTGCGTGCCCGGCTGCTGCCCTGGATTCTGCTGGCCATGTCGGTGGTGCTTTCATTTGCGACCAGGACGCCCCACTGAGACAACACCTCTCCAGAGCATCCAGGCCCGCCCCGAGTCCGCTATCCTTGCGCCTCTTTGCCCCCACGCCACGCGCTGCACCATGGACAAGTACGAACAATTCGAGATCGAACAGCGCACCCTCATGCGCGCCCTGGAAACCGACGGCCCCAGCGAAGCCCTCGCCGCCCGCCTCAAGGCCCTGTACCGGGACGCCGGCGTCGTCATCGCCCTGGGCCCGTCCCGCGCCGTGCCGAGGGACGAAGACCGGCCCTCAGACGAAACCGACCTCGACCCCGACGCCCTGCCCATGGCCGACGACCGGGACATGGACTACTACATCCGCGCCCTCGACAGCGGCGCCCTCACCCCCATCTTCGCCCACGCCCCCTGGGGCGAAGTGAGCCTGCGCTACGAAGCCCTCGTGATGGACGACAAAGTCTGCCCCGGCCTCCGCGCCGTCTGGACCGACCCGCTGGCGTTTCTGGCGGAGGGGAAGGCGGATGAGGGGTTCAGCGCGCGGATCGAGGGCATGGTGGGCGCGTTTGGGCGGATGGTGTCGGCGGAGTGGTGGAGGTGGCAGGTTAGGGCAGGGCCATTGCATTTATCCGTCATCCGCACCCCAGCATACTCAAACAACACTCCGCGACACTAAAACCCGTTCACACTCAACAGCTTGCGCAAGCGC
>JAKQKQ010000286.1 GCA_029560585.1 Verrucomicrobiota bacterium | reverse complement strand
TGGGGCCATCGATCCGCGATACACGCTCTGCAGCCGCGAAAGAACCCAGCCTTTGCCTGACCTTTCCCAATAAATGGCTTTCATGGCGCGGTTTTCCCAGAGCCCGGAACTTCACAGCCGGCAGGCTGTGAAATATCCGGGTTAGAGGCCCCGCATTCCCCACATGGTTTCAACACAGCAACAGGATTGTCTGCCCCACGGGGCTTTGGAAACCGCAGCGGGGCAAGGTCAATTCTGGCGTCATGCACCCGGTTCATCCGCTTCCCTGCGGATTAACCACGAACGAACGCGAATGGACACGAATCGCGTCACGCATCGCGCGAAAGGGGTTTCGCCCCCTGATTGACGGGCGACTCAAGCCGCGGCGCGCGTCACCTTGCGAATCGTCGGGTAATCTCCCCCGATGTGCATCGTGTCTGCGTAGCCGATGACCGACGTGGCCCGCATGGGCTTCGTCTTCCGATACTGCTTCGCGTCGGCCTTGCTGATGAACTTCGCACGGACATCGCCGAACTGCACCTCGTCATCCTGGGTGATGGTTGCCTCTTGGATGGGCTGGCCATTGACCAGGGTGCCATTCGTTGAGTCCAGATCCCGCAAGACGACCCGATCCCCGGAGATCTCGATCTCGGCATGTTGCCGGGATACCGATCGCATCAGTATCACCACGTCACATTCGCTGCCGCGACCCACCCGCATCCTGGGCCGTTCCAGAGGCACGATGAGGCCCTCCGGCCCGAAATCGATCAGCAGGATCCACTCCGTCCGCCTCGTCTCCTCCTCAATCCGGTCCGCCCCGCAGAGCCTCCGGCCCTCGTCGGTCCAGCACGCCGCATCCATCAGCAGAGTCGGTGTCGGTTCGTCGATCACCCTCGCACGCGCGTGATCCCGTCGCCGATATCGGCACTTCGCATCCCTCATGCACATCAGGCACAGCGAAGCGTCGGTCCCAGTGATCTGCTGCCGCGCGCACAGCGCCTCGACCACCTCCCCATGGTCCAGAAAGAGGGTCCCCAGGCATTTGCCATTCGACAACTCCAACTCCCCCGTCTCGCCGTGCGCCGACAGCAACTGCAGATGATCCGTCACCGTGAGATAGTCGCAGAGAGAAACCCATTCCCCATCACCCCTCCGAATATCGATCATAATCACCTCCGGTCCCGTGGCCCACCAAATACGACAGCACTACCGCTCGCTTAACCCCTCGTTCCCATATGATTGCCCAAGAATGAACTGTTAAGAAACTTAACTGCCTGTTTGTTCGATTCGGGTACAAACTATAATGACCTCTGTCACCTGTCAACGAATTTATCGTTAAATGACGGGCGGCCAATGAGAGAGACAGTCGTAATACGTTTCTCTGCAGTATCTTGCAGTACTGATCTGCGTTGGTGACAATTATTGATGAATTTGTTTAAGAGGATGGGGATGTGTGCTACGGGCCATCACCCGCTCCCGCATTGCCGCTCCTGGGCGGCGTAGAGGTCCGAGAGGTTGTCGTTCAGGGACCTGGTGCCCCGGCTTCTGTCGACAGACTGCCGGGTATCGCCAGCGCGACGATGGGGCCATGGGCGAGCCGCATGGATCACTTCTCGTTGCCGGCCCGGTCTTGAGAGGATGGCGATGAGGGGGCGACTGTCCTCTGTGCCGCCAACCAGTCCGCGTGAAGTTTGGAGAGCCGCCGCACGATATCGGGGTGCTGGCCCGCGAGGTTATTTCGTTCGCCGACATCGCTGGCGAGGTTGGAGAGGAACAGCGTCTTGTCCTCTGCGGTCAGCGTGGGGTCTGGCGAGGACTGGACGTTGCCGATGAGCTTCCAATCGCCCTCGCGCACGGCCCACTGCTCCCGCTTGCCGCCGCCGACCAACCAGTGCAGCACCTGGTGCGGCGAGGGCGCCGAGCCGGAGCGGATCACGGCCGCGATGGATTTGCCATCGATGTCGTCGTTGAGGAGCTTCACCCCGCAGAGCGCCGCCAGCGTGGGCATCCAGTCGCACGCGTGGACGATCTGGTCGCGCGCCTGGCCCTCTGGCAAATGTCCCGGCCACGAGATGATCCCCGGCAGGCGGATGCCCCCCTCGAACAGGCTGAACTTCTCACCGCGGTATGCCCCAGCGCTGCCGCCGCCGAAATGTGCCCGCTCCTCCTTCGAGTGGCCATTGTCAGATTGAAAGACAACGATCGTCCGCTCGCGCAGGTTTAGGTCATCAACCCTCTTGAGCAGCGCGCCGATGCGCTCGTCGCAGGAGGACAGGAATGCGGCATACAGGTTGCGCGGGTAAGGCAGGTCCCTGTACCGCTCGAGCCACTTCACATCGCCCTGGTACGGGTAGTGCGGCATGTTGAGCGCGAAATAGATGAAGAATGGCCTTTCACGGTTCTGCGCCATGAAGCTCGACGCCTCCTCGACCATCATGTCCGCGAAATATCGGCCGGGCTGGTGGATCTCCTGGCCGTTGCGGTGGAGGTCGTGGCGGTTCGGCCCCTGCCAGTAGAAGAAGTGGGAGAAGTTGTCGATGCACCCGCCCATGTGGCCGAACGAGTGATCGAAGCCCTGCGCGTTTGGCATCTCGTCCTCCGTGTATCCGAGGTGCCACTTGCCGATGTGCGCGGTGGCGTAGCCGGCGGCCCTGAACATCTCGGCCATCGTGATCTGCTCGGCGGGCATCCCGTGTCCACCGGGCTGCGAGGCCGCATTCCCGATCAGTCCCGCCCGCAGGGGATACCGCCCCGTGAGGAGTCCCGCCCGCGACGGCGAGCAGACGGGCGACGCCGAGTAGAACTGCGTGAAGCGCACCCCCCGTGAGGCAATCCCATCGATCGCGGGCGTCTCCAGATCCTTGGCGCCATAGCAGCGGACGTCCGCGGCGCCCTGATCGTCCGTGAGGATGAGGATGACGTTGGGGCGGTCAGGTTCGGCGGCGTTGGCGGGGGCGCAGCCCAACAAGAGGAAGGCGAGGAGGAGTGCGGCGCCCTGTCCGCCACGGCTCCGTCGGCGGTCTGTTCGCTGAAAAACCGGCGATGGCATCATGGGCATCGGATTGGCCATGACCGGAGCGTGGCGCGCCGGTCGCCGGAATCAAGGCGGGTCGGCCGATGCCTCATCCGATGAGCAACAGGCACCGGCACCGAGAATGGCAGGCCGAAAGAGCATCCACGCACCCAGCCCAGAAAGGAACAGCCAGACCAAAAAGTGAGGCGTTATCAGGTGGGGTCTAGGGTCCCACAACACCGGGATCCGCGCAAAAACCGCGTACCACCAGCGCGGATAGATCTTCAGCTTCGGCACCCACGGCAAGAGCCAGGGAAAACCGCCGTGGGAAATGAGGTCGATGCACAGGTGGGAGAACGCTCCAGTGCCGAGGCAGCACAGGATTGGCCACCACCGGCGCCCAAGGTCGGCCGGCTGGAGCGCGCCCCTGGTGGCTCCCAATGCCGTATTCCACACGCGTGCGACGACGTTGGTGTGCCGCGTCGGCGACAGGTGCCGTGCCAAGGCGTGAATCAACGCCCACAACACCAACCCGCCCGGAACGCCAAACAGAATCAGGCCGAGTAGCGAATGTCCGAGACCCTGGCCAGAATAACCGCAGAAGACACTGATGACCCCATCCACCACGTCGGGCATCGCGGCCCCCACAAAGAGCGCGGGCGCGTCAAACACATGTGGCCACCGGCGCCACAGGGGCGCGATCAGGCCCTGATGGGATGGGATGGTCAGTGGCATCGCCGCACGATGTGGATCCGATCTCGCGTCTCGCCGCTTGGGGCGCCCGTGCCCGTCGCCATGGTCAATCCGGCAATTCCGCCCGCACCGTGACCAGGCCCCACGCGGGCACCGGGATGTCGCCAGCGGATTCTCTGATGGGTCGCTCGCTGGTGTCGCTGAGCCAGATGCGCGGCGTCTTCTGGCCGGGCCAGGTCAATCTTGCGCCCGCGGGTTTCCCTCCAGCGCCGAACAGGCGCACGATGACATGCCGGAACGCCGCAATCCGAACGGGCTTCCCGAAGTCGATGAACGTCCGCGCGCCCATCCCGCGGGAGGCATATTCAAATCGACGGCCGCCGGGCGTGGGCGGCTTGAGGATATTCTCGGCCGCATAGCTTTCGCTGAACGCCTCCGCCGCCGCGATGATCTTTGGCGCGGGCAGCGGCGCCAGTCGATGGAATTCGATCCCGGCGCCCGGCGCGGCGATCGGCCAAGTCCCGAACACCAGTGGCAATGTCACCGACAGCGCACCAGTCGGGGTTTTCATCATGCTCTCCTTTGATTTTTTGAGACTCTCATCACGGAAGCCGCGGCGCGCAAGATGAAACGTCGGCGGTTGCTCAGCGTGGCCCAAAAACTCAGGCCGCGGATCGGAGCCTGCTCGCAGGCGATTCGATGCGCGAATCGCGCGCAAGCGCGCTCCTACATTCCATTTTCATCCCCGGTGGTCCCGCAGCCGCCGGATGGGATCTGCTCGAGAATAGCCGAAGGCTGTATCCGAGTCGGTGCAGGCCTTCGACTGTGCTCAGACCGGACAGCCCATCGCCGACGCCGATCGGCTTCCTTGCGGCAGGCACGCGCGGAGGAACCCTACCTGCCGATCGCAATCCGAAAGGCGCAAAATCGCGCCCAGTGCCCGGCGTCCTTCGGCCCCTGATAGGCCTGCAGGCTGACCTTCGGTTCACCGCTTTTCGGAAGCTCGCACTCGGCCGCGTCTTTCCATTCCATTGTGCCGGTGGGGCGGTAGTGGCCCCTGATCGTGTTTCCGGATGCGACGAGCCTGAGCTCGAGCGACAGCGACTCGATGGGGATCTTCGCGAGCGTCTTGGTCTTGTCCTTTTCCTCCCGACCCATCACGAGGCAGAGGGCGCCGTTCACTTGCTCCTGGCCGATTTTCACCATGTGACTGTCGTCGTAGTACCAGACGAGATCTGCCTGCTCGAACTGGCCGGAGGGCTTGTTGGAAACGGTGACGGACACCTCGATGGGGTCGCGCGCGGGATCGGGGACCGGGCGAACCAGGATGTTCGTGGCGTTGTTCGTCGGCCCCCACATGTTGCCGGGCTGGATGCGGATCTCGAGGCCCTGATCGGTCGCGCGCCAGGCGCCGGGCTCCTCGCGGATCCAAACCCAGCCATCGCCGAGCTTGCCCCTGAAATCGTCCCCAAAGATGACCCCGGATTCCTCTGCAAAGACCGGCATCGCAGACAGGGTCATCGCCGCAAGCGCGGCCATCCTCATTTCGGCCCCGCCTTCTGCTTCATCGGCTGCCATTTTGCCTCTTTGACGATCGGCACATCCTTGTTCGTGGCATCGTAGAGCGCCTTGAGGCGCTGCACTTCCTGCGGGTGCTGCGCCGCGACGTCATGCTGTTCGCCCGGATCCGCCTGGAGATCGAAGAGCTGCATGGGTGCGGCCGGGTCGCCGGTCTGGAGGCCGGGGTGGTCCGAGGGCTGGTATTGCTCGTATGGGGCCAGGATGGTGACGCCGTCTGGGGCGCGGGGGTCGATCCATCGGCCGTCGGGACCCGGCTTCAGTTTCATCTCGTTGGCGCGGAGGACATGGAGCTTCCATCGCGCGTCGCGGACGGTGGCGAGGCGCGGGCCCTGGTGGCCGAATATGGCCTCGTGCGGCGATGCGGCGTCGCCGACCAGGAGCGGCATGATGTCTCTGCCGTCAAGGATGCGGTCGTCGGGCATTTTCGCGCCGGTGGCGGCGAGTACGGTGGCGAAGAGATCCATCATCACGGCGGGCTGCGCGCTCGTGTGCCCGGCGGGGATCTTGCCCGGCCAGCGAGCGATCATCGGCACGCGGTAGCCGCCCTCCCAGGAGGAGCCCTTCATGCCGCGCAGGCCGCCGGCGCTGCCGCCGAACCACGGGCCATTGTCGCTGGTGAATAGTACGAGCGTGCGCCCGTCGAGGCCCGCGTCCTTCAGCGCCGCCAGCACTGCGCCCACGCTCGCGTCCAGTTCCGACATGACGTCGCCGTAGAGGCCCGCGCCACTCTGCAGGTAATACTTCTCGGAGGCGGCCAGCGGCTTGTGAGGCATGGCCTGCGCGAAATAGAGGAAGAAGGGTCCCTCGCGATGCGCGCGGATGAATGCGGTAGCCTCGTCGGTGTATCGGCGCGTGAGGGTGGTTTGAACGACGGGGTATTCGACGGTGTCCGAGCCGCGCAGGAGTTTCACGGGGCGCATGTCGTTCGAGTAGGGGATGCCGAGATAAGAATCGAAACCGCGCGCCGTGGGCAGCATCGAGGGCTCCTTGTGGCCGAGGTGCCATTTGCCGATCATCGCCGTCGCGTAGCCCGCGCTCCGGAGCACCTGCGCGAGCGTGACCTCGCCAGCCGGCAGCGCCAGCGCGTCGGCCTCCGGTCCGGCGTCCGGCGTCGGGTTCTGCGTCATCCCGCATCGGAACGGATATCGCCCCGTCATGAGCGAGGCGCGCGACGGCGCGCAGAATGGCGCCGCGCAGTTGAACTGCGTCAGCCGGGCGCCCTCCGCCGCCATGCGGTCCAGGTGCGGCGTCTTGAACTTCGGATGCCCATAGCAGGCCAGGTCGCCATAGCCGAGGTCATCGACCAATATGATGACAACGTTCGGCGGTGGCGATGACGCGGCCAGCGCGGCGGATGTGACCAACGCGGCCATCAGCGTCGTCATTGTGCGTATCGTTCGAAGGGGGTTCGGGCCGACCGCGGAGCTCGGATTCATGGCGAAAGCTTGGACCCAAGGCACCCCAAGGTAAAGGCGCGTGGACGATGGCACGACCGAACGCGCCGAGATTGGGCACGACTGGACGAAGGATGCGGCCCAAAGCGGCTATGCCGAAATGACCCCGCCTCGCTCCAAGAGCTGGCGCCTCTGCCCAGGGCTGTGGATCACGCTTCGCGTCTTGGAGTGCGGCGGCATTGCCGCCGCTTTCCGCGACCGGCGGAGCCGGTCCGTCGCTGCGCGACGTGCCAAAGCGGCGACACGTCGCCGCTCTCCAAAAGCTGGCGCCCCCTCCCAGAGCCCTCGACGATGCCCCGCGTCATTTTGGTGCGCTTGCGCGCGATTCGAATCGCCTGCAAGCACGCCCCTACAACCGCACGTTAGGATTCTCGCGCGAAGTCCCGGGTCAGTCCAGCGGCCGGACCACGGCAACGCGGATCCGGACGGGGCCGATCAACCCCGATGGCAGGAGGGGATCATTTTTCGAATAGACATCCTTGCGGGTGCAGAAGGCGATGCGGCCGGAAGGGCGGGTTTTGCCCTGCACGAGCCAGTCGGGCCAGCGCTTCGGGAGCCAGGTGCCCTTGCCCGCGGGCCGCCATTCGATATCTTCGGCTTCGCCGGGCATGTTGGCATCGCCGATCATGCGATTGGGCCAGAGGTTGGTGACGCGGATCGCGATGTGATTCCTGCCTGGCTTCGCAGTGCCATCGATGCGCGTGCGGAAGGGCGGCTTCCAGAGCGTGGGAAGTTCCTTTCCGTTGAGCGTCGCGCGTGCGATGACCGCGACCTCCCCAAGATCGAGGTACAGCTCGCGGTTCTCGCCGAACGATGACGACGGGATATCGAATTCATTTTCATACGTGGCGGTGCCGGAGAAGAATCGGATTCCGGGGTCCTTGTGCTCGGGCCACGAGATCAGCGTATCGAAGGTGGCGGAGGCGGGGGCGCCGAGGTTGGGCGGGAAGCTCACGCGCCATGGCCCCGCGAGGGTGATCAGATCGGGGATCACGGCCTCGGCGATATTGGCGCGCGTCCCATCGGCCAGCACGGCGGTGCATCCCCTGGCTTTCCAGGCGCGGGCGAAGAGCTTCCCATCCTCGGCGCGCTCCAGTTCCACGGCTGGCGGGTCGGTGGTGGGGAGGGGTTTTGCGTTGGCGAGCGCCGCGATTTCCGCGGGCGCGAGCGCGCGATCGAACAGCATGGGCGCCGAACGTTCGCCTCGGAACGCGGGGCCGCCGGCGGACAGCGCGGCGTGGACGACATGCGGGCCCTTGGTGCCCGCGCGCGCCTCGCGGCCGTTCACGAACAAGGTCGGCATGCCATCGCGGTAGACGAGCGCGACGTGCGTGCGCTCTCTGATCTCGGCGGGGAACGTGATGACCGCGGGCGCGTAGCGCGCGGAATGCTCGAACGCGACTATCCCATTGCTCCCCGCGGCGATACCGGCACCCGCGTGTCCATCGCCGAATTGCTGCTGGCCCTGTGGCGCGAACACCGCCCAGTTCTGCTTCTGGAAAGCCACCGCCACCTTGCGCTCCTCGGGGAGCGGGATCACCGCATTGGGCTTAACCCACAGCGCCAACGTGAAGGTGCCCTCGGCCTTGTCCAATCCGGCCGGCGGCACCGGGGCCGTGGGCGCATTGATCGGATTGGGTGTTGGCCCCTGGATCGCCACGGCATGGCGCCCGGCCCGCCCCTCCCGAAACACGACGAACACCGAGCCGTTTGGATCGAGGCGCAGCGGGATGCAGACCCGCCCCTTGCCGTCGTCGCGGAACACCCCGGGCCGCGCGATCGCGCCCGTGGCCGGATCCCACAGCTCTGGCGCCCTCGCCCCGACGCGAAACATGGCGTCGAATTCCGCGACGCGATTCTGCTGGTTGGAGAGGAAGTACACCTCTGCGCCCTCGGCCCGGCGATGGACATACAGGATTTCGGCATCTTTCTCGGATGTCGCATATTCGAAATCCGCAGCGATTTCGAGGCGTTTGAAAATCTCTTCAAATGGCAGGCCTGCGAAAAGCCTGCCCTCCCCGACCTTGCGATCGATCTCGGCGGCCCCCCCCTCGCCCCACAATGCGCTGGCGCATTTCGCGACGGTGGCATCGCCCTCGCCCCTGTCGCGGAGGCTCGGTGACTGCAGGGGGCGGCGCGGGGCAACGACGACCGCCCCCGCCTCGGCGAGTTCCTGGATCTTCCTTGCGATGGCGGGGCGCATCGTGGGCAGGCTTGGCAGCAGCAGGAGCCGATAGTCGGTGCCGTAGGGGAGACAGATGCGACCATCCTTGACCCCTGCCGCCATCAGCGCGGCGGTGTCGCAGCCGTCGAAGTCGTAGCCCCTGGGCAGGGTGGGCCTGAGTTCATCGCGCCACGCGATGCGGTTCGGAACATCCTCGCCGACGAACCACAGGACGTCGGCGACGGATTGTCCCTGGCGGAGGATGTGATTGCACCGCGTGAGATAGGCCATCCATGCGTCGGCGGCATCCCACCAGGTGTTGCCGCGATTGAAGTTCAGGCCCCAGAAGAAGAACGTGAACCCGGGGCCGGTCGCGGGGTAAGGCTGGTGGGCGAAGGTGTGGAAGACGAACTGGTTCACGCCGGCGCAGAAAGCGCGGTCACCCTCCGCCTTCAGGCTGAAGGGATGGTTCTGCCAGCGCGCGGCGCCGGGGCTCGAGGTGTACGACTCCGACGCGACGATCCGCTTTCCGGCCACGTGTGCGATCGATGACGCTACCTTGTTATCGACGCGGACGCCCTGGCCGGGGCCGCTGTCGATCCAGAACTCGCCCATCGTCACGTCGCTATTCCGGATGTAGGCGACGTCGTAGAGGTACTGCTGGCGTCCCGTGGATTCGCCCACGTACGTCACGCCCTTCTCCCGGAGGTATTTCCCCGCCTGGGAAAAGTATGATTCGGAGAACTGGTCTGCTAGAAAGCGGCGCCAGTCCCAGAGGGCGCGCTCGGTGATGTCGGCGCCATCGACGATCCGGCCCTCCAGCAGCGCCGGCATGAAGGGGAGAAGGTCGTAGCCGACGCGCTCGCGGAAGCGCGCCTCGAGACCGGCGGTCCAATTCTGGATGCCGCACTCCCAGCTATCGATCTCGACGGCCGCGAAGGTCTTGCCCGCCGCAGCGCCCGCGCGCTCGAGCAGTTTCCCGACGTACTGGTCGAGGTGGAATCGGATGATCTTGGGGTCGAGCTTGTCGCACTCCAACCCGCGGCCCTCCTCCGTGGCGGGGGACACGTGGTGCCCATTGCTGGTGAAGCCGACCCTCAAAATGCGCCATCGGCCCGCGGGCACGTCCCACCTCAATCGGCCGTCGGCGGCCATCTTTCCCGTCAGGTCGCGCACCGCATCCCTCGCAACGACGAGGCCGGGCGCAAGGGGGCGATTCCGGTCGGGGCCGGGGTAGGCCAGATGGTGGTGGGCCTCCGCCCCGTGGCCGCGGCTGCGCAACCGCCCCGCCTTCGCCTCCGCGAAGTGGACCTTGGCCGCGCCGCTCAATTCGATCTCGCCGATCTGCACGGGGATCGGGTTCTTGAACGCCACGCGAAAGACCTTGCCCGTCGCCTCTTCGAATGCCGCCGTCGCCGCGCCGCCCTTCTGGAAATCCCAGTTCGCGGTGAATTCGCCCATGGTCCGAAACGCCTTGCCGTCGTCGGACACCTCGAGGCGCATCGGGAAATCCTCCTCCCACCGGTGCGGGTCGAAATTGCGCACGGACAGGGACCGCACCGTGCGCGCGTCGGGGAAAATGAAATCGATGGTGCTCTCGCCGGCGGGAACCGGGAAGGTCGCCCGCGTTTTCTCGTCGCCGTCGGTCAACTTCTTCAATTCTGCCTCGCCGATCGAGCCGCGCAGCGTCGCCCCCGCGAGCGGCCCACCCTCGGGCAGAGGGAACGCCACCACCGCGATGTCGCGATAGAAACCCTCTTTCATCTCCGGTTGCGCGAGCACGGCGTCGAACGCCGTCGGGCCCCCGGCATCGGCCGTGGTCCATGTCAGCTCCTTCATGGAGGTCTCCGGCGTTATCCACGGCCCGCCGCTCTGCGAGAAGCCATCGCAGTTGTGGACGCCGAATTTCAGGCCGAGTCGCTCTGCCTCCCGGATCGTGTGGTCCATCATCTCCAGCCATTTTGGCTGCATGAACCGCACGTCGCCCTCCGGCATGAGCCCCCCGCAATTGAACAGGTAGCAGCCGCCCAGGCCCGCCCGTTTGATCGCCTCTAGGTCGAGCGTGATGCCCTCCTTCGTGATCGTGCCGTTGAGCCAGTGCCACCAGGTCAGCGGCTTGGCCTCCGCCGGCGGTTGGCGGAACGAGTCCTCCAGCGCAGCGTGGAGGGATGGGGATGTGATGGCCGCGAGGATCCACGTCACGGCGAGGGCAAGCATGGGGGCGCGGCGGCATTCGCGGATATGTGTTTTCATGGCCGGATGGTGGTTGCCGGGATTCTGGGGCGTGCGCCGGTGGGGGGTCGATTCAAATGAGTCCTCGAAATGCGGCGCCGGTGTCCGCGGCCCACCGGGATTCGCGGCGGCATGGCCGACGCGGCCCGCGAGGCCGCGGGCACTCCCGATGGGATTTGGGGAGGGACGCCGTCCCCGGCGTCCGAGAACGCTTCTCAAGAGGCTGGGAGGGGCCGCTAGCCCGGATATTTCACAGCCTGTCGGCTGTGAAATTCCGGGCTCTGGGAAAACCGCGCCCTGAAAGCCATTTATTGGGAAAGATCAGGCACAGACTGGGATACTGCACGGTTGCAGAGTGCGTTTCGCGGACCGGTGGCCCCA
>JAKQKQ010000243.1 GCA_029560585.1 Verrucomicrobiota bacterium | reverse complement strand
GGGGGCGCGGCCATGAGGATCGCGGCCCTGCCGTGTCGCCTCTTCCTGGGCGGGGCATTCCTGTGGGCCGGGGTCGCGAAGGCGCGCGATCCGGTGGCCTTCCTCGGGGACGTCGAGGCCTACGGCGTGGTCTGGGGATGGGCCGCCGCCGCCGTCGCGCTCTACCTGCCGTGGCTCGAGATCATCGCGGGCGGCGCGCTGCTGGTCCGGCGCCATCGCCGCTCCGGCCTCATCGTCGTGTCGGCCCTGCTGGGGGTTTTCCTCGCCGCGCTCGTGCAGGCGTGGGTCCGGGGCCTGGACGTCCACTGCGGGTGCTTCGGTTCCTCGGCCGCGAGCGGGCGGTACGCCTGGTGGATCGCCCGTGATCTGGCCCTGCTGGCGGCGTGCGCCTTTTCTTGGCGGGATGATGGGACTGACCGCAATGCCAACCGGCCAGTACGGGTCCGGCCAGTGAGGTCCATCGATCCGAGGACATAGCCAGGCATCCCCGCATCGACCCAACAAAGGCCTGACTCCAAGATGGTTTTTCGACAGACTCGTTTGATAGAATGATAAAGTTCGTGCCATCTGACGTTGCAGGGGCAACAACCACCTGCGACAGATGTGGTTCGAAATTCAAGGTGCCTCTTCGAAAGAAATTCAGCCACAGTTTGGCACCGGTTATCCCGAAGGACTTTGACGCGAAGACAAACAACAAATTTTGGCAACTGCAGACGGTCCAAATTGACTGTCCAGAATGCCGAGAAAAAACCAGCCTCACGCTATCAACCGTCAGGGAGGCAGGAAAAGTCCTGCTTTACGGTGATGATGCCCATCGTTCAAATACCCATGGCGCCGTCTTCTGCTTCTCTCTTGTCGGTGGCTCCTATCCTTTGGTCGCGCGCTTTCAAAGAGACTTCACGACGATGAAAGCAAAATATGAGCCAGCTTTAGACCCATCCGATTGGAAGCTCCACATGAAAGATCTGCATTCTGGCCACAATCGCAGGACGCATCCGGTGTTTGCTTCTTGGGGACGACCGAAGGTGGAGCAGTTTGTGAATGATTTGTTTTCACTGATTGCGGCTCACTCCAACGACGTGTTCACGTTCAGCGTCTCCTTTTCCGCTGCTCCAGGCGGTCTAAATTGCGACGCCAAGAGAGACTGTTACATCGCCCTACTTGCCGACGTGATCTATGGATTCTCTAAGACGGGTTATACGCCGATCCTGCAGTTCGATTCAGAGAAACGCTTCTCCGGCCTCGGGCCTATTGTCCATGGGTGGGCGCGAGACGCGTTTCGGGGAACACAACGCGAGCTAGTCTACTCATACATTTCGCACGGCCTTCCGGTGCCCGAACCGCTTTTTGTTCAGCCGGCATCACATCCCTGTCTTGAGGTAGCGGACTTCGTTTCCTTCGTCGTGGCGAGGGGTCACCATTGTCAAATGATGGGGAAGCAATCCGAATATCCGACGGAACGTCTTGGTCGAGTGTTTTATTCATGGCTTCGCAGGGATGGGAATTATGGCCGCGAGCGGCTTGTTGGATTCCCTTGGCATGAGATTTACAAATTGTAGCAGGCTAACCAGCGCTTTGAGGCTGTCGAAAATCCCATTTTGGAGCGGGCCATGCCGCGAGGTCTGCCAATAAGGACACGGCGCACCTAAAGAAAAGCCGTCATGCCCCGCGGGCTGGCGGCTCTCCCTTCCGATCACGACATCCCGACGACCGCGTCGAACAGGCCATGTAGGGCTTCGCCTCTGCGCAGGGCGGTGTGGGGGTTGATCTCTCGGTAGACGCCGGTGAAGGCGTTGAACAGGCTCCAGGCGTTGCGGGGCCGGAAGGCCTCGTGCTCGGGGCGCCGCCATTCCTTCAGCACATCGGGTATCTGGGACACGGTGATGGCGCGGCAGTCGGCCGCACGGATCACGACATCGTGGGCCAGCCAGTCCGGTACACGCGCCTCCTTGTAGGCCGCGACGCGCGCGTCGAGCGAGCGGAAGCGGTCGCCGAGCTGCCCGACGGCACGCGCCACCAGATGCCGCAGGTCGCGCATGGCGAAACGGGTGTGTTTCCTGCTGATTCTGACCTCGCCGCAAAACGCCAGGTTCGAACAGACCAGGACATGAGTCCCGGCGACGAGGCCGGCCGGGTAGGTCATGTCGTGGCTGTTCCTGAGCCCGACCACCCACTGGTATTCGTCCTCGATTCTCCCGGGCAGCGACACGGCAAGGACGGCGAAATACCGCATGCCACCGTGGCTGAGCGCGTGGCGTTCCCCCTCGATGGTGAATCCGGTGGTGCCGAGCTGGCCCTCGACCTCTTCGAGGATAGCGCCGTGATCCAGCGGGTACCACGTCTCCGTGCCCTCCGGGGTGGGCACCGCCAGCAGCTCCTCGCGTCCCACGACCCGCCCGCCACAGTGCAGCAGCAGGCCCTGGGGCGTCCTCTGCCGCACGGGCGCGGGTTCCATTTCTATGATGTTCATGTCTTGATGTCTCCTTTCGTTGGTGTTGGTGGTCGCGGGTCCCCAACGGGCACTTACTCGTCGGCCCGTGGTCCCACAACCGGTGTCGTTGAAAATGGCGGGGTTCGCCCGCCGTGAAATTCTCCGGGGGCGGGGGATCGCTCCCGCCGCCCCCTGTTGCCGCGCCCTCACAGGTATCCCGCGGCCTTGAAGCTGAACCAGCCCTCGGGATAGGCCGTGGACCGGTTGCCGACGATCACGTGGTCCAGGAGCGGCACGTCGAGCACTTTGGCGGACTCCCGCAGGGCCCGGGTGATGCGGATGTCGGCCTCCGATGGCGTTGGATCGCCACTGGGATGATTGTGCGCCAGCACGACCGCGTAGGCCCTCCTGGCGACCGCCGGAGAGAACACCTCCCTCGCGTGCACCAGCGCCTGATCGAGCAGTCCCTCCGAGACGGCCTCCACGGCGATGAGGTGCAGCTTGGCGTTGAGCAATACCACCCGGGCGCTCTCCGTGGGCAATAACCGCATCTCCGGCCCGACCAGATCCGCGATGCGGCCCGCGTCGTCGAGTTTGACCGCGCCCGCGCTGCGGCGCGAGAGCCTGACGCCCAATTCGACCGCCGCCCGGATGCCCGCGGCCTTGGCCTCGCCCACGCCCCGCACCGTGGCCAGTTCGGCCAGCGGTGTTCGCGCGACGCCCGCCAGACCGCCGAAACGGGCCAGCAGGTTGTCGGCGATTTGCAGCGACGCTTGTCCTGCGCCGTTGGGCATCAGGCATGCGAGCAGTTCGGCGTCCCGGAGGGCGCCTGCGCCGCAACCGATCAGGCGACCGCGCGGCCGCTGGTCGGGCGGCATCTCACGTAGCGTCGTTTCGGACGCACCATCGTTCATACGCGACCTCCTTTCTCGTCCTGTGTTGATTGGCGATGCACCGACCGGCATGCGCCGGTGGCGGAACCGCCGTTTGAAATTCTCGGGGCCGGCGGAGATCCCGCGCCGCCGGCCCCATTCTGGTATCCCCTCAATATCCGCCGAGGCGAGCCCTCGTTATCTCCACACCGGATGCGTCCAGCGCCCGGAACTCGCAGTAGTCTGAACCGGGATCGCCGAACGACGATCCCCAGACACCGATGGTTTCCGTTCGCGACACCACGTCCGGCCCGAAACCCGGGCCGAACGGCGGCTGGGACGCGGCGAGTTGGCGCGCGGCGTCTCCCTTTTCTTCCCGGATGAGGTGCATGCTCATCTCCACTGATCATCCGGATAGTGCGGTCCGCCCTGCTGATAGGGCGGGGGGCGGTTTGGCGAGCGCCAGCGCCGCAGGACGGGGGGCAGCAGCCACGCGCAGAGCGCGATGGCCGCCACGATCGCCAGCGGCACCAACGCGGGGGTGAGGATGATCAGCAGGAGCATGCCGGCGGTGAGCACCAGCAGGACCACCACCGCGATGGCGGCGGGCTCCAGGATGGGCCACAGGTCACGCATCGCCCCCACCCCCCTCCCGATCGCGGTGGTCCTCGCCCCGGCACATCGCCGCCGCGACGGCCCTGATGAAGGCCGCCACCACGATGGCCAGGCCGATGACGCTCAGACCGCCGCCCACTGGGCCCATGTCGGGCGTCGCGGATTTGCATCCGGCCAGCGCGGCGACCGCCAGGATGGCCAGCGCGCGCCTCATGGGGCACCCCCGGTCCACGCCGCGCACTCGTCACGGTAGGCGCACCAGCCGCACTGCATGCCCGGGGCGGGGTGGAACCTGCCCTCGGCGATGCCTTGCACGGCAGCGTCGAGCATCGCGACCGCCCGGTCCTTGCGCGCATCGTTTGGCGGCGGCACCGAGACCCGGACCACCTGGGGCGACTTGGTCTTCACCAGATGGACCAGCTCCATCCGGGGCGGAGTCTCGCCCGTGGCGGCCTCCAGCAGGATGGAATAGGCCACCAGCTGCAACTCCGCGTCGAACGCGGCCTGATCCGGGTCGGGTCGGCTGGCGGCGGTCTTGAAGTCCACGATCTTGAGGTCGTGGCAGACCAGGTCGATCGTCCCGCACAGCGGCACGTCGAGACCGGGCACCATTTCTTCAAGCGTCACCTCGACGCCCCGCGGTCTCTCCTTCGGAATCTCGCCGCTGTCCATGTAGGCGGCGAGCAGCCGCAGGCCGTCCTTCTTCGCCTTGTCGCGCCCCTCCGTCCCGTCGAAGGCCACCGGGCCCTCGTCGGCCTCCAGCGCGTCGAACGCCTCGCCGTACGCCCGCTCGACGGCCGCGGGCGAGGTGTCCCCGCCGCGCCAGAGCGCCGCGTGCAGGTGCCTGAGCCCGGCGTGGACCGCCTTGCCCAGGTGCAGCGCCGGTGCCACCGGCCTGGCGATGCAGGCCACACGCTCGAAGTAGAAGCGCAGCCCGCAGGCCAGGTAGCCGCGGGCCGCGGTGGCCGAGATGTGGGCCGGCAATCCGCCGTTGCCCGTCGTGGTGCGGGCAGGCGGCGCCAATGTCGAAGGGGCGATCATGTTTCCCTCCGCGCATAGGCGTTGCGCCGGGGCCGACGGTTGCCGTTGGCCCGCCCGCCGTTGCCGCCGTGTTTCTCCAGCAGCTCGTCGATGAGCCCGCTGGCCTCCAGCTTGCCCAGTTCCCGGACGCGCTTGTTGAAACGCTCCCGGGCCAGGGCCTCCACATCGGCCGGTTGCAGGTGGTGCTCGTCGACCAGCTTGAGAATGAGTTCCCGCTGCCTGTCGCTGCACTTCCACGGGGCCTCGTTCGGCTCCTGCCCGTCCGGCTCATTGTTGTTTTCGCCGTTGAGCCCGTAGCCGTGGGGCGGACGAATCCCGTCGCCACGATCTGCGAGTCCACGGACTGCTGGAGCAGCCGATAGAGCCGTTCCGATTCCCCGGCCGCGTCGGCCACGCTCGCGATCTCGCACTCGACCGAGACGCTGAACTGGTGGCTCGAGTAGCCGGGCAATCCAAGGCGCTTGCTGTAATTCGCGATCAATTTCACCGCCATGATTGGGTTCCTTTCTGTTGATGGTTGCCGCGGGAAAACGACGCGGCCCCGGCCCGCCACGTGGGCAGACCGGGGCCGTGTGCCGAGACCCGCGGGTGAAGAAGAGGCCGAAGGGCCCTTTCAGCTATATATAACGCGGGGCGGGGTGGTGTTGCGGGTGAACGACCCGAGCGGGTCCATTCGATTACAGGGGCAAGACACAAGAAATCCACTCGTTCTTGGACGTAAGCCGAAGCTCACGGACGAATGATCGCGCCTTCACAAACGGCCGGTATTGGCGAAAACGCAGTGCGATGGTGCCTGTGTCCAGCCAATCCCCATAATTACACCAGCCTTGGTCGGAGTAGGTTATGTGCGGGGCGTTCGGGATCGGCCGCGAAGATAGTGCTCAACGCCTGTCGGCGTCAGAGGTGAACGCACTCGATCGCGGTTTGGATCTGGAGGGTGTCGCAGCTGTGCTCAACGCCTGTCGGCGTCAGAGGTGAACGCACAGGTTTCCCAGCGTAACGTTCGTGGTCTCCAATATGTGCTCAACGCCTGTCGGCGTCAGAGGTGAACGCACACGTTGCGCCCGCCTGCCCCATCGACGTAGACCCCGGGTGCTCAACGCCTGTCGGCGTCAGAGGTGAACGCACCTGCGCGTCTACCGCTACTCGGTCGAGCACCTGATGTGCTCAACGCCTGTCGGCGTCAGAGGTGAACGCACTTGGCACATGGGACAGGGAGCGCGCCGACTGGTGGTGCTCAACGCCTGTCGGCGTCAGAGGTGAACGCACCCGTCGGATCTGCGGGGATGGAGACCAGGGACACCTCGTGCTCAACGCCTGTCGGCGTCAGAGGTGAACGCACCACGGTACGGGAGCCACGCGCATGCGAACCCAGCGTGCTCAACGCCTGTCGGCGTCAGAGGTGAACGCACGCGAAGCGTCGGGTGCGCCTCGTCTGGCAGAGGCGGGTGCTCAACGCCTGTCGGCGTCAGAGGTGAACGCACTGGGGCTTAGATGACGCAGAGTTAGAGCGCGGCGAGTGCTCAACGCCTGTCGGCGTCAGAGGTGAACGCACCCATCTCGTTAAGTCGTTTGGCGACGGAATTAGACGTGCTCAACGCCTGTCGGCGTCAGAGGTGAACGCACTGCTTCGACGTTATTCTCTACTAATTAGGAACTTCCCAGCAACAATTCAAGGTTGAGGGAACCCTCGGCACTACAGGGCGTCGGCGGCGGGATCTTGGGCCGAGAGAGCGTACAGGGCCCTTGGCGCCAATCGGTTCTGGGCAGGGTTTGCTTTCATGCATCCCGCAGGCATAGCTGGGATCGCAATACATTAGTCACTACAGGTTTGTCAAAGAACGGGCGTACGGGATCAGACATCTGGTAGCGGTGCTTGATCGGCGGGCCCTAGGAAATTCATACCACAACATGGGTCGGAGGGGTCTCCCACCCCCCGGGGCTGTCTTCGCTTTGGACTGCGGCCGCGCAGCACGCGCACAACGGAATCACCAGAAGCGAGTCCTCCCCTTGGAGCACGGTCTCCTCGACCATAGGAGGAAAGAGCCGGACGGTTTCATGGTCATGAACCGCGGCAACCCTCTCCTCTTCTGGTAGGCAGACCGGAGCGAGCGAGCAACTCACGCACCTTCCCTCATGGGGGGTTATCGAGGGGCGATCGGGTGAGAGGCGCAGTTCACGCGCCCTGGCCACCGCCGCCATAATCTCGGTCTCTAGGGCATCGTCAACGGGTATTGTGATGGTGAGCGAGTCCCTGTGGTAGCGGATCAGCGCCTCCTTGACCGGCATGCCCGTTGTGGCCCGCAGCAAGAGAGCGTAGGCCCCGATTTGGATGCGGTCACTGGGCCAAGGTTCCCAGGAGCGCTTTCCTGTCGAGCGCGCCCGGCCGCGCTTCAATTCGTAGGGCACCCAGTCTCCGCCGTGCCGCCTGACCGCGCCGACCTTGCCGGTCAGGCCGATGTTCTCGTCCGATAGTTCCCAGCTTCGCGTCTCGTCCCCGTCCTCGGGGGCCAGTTCAAGGTGGAGCTGGCGACCGGCGAACACGCGCTGGTCGGCGACCCGGATTTCCTCGACCTCTTCTAGATAGAAGAGGCGCTCGCAATAGGCTAGTGCATGGAGGGCCATCACGCGCAGCAGCGGTTCTGGCTCAAGGTCTGCGGGCATGCTGGTCAGTCCGGTGGTCTGACTGTCGGCATCCTTTCTCGATCGGGCGGAGTCGACGAGCCGGTTTCGAGTTGACCCGTGACGTGCACGGTGCCGCGAGAGCCCACATGATCGACCCAGATCGGCAGCGACATGGTTCCACCCGCAGACTCGAGGAACACCCGCCAGCCGCCAGAAGGTGGATCGTCGGCCTCGCCGCCCGTCGATGGGGTGATGTGGACCTCGTTGACCAGATGGGTGCTCTCGCCGAGGCTCAGCCCACCAAAGCGCCGAACCGATGCTCGGTGCGCGGGGTCCAGCGCGGATCGGACCCGGGCCTCCAGCGTGCCTTCCGGGGGTGGGGATGCCTCCCCGGTCGAGTCCAGCCACACGATTAACTCCAGATTCGTCAGCAGTTGCTGGAAATCCGGGCGCGCGTTGTCCCCGGGCTGTGATTTTCCCTTCTGCCGGCTCTTCTGCCTCCAGAGCGTTCGGACCACGGTGCTGATCTCGGGGTCGCCGCGGATGGCCGCCGTGACCCTCGCGCCGATGTGCCGGCGCCGATCTGTCTCACCGCAGAGGGACAGGAGAAACCCGTAGCATGTCGAGGGTGGCGGTAGCGTCTCCGTCTCGAAGTACTCTCGCGCCTGTCCCTTCCGGAAACAGGCGACGGGGACTGTGACGTAGAGTCCCGTCATGGTGTCCTCACTTTTTGGCCTGTCGCGCGGAGATGGTCGCGAGCGCGGCGCCCAGCGCGGCCTTTACGCCCGCCTCGACGGAGGCCCCTTTGGCCTTGAGCCGTTGGCCCGTCTCGCCACCCGCGATCGCGCCGCCGACGAACAGCTCTTTGCCGCCGATGTCGCCGGCCTCGACGCGCCGCACCAGCTCGGGGGCCTCCACCGTCCGGCCGCCGTCGCGCGTCTCGAAGCAGTACAGCAGCCGGGGGGCAGGGTCATCGGTGACCCGGAGCACGAGGCTCTCCGGAGAGAAGTCGAACAGGAAGCGGCCGTGGTTGCCCGCCACCTTCCGGAGGCTGACCAGTGCCCGGAGGGCCGCCTCAGCCCTGGCCGTCACGCGGAGCCGCTCGGGGGTCAGGGCAAATCCGAACTGGTAGCGGGTGGCGTGGACCTCGGTGCCGTAGGGCACCGGGTTGCTGCCCTTCTTCTGTGCGGATGGCGTGGCGCCCGGGGCCGCGGCGTTGAAGGTGACGTCGCCGGGCCACGGGGTCAGCGATATGGCGCGGCTGATCTCGAGGGGAGACCGCCGGGCGGTGGTCGAGCCCGCCCCGCCCTCCTCCTTGGCGGCGTCCGCCCTCATGAATCCGAGCAGGTCGTCGTCGGCGTACGTGTCGCCCTTGGCGCTCTTCCACCCCTTGAATTCCGGGTCCTGCCACGCGTTGCAGCGGGCCCCTTCATCCCAGCTCCTGTTGGTGGCACCCCCCCCGTCTTCCGCCAGTCGGAGGCGCAGCGCGAACCGTATGGCCTCGGCGCTCACGGTCGAGTGGACCTGGCCCTGCCACACGATCTTTTGCAGCGTGGTGATGTTGCCATCGGTCTCGCCGCGGTTGTTGGCCGCGGTGCCGAGCGGCGTTACGAAATTTCCGAAGACGTGCAGGCTCATGGTGTGTTTCCTCCCTACTCCTTGTTTGTGGTTATATCGGTCTGAGAATCGTCGGCCGGCGGTGGCGCCTCGGCACCCGCGTAGCTGGCGAGCCCCACGAGGGCGAGGTCCCGGGACAGCTGCCAGCCCCCCTCCGCCAGCATTGGCAGCAGCTCTTGCCAGGAGTCCTGCAGGACCTGGGTGGGGCCCGCGCGGCTGAACATGTCGGCGAGCGCGCCACGGAATTGGTCCGCGGTCTTCGCCCCGGCGAAGGCCAGCCGCCACCGGTCATATTCGGCCCCGAAACGTCTCTTCATCGCGATGGGGTTGCCCCTGTTCTCGCCGGCGATCTGGCCATAGCGGCATCGTAGCGCGGCGTGCACGGCTTCCACGAGGCGGGCCTCGCCGGGCTGGTCGGTGGTCATCTTCTTTATCATGGCGTTCAGTCCTCTCTTTTCGCGGGCTATTCTGTCACGGATGGGTTTCTTCTGGTTCCCCTGATCTTCGGTGGCCGTCATGAGTCTGGAGAAGCCTCGGTACCAGGGCAGGCGCCTCGCCAGATTGTCGGCCACCAGCGGGCGCACGGCGCTGTCCGACCAGAAGGCGGCGGCGCGGCCCCCTCCCGCCCGCGCGCCCCCCTTCGTCCTGGATTCCGGTTTCGTTTTTTCACCCGCGCCCGCGGTCACGGGTTTCAACGAGACTATCCGCGGCGCGAGTTCCAGCAGCGCCACCTCGAAGTCCTCGAGCCATCGTCCCCCGCCGGGGGCAATTCTCAGGACATCCGTCCGAGATTTCTGCTGCTTGGACCAGGGCAGGGTTCCGAATCTTATCGCATGGCACCCCGGGAGATCGGCCAGATCTATGAGGCCGCTGGCGCGGAGCCGGACCTGGGCCTGCAGCGCGGCATCCCCGGCGCCCGCGACGAGGCAGTCCATAGCCCTTCGCGGCGTCATGGCTGGCCGGTAACGGGCGAATGCCGCGAGATCCCTGATCTCGGGTATCAGGACGATGCCAGCAGAATGGCGGATCGGGAGAGCCAGGCAGCCCACCATCGCGAAGCATAGGGCCAGCGCATTCTCGGGCGGCTCCTCGATCCGGGTGGCCGAGGTGAAGGCCACGTGCCTGACGACCGCCCCAGGATTGAGTGGCCCGGCGATCTCGACCGATTGGTAGAACGAGTCCTTTTTGTCATCCCACAGCCGATCTAGGAAGCGCTGGTGCTGGAACCAGGAGCACGGCTTCAAATTTAGGGAGATGACGGTTTGTTCGCCGGCATCGTATTCCAGCGGTCTGGATTCCTTCGCGAGGCCGCGCGACTTACCGTGTTGGAGGAACGTCAACGTGAGTCCTTCCTGCAGGAATGCCCTGACCTCTGGGGGCGGGGGCGATGGGCCATATTGTCCCGGGAGGAAGATGATGCCGTCGCGGATCTGGAACGAGTGGGCAAACAGCCTGCGGAGGAACTCCCGGGGATTCGGGCGGTCGCCGAACCGGAGCGTGATCTGGTGCGCGTCGACCTGCCAGGGTGGGGTGCTGGTGTTGGGCCAGGGATGTCCGGGCGTGTCGGCCGCACTGACGAGGGATGGTCTGGCGCGCGCCGCCCGCCCGATCGACGCGAGGGTGGACGCGAGGCCGCCGAGGCCCGCCCGATGGATGGGCGTCATGCCAGGCGCGTCGAGCCGCAGCACGAGTTCCGCGAGGGTTGTTTTCACGGGCTTAGCCACGAGGCTCCTTCCTGCGGGTCGTAGGCGATAGAGTCGCCGGGGGCGACGGGCACGCCCCGGTAGCGGTGCCAACCGCCCCAATCCAGCCCCCGCGGGGGCGGATTCATGGGTAGGATCGCCTCGACGAGACTGGTCCTGCTGTTTTCAAGACCGGGCAGATCCTCCTCCATGATCACCCGGAGGCCCGGCGAACTCTCGCGCAGCGGATGCACGGTTGCCGTGGGACCCCCGTCCAGCCACGCGCAGTCCGGTGGGGTGGGCGCATCACGTTCCCCTTGATCCCACGCATTCACGAGATCCTCTTGGCTCAGGTCTCGCCCCCCGAGGCGGGATAACCACTCGCGCGCCTCCGCGATCTCGGCGTCCGAATAGGGAAGGGGATCCGGCACGGGGAGAACCGCGAAAGGGCGAACCGGTGGCCGGGGGTCGCCCGGCCCGCGAGGTTGCGCGCGACGGTTCAGTCGGCCAAGGCGCTGGATGAGCGCGGGCACCGGCGCCTCTTCCGTGATGAGAGTGGTCGCCGACAGGTCTAGGCTCATCTCGCAGACTTGGGTGGTGACCGCGAGTGCTGGGCCCCCGGCTTTGAATGCATCGACCAGCTCGGCGTGGCGGCGCACCCGATCACGGTACTTGAATCGGCTGTGGTAAACCAGCGGGCGCAGGCCCGACAGCCTCCGCGCGTGGGCGATGGCCCGGTTCACGGTGTTGGCGACGAAGAGAACCGTTTGCGAGCGCATGTCGGCCGCACAGGGTGCGGCAGTCACTCTCCGGTAGCGGGGCAGGCGCTCAAGATCGGCGGGGCCATCGACGAGGGCGGGGCTTTCGCCAAGGGTTTCCAGGGTGTCCCGGAGCGCTCGAAGTCGGCCTGCGGGGAGGCTGGCGGTCATGAGGAGCGCAGGCGTGCCCGGCAGCGCCGTTAGGAAACGCAGCAAGGTGCCGAAGAGACGGTCGTCGTAGGCGTGGACCTCATCGAAGACGAACGCCGATTGCGCCAGGGCCGGCCAAGCGTAGAGGCCGCGGCGCTGATTGTGGAGTAGCCCCAGCACAGTGTCGACCGTGCAGCACGCGATGGGGGTGTCCCATGCCACCAGTGAATCCGATCGCGCGGTCGCGTCGCCCCCGTCATCTAGATCTTCGACCTGTTGGAGGATGAGCCGGGCATCCACGTCCGCGCGGCTGTGGAATAGGTGCGCCCCCGCCTTTGGGCACCGCACCACTTCATCGAAGAGATAGTCGCGGAACCCTTCGGTCGCCGTGCCAGTGGTCGGATAGCAGAAGTACAATCTCTTGCCCGACCAGGCCGCACAGCGCGCGGCCCTCAGGTAGGCGGCCAGCGTCTTCCCAGTTCCGCAGCCGGCTCGGACCAAGACGACACGACCGGGTCTCTCGGCGACATCGATCTGGAACGGACGGAGAGTGCGCGGCGCGGCGGGATTCCCCGAGGCAAGCCTTTCCCGGACCAGCGCCCCCATTTCCTCTGCCGTGGGTATCCGTCCCAGACAGTCAGTCACCCAGTTGAAGTCGATCTTCCTGCCGGGTGCGTCAGAGGCCGAGGAGGCGGCCACGTCGGCGGCAATAACAGTCGCTTTTACAATTGGGCACAGGGATCGCCACTTTTCGTCCATTTTGTCCCAGAGCGCCACATCCTGAATCCAGAGTCGCGCGATTCGGTGCAGGGCACCGCTGGCCCCCGAGTGCAGGGGCCATGGGTCGAGTTCCACCGTGGGGATCGGTGACCGGATTCCTAGGCAGGAGCCCACCATCTCAAGGCAGGCGCGAAAGTCGGTGTGCCCCGAAAGGATATCGAGGACATCCCCGGCGCCCGGTTCAGCCTCGCTCGGAGGCGATGGGCGGCGCGGGGCGGGGTGGTGACCGCAAATGGCCCATCGGACGATGGCCATCTCCTCATCTTGGATGAGGATCACTCGCAACCAATCCGAGATGGGCGATTCGGATACCAGCAGAAAAGATATCCACTCGTGTCGCAGGCCCTGGGGCAGCGGTGAGCCGGCGAGCATGCGCTGAAAATGCGCGTTCGCTTTACCGAGATCGTGGAGGGCGCTGGCCGCCGCCGTCAGCCTGTGCATGCGGGGTAGCCATTGCGGTGCCGGCAGGCCAGCGGCGCGAAGTTGGTCAAGGGCGGTGCTGTCGCAGATCGCGCGGGCGGCTTCCAGCGCAAGGCGCAGGTGGTCGGGGAGGAACTCGCCGGGGAGCTCTCGTCCCGAGGTGTCCGCGCTCTTGGCCCGGAGCCGGTTCATCGTTGGGCCGCCCCCCCGATTCTTTGGGTGGCGGGAACGAATATGCCGCACCCGAAATGGTGCCGGCCCCCGATGCCCTCCTCCTGCAAGAGGATCGATCCCTCGGGCTGGAGATCTTCGACCACCAGCGCGAAGCCGACGACCTCGACTCCCGCGATGCGGATCGTGCGTCGGGTCGGGGTGCCGATGCCGCCGGCGGCACCGTGACCGTGCTGGGTTGGGAAACCGGCTCGGCGCGCGGGCATGGATGCCGTGCCCTTGATCCCGAGGCGATCTAGCTGGCGCCGACACGCCGCAAGGAACGCCTCTGGGTAGTCCGCCGAGACCGGCTTTTTCCCATGGACCTTGACAGCGACCAGCCAGGACCAGAGGACGGATGCCGGCTTCAGCATGCGGACTTCCGGCGTCCCCACCACGAGATTCGAGTCCCCGATCCGCAGTGTCTGTCCGGTAATGGGTAAATAGCGGCCTATGTCATCGGTCGGGCACCGAAACGTCAGTCGGCTCAAATCGGTGATGGCCAGGCGCCGATTGCCAATGAGTCTGCCCGAGATCCTCAGCACTGCTGGGCTCTGGGGTGGGGATCCGTGCACGGCGGGGACGAACGAGCTGAGCGCGGAAAAGAGGGCGTACCCGTGGTCGACGGGGATGTGCGAGCCTCGGATGCGAAATGAAAGGTCGATTTTCATGAGTGCTGGAATGAGATTCGGCATGCGCTGGCTCCCCGACTCAATTGCCACTTGGATATGGGCCTAGGCATCTGTGAGATACCATGCCCGCGAGGGACGGACATGGGCAGTACCACACCCAGATTCTTTGATGTCGCGATTCGTGCGGGGTTTGGGATGGTTTCCATGATCCGCTTTCGTGGGCAGAGGATCCCCGGTCGTCGCGCCGCGGGCGTTCCTGACCCAACGATATATAATCGTGCTGCTGTCGGAGAATGGGGCAAGACTTTTTGTTTTCGATCCTGGCGGGCGGGTAAGCGTGGTGCGCCAAGAAAAAGAGGGCCGCGCGAGATGTGCTTGGGATAGGGGAAAGAACGAGTCCCGCGCGGCCCTGGCGCATGGGATGGCACGGCCGTGACCGGTCGCGCGTCGAATCCCAGGCGTTGGGCAAATTCTGAGTGGCCGCGTTGCCAGAGACAAGGGCAAAGGACCGGGGAATCAGACTGCCAATGTCCCACCCGCCGACATAGATTGTTCCATGCCCAAATTTCTGGTCGAGAAGCTCGTGTCGGGCGGGCAGACGGGCGCGGACCGGGCCGCGCTGAACGCGGCCATCGCACTGGGCCTACCGCACGGTGGCTGGTGCCCGAAGAACCGCAGGGCAGAGAATGGAACGATCCCTGATCATTACAATCTCACCGAGACGCCCGGCGCCGGCTACCCCGTGCGCACGGAATGGAACGTGCGGGACTCGGACGGTACGGTCGTTCTCACCCTTGGTGAATTGGCGACGGGGGGCAGCCGCAAGACCATCGAGATCGCCCGGAGGCTGCGCAAGCCGTGCCTGCACATCTCCAGGGACGGCGGGGACGACGCCCGCGCGCTGCTGAGGGATTTCATCGCCCGGCACGGCATTCGCGTGCTGAACGTCGCCGGCTCGCGCGAGAGCAAGGAGCCGGGGATCGGCGCGTGGGTTGAGGAGATGTTAGCCAAGGCGCTGTCCGAGCCACGGCGGAGCGGTTCTGGACCATCATCCGGGCACAAACGAGGATCCGCTGGCTGACCTTTCCGTTCAATGTCCAGAGGTTTCGATTGCGCCCTGGCTCTTGGTGATTGAGTCCGTCTTTCGCGATATGGACGCGTTCCTGCGGGCGCAGAATTGGCGCGGCAGGGAGAACGAGGTCGTGAATCTATTCCGCTTCCCATGGATTTTCTTTTGCTGATGATTCTCAACCGTGCACTTTGAATTCGACGCGGACCGCTCCTATTGCGAAGACCTGTTGTGCTGCGATGGCGAGGGTATATCTCAATACGCTGAACTCTTCGATTTTCGTTCTCCCCTAAAGAAGCGGCACGAATTCCAGGCGCTCTACAGCCGGCATCTCAGCCGGCTCCTCGCGCGGTTCGGCGAACGGTGCATGCTCCACATCGCACCCGACTGCAATGTTGACAGCGGGCTTGAGATCGACCACGTGATCCCCCTTTCCTCGAATGCCCTCAACAAGCGCCTGCGCTCTGGCGCAACTTCGCGCTCGCCGGATGGCCGGCTTAAAAAGGTCCCGACCCAGAGCTTCGGCTCGAATCACCCGCACAACCTGGTTCTGGCATGCCACAACTGCAATTCACTCAAGAAAAATGCTTTCCCAGACGGTGTCATTCTCAGAAGAGTCCTTCGGGAGATCAAGGACGCCTACCAAAGGGCCGGGCGACATGGCGACGCCGCGCCTTAAAGGAACCGCCCAAGGTCCTCGACATGCCTCTACTCGAACGCGTCATCTCCACCGCCTGCCTGACCTGACCAAGCATTTCAGCCGACGCTTGACGGGCGAAGCGGCAAAATCCAAAATCCTCTGATGGAATGCGGACCAACTTCCGCTTTTCTCGGACCGGAGCGCCGCCCTGCACCGAGGCTGGGCGTCGTTCGCGCGATTCCAGAATGAGCCATTCATTTGTCTTGCCGAAGATTTCGGACTACTGGGATACCGGCAAAGACTCGATCCCGCGCTTCGCCGCCGCGCTCGCCGCACAATCACCCACAGCCGCCGGAGAAACCGCTTCCGCGATTCGCGCCGCCATTACTGCACATGTTCGCGTTCTGCCCGATCAGTGGTTGCCCCGAGTCGCCTTTGTCGTCGCAGAGGACCTCTATCGTGCAGCCAATGCAATCACCATTTGGACCGCCTCCATTGCCGATTATCTCGAGTGTTCCGCCGGTACGTTCTTCGGCCTTCTGTCGCGACGCGGATACTGCCTGCATTACGTCATCGACAACAGTTTTCAGGAGATGCAGCGCCCCACCGAACTCTTCCCACTTTGGTTTCAGGCTTGCGGCATCGAGTATGTGTGTCCCCAGCTGTTGGAGTCCCAGTTTGGCCTGGAGCCCATCGAGTCACAGGGAGTGGCCTCCGAGATTCTCCGAAAGTGTTTTGCCGACAGTAGGCATTACGTGGTGCTAGACACGGACAGCATCGAGTCGTCTTTCGCCGCCCCGTTGGAACAGCGCGATACGAAAGGCGTCATAACCGTGGTCCGGACGGAAGCGCCCGGCCCCGGAAGCAAATCACTGGTCTATCTCGCCGGTCAACCGCTAGGCATGGCGCCGGAGAGATCGCACCCATAGTTTTACGTGATATGGCATTCCGACCTGACTACGGTTTGGCTCTTGTTCGCTCCGGCGTGGATCCTGATTTCCAGGCGTTCTTTTACACATTGCATCTCGACCACATTTCGGCGATTGGCCCAAATCAGTTCACGTCGCTCTTCACCGTTATGCTTGAAGGGTCTGAGCACGCCCTGTCCCTCGATTTCAGCGCCGACCACCTCAATCGGATCCTTGAGCGCGCGCAGCCAGCGACCGTTGTTCGCGTGCGGAAATGGCTACAGCAGCTTTGCGGTGAGGCTACTCTCGACATTCCGGAGCGCATCACATTTGGCGCTCGCGCGTCTCTCGGCGAAGAGCAGCAGGCCGAGAAGGAGCGCTATGTCCCGCTCGTGATCCAAGAGGTTTTCGTCGATGATCGCAACGCCTGATTGGATCGCCGGGACTGATTCACAAGGAATCGCTTGGCTCCCGCGATCATCGGAGACTCGGCTCCGCGCGCGACGATGACAATCATGCGATTGGAGTTGCCTCCCGGTGCATGGCATGACTTCGAGATGGTCATTCCCTCAACAATCATCAGGGAGCTTCCGCATGGACAGCACATCATCAATTGACGTCGCTTTCGACTTTCGATCGGACACGCCGGAGGGAAAGGACCCGGATGCCGCGAGCCCTACGCTCCGCATGTACCACAGGCTTCTCTGGAGCAAAACGCTGCCGAGTGGAATGGTTTTCAAGCTCGTGGACACCAAAGCCGGCGCCTACCTGCATCACGATTCTCCGCTGGGTGAGTTCTGGCTGGCGAGCGATTCAGTGATTCCCACATTTCGAAAGGATCCTCGATTGTCGCACATCCTGGCGCAAATCCCTGATGAGTTGGCCGCGTTCGGAAAGCTTGGCTACACCATGGGCGGGATGATGTTGTTCCCCGGGAACCGCATCGATCGCAAAATGACAATCAACGGTGCACGCGGGTTCCACCCGCTGATCAAGGACCGGTTCGATCTCACGATCGAGTGCATTCGGAGGCACTACCTCAATGAAGACAATCCGTTGAATTCCACACTGTGCCGATATGCGAACTATTTCCGGCTATTCGGCGATTTCCGTGGGTACGTGGAGTTTTTCCTTTTGCAGGACTTGGTCACAGCCGATTGCGCCGCCGTGAATTTCTTTATGCCATTTCGGAACTTCACCTCATCGCCAGTACCAGAAAGCATGGCTGCATACTTGGACTACCGGGCGCATGCAATGGGCTTCATCGAGGCACGCAATCGCCGAATTGCGGCCTGGTGGCGAATGCAACGCTTTGGCTGTGCGACAGACGTACATCAAGCATAGGAAGGATCGACCGGCGACGGCCATCTTCGGGGCACCCGAATGCATGGTGCAGCTCCGATGGCGCGTCCATCATCGGGTGTAACGAGCGTCTCCGGCGCGGGGTGCCGAACCATTCTGAACGACCCGGTGGTCCAGCGTCTCAAAAAAGACATTCAATTTGGGGTCGCCCTTCTCTAGTGCTCCGTTAACGCCTTGAATGATTCTCTGGAAGCTGTCCTGCAGGCCCGGGTCCATTTGGACGGCATCTGATTTCCCGATCCAATAATCCCAATACCCGGATGGTGCCAGGACCGTAAGGTTGATCGAACGAGGGGAAAATGAACTCCGGTTAACGCTCGGATCCAATGTCGCTGCATCAAGAAATTCGGAAACGAAGGCTGGCGTCGATCGCAACAGTCTCACTATCTGAATTCCGTAGACGATCGCCTCGATCAGCGCCATGAGCGGACTATCCTTACCACTCGATTGCTTCAGTTCGACGACTTCGATGGCATCGCAACTGGAGTGGCCCAGAAGATCGGTTACGAGTTTAGAATTGGCTGCGAGCGGAATCTCGTAGCCGCGGAGCATTATTTTTCGATCTTTGAATGTGAGAGTGCCCGCCTGAAAAAGGGCCGTATTCAACGCGTCTTCATCAGCCTCCAATTTCAGATTGGTGCCCGCCCGTATGCGAACGTCGGTCAATCGGGAAAAGCGGAAGTTCTGTTTTCTGAGTTCTGGAAGCGGGCCTGCCAGTGATCTCTTAGTCCATTTCTCCACCGCTATTTGTTGGGGTGTGGCGATCTTATCAAGACCGCGGTTTTTCCAGTAAGATTTAAAATTCCATCCCCCGTCTTCGCCTCTGCACATTCGGGAAAAAAACAAGAGGTCGAAGAAAGTGACCTTGCTTTCTGGAATGCTCACTGTGAGACTACCCTCCTCAGAGATCATCGAGTCGGAGTTCATGGCGGCATTGATGTGCGTCGAATCGCCGAAGGGCAAGGCCATTTCATCGGCCTTGCGCGGCGGAAGGCGAGAGAGAACGAACTTTTGAGGACGCATCACCGAGGCCTGCCCGATTCGCCAGGGAAGGTCAGGGAGTGGGCGACTGGTCAGGTGCCGGGCGCCTAGGGATCAGAGACCATTTTCCCATAGGACAGCGGCTGTCCGACCGCATGAGCCAATATTCGGAAAGTCCAAGAAGGAATGGTGCACATGCGTCGTTCGTCGATATCTGTAAAACCCCTCCGGTTGATCCCCGACTGGGAACTGGTCGGGCCCGTGCTGCTGGGATGGTCTCCGAGGTGTGGACGTCCCGGGTTGACGTCGGGCGTCCACAACGGCTTGCGGGATCATCTGCGGGCCAGTGGACGCGAGGCCCGCTTCGCAGCCCCGGTCGTGTCTGCCGGCGCTATCGGCCCGAACTTTGTGCAGGCTCCCTCGTTGAAGGACATCTGGTTGCGGGATTTCTGCGGCGTGCCGGCATTGGATGAAGCGGGAGAACCTTGCATGGCGAAATTCCGATACAGGCCGTCGTACCTGCCTTTGGCGGAGGCGGAAGATGGTGACGCGGCCGCGCACGAGTTGGCGACCGCATTGAAACTTCCCGTCCAGGATGTCCACCTGATATTGGACGGTGGAAACTTGACTCATGATGGGAGGGGGACGGCGATCTGCACCACGCGGATTTTGGACGACAACCGGCCAACGGCTGAGCGAGAGCTTCGCGAGCTGCTGCGGCGAAGTTGTGGCATCAACAAGTTGGTCATCCTTCCCGAGGAACCGGGCGATGCGACCGGTCACATAGACGGGATGGTGAGATTTCTCTCCCCGACCGTGGTGCTCGTGGGCTCTTATCCGGCCACCTATAAAGAGGGCCATTGCTTCATGGATGGGGTGGCCGAGTGCGTGCGGGAACAACTGGGCCCCGAATACCGCGTGCTCCGCCTGCCCAACGATCATCCGGAGGACGTTCTCTACGAGGGCATTCCAAGCGCCGTGGGCAATCGCGTCAACTTTCTGCGCGCGGGGATGCTCTGCATGATGCCGGCCTATGGCACGCCCGGAGACGGCCAGGCAATGGCCGTTCTTCGTGCGGCGATCGAGGGACTCGATGTCTGCGCCATCGATGGATGTACCCGGCTGGCTCGGACAGGGGGCGTCTTGAACTGCATGAGCTGGGTGGCGCCATGAAGGCTTGGCGGGCCATCACCAAGCATGCAGGAACTCGATACCGCGTATCGGACGGATTCTTATTCAATCTGCACGCTGGACGGTCGAAGGATCCGACGGGCGGTCATGGCTCCGATGATTCCGGAGGATCGATCCTCACGTCGAAAAGATGTCCCAGCAGTCGGCTCATTTCTTCGGCATCCCCGGCGACCCAGTCCTTCGGATAGACATTTTCCCATAATCCCGCCGTGCGGATGACGATCTTGAACCGCTCGAAGTGCCACCACGCGGTGGGGTAGGAACAGCCCACCTCAAGGGCCGCCCGCCGGACGCTGGTCTTTTCGAAGAAGCGCTGTAAGAGCGCCCAGCGGAGCCGAAGGTGGGCGAAGCTCCACTTTCGGCGGCATTTCGGGCACTGGCGCTGCCGGGCGTGGCTGCGATGGGTGGCGACATGGCATGACCAGCACAGTTCCTCGCGCAGATGTCTTTCGTAATCATCGGCTTCCATGCGGTTTTCGGCCGTTTGCCAGCCCTAGGAACTTTACATGCGATTCGTATAATAGAGTAGCAAAATACCATGAATACTGAGGCGGAGGGTGAGACTCAAAAGGTGCCGGTACTGATAGAGGAACCCGGTTTTGAACCCAGTCTGGAGGGGGAGGGCTGGGACAACTGGATGATCGCCCCGAACGACATCCGGTATTTTCGGATGCCGGTGTATCTACATTTTGGGGCCGGGCCGCTGCACGTGGCCGAGAGAAAGGCCGAGTGGAACCTCGTGGGCATCATCGGGGAATATCGCGGCAGGATGATCCGAAGCCGCCGCGTCCTCGAGCCTCGACCCCAAAGCGGTGACGGGACGGAGACGGCCCTGGCCCTTTTTCGGCCGGCAAAGGATATGTTCGTCTTCACCAATGGGCTGACGCTGATCGTCTACGCGCCCGATCAAGAGGCGGCCGAGACCGAGGCACGGCGGCTGGCGGGACTCTATGCGGTCACCCGGCGCGAAAAGGCGGAGGCTTCCTTCTACGTGCTTGAGATCACCGACAGGGGGATTGACACCCACCGTGTGGCGGTTCCCGGCGACGCCAGGATGAGCCGGCGGGGGCTCGTGCTCCACTACGGCGATGATTTTCCAGGGTGGGAGGCCGGTTTCACGCGGGCGCTGCGGCGGCGCCGGAACACGATCAGCGTGCTCCAGGGCGAGCCCGGGACGGGCAAGACATCGTTCCTGCGGCACCTGATGGTGAGGATGCGGAAGACGCACAGGTTCTATTTCGTCCCGCCCAACGAGGTCGCTTATCTCCTTCGAACCAGCGCGCTGGGATTCTGGATAAATGAGTGCCGGATAGCCTCGGACAGGCCCCCGGTTCTCATCATCGAGGACGCCGAGACCGCGCTGCTGCGCCGCGGCCACGACAACCACCGTGACGTGTCAAACATCCTAAATATCTCCGACGGCCTTCTTGGGCACTGCGTCCATGCCCACCTCATATGCACGATCAATTGCGGGGAGGCGGACATCGATCCTGCCATAATCCGCCCCGGCCGGCTGATGGCGTGGCGCCGCTTCCGGCGGCTCGGGCCGGAGGAGGCGGCGCGGCTCGCGGCGTACAAGCGCATCGACCTGCCGGATCGCGAGAGCCACACGCTCGCCGAGATATATCATGCGGGGGCATCCGTCCCGCCGCAGTCCCCCATACGTCGCGCCGGCTTCGGGGCGGCGGTCGCCGCGGCGGGAGAAAATTGCGCGGGCGATGGTCGCGGCCCCACCAATACAGGGGAAAGGAATCAATCATGAGACATATCAATGGCATTGCGGTATTTTTTGATGACGATCTGCCCAACATGGCATCGCACTGCGACCAGTGGGAATGCGGGTACTCCCTGCACCGGGGCGTGCTGGTCCAATGGGATGAGGATCACGACGTTCGCATCCTAGAGTTCATCGACGGCCTTCCGGAGGACGTGCACCCCGAACTGCTGGTCGCCCAAGAGCACGAGGCATCGCTATCGCTGCTCTGGAAGGATCGCCCGGCGGCGCGCTATGCGGTCGGCAACACGGTCGACCTGCACGATGACACGTGGTACATCGAACGATCCGAGGGGCCGGATGACGCCGGGGTGAACGCATGAAAGTGACCATACACAGGGGCTCGCGACAGATCGGCGGCAGCTGTATCGAGATCGCGGCCGGCCGCAGCCGCATCATCCTGGACGCCGGCCTGCCGCTCGAGACGGGCATGGAATTGCCAAAAGGCCGAAAAGAGGTGCTGGACCTCAACGTGCCGGGACTTTTCGCCCCGGGACCGCCAGTGGACGCGGTCCTGCTCTCGCACGCGCACCCGGATCACAGCGGACTGCTAGCATCGCGGCGCGCTGAAATCCCGGTCTGCATGACAGGGGCGACGAGCAGGATCCTGACCTCGCTATACCTCTTCGCCCGCGGCGACTGGATCGGCGAACGGCGGACGCTCCCAGAACATGAGCCAGTGGTGATCGAGGACTGTACAGTGACGGCCATGCCGGTTGACCACTCCATCGCGGGCGCATGTGCGTTTTTGATAGAGGCCGAAGGCAAGCGGATCCTCTATTCGGGCGATCTCAGGCTCCACGGGCGAAAACCCGGCATGGCGAAGCGCGTGGTGGAGGTCGCCCGGAGGGGCCACCTTGATCTGCTTATCATCGAAGGGACCCGACTGTGTCCCGCCGACGCCGAGGCAACTTCGGACCATTATCTGAGAACGGAGAAGGAGGTGGAGGTTCGCCTCGTGGAACTCATCCGCACGACGGGGGGACTGGTCCTTGCATGTTTCGGTCCGACAAACATTGACCGCCTCGTTTCATTCTTTCGCGCCGCGGTCAATACGGGACGACAACTCGCCCTCGACGCCTACGCCTCGCACGTGCTGCACATGCTGAAGGGAATAGGGCGCGGGGGACTGCCCGATCCAATGAAATGTGACAAAATCCGATTGCTCCCAGGCTCTGGTGCAACCCCCGCCAAGTCGGGCGGGGGGACCAAGGCCTTCCTCGATCGCATGCGTCGGAAGATCGTCATGACCGAAGAGATTTACGCCAATCCGAACCGGTTCGTCGCCATAGCGCGGCCATCGAGCCTGGGGCGCGATTTCCCGCACGGGTTGCCGCCGAATACTCTGGCCGTGTACTCCATGTGGTCCGGGTACCGCGACAAGGCGGAGTGGAGGGATTTCACCGCCGCGGTTGATGCGACCGGCGGAAGGGTCGAGGAGTGCCACACCAGCGGACACATACATCCCGATGATTTGCGAAGTCTGATCGGCGACCTCAATCCGGCACATGTTGTCCCGGTGCACACCGGCTTCCCGGAGATGTTCGAGGGCCTCTGGCCAAACGTGCGGCGGGCAGAAGACGGCGTGCCGTTTGATGCGTAGATCCATGAGAAGAGAAGATCATGGAGTTCCTGGACGAGCGGGCCTTCTGATCCATCCTGACATTGCCGGGCGCATCACAGGCATTGAAGCCAGGCGTTCGACTGGTGAGCATGTGCCTGCGGGGGCGGGGCGCGGTCGGGATGGTGCAGTACTTCTGGCCGGCGATTGTCGGAACGTCCAATAGCACGGAATTTGCCCCATGGATGAAGCGGGAGGAATTTAACCGATTCGAGGAGTGCATCGACGAGTTCCGCGACCGTTTTCCTGATGCTTGGCTGTCTTCTTGACGTGTGGGCGCCCACCCGCCGATGATCCCGGGTCACCGCGATGCTACGCGCGCTTTCGCGCGAGGGCATCAACGCGCCAACGGATCGACGGCGGCGTCCCCGCAAACAATCGCCGTTCACCGGACTTCTATCTCGACCGTCCCGTGGGGGCCCGCGTCGATGCCCGCGATGGACGCCTCCAGCGGCGGCGCCAGATGGCCACGCTCCTGCCCGGGGGGATGAGGCCGATGTCTATATCCCGCCAGGTGACCACCACGGTGAACCGTCCCGCCGGATGGCCGCCCGTCGCCATCAGCCGGACGGGGTCGCCTTCGGCCATGAGATCCGCGTGGGCCGGGCCCGCGTGGGACCGGAAGTCGGCGACCGGATAGACGCCGCCACATTCCTCCCGCGACGGGGGCCGGAGCAGACTGTATTGGCCGCGGCGCGGGACGGGGGAGGCGCACGGCGGTGGCGGGGCGGGATTCTGCCCGCTCCGCCAGGGCGTGCGCCGCAGGTCCGTGACGTCGAACCGGTGGGCGCGGATGATCCGGTCCAGCGCGATCGCGTTGTCGCGCGCTATGGCGAGCGCCTTGTCGAGGGCCAGCTGGCGCTCGGCCGGAAACCCGTTGGAGCCCCTGTCGGCGAGCCTCAGCAGGCCGAGGAGCCTGCGGTGAGGGACTGCCGCTCCGGTGATCCGCATGCCTGCGGGCGAGTGTACCGGGCGCGCGGGTCCGGGTAAACGGTGCCGGTGTTGCGGTGGCCCATCGCGGGCTTTCGAGAGAGCGCGGGGCGCGCTCGAGCCGTGACGGGCCGCGGATTCTCGGGCGCGGCGCCCTGGAACAGGTTGCCGGCGGACGATCGGCCCGGGGATGGCGGATTTAATTAAAGGGTTGGGGCCGGACCGGCTGCGATGGGATCCCCCCCGCCCCAGTCTCCAATTGGAGACTGGCCCGGTCGGGCGGGCGGCGCCGACCGTTCCGGGGAGATGATGGGCCGGCCCCGCCCGAGATGGCGGTTGATAATAATCAATCGAGAGACCCCGCTGTCACCGGCGCGGGGGCACGCTTCGGCGGTTGGGGCGCGCCGGGCGACGATTTCTGGGC
>JAKQKQ010000237.1 GCA_029560585.1 Verrucomicrobiota bacterium | reverse complement strand
TTTCACAGCCTTGCGGGCTGTGAAATTCCGGGCTCTGGGAAAACCGCGCCATGAGAGCCATTTATTGGGAAAGGTCTGGCAAAGACTGGGATTTTTCGCGGTTGCAGAGTGTGTTTCGCGGATCGGTGGCACCAGACCCTCCAAAATCGGGTTTTTCGGAGCGCGGTTTTCCTTCGAGCCTGCATGTTTCACGCGGAAGCGTGAAATATGCAGGTTAGCGGGTTTGGTCAAGATGGGTCTTGTCGCGATCCGCCCCACAGAAAACCACTGGCCCCCGCCCGTCGGCGGCGTTGCACCCAGAAACTTCATCCCACAGATGGTGTCGGCATCGTGGACATCTATCAGGGCTAGAGGCTGTTATGCCACGACGACCCGTGAGACAGGCAATCTTGCGCGCCGACCTCCGCCCGGGGCCGACGACGCAGGCAAGATTGCGTGCGCCATGTCGCAGACATCTTCCTTGGGGGATGCACACGTCCTGCAACTAATCGGCCCGTCACGTCTCCGAAGCCACTTCAGCCAATCGATCTTGTAGTTGCCGCATCGCCCGGGCCCGGTGACTCCGCTGATTCTTTTCCTCCGGAGAAATCTCCGCAAACGTTCTGCCGAGCTCCAGCCCCGTGCCCGCCCCCGCCGCCTCCCACTCGGGCACAAACAACGGATCGTAGCCGAAGCCGCGGTCTCCGCGGCACGCGAGACCGATCCACCCGCGGCACACGCCCTCGCACGTGAAAAGGACCGCACCGCGCCGCGCTACGGCCAGCGCGCAGCGGAACTGCGCCCCCCGCTCCGCCAATGCCACCCCCGCCAACTTATCCAACAGCAACACATTGTTTGCCGCGTCGTCACCGTGCCTGCCCGTGAACCGTGCGGATAGCACCCCGGGCTCGCCCCCCAACGCATCCACCTCCAGCCCCGAATCGTCCGCCAGAACCAGCCCCCCCACGTGCCGCGACACCTCGATGGCCTTCTTCACCGCGTTGTCAAAAAACGTCGCTCCGTCCTCTTCCACCTCCGGCACATGTGGTAATCCCGACAGGCTTCGCACGCTCCACCCCTCCCCCAGCAGGGCACCCAATTCCACGGCCTTCTTGGCATTCCGACTCGCCAACGTGATCGTCCTCTCGATTCCCATGGCCGGTCACTCTGGCACCACACGGCCCGGATGTTGAGCGCCGAATGCCATCCGATATCCCCGCCCCCGTAAAATCAGATTGCGATTTCTCAGCCAGGGCGCAACCTTCCTTCCCCCGCACCCTTAGCTCAGCGGATTAGAGCATCTGACTACGGATCAGAAGGTCGTAGGTTCGAATCCTACAGGGTGCGCTTCCTTTTCTGTGCGTTTGGTCGCGGTTTGGTCGCGGTCGACGAAATACGTCGCGGTGTCATCGTTTGCCAACCGCTGATTCCCATTCGCGTTGTGGAGATAGCCCACCCGCCCATTTGATTCATTCCCAAGAAAGTTCAGATGAAACCGCATGCCAGCGATCACTTTTGCCTCTTGGAGCCCTCCTCAAAACTGCGCAAGACGGCCTCGGGCACAGGTTCTCCAAATTCGATGCGCCCGAGGGGGCGGCCAGGAGGGAACACCAGATGACCTACGACATGCGGCTCCCGCCAATGAATGTGGATCGTCGCCTTCGACCCGCCACCAACATCCACCGCAAGGTCCCCATCCTCACAGTCCTCAGAAGGACGAATCTGCAAACCCTCCGCCTTGCCGAGCCGAAGCATCAGCATCTTACCCACCGTCCCAGGCGTTGCGCCCTCGGGCTCGACAACCGTGAAGCTCGCCTGGAACCCCCTGGCATCCGGCAATGCCCGATGAAGCTCCCCAAGGACCGCCCCCACGACCCCCCATTCAGCATCGCCAATGGGGCCGCTGAGACTGATCCCCACATCGGTGCGCCGCACGATCTCGTGCAACCGCCGCACGGCCTCCGACACGTACGATTTCCCGCATTCCCCCGATCCTCCACCTTTCACCGATGCGGGTACAGTGGCCGATTTCCGGGCACCACCGCTCTTGCCGGTCGGCACCTCCACGGAAAACACCTTGGCGACGCGCCGGGCAAGCTTTGGGCTCACCGGGGCGTCCCCGCCCTCGATTTTCGCAATCAGGCCCCTGGACACGTCTAGCGCCCGCGCCAGCGTCTCCTGACTCACGTTCAGGGCCCTCCGCAGGCTTGCGACCGAGTCGATTCTCGCGGGCCCGCCCGGCTCCGCCTTCTCCACTTTGGCTGGCGCCGCCCGCCCCTTCTTCGGTTTCTCTTTCATGTTTTCTCTTTTGTTAGCTCACCCGGTTGAGTCTGTCTAGTATGAAACACCACTATGGTTTCTATTGTATATTTTTCACTCTCACTTGACACACTTCTTGCGACGGCTATTTTGACGGCGATGAGTATCGAAATAGTTCCACCGCCGACGCAGATCGACGGTGGCCGAGAGACGAGGGAGGCCGCGCGAATCGCGGTTGACCCACTGCTGGTGCAGCGACCCAGGGACTGGCGCTGCTGGGGGGTTAGAGACGTGGCGCAGTTCTACAGCCTGTCGCCCAAAACGATCTATCGAAACCCGGCCCGCTTCGGCGGTGTCCGGATCGGTGGAAGGTGGCGGTTTAGCCTCGAAGGTATCGAGGCCGCAGCAGTCCCGGCCAAGGGACGCCGTCAAAGGGGCAGCGCTTGATCGCCGTGGCGACAGCGGCGGACAGGGAACCGGGCGGGGCACCATGCCCCGCGCCGGCGCCGCCAACCTTGTCAGATGTCCCACTTAATTCCACCGTCCTCGACCCCTCCGACCCGGCCTCGGACCCGACCTTCCCGCTGCCTGCGTCCCGGGCCCTACCGAAGACGGTGGTCCGCCTCGGCCTCGCCGTCACTGAGTTCTTCCGCCGCTTCGGCCTCAACCACGTCCTGTTCGTCACCCTGACCCTGGTCGAGGCCAGTCGCGATCTGGCCGCCTCCAACCGCCGCCTGTCCGCCCTGCTGACCGCCCTGCGCAAGCGCGTCCCGGCTCTCGACTACCTGTGGGTGGCCGGCCTGACCGCCCGCGGTGACATCCACTACCACCTGCTCGTCTCCCTACCCGACGACGTCCGCGTCGGTGCCGACTTCTCCGTCCCACATGCCCACCCGGGACGGGACCTCGCGGCCCAGCGGGCTGCGGTCAACCCCGTCACCCGCGGGTTCTGGGATCTGCTCGACCGGATATCGGCGCCCCTCGGCTTCGGGCGCACGGATGTCTTCCCCCTGCGATCCGAGCCCGCCGCCATCGCCGCCTACCTGCTCAAGAACTATCGGGGCTTCCAGGCTCGCCGCCAGCAGTCCGACTCGCGCCATCGGATGTGGGGGCTTAGCGGTGGTGCTCCCCGGCCCCCGCGGCCCAACCAGTTTGCTCTCAACCACCCGGGCAGCGCCGGGCACCGGAAGCGGCTGGCCGCTGCCGCCGCCCGGCTGGGCCTGTCGAAGCTGGAGCAGGCCGCGTACGTCTTCGGCTCCCGGTGGCACTATCTCCTCGCCTCTGTAGCCTACGGTGAGTTCTCCCCCGAGCGCCTCGAGCGCCTGCGCCGCGACGTCCGCCGCATCGGCCCAGCTCTCCCGCGGCTCGCCGCCTTCCGCGACGCGGGTTCAGCGCCGATCCCGGGCCAGCAATCCACTTCATCACTTTCGGCCGACCCAGTCGGACCCGGCCGAAGCCGGCCCGCCGCGCATCGCGGCGGGCGATCAAGGCCACGGGCGCATGAGGCGCCACGGGCATGGCCCATCGAGAGGAGGGGCCTCTGTCATGAGCATGGGAGCGAAAATTGAGGAAGGGGCCGCCCGCAGATCGCGGAACGGCCGGAACAGGCAACCCGGTGACGCGCGCGTCGCCCCCGGTCACCGCGCCGCCAAACGCGGCGAGTCGCAGGATCCGCGCTGGGGCGAATTCGTCGACGCGGCGACCTCGGCGTTCGGCGACTGCGATGACGCCGGCGTGTGGGAGACGCTCCGGCGTCAGTTCGACGCGGGGCTCGTTGGCCCAGGGTTGATGAGCATCCTCGACCAAGTCAGGGCGGAGGCGTGCTTCCCCCCGGAACCCACGCAGCGCCCCAAGGCGTGCGGATTCGATCCGGAAGACATGCCGCGCGACCTGCGGGAGCTGGCCGGGCGCACCGCGGAGTTCGACGGGCGGATCCTCCGGTATCTCTCCGAGCGCGGCCACGAGCTGAGCAACGCGGACCGATCCGTCCAACACGACGCGGCCCGGGCCATCGTCGATTTCATCGATGTCCTCCGGTGGGCAAAGACGCAGCCCGACGAGGTGGAGGCGCTGATCCGCGGCGTCGACGTTGAGCCGGGCTTCCAGTCGAGCGCCGCTTGGCCGAGGCTTGCCTACTTGGATGCGAGGCACAGCCCCTCGGCCCTTGAGCCGTACCTGGTCGACTGCGGGATTCTCGCGGAGCGAGCCCACCGGGAACTCCGCGGGCGCCCGGATATTGTTCCGCGCCGGGTCTACGACATGCTGGATCTGACCGGCGACGACCTGATCGACACCAATCGCACCGAGTTCATCAGGAGGGCCATGAGGGTGGTCCTTGAGATGTTCGCCTCCAAGGTCGCGGACGTGCTGTTCGTCTCCGGGCGAGAACCGTCGTCGCCCGGCGCCGCCGCCCCGGCCGCCCGGCAGTCGGGCGCACGATTCCGCCCAAGTCCGAAAGGAGATGCCGACCATGTCTGACCGCACAAAAATCCAGTGGTGCGACAGCACCATCAACCCTGTGATGGGATGTCAGGGCTGCCCGCTCTGGCCAACCAGCGCGGCGCTGATATCGGCGCTGGCGGGCGAGCTGAAAAACCAGGGCATCTCATGGCGCCAGGCCCGGGAGCTGGCGGTCAGCGCGGTCGACGGCCTACCAGCCTCTGCCGTCTATCACGGCCGGCATTTCATCGCCGGGGAACTCGGCGGTGCCACGGGCCGCGGCGGCAGCAAAGACACCGGCGCCATCGCGGCGGCAATCGAGGCAGGGTTTCGCTGCTACGCGGGCCTGTTGCACCTGCACAAGGGCAAGGACCCGACGCAGCCCACCAAGCGAACCAACAAGGGCTACGCGCCCACCTTCGAGCAGGTGACGTGCTTCCCGGGCCGCATGGCCAAGATGGCGCGAAAATGCGATCTCACCGGGAAGCCCCGGGCCGCCACCACGAGGAGGACGAACGCGGGCCAGGAGAACGTCGTGCCCGGCAAGCCCTGGCTCGACGGCCTGCCCCGGCTCGTGTTCGTGTCCGACATGGGCGACGCGCTGAGCGCGGCGGTGCCGTTCGACTACCTGGAGTCCGAGATCGTCGGCGTGGTCCGCACGCCACCCGGTGACAGACACATCTGGCTCTGGCTGACCAAGCGTCCAGCCCGCATGGCGGAGTTCGCGCGGTGGCTTGACTCAGAACAGGGCGCGGCGTGGCCCAACAACCTCGTGGCGATGGCCAGCGTCATCGACGGGCGGATGGCCAGGGCGGTGGACCACCTGCGGAGGGTGCCCGCCGCGATGCGCGCGCTGAGCGTCGAGCCGCTCATCGAACCGGTCAAGATCGACCTCAGGGGGATCGATTGGGTGATCGTGGGCGGCGAGTCGGGCACCAGCGCACGGCCCTTCGACCTCGCGTGGGCCAGGCAGCTGCGGGACCAATGCCGCGCCAGAGGCGTCGCGTTCTTCTGCAAGCAGCTGGGCCGACGCCCCGTGGAGGATGGCCTCGAGTTGAGACTGCGCGACAAGCACGGGGGCGATTGGGGCGAGTGGCCCGAGGACCTGAGGGTGCGCGAGATGCCGCGGGCCCTCGCGAGGGTCACGCGATGAGCGCGGGGAACCAGCGCCCAACCACGGCGCATCCGGGGGGCCGTCTGGGCGCGCCGGGCAACCCCGGGCCGACGGCGGCAGCGCATCCCGGGCGGATCAGCCGCTGGGCCGATGGTCCGCCATCCCCGCTTCATCGGCGCGGGACGCCGGGCCGAAAACCCCTCGCCGCGGGGACCACCGCCCGGGATCACGGCTCTGCGTGCGCGGGTCACCGGAGCGTAGCGCAGGTGACCCGCGCGCCGGATCCGGGCATCTGGGGCCGGGCACCAGCCCGGCCCCAGATGGTCCCCGCGGCCGGGGGGATCTCGGCCTCTGGCCATCCATGTGGTGCCCCGGTCTCACCCAAGGCCCCTGGCGCCGGACCTTCGGGGCCAGCGGGGGATCCGGCGGACACCATCGCTGATGTACAATCGGGCGCCGTGGCGGCAAAGCACGTCGCCACGGCTCCCCCTGAGCCCGCGCCACTCGCCGCGCCCGCCACCCTGGTGGGGCGGCTGCCGCCCTTACTGCTCGCGGGCGCCAGCGCGGCGCGCGAGATCGCCGGCTGTCCCGATCTCCAAGCGATCCTGATCGCCCTCGCGACGCAGGGTGCCGCGGTCGGCCCGGCCCACCGGCTGGAGTGCCCCGGCGGCGAGGGCTTCCTATATCCCACGGCCGATCTCTTGCTTGCGGACGGCGCCCTGCTTGCGGCCGCCAGATCCCTGCTGGCGCCGATGCTGCGCCGCGTCGCAGAGATCATCTTTCTCCACAGGGGGATGAGCCGGCGCCAGATCCTCGCGGAACTGGCGGAACGCCGCGACTCGCGGAAGGCCTGCGAGATCCGGCTCGCCAACATGGACAAGACCCTCAAGGGGATCGATGACTCGATGAAGGCGGGCCGCATCCCCTACGTGGCGGGCATCGACTTTCTGCGCGGCTTCGGTGATTTTCGCCTTCGGGAAGACCGGAAGGGGGTGCTCCATGAACTCGGCGCCCTGGTGTGCCGCGAGACCGAGACCTTCTTCGCGCTGCGGCCCGTCATCATGACCGGCGGCCTCTCCTCGGGATTCCTGCGGCGCTGGGCGGAGGCCACCTTCGACGGCCATGCGGTCGACCTGCTGCCCTCGGGCGATGCGGTCGCATCGTTCCTCTCGACCCCGGCGCCCAGCTTGGATTTGGTGCTGCGCTTTCTCGAGGGCTGCGGGGCCGGCTCGCCGGCCTTCGCGCTCGGGGGCGACCAGCACGTGGGGGCCGCCGTCTCGCTCCTTTGGGCCTGCGGGGCCGGAGACCTTGGCGCGATCCTCGGCCATCCCGCGATGACGGGCGGGCCGCTGGCCGCTCGGCTCTTTGCGGTGACCCCCAGCGCCGCCGAATCTGCAGCCCCAGCCGCGCCATCGTCGCCCGGCACGGCAGAGAACCTCGGCCTCTGGGGTGGGTACGTGCAGAAGAACCTGTTCCGCGTGCGATTGTATGATGTCCGTAGGACACACCGCCTCTGTCCGAAAGCCGCCGCCCGGCACAGCGAGTTCGAGCGGGAATGCCTGTCGGCTTCGAGGGGGGCGACCGACCCGCGGGCCGGCGCCCACCTCCGCGAGCTGCCCCGCTCTGCTCTGCGGATCGCGCTCGGCCTCCATGTTGGCACGTTGGCGGGCGTCGAGACAGGGGATGTGGTGGCCGACGATACCCATGCGATGGCGGTGGAAATCGCGCGGGCCGCCTCGGACGCGCACTTCGCCACCCTCGGCGAGTTCCCCGCCGACCTCGGGCGCCAGCCCGTTATCGCGGAGGTCGACGTCATGGTGGCGAAACTTCGACTGCGGGGCCCGTGCTCGCGGCGAGATCTCTACCGTACCTACCACAGCCAGCGGACCGCCGAGCTTGAGCCGATCCTCGGCGCCGCCATGCGCGAGGGCCTCGTCACAGAGGACGCTGGCAGGCTCGTGGCAACGGTCCCCAACCCGGGGCGTCAGCGCGTCAGCGCGTCAGCGCAAGCCCCATGAGCGATTCCGCCAAGTTCCCCCCCATCCCAGATCCCTTTCGTTTCATGGGCCGGTGCCTCCGCATCCCCTCCGGCCTGCCGCGCCGCCACCGGATCCGCGATTCCCTGGGCCACGGGTCCTTCTCCTGCCCCGTGCTGCTGCCCCCCGAGTGGGACTGCCCGATCATCTGCGTCTCGGCGAGGGTGCCACTGGTCCTGATCGGCCTCGCCGGGACGGTCCTGATCGGCTCCGGCGACAGGCACCGGACGCTGGGGCCCGGGGAGGCGGTGGGCCTGCTGCCCGGCGATTTCACCTGGGAATCGGTCCACGAGCCCCACCTGCCGCGGGGCCACGTGCCGCTGGTCGTGGTGGCGGTGGCGACCGCGCGCGCGCTGGAGCGCGCCTTCCGGGACGGCCTGCTGTGGGAAATGTACCTCAATAAGGCGTTCCCCTCCTACAGGCTCCCCGAACTGGAACCGGTCGGGAACATCCTGCCGCTGCCGAGCTTCGAGACCCAGATGCCGCCGTTGGACCATGTGCCCCTGCATCGGCTCAACCGGGCCATGGTCGATTTCATGGGCGGCCCGCTGCACCACCGCGATTATTATCGGTTCCTGGCTCTCGGGGCCTGCAGGCATCTCGTCGGCCAACGCTCCCCCGAACCACCGGAACGCTTCCGCCTCCGACCCGAGCCGACCGAGGCGGAGAAGGCCGAAATCAACTACTACATCCAGAGAGATGCCGCAATGGCGGCGCGCCGCGACCCGACCCGGCCAACCGGCATCGCGCCAACGGGTGAACTCGGCCCCGTCCCCACTGACGCCAAGAATCTGTGAACCGTTTCGCCCGTGGGAGCGTCCAATCGTTTACTTGAGGTCCGGGGAGTCCATCAGCCCCGGATGTTGGTGCCGCACCCGTTGGGTGCCTGCGCCCGGAAGGGTGGCCCCGGACAGGAGCGTCCGGCCAAGGGCCACGCCGAAGATGCCGGGAGGGGGCCGGCGACCGTGGGGTCAGATCCTGCCCCAGTCCAAGCTGAGCTGAGCCTGCGAGAGGTGTCCGACCGGGACATTGTCTCGCCAAACAGAAACCGGTGGGCCAATCGAGAAATTGGCCCGTCAAATGAGGATAATAAGTAAGGCGATGCGAGAGAACGCTAGTAGGAATGCGGTGGCGGACGACCGCCATGGCCCGGATCACCCCCGGCAGAGAGCCGAGGAGATCGCGGGCTTCGAGGCCGGGCAATACGTGGTCGCGGCCGCCTGGGACGAGTACGTGGACGAGGTGTTCGACGAGGACGACGACAGACGGGACGACGGGTGCCCGTTCGACCGACCCGAGCCAGAGGCGGTCTTTGAGGACCGCGGCACGGGCCGTTCGTTGCTCCTGTTCGACGACGAGTCCCTCTGCAAAGAGGTGCCCGGCCGCGAGCCACGGGTCTGGAGATGGGCCGATCAGTTCCTGAGGGAAGAGTTCGGGCCCGACCTGATCCAGCTGCACCAGAGGGAGCGCGGAAAAAGTGCCGCGCACCGACTGGCCCAGCACGTCGGGTACTAGGCCGACACCGCTAACCTGCCCCCTCGCGAGAGGGGGCAGCCAGCGGCGTTCCCCTTTTGATATTATTAACCATCTCACCCGCCGGCCACCGGTCCCAGATGGCGTAGACCATCCTGCTCCTCGCGTTGTCCGCTAATGTCCCGAAGCGTCTCGGGATGGCCACGGACGTCCCATGTCCTATGCCTTGGCCCGGGAATCCATGATCCGCAGCGCGATCATGGTGGCCGATGGACGTGCGCAGCAGCCCCTAGGACGCGTCTTGATTGGCCGGGGGCAGCAAGGGGCGTTTGATGGGCTCAACGCCCCGTAGGTCAACCTCGGGCGATTGCCGGGATGGTCGCATCGTCCCCCAAGGGCGCGAGCCTGGCACCAGCAGCCTTGCACCATTTACGGCCCAGCCCCGCGCCGGTAGACTCGTCCAGGATGCCGTGCGCCGAAAAGAACACTGGGGTGAATGCGAGGATCCGGGCCCTGCTGAGGCTCGCGGATCGCGGCGCGAACGGTTTCCCGGCCGAGCGGCAGCTGGCCCTGGACCGCGCGCTGGATATCGCGCGCAAGGTGCCCGTCGCGATCGAGGAGCTGCTCGAGGAGCACCGGATCGACCTGTCGGACCTGCGCTGCCCACCCTGGCGGTTGCCCCGGGAAGGCTCCGCCGCCGCGCTGAGCTGGCCGTTTCTGATGGCCGTGTACGGGCGCCGCCGCGACCCGGCGACAGCCCGCACCGCCCCCTATCGGGAGGAGTGCGCAGGCGTCTACCCCGTCGCGGATTTCGGGTACTACGTGGACCCGGAGAACGCGCGCCTCATGGCGGAAGGCGACCCGGTCCAGCTGCTGGCGACGAGCGGCCATCCGGCGGGACGGTTCACCGTGGTGGTCACCTGGCGGGATATGGACATCGGCCTCATCCCCCCGGGCAGGAACGTGGCCATCTGGCGCCGCCGCTGGGCGCGGCTGCCGCTGGAGGCCTGGATCTCGCGGATGGAATCTGGGCCGGATGGGTGCGGCGCGGTCGAGATTGAGATCCGGTGAAAGCCGGTTGTACGTCATCCCGCCGGTCGGCGGGTGGCAGGGCATCAATGGCGCCTCGATGCCGGCCCCGCCCTCACCGCTGGCCCTTGCCCAAGCAGGCATCGGCCGCCACGTCAAGCGCCTCCCGGATCCACTGGCTCCGGGACAGCCCCGTCGCCTTCGCCGCCCGGTTCCACAGGAGAATTTGCCGGTCGGAGGCCTCCAGCGAGACCCACCCCACCCTCTCTCCTGTCCTGAAGACGGAGTTGTGCCGCCGTATCAGCCGGGTCTGCGGCGCGCGCCGCCTGCGCTCCTTGACCACAGTGCCGATCCGGGCACCGGTCATGCCCGCGATCTCCGATGTCGTCAGGCGCCAGTCCACCCCGCCCCAGTCGATCTTCCTCCGTCGTCTCATGGCGGCACGGTTTTGTGCCGCGGGGCCCGGGGCGCGCAAGGGCAAAGGGCCAACCCCATCGCCGTTCACCCAAATACCGTTGCCCGCACCGACCATCGTCCCAGCCCATGAGATTGTTCGCGCCTGCCAGATTCCTGTGGAGTAGGATGACGCAGGTAGCATGAAGCGCGTTCTTCTGACATCCGCCGTGCTCGCGGCCGCCTACGCCTGCGTCACGCTGTGCGGCCGCCTCGCGCCCACGCCTAACGCCGGGGTGGGATCCGGTTCCATGGGCGACGGGGCACTGGTCGGCGCCATCGCCGATCGCCGCACCGGCGCACAAGTCCGGGGTGAGGGCGTCGTGGCGCGACTCCTCCCCGACGACAATGACGGGAGCCGCCACCAGCGCTTCATCGTCCGGCTCGGGTCGGGCCAGACACTGCTGGTGGCCCACAACATCGATGTCGCGGGCAGGATCGACTCCCTCGGGGTGGGAGACAGGGTCGAGTTCTCGGGCGAATACGAATGGAACCCGAAAGGGGGCGTCATCCACTGGACGCACCACGATCCGAGAGGCCGCCACGAGGCCGGCTGGATCAGGCACGGCGGGAAAACCTACCGGTGATCCGGCGGCGCGCTATTTGGATCTTTCCGCCCTGCTCTTCCTTTTTATGTCGGAAGAATGCGCCCTCTTGTACGTCTGGATGTCCTTGAACTTTCCCGGCGCGTCGCGCTTGGCGTAGAGCTTGCTGCCGGACTTGCTCCGATGTGTCGTCCTCTTCGCTGCCATGCTTTCGAGGAAGCATCGTGGCTACCGCGCGTCAATCGGCCACCTTGGTCAACACACCCTCGACCCACGCCCCGATGCCCGGCTCCTTGCCCTCCCTTGAGCCCGCGATGTTAAGGACGCGAATGCCGTGACTGGCGATGAAATCCCTCAGCAGCGCGCAGGCGCCGTCCCCGCCGTCCCTAGAGATGTGAAGGCGCGGCTTGCGCAGCCTCTTGGCGATCGCGATGGTCTTGCGACTGCCCCCGGTCGCCAGCTTTCCAAGGGTGAAAACGACCGTGCCATCCGAGTCCCGCACGTTCCACTCCGTGCGCACGGGGTAGCTGACGCCGGGCGTCTCGGTTAGATCGTAGCAAGTCGGTATCGTTCCATCCTCTGCCCTGCGGCCTTTCGGGCACCAGCCGCCGTGCGGCAGGCCCAGCGAGATCGCCGCGTCCAGCGCGGCCCGGTCCGCGCCCGTCTGGCCGCCGGACACGAGCTTTTCGATCAGAAAATTGGGCATGGAACAATCTATGCCTACCAATGGGACATTGGCAGTCCCACCCTTGGCGAAATCCCCTTGCCCTCCGCGCGTCACCCGGCCCACCATGGCCCCAGTGCTCGGGACCATGCCACCTCTACGGCGGCACCCCTGTTCCCGGGCATCAGGGCCGCGCGGGCATCGTTCTTTCCCCCTATCCCAAAGCACGCTCGCGCGGCCCGCCTTTGTTCTTCCCGGCGAAACAACTGCGTCACACATTTCTTCGAGGGAACATGGACAGGATCAGTCGTCAGCGCGCCGCGGAGATCGCCGCCGAGGTCGTCCCACTTCGCTGCGATCTCCAGGACCACCGGCGAGGTGCCCTGCCAAGATCCGGCAGACGGCGAGGGGTGATGACCAACATGGCCTGCGCTATCGGCCCAGCGTGGTTGCAGTTGGTTCTCTCGTGCGCGCTGGCCGTGGGCGACACAAACCGCACCACCGTCAGCACGCTCTCTGGTCGCTCGTACGCGGATGCCACGGTCCTGCGGGCCACGGGCGACTCCGTGACCCTGATGCTGCCAGACGGCGTCGTCCGCCTGTCGCTCACCAACCTGTCGACGGAGTCTCGGGCCCGACTTGGGTTGGTGCCGCAGCCCGCGCCGGAGCCGCCGGCGGCCATAGCCGCCGATGAGTCGCGGCAACTGAAGGATCGTGCGTCCAGGATTGCCAGCCTCATCGACCCGGCCAAGCTGGCCACGCTCACCGGCACCGAGGCCAACCCCCGGATGCAGAAGGCCGTGTACTGGGTGGAATACGCGCGGCGGGCCGGGATTGACCCCGCCGCCACCTGCCGAGAGGCGGTCGCCATGGCGGGGATGTCCAGGCGGGCCGCCGAACTGACGTCCGCCTCCCTGCTGCGCAGCCACCGGATCGCCGGCCAGCTGGGGTGCTTGGATGAGGACGGGCTGACCGAGATGCGCAAGGGGAGCGCGCCCACCGTGCGCAAGGGGCCCTACGCGGGCGACCAGCTCAGCGTCGACCACATCATCCCCCGCTCCGTTTGCCCGGAGCTGGCCAGCGTGATCGCCAATCTGGAACTCATGCCCATGGGCATGAACCGGGAAAAGTCCGACCGCGTCACCGACCGGCAAGTCAGCGAGGCCAAGAAGTTCTACGAGGCCGGGCTGCTGGGCCGGGAGGGCCTGGCGCGTGTTGAAGCCTCACGGCGCAGTCGGCAGCGGTAAGCCATGGGCGATGACTTAGACCACCGCATCCGGCTCGCGGTCTTCGAGACATCCCCCAACAAACACCAAGAGCCCTTGGCATGGGACCACAGATGTCTCAGGGTGCCCGACACTATCCTTTCAATAATAAGATGAGTGCTCCGAGCGTTTGGCCGTGACTGCCGAGGACCTGGGCGCTAGAGATAACCGGGTGCTTGCGCCGATTCGGCCGGACCGAACGGCGTCAACCGGAAAAAGTTGAGGCGATGGACGAACGACCGCTGGGAGTCTGGGATCTGGTCATCCTGTGCCTGTCGGTCTGGGTGCTGGCGGCCCTGATGATCGAGGTGGCATTTCCCATCTCTGACGCGGCGTCGGCCATCATCCAGAAGCTCGACACGCTGGTGTGCGTGGTCTTCGTGGCGGATTTCGCCGTGGGTCTCGCCCGGGCGCCAGACAAGGCGCGGTTCATGAAATGGGGCTGGATCGACCTGGTGGGGAGCATCCCCATGATCGATTGGTCCCGCTGGCTGCGAATGGTTCGCGTGGTCCGGATTCTCCGAGTACTCCGGGCCGTGCGGTCGGCGCGCGCGATCGCGCGGGTCCTCATGGCCAGCCGGACGAGGACCGCCGCCGCGTCCCTGGTCGTGGCCATGCTGGCCGTATTCTTCGTGGCAAGCATGTCGATCCTCGTCTTTGAGAAAGCCACGGGCTCCACAATAAAGAGCGCGGCGGATGCGGCCTGGTGGACGATCACCACGATGTCGACGGTGGGCTACGGGGACACGTATCCCGTTACGCCAGAGGGCAGGATCCTCGCGGCCGTGGTCATGGTGTTCGGGGTAGCGCTGTTCGGGACACTGTCCGGCCTCACGGCCTCATGGTTCCTAGGGGAGGACAGGACACAGTACAGGGAGCAACTGGAGAGGCTCGCCGCCGAATTGAGGGCGATCAGGGCGCGGCTCGACTCGCATGGCCCGCAGGCTCCGGCCCAGCAGCGGCAGGTAGATAAGGAGGACTGAGGTGCGGTGGATCTTGGCGCTGGTGTTCGCGGCGGTACTCTGGCCCATTGGCGGCGGGCTTGCAGCCTTTGTGGGGTTTGCTCTTGTTTATCTGGTCGGTGGACTATTTCGTGCCTCCCGTGGAGCGGATCAGGTCATCATCCCCCCTCGACACTCCCATATGAGATGTCCCGCTCATTTCGAATCGCCGGAAATGCGCCCCCCCCGGCCTGCGTCCGCCCGCAAGCGGTGCGCGGAACTCGTCTGGTATCCCCAGGGCCAGCCCCTGACCCTCGATGGGCTCACGATCCCCGATGGGATGGTCTACGTCTCGACCGGGGAACTGCCCTGGCCGGGGGAACCCTCGGCGCTCGACCTGACCCAGCCGATTGACGCCGTCGCGGAAGATCCCGCTGTGGGACTGGGGTATTACCCGAGTTTTCTGGGGATCACACCCGCCCAGCGGCGAACCTATCTGGAGTGGCTGGCCTCCGGACGATCCGACGCCGACCCGGCGGCCCGGGAACTGGGCTATGTCTTCCTGTTCTTCTACGGCATCGAGCGTCGCCTGCTGCTGGACGGCGACCTTCAGCCGACTCTGATGGGCGAGGTGCTGCGCCTCCTGCAGCTCTACGGGCCGGCGCATCGGTCTGTGTCGCTCCAGAACTACTGCCTGCAGCTTCTGCATTTTTCCGGATGGAGGCTGGGGCAGGAGTCCTACAGGGCATTCTGGCCGCAGCTGCTCGAGCTCGACGGGGATCGGCCGGACGAGGACTCCCTCCGGTTTGTGCTGGGCAATCTCCACCAGCGCGGCGAGGTCATGGATTGGACGGTGGCCTACCGGCTCGCGCTCATCGATGAGGACAGCCGCAAGAGCGCGGTCGTTGCCCGAACGCGCGAGAAGTTCTGGGAACTGTTCCGGCAGCGATTTGAGGAGATCGCCCCGGGCGGCATGCCGCTCGCGGCGGCCAAGCAGCCGGCGACCGTCGAGTACCGGCCCGCCAGCGGTGCGCTGCTCTCCGCCTGCCGAGAGAGTGCTGCGGCCCGCGCCCTGCACGAGCGGATACCCAATGTCCTGGGCCTTCGGCGGCAGTTCCGGGCGCTCCCGGAGATCTGGAATCGCTGCATCGACGATCTCGCGGGCTACAGCCGGGCCCTGGGTTCAAAGAAAGTTGGCGATGCGGCCAAGATCGCGACGTGGCAGGCGCTCCCGCCGGAGCTGCGGGCGGGCGAGGCCCACCCGCTCCGCGACGCCTTCGATGGGTTGCTCGGCTCCGCGCCCCGGGAAGGGGATCTCGCCTTTCTGCCCTCCGGCCAGATCGCGGCGATGGCGGGCGTCGATGAGAGGGCACGCCTGACCCTGGCGCAGTCCAAACAGGTGGCCGAGCTGGCCCGACAGCTGGGGTGGCGTATGGCCCCCGATCCGCGGCAGAGCGGATTGCCCCTGGCATGGTCGCAGGAGGTGGCGCTTCGCCCGACCGATTCGGACGACGGTGCGCCGGGGCACTTGGCCGGCGTGATCCGCCTGCTGCATCTGGCCGTGATGCTGGCGGCCGCCGACGGCGTCATCGAGGACGAGGAGTTGGCCACTTTCGAGACCCTCGTCAAAGCCGACCTCCCCGGGGAGGCCGACTGGGAGCGCGTCCGCGACGCCACCGCCGCCCTCCGCAGGGACACCAACGTCGCCGTGCGCTGCCTTCCCCAGCTGGCGAAGCTGATCTCGCCCGAGCATCGGGAGCAGGTGCTGCGGTCGCTGGCGCACATCGCCGCCGCCGACCGGGAAATCAGTCTCCCCGAGATCAAGCTCCTGCGACGGATCGCAAGAGCGTTCGGGCTACCGCCCGATGCGGTGGATTCGCTGCTGGAGGGCGATGGATCGCTCCGCGAAGTCACCGTGGCGACCGCCGGCAAGGGCGCGAAAGGCGAACGGATCCCGCCTAGGCCCGCGGCCGCCGGGGCGGTGCTCTCGCTCGACAGCGAACGCATCCGCGCCCTCACGGAGGAGACGAGGCAGGTCATCGCCATGCTGTCGGAGGTCATGGCCGATGAGGGGTCAGCGGAGGTCAAGGTCGAGAGCAAATCCAAAGAGCATGCGACGCCGGGCGCAGCGCAGGCGCCCATCGACGCGCCATGGATCGAGGGCCTCGCTGAGCGGTACCGGCCGGTCGTCACGACGCTCGTTGCCCACGACGAGATCGACCTCGATGATTTCGAGGGACTCTGCAAGAGGCAGCACCTGTTGCCGGACGACGTCCTGGATGCCGTCAACGCGTGGTCCGACGAGCACTTCGGCGACTTCCTGCTGGAGAGGGGAGAAAACGTCCGGGTGTTCCGGTCCCTGCTGCCGGTGATGGCGGGGGCGGGCTCATCCAACTGACAGAGGAGAATATGAGCACACGCATTTCAATGAAGCGCCGCGAGCGCGACGCCATCCTGCTATCGCTCCAAGCGGGCCTAGTCCCCAAACAGGGCCTGCACCTGATACAGGTGGGCCGGAAGGCCGAGGTCTCGGCGATGCTGTCGGACATCGAGCGCATCACCGACAGCGGCGCGGCGTTCCGCATCGTCGTAGGGAGATTTGGCAGCGGCAAGAGTTTCTTCCTCAATCTCGTCAGAAACGTCGCCTTCCAGAAGAAGCTGGTGGTGGCCCAGGCGGATTTCACCATGGAGCGCCGCCTCTGCGCGACGGGCGGCCAGGCGCGGGCCCTCTACGCGGAGCTGATGGCCAACCTCGCCACCCGGACTCAGCCCGACGGGGGCGCGCTGCCCTCGATCTTGGCCGGCTGGGTCTCGGGCCTGCAGCACGAGGTCATGGGCGCCGGGGGCTCGGTCGGCGATGTCGAGGGACGGATAGCCGAACAGCTCCGCGATCTCCAAACACACGTCGGGGGATTCGAGTTCGCGGAGGTCGTGCGTGCGTTCTACAGGGCACACGTCGCCGGGGACGAGGCAAAGCAGGCCGCCGCGCTCCGCTGGCTGCGCGCGGAGTACACCACCAAGACGGACGCGAAAGCCGACCTGGGCGTGAGGCGCATCATCGATGACGAGTCCCTCTACGGCAGCCTCAGGCTCATGGCGGCCTTCGTCAGGAAGGCGGGTTTCGGCGGCCTGCTGGTGAACCTCGACGAGATGGTGGTGCTCTCGCACCGGCTCCCGAGCTCCAGGGCGCGCCAGGCCAACTACGAGGCACTGCTGAGCCTCCTCAACGATTGCCTGCAGGGCACGGCGATCGGCCTCGGCTTCGTGCTGGCCGGCACCGACGAGTGCCTCGAGGACCGGCGACGCGGCCTCTTCAGCTACGAGGCGCTCCGCAGCCGCCTCGCGGAGAACGCCCTGGCCAGGGCCGGGGGGCTGGTGGATCTCTCGGGTCCGATGGTGCGGCTTCAGCCGCTGACCCCGGAGGACCTGTTCGTGCTCCTCAAGAACATCGCGCTGGTCCACGCCCACGGCGACCCGGCAAAGGTCCTCGTGCCAGACGAGGCGGTCGCCGCGGTGCTGCAGCGCGCGAACGAGACATTGGGGGCGGAGTTTTTCCGGACGCCGCGCGACGTGGTGCGGTCCTTCATCGGCCTCCTGAACCTCCTGGAACAGAATCCCGGGCGCGGCTGGCGGGACCTGCTTGGCGGGGACGTGTTCCAGAAGCCCGCCGCCCCCGCATCGGTGGAGGAGGAACTCGCCTCGGGGGCCGCACCGGCCCCGGACGAAGAGGATGGCGACCTGGCGACCTTCAAGCTGTAACGCCGGGGCGCATGAGCGAGGCTTTCTCTAGGCTCGACCGGAAGATCCAAGAGGCCATCTGGGACCTCCGGTGGAACGAGCTGTGGCCCCTGCAGGTCGAAGCCATCGGCGCGGTGCTGGATGGCGACGGGGACATCATCCTCGCCGCGGCCACCTCGGGCGGGAAGACCGAGGCCGCGTTCCTCCCGATCCTATCGCTCCTGGTCGGTGATCCGGGGGGATCGGTCGGGGCGCTGTACGTCAGCCCCCTCAAGGCGCTGATCAACGACCAATTCCGGCGGCTGGAGGACCTCTGCGAGAGCGCCGACATCCCGGTGCACCGCTGGCACGGCGACGTCGGGGCCGCCCAGAAGGCCAAGTTGCGGCGGCACCCGAGCGGCGTGCTGCTCATCACCCCGGAATCCCTCGAGAGCCAATTCGTCAACTACGGCGAACATCTCGCGCGCGTCTATTCGCGGCTGAGGTTCGTGGTGATAGACGAGTTGCACGCGTTTCTCGACGACGTCCGCGGCATGCACCTGCGCAGCTTGCTGGCGCGCCTGGAGATAATCTCGGGAGCCACGCCGCGCAGGCTGGGCCTGTCCGCCACCATCGGGGATTTCGCGCCGGCGCGCCAGTTCCTGCGCCCGGACGATCCTGGGCGCGTCCGCGTGATCCGGGCCGAGGGAGAAGGGAGGGATCTCAAGGTGGGCGTCCGCGCCCATCTCGAGGGCTCGGATCCAAACGATGGCGACGGGGACGGGGAAGTGGACACTGTCGCTGCGCAGCCCTCCCCGATCGGACCTGGCGCTGCGGCCAATGCCGGCCACACACCGACGCCAGATGGGCTTGGCGAGATCGCCTCGGACATCGCATCGCGCTTTCGCGATGAGACGAACCTGGTTTTCTGCAATAGTCGGCGGCAGGTCGAGCTGCTTGGCGACAAGCTGCGCCAGATCTCCGAGCGGGAATCTTGGCCCAGGAATCCGTTCCTCTTGCACCACGGGTCGCTCAGCCGTGAATTGCGGGAGGACGCCGAGGCCGAACTGAAGTCCGGCAAACCGGTCACAGCGATCTGCACCAGCACGCTGGAGATGGGCATCGATATCGGCTCGGTGCGCGCCATCGGTCAGGTGGGGCCAACCTGGTCTGTCGCCTCGCTCGTGCAGCGCCTCGGCCGTTCTGGACGGAAGGAGGGCGAGGCCCGAATCCTCCGCCTCTACACGCTCGACCGTCTGCCCAATGAGTCGTCGACACTGACCGACCGGCTCTACCCGCGCCTCGTTCGGGCCGTGGCCCTGGTGGATCTCATGCTCGAGGGCTGGCTGGAGCCACCGTTGGCGCCGCGCTTCCACTTCAGCACGTGCGTGCACCAGATCCTGAGCCTACTTCGCCAGACGGGCGGGGCCGCGGCTGATCACATCTACGATGTCCTCTGCCACCGCGGCGCGTTCCGGCTCATCGACCGGCCGAGGTTCGCATCGCTGCTCAGGGGCATCGCGTCGGCTGGCCTGATCGAGCAGGTCCCTACCGGCGAGCTGATCCTCGCGCCCGGCGGCGAACGCATTGTCGAGTCCTACGATTTTTATGCCGCCTTCGCGGGGCGGATAGAGTACCGGGTCGAGTGCGACGGCCAGCCCATCGGTCTCCTTCCGGAGGACTCCATCCCGGGACAGGGCGAATTTCTTTTGCTCGGGGGAAGACGATGGAAGGTTCTTTGGATCGACCATTCGACGCGGCGGATCGGCGTTGTTCCCGGAAAAGGATGGAAGCAACCCAAGTTCAGTGGGGGTGTCGGCTTCATGCATCCCGTCGTGGCGGCCCGCATGCGCCAGGTGCTGGCGGACTCCGGCATCCCCCCATATCTGGGAAAGAGCGGCTGTGATCTGCTGGCCACGGCCCGGGGTAACTTCGCCCGATCCGGCCTCGGCTCGAGCGATGTGCTCTCGGGCACCTCGTTCATCCAGTGGTTCCCCTGGCGCGGGGGCCGGGCGTTGCTGACGCTGGAACTCTGCGCCAAGGCCGACGAGATCGACGTCGATCGGGATGATCTCCGCCTGCAGTACAAAAAGATCTCGGCGGAGGATTTCGAGGAGCACCGCCGAAGGGTGGCCACCGGGACCTTCGACGCCGCCCGCCTCGCCGAGTTGGCCGACGAGCCCGCGCGAGACCGATTCGACCCGTACGTCCCCGACTCCCTGTTGCGCGAAGCCTTCGCGGCCGAGGTCCTAGACGTGGATGGCGCGCGCGAGGCGGCAGGCGATACGCCGCACACCTCTGGGAAGTGACCTTTCGGCAAGCGAATCTGCCGTCATAGGCGTACCCGGGACACCAGTATTGAGACAGCGGTCAAACTAGACCTGGACCAGCGTAGAGGGTTACGCCCCTTTGTCGGCGATGGCATCCCACAAGTCGTTCTCGTGCGCGATGACAACGCGCGCGCCTTTCCTGCGGTACTCCACGGCCTTCTCCACCTTCCGCCCGTAGCAGGAGAAGGCCCAGCAGCGATTGCCTTCGGCGCAGACGATGAGGTAGTCGAGATCCTCTCGGATATTGCCGATCACTCTTCCCCCGACGGCCTCCACGCGGCGGGCTATCTCATCGCGACTGGCTTTACGGGACTCACCCGTAAGGCAGAAGGATTTATCGTCGAAACTGATCTCAGGACACATGGCGCAGACCCCGGACACCGCAAGATGACGCGTCCCGATCCCCTCTGGTGCCGCCCCTTCCACGGTGACAAAATCCTCCAGGAACGCTTTTAGCTGGAGTCGCTCCAGTTCCTCGATCTTCCCATCGGCGAGAATGGCGGTGACGACGCTGTCGATCTCGTCAAACGGGTAGCATCCCTTGAGGTGCTGGTTCTCGTTCGCCCAGTCCGCAAGCCTCCGGATCTCCTCGTCATCCAGAACGCCGTCGGCGAGCAAGCCATGCAGCAGGCCGTGCAGACGCTGAATGTCAGAGGTCAGTGCGTCGTAGTAGGCATTGCCGGTGTGAAGATTGCTGCACACCCACAACAGGTCTTCTTTCTCCTCGTCACTGATGACGCCGTCCTGCAGCGCGGCGTCCAGTTTGGGCATGATCTCCGTGAATGGGTGACGCCGCGCGAATTCAAGGTGCTCGTCCCGCCAGCGGATCAGTTCGCGTGCCTCGGCCTCGGTGATGACGGAATCAATCGCGATGCCCCTGAGGATGCCCTCCAGAGTGTGGACCGCCTTGTCGAGATTCATTCTGTCCGTGTACCGCAGGTATTTAGCTGGGTGTGCCATCCTTATCCTTTCGGTAAAACGAAGTGCGTCCGAAGGCGCCCTTGCTGTCCATCCCTAGCATCGATTGAGAGCCCCAGACAACTCGAAATGATTGCTGGGGGCGCACCATCAAATACTTGTCCCCCTGCTGCAGCACCCCCCACCTCTAGGCGCAACAGCGCCCCAGTACAGGTTATATAAAGGTGCGAGGAGGACCTCATCGGTCCCTCTCAATCACCCCGCGGATGACGGCATCACGGCCCCGGCCTGCCTTCGTGGCGGGCCGGGCCCGCGCCGTTCTTGCCCGCGGCAAACATCAACAAGCAATATGGAAGGAGAACCATCATGGCAGTGAAGCTGATCGCGAATTACAGCAAGCGCCTAGGGCTGCCCGCATACAGCAGTCATCAGTTCGCCGTCTCGGTCGAATGCGAGATCGCGAACGTGGCCGACGCGGCCGGGGAGTCCCAAAGGCTCTACCGGCTGCTCCAGCAGTCTGTGGACTCGCAGATCGTGGCGACGGGATTCGTCCCGCCCCACGGCTACGGGCTCAACGGCGAGGGCGGCAACGGCGAGACGGACGGGCAGGAGCCGACCGAGGCCCCGTGGAAGTGCAGCGACAGGCAGCGGGATCTCATCCTCAAGCTGGTCGACGAGCACCACCTACAACCGGCCGATGTGGAGGCCCTGGCCCGGGAGCGTTTCAACAAGCGCGTCCGGGAACTGGGCAAGCTGGAGGCCAGTGGTCTCATCGACGAGCTGCTGGAGAAACACGGCGGCAACGGCGGACGCTCCAACGGCAACCGTCGTCCCCGGCGCAACGCCTATGCGAGGGGGGCGGCATGATCGCCCCCTCGACATTGGCGCCGCCGGCCGGCACCACGACGGGCAATGGCGGATTGCCGGCGCACATCTCGGCGACCGCGGCACGCGGCTACCTGGCGTGCGGGCTGCGCTTCTACTTCGAGCGCGTGGCCTGCATCGCCAGGCCGGTGGCCGCGGCGCTGCACCTGGGCAAGGCGGTCCACGCCGGGCTCAGGCACCTGCACGCGGCGCTCTGGCGCGGCGGGGACACCTCGCCCGCGGCCGTCGAGAGGGCGTATGCCAGCGCGTTCGACGCGCTGGAGGCCGACGAGGGCCCGGTGGCCTTCGACGGGACCGAGGACCGCGACAAGGCGAAGAAGGACGGCCTGCGGCTGCTGGCCGCCTACATGGACAGCGGCGAGATGCCGAAAGAGCGACCGCGGGGCGTCGAGGTGACGCTTGAAGAAATGGTGCCCGGTCTCGGCGTGCCGCTCTGCGGGACGATCGATCTGGTGTGCCACGACCTGAAAGTCGTGGACTTCAAGACCGCATCCAGCCGCCCCGATCCCGATCAGGCCGCGTTCGACGCGGAATTGCAGCTGGTGGCCTACGCGCTGCTGCTGGAGGCCGCCACGGGCGAGACGCCGCCCCGGATGGAGCTAGTCCATCTGGTGAAGACCAAATCGCCCCAGGTGGTCCGCGTCTCGGTGCCGCCCCCCAACGACGCAAGGAAAGACCGGGCGGTCGCGATGCTCGATGCCGCCGTCAACGGCATCGCCGAGGGCAGGTTCAACCCGTCGCCCGGCATGCAGTGCGGCTGGTGCCAGTACCGCGACGAGTGTTCAGCGTGGACCGGGGGTGCGCCATGAGGCGCGCCGCCATGTTCCTCGCGCCGGCGCTGCTGGCCGCATGCACGCCGGCCGGCCCTCCTGACATGGGGCCGGTGGGCGGCGGCCTGAGCGTCATCGGCCTGGCGATCGTGGTCGCGGCCTTCATCGTCGCGATCTCGTGGAAAGGGGGGCGCCATGGATGACCAGGATCCGCTGCCGAGGTGGACCCTCGGGGCGACGGCCGGGCTGATGCTGCTCACCGCCGCGGCGATATTGCTGCTGGTCCTCACGCCCGCCCTCATCCCCATCGCCATCGTGCTCGTGGTCGGGGTGGTCACGTGGGCGGTGCTCGAGCGCTGGGGTCGGCCCGGAAGGGGCGGCTGAGAGGAGGCGCACCATGCACCTGGAACAGAAATGCACCGGCAACGATGCCCGCGAACTGGCCGCGTCGTCGCCACCGTTCGGCCCGGGATTCGGAACCGATGTGGCGTCCCGCACGGAAACCATCGAGGTCTGGGGGTCGTCGTTCGGCGATCCCGGCTCTGACTTCTGTGAGTTCCGCGCATTCGATGCCGGCGGCGACGAGATAGCGAGGACCCGGATAGGCGGGTACTGAGGGGAAACAGAGATGGGGCCGGCGGGCCGGGATCCGCCGCCGGCCCCGGAAATTTCAAACGGCGATCCTGTGACCGGCCACGCCGGTTGACGGGTCGCCAATCAAACAACACACAACCAGAAAGGAGGTCGCGCATGATCGATGACGTGTCACAAGTGACGCTGCGCGAGATGCCGCCCGACCAGAGGCCCAGGAATCGCCTGATGGAGCGGGGCGCCGGCGCCCTCGGGGACGCCGAGCTGCTCGCCTGCCTGATGCCCAATGGCACCGGGCAAGCGTCGCTGCAGATCGCCGAGGCCCTGCTGGCCCGCTTCGGCGGCCTGGCGGGCGTCGCGCGAGCGCCCCTGGCCGAACTGGCCACCGTGCGCGGTGTCGGTGAGGCCAGGGCTGCGGGCATCCGCGCCGCCGTCGAGCTGGGCGTGCGCCTCAACCGTCGCGCGGCAAGTGCCACCAAACTCGACGACGCGGGCCGGATCGCGGACCTGGTCGGCCCGGAGATGCGCCTGCTGCCCACCGAGAGCGCCCGGGTGGTGCTGCTCAACGCCAAGCTGCACCTGATCGCCGTGGAGGCGGTCTCGGAGGGACTGCTCGATCAGACGCTGGTCCACGCGAGGGAGGTATTCTCTCCGGCGGTCGCCAGGAGGGCCTACGCGGTCGTGCTGGCGCACAATCATCCGTCCGGGGATCCGACTCCATCGGAGGCCGACATCCGCATCACCCGGGCGCTGCGGGAGTCCGCCAAGGTGCTCGACGTCCCGCTGCTGGACCACGTCATCGTGGGCAACCGTTCGACCGCCTACCCGGAGGGCTGGTTTTCATTCAAGGCGGCCGGCTACCTGTGACGGCATTGGGGCGGCGGGAACCATTCCCCCGCCCCGGCGATTTTCACGGCGGGCCCAGTCCCGCCATTTTCCAAACAACACCGGTTGTGGGATCCCGTGCCCCTGAGTAATGGCACATGGACACCCGCGACCTTCATTCAAAAGCGAAAGGAGACAAAAGATGAACATCATTGAGGTCAAAGAGCCGCCGAGGCGGAGGACGCCGGAGGGCCTGCTGCTTCACTGCGGCGGGCGCGTGGTGGAACGAGCGGAACTGCTGGCGGTGCCGACGCCGCTGGGCTCAAAGACGTGGTATCCGCTGGATCACGGCGCGATACTCGAGGAGGTCGAGGGCCAGCTCGGCGCCACCGGGTTCACCATCGAGGGTGAGAGGCACGGGCTGTCGCACGCCGGGGCGAGATACTTCGGCGTGCTGAGCGTCAGCCTGCCCGGCAGGACAGAGGAGGAATACGAATGGATCGTTGGCCTGCGCAACAGCCACGACCAGTCGTTTCCGGCCGGCCTCGTCGCCGGTATTTCCGTGCTCGTGTGTGACAACAAATGCTTTTCCGGCGAAGTGAAGATCTCGCGCAAGCACACCCGCTTCGCCATGCGCGACCTGCGCCACCTCGTGGCACGGGCCGTCGGGCAACTGGGCGATCGCTTCCGATCGCTCGACGCCCGGGTGGCCGCGTACAAGGAGGCCCGGGTGCCGGACTGGCTGGCGCACGATGTCGTGATCCGTGCGGCCGATTGCCGGGCCATCACGGTCAGCCAGATTCCGGATGTCCTGGAGGAATGGCGGCACCCGGAGCACGACGCCTTCACACCCCGGAATGCGTGGTCACTGTTCAACGCCTTCACGGCCGTCTACCGGGAAATCAACCTCCATAGCGCCCTGCGCCGCGGCGAGGCCCTCCACGGGCTCTTCGACGCGGTCGTCGGGATGTCGTGAGGGAAGGAGGGCCTTTGCGCCCGCCGAGGGCGCGGGGCTTTCCTTTAGGTGTTGTATCCAAGCAGCGAGCGGCACCAAGGGAACGCGTCGGGGCTTCGTCCCTCAGTCCCTCGCTTGCTCCCGCTCTCCTGCTGCTCCCGCATGACCGTAGCTCAGAGACCCTCGCGACGCCTACCTGCGAACAGGGCGGAACCCCAAATCCTTCGACATAAACCCCTGATAAACGTCGGACCCACGGTACGCGATGCGGCAGTTGGACGCGTCTTCACTGCAGCTACCGCCGCGTAATACTCGACACGATCCTGTCGTTGGCCCCCGAGGGTCCGACGAAGACGAAACCGAATAGTACGTCGAAACCAACCAATCCCAGCACCACTCCCTGACGTTACCCTCCATATCAAAAAGCCCGTAACCGTTCGCGGCAAAGTGCCCGACAGGGCTAGTGCCCGTGGCACCCCCTTCAAAATCGGGGTGTCCACCGCTCGTCGAGCTAACGTCGTACGGGTAATATGGCGCTCCGCGGTACCACCAGCTGTAATAGTTAACATTCTCGTGGCTAATCGTGTTGCCCCCCGGGAAGCGCCTGCCCGGGAATCCGCCCCGCGCCGCCTTCTCCCACTCCGCCTCGGTCGGTAGGCGGTAGCCATCCGCGGCCCAATTGCAATCTGAAAGGTAGCCATCCATATTCGTCCTGAATACCACCCCGTACACTGTGTAGCAGGGCGTCAGCCCGTCCTTCTCGCTCCGGGCGTTGCACCACTTCACGGCGTCGTACCAACTGACCTCCCCCACCGGATAGTTCGAAGCCTCCCCAACACCCGCAGCCAAATCGGTATAGCCGTGCATCAAACCCCAGCTCCTCACCTCGTCCCACTGAGCCTTCGTCACTTCAGTGGCCTGAATGTAGAATGCGCTCACGTAGACGCTGTGCCTTGGCAGTTCCCAGTCAGATCCCTCGTCTGGGCCGAAAGAGTTACCCATCTGGAACCATCCAGCCGGAATCCGGACCATCCCACCGGCCTGCGCGCCGCCATCGTCCGCAGTCACGCGAAACCGTACCGCCGACGACACCTTGTCATCCCAGTCCGCACCAGCATTCCAGACCACGAGGCGATCGATGCCCACGGCCACCCCTGCCCCAACCTCCCCTGAAAAGCTGCTCGCCGGAAACGCGTACGTGGAACCGCCGTTTGTTGAGATCTGGACCAATACCGTGACGCGGTTGGTCCCGGCGGCCACGTCATAGTGGATGTCCACCAACTTGGTCCCGGCCCGCTGAGAGGCCCGCACGTTGGAGACCGAGGGCGCCGCAAATGCGGGATCGGCAGCTAACGGCCAAATCGCTGTGAGGATCCAGGAGCACGCTTTCATGGGCGAGATCCTCCCCATCCTCACTTCACCACGATCCGGTAGAACACCCTCGCCGGCTTTGGCACGACCTCGTCGTTGATGGTATTCAGGGGCGGCGTGGGATCCACGTTGTCTGCCACCACGTCCCATTGTTTCAGATCGAAAGACCGCTCGACGCGGTACAGCCGCCCGCTCACCGAGGCCCAAGACACCGTGCAGACCAGTCCATCGCCCGAGATGTTCTGGATGACGTTGAGCTGGCCCACCTTCAGTGCGGAGTTCGGGTCGCGCGGATTGGTGCCCGCCAGATACTCCTGTTTCCCGTTGAACCCGTCGCCGTCTACGTCGAGATCCGCGTCGGCCGGGTCGGAGTCGCTCATCCCGTTGGCCTCCTCGTATGAGCGCGGGATGCCGTCCCCGTCGTCGTCGATGAAGAGGTTCACCGAGAACAGCACGGTGTTGTTGCCGGAATCTATGTCGCCCGAAAGCCCCTCGTCATCGACCGCCAGCCGGTAGCTCCTGTCGCCCTCCGGCTGCGTGCCCGCGGGCAGATCGATCGGGATCTGGACCAGTTCGCCCGGGCTGAGCACGCTGACCTCGACGGAGGCCAGCAGGTTGGAGGTGCCCCCATCCCCGTAGATCGCCAGCATGGAGACTGGGGAGGCTGGCGCACTTAGGTTCTTGACCTGCGCCACCACCCGCACCGAGCCATCCCGCAGCGCCGCGCGCTCCAGCAGAGAGAGTTCCAGATCCACCCCGTTGACGCTCACCGACTGGACGTTGTTGGCCTCGTCGAACTCGGTCACCGCGCCAGCCGGATCGGCCACCGCGAACAGCGTCCGCGCCACCGCGGGCGATGGCACCGTCCAGGCGCTCGTGACCGATTGGGTGTCGCCGGCCCGAAGCCAACCCGAGACCACCCCGCCGCCGATCAACGTGCCGTTGGAGCCGGGATCCCCGTCGTAGAAGGACACCGCGACATTCTCCACCGCCACATTGCCGGAGTTCCTCACCGTGGCGGTGAGCGTCACGCCATCGCCGGGCAGGAAATCGTTGCCCTCGGCCACGAATCCGTCGGTCCCGATGGTCAGGTCTTTCACGATGGCGCGTTTGCCCGCGTAGAGGTCCACGCGGCCCGGTTGGGGAACGCCCGGCACGTCAATGGTCCCTCCGCCTTCAAGCGCAACCGTCTTCGTCACGTTGGACACGATCACGTTATTGTAGGCCAGCGTAAGGTTGCCCACCGCGTCCCACACCGGCGCGAAGTCCCGCTCCAGTTCCGAGTCGTGCGAGAGCAGTGTGTCCTCGCCCCACGTGGCCGAGGCCGGATCGTAGACGCGGTAGTGCGCGTCGGAGCCCGCGTCGGTCATCTCCCCCCATAGCACCAAGACATTGTCGCCCGGCCCCACCGTGAGCGCGAAATCCGCGAATCCCATGGTCGTTGAGTCTGGCCGCACAGAGGAGGGTGACCCCGCAAAACCCCTGTCGATCACCAGGTCGCCGCCCCGCTGCCAGACCGGGTAGATCGCGCCCGAGCCGTCCACCGCCACCCGGGCGTTGCGGTCGGCCACCGCGTCCGTGGTGTGCCGCACCGCCGCGCCCCACAGCCCGGAGCCGGCATCGAAGATCCTGTAGAACAGCTCCGTGTCGGCGGTGTCATCCAGATCCCCGTCCATGTCCCGGGTCCAGCAGTACACCGCCCTGTCGCCCGCCGCGGTCAGGGAGCCGGACAACTCCCCAGTCAGGTTTGTCACCAGGGCTTCGGGCACGCCCCAAGTCGCCGTCGCGCTGTCCCAGCGGGCCACCAACACGCAGCTGTTGCTGGTGCTGCCCGCGGGTCCCTCCCCGATCATGGCATTGGCCTCGTTGCGCGTCCACGCCAGCAGCAGGTCCCCGTCCGACAGCGGCCCCGCAATCTGCGGGCGCCGGTCTAGGCACGCGTTGTCGGTCAGGGCATCCATTGGCACCCACGTCCCGGCCGACGCGTCCCACCGGGACCACTGGATCTCCATCTGCGCCGCGAGCGCCGACAGGTTGTTCGTCTCCGAGAACGACGGATCCTTGCACTGCTCCCACGCGGCCACCGCATCCCCGTTCCCGTCGAATGCCACCGCAGGGGCGAATTGCCCCGCATTGGTCGCGGCAAGGGCCGAAGGCGCCCCCCACGCGGCCCCATCGAATCGGGTCCAGGCGATCTCCGTAAATTGAACGGGATTGCTGGTGGACCCGGTATCCCGCACGTAGAGCAGCATCAGCTCGTCGCCCTTGCCGGCCATGGCGGGCGCGGACTCGGGGAACACGTTCTCCAAGAGAGGCAGTTCCGCCTGCGCGGGCAGGTTGGTGTCAGACGAGATCCTTCGCCCCGGCCCCGCGGCGGGCAAGTGCACCGCCCCAGGCGACGACGCAGCACCCATCCGCGCAAAGACCTCCTGCGCGGCCAATGCCGCCTCCTGGGCCGACGACAGCCGCCGCCCCGGCGAAGACGGCGCGGGCAGGAAAACCTCTGGCCCGTCGGCGAGATACTCCCTGCCCATCGGCCTCCACGCCGCCGTCTTGTTGCCCGCCGCCTCGATCAGGTAGCCGTTGCCCAGGTCATATATTCCCGTCAGCGGCAAGCGGCGGCCCGGCTCGGAGGCGAACGAGTAATCGACAAAGACAAACTCCTTGGTCCAGTCAATGTGCCAAGCCCTCACCTTCGTGCCCGCGTAGAGGCGAAATCCAACCTCCTTGAAAAGATCTCCCGGGATTTGAAACGTGAGGCGGGGCTCGCCACCGACATAGAACCTCACCTTCTGACCCATGATATTTGGCTCGTACATCCCCTCAATCGGCAGTTTGCCCGTCAGCTCGGCACCGCCGAACGCCAGAGCCGGTACCAGGTCGAACGCGGCATCACCAGTCAGCGATGGTCTGATCATCAGCACCACCACCACGTTGTCCAGCGCGGGCCGCAGCCACGGAATCTGGTAGAGCCACGTCGAGAGCCCGGGCCCCAGAAGATCTGGGAGACCGTAGGCACCCAGCCGGACATCCGCGGCCAGGCCCAGCGAGGCCACCAGCGACAGCTCGTCCAGCGTTATCCCGCGGGATAGCGATGCCGCGCCCTTGCCCTCGGCCGCTATGCCGACCTCGCCCACATAGTCGCCGACCAGGATCTCGGCGGAGGAACCCTGGCCGCCGAGCTTCATCTCCCACTCGCCTTTGGCGATCGAATACTGGAACTCGCCGACCGCCTGGAACTTCCCGCCGAACTCGCCGATCACAGGCAGCGACACGGTCTTCCTCAAGGCGGGGGCGGGAAACTCGACCTTCAGTCTCAGGATTGCGCCATCCACCGACTGGTAGCCAGGCACAAGAAAGGCAACCAAAGATGTGGGTGCCGACAGCACCGCGATGTTCAACTCGTGCTGCCCGGATGCCCCACCCGCGGCCTCGGCCACGACCCGGACGGTGTTCACCCCGGTGTGGAGGGATGGCGTGAAGAGATTGTCGACCTCCATCGTGGTGCTATATTCTGGGCCCGCCCCCCCGGCGCTCCCCATTAGCGTTCCGTTCCCGAAGAATCTGACGACCCCCGGGGTGTTGCCGTTCCAGTTAACGCGGGCCCTGACCGTCGTGGTAAAACCCCAGCCAAAGAGATAGAGGCCGACAATGTCGGGCTTCACCCACTCCACCACCGGCACCGTCGTGCTCGCCGCATCGAGCGAGAGATCCCCCACGGTGACTGAAAGCACTCCGGCCCCTGCGATCACCGTTCGCGCCTGCGACAGGAAACCCGAAGCGCTGGCCTCCAGCGTGTTGCCCCCGCCCAAATCCACGTTCGCCATGGAAAACGTCCCGCTCGAACCACTGGTCGTGCTCCGCCCGGCCAAGGTCACTGTGGCGCCCGAGAGCCCGAGACCCGTCGCCCGATTGAGCACCCGACCCGTAACCGTGAGCGTTCCCGTCCCCCTCGTGTCCACAGTGATGATGTTGGACTCAGCCGAGGAGGTCGCGGCCCATCCGACGCTGGGGATGATGGCCGCCAAAACACCCAGGCCACCCGCCATCAGGCCGTGTCTCATCAACCATCCTTTGACTCTCATCTCTTGAAACCTCCGCTGGTGCGTCGTCCCTGCGATCGCCCGCGCATTCATGGGTGAGATCGAACGGGACGGAAGCCACATCTATCGTACTCGCCTGCCCCCTGGTTAGGATTTTGAGTCTCCCTGTACGCGCATCGCGCCGAGAATGCTCCGAACGAGCAGCTACCGCCCCGAAGTGCCCGGCCAGCGCCTTGCGTTGGCCCACGAGGATCTGAAGAAGGATATGTGTCGTAGTAATAGTAGCTGTAATTGTCCCAGCACCACTCCCAGACATTGCCCGCCATGTCGTACAGGCCACAACCATTGGGCGCAAAATACCCCACGGGACTGGTGTTTGGATAACCGTCCACGGCAAACAGGGGATGCCCTCCGGGAGTCGGATTCACATCGTAAGGGCAAGCGCCATCCGAAAAGTAGTTCGCCTGACCTTGGCTTATGCTCGCGCCCCACGGAAAACGCTGTCCGGACATCCATCCCCGGGCCGCCTTCTCCCACTCCGCCTCGGTGGGCAAACGGTAACCGTTTGCTGACCAGTTGACCGACTCGTTGGAAAGGTCCAGGGCACCCGTCCGGTACACGCTGGTCTTGGCTGAGGTGGTGTAGTAGCAGGGCACGAGCCCCTCTTTCTCGCTCCAGGCGTTGCACCACTTCACGGCGTCGTACCAGTTTACCGCTTGAATCGGATGATCGGCGCCGATACCCAAACCAGCGTTGTCGAATCCGTACCCGTGCAGCAGCGCCCACTCGTACACGACATCCCACTGCGACTTGCTCACCTCCGTTACGTGGATGTAAAAGGCGCTCAAATACACTTTGTGGCGCGGTAATTCGTCAGCGACTCCTTCCGACGGATCCATGCTGTTGCCCATCCAGAAGCTGCCCGCCGGGATAAGCACGAAACCGTCGATTCCACTGCCGGAATCATCGGCCGTCACCTTGAATCGCACGGCGGTGGAAAACCTGCCAGCCCAGTCGGCCCCCGCATCCCATGTGATCAGCCGGTTGGACCCTGGCGTAATGTTTTGTCCGACATCACCGCTGACGTGGCTTACGTCCAAGTCGTAGGTGACTCCCGCATTCGTCGAAATGGCCACGGACATCGACACGTGCGCAGCTCCGGCAGTGACATCGTATCTCACATCCACCAGACTGGTACCGGCGCGCTGCGCCGCATGGACGTCTGAGACCCAGGGCGCTCCCTGCGCAGGGTAACAGTCAAACATGACAACCCAAAGGAAGAAAAACGCCCTTTTCCCAGCCCGAGAAACCCTTCGCCCCAAGTCGAAAGCCACCGCACCCATCGCGTTTCCTTATGATAGGTCTCCGTCAAGATAAGCAAGCCCAAACGTTGTCCGATCTGTCGATTCGGACGATCGCGCGCGCTGCTGGCACACCGATTCGTGCTATGTTATACCCGCAACGTGCCACCCATCGTCAGGTTATTTGCCGCGCACGTGCTCCTCGCCACCGCATCTTGCCCCGCCATCGTGGTCGACGAGGATTTCACCCTCGCCCGGGCCGCCACGCTCGCGTCGAATTTCCCGTCCGCCGGCAGCGTGCTGATTCAAGAGGGCGCCTCCTCCTACCGCGGAAGCGGCGTGCTGGTGGCCCCCGACTGGGTGCTCACCGCGGGTCACAACTGGCTGGCCGACGAGGTGACCGACCTTAGCTTCATCATCGGCGGCCAGACCATCGCCGCCCAATCGGGCCAGTGGTTCCACCATCCCCTCTGGGATGCCGACCCGACCCTCTCCCCCAGCAACGGGTGGGACATCGCGCTGTTCCAACTATCCTCTCCCGTCACCGGGGTCGCGCCCGCGAGCTGGTACACCGGCACCAATGAGCTGGGGTCGCAGATCACGCTGGTCGGCTCGGGCCTCGCAGGTACCGGCGCCACCGGTCCTCAACCTAATGCCTCCGCCACCCTCTATGCGGCCAACAACACCATCGATCGCGTGCTGGACACGGACCTGGGCGGCATTGCGAGCGGCCTCTTGGCCCTCGACTTCGACTCCGGGGACATCGCCCGTAACTCCCTCGACGGCACGTCAGTTTACGACACCGGTGGCGATCCGCTGAATTCGATACCCAATGGCACCATCTTCTCGCTCTCCAGCGCGACCAACGTCTTGGTGCTGGAGGGCACCAGCGCGGGCGGGGACAGCGGCGGACCGGCCTTCGCCGACTTTGGCCATGGCTTCGAGTTGGTCGGCATCGTCTCCTGGGGCGTCAACCCCACCGACCCATCCCGCCCTTATGGCAGCGGCTACGGCGACGTCACCTACCTGACCCGTGTCTCCGCCTTCGATGACTGGATCCGCGCGACGATACCCGAGCCTTCGCTTTCTTATGCCGTCGCGCTGATGGCGCTCGCTCTGGTGTTTGCCCGGCGACCGAAACACGACTAGTCGATTCCCGTCTCGCCCTGGTGCTCCTGGAATAGCCGTGACCAATCGTCCACGGCCTCTTCGACGCGGTCGTCGGGATGTCGTGAGGGGGGAGAGGAAACCACTCGCTCGCAAGAGCGATGGTTCTCTTTACGTCACTGTAGTCACTCACCGCCCAGCGCGCCGCAGTCGGCATGATCACTAACAACCGCCAAAAATCTGGCTCCACAATCATCCGGGAATGCCCACGTCTGCGCGGCCGGACCTTTTCCTTCATTTGATGAGCGATGACAGGTCGATGGAGAGGTCAAGGGATCTGAGTGTCCCCCACGCGGAAGATTTCAAGACCTCGCTGGCTAGCGACCGAAAGGCGTCCCAGGCGATCGACTCCCTTCGCACGAGGATGGTGGCCAGTTCTACAAGTCCCGCGCGGATCGGTTCTGCCCGATACACGCCAAACAGCGCCCTCTCCGCGTGAAAGAGGAACCCGCCCCTGTTGTAAGGCGACTCAACGCGCCAGCACGATTCCGCGAACCTTGCGAGCGCTTCAACTCCACTGCGGCTCAAATCTCCTTCCCATCCCAGGCGATTGAGGGGTCGGTCGGGAGCGCGAAGAAGGTTCAAGGATGGCGCAATAAGTGCGTCCCGAAATGTGTCACAAAGGTCGCCCAGTGACCCGGGGGCGACCGCAATCTGCGCTATGGGCCAAGCCAGCTCAGCAACCAACAGGCGAGCGATCTTTTCGTCGCTGTTTGCATCCTCATCTGCGAGCGACTGGCCGGACCACCCGTCTGAATCACGCTTGATGCACACCTGCCTCGGCCCCGCGCCCAAGACCGCCTGCGCCGACGCGTGTCCGCATTCATGCACCGCCGTAAAAAAGGGTCCCTCATCCCGCTTCCCATCTCCTATGTCCAGAACAACTTTCCGCAACCGAAACCAGTACTCGGCCTCTACCAGCGGCCAAGGCGCTGGCCAATAACAGATTTCCTCACCAACCCACACGGGAAGAAAGCGCCGCCGGGCCACAGGACACGGGGGCCTCTCCTCTGGGTGTTCGACCGTCAAGGCGATCCGCATACGTATCGTGAGAACGCACAGCCTCTTGTCCGGAGCGCTGGCAGGCCCTAACGTGTCCCTGGGATATGACGCGATATATCGCCGACAAACTCCTGCCGTGGCACCGATTCTGGGTCCCGTGGGACGGGTCGGTTAACAGCGGTTTCGAAGGGCGAGGCTTCGTGGACGACCCCGAGGATGAGTACGGCGCTCTCATGAACCCCGCCGTCAGGCCCATCGACGATCTGCTCTCCCTCCCGTGCCTCGTCTTGGGCGGACAGCCGGGCATCGGGAAGAGCACCGAAATCGACCGGCTTCAGGCCCGGAGATCCGAATGGCTGAGGCCCGATGAGTCCCTCATCATTGCAGGTTGCCTAGACATCGACTCCACGAGCGCGCTGTTGCGCGAAACTGTCGAATCCCAGGCGTGGAGGGAGACCCTCGAGTCGGGGCGACGCATCCGACTTCTGATGGATGGCGTCGATCAGGCCCTCGCGCGAGTCCCCATGTTGGTTCGTACCCTGGTCAGGCGGCTCGGGGAGCAACCGCTGGACCGCGTGTCCGTGATCATGGCCTGCCGCGTCTGGGATTGGGACACGACCGGCGACACGGAACTGTTCGCGCTCTGGCCGCACGCGGGTGAGCACAGGTACGAGCTCTGTCACCTCCGCCGGAAGGATGCCGAGTTGGCCGCGAGAGAGTCTGGCGTCGATTCCGACGCCTTCCTCGAGGGCGTGTATCGCATTCGCGCGCAGGGCCTGGCGGCCAGACCCATCACGCTGCGGATGCTCCTTGAGGAGATGCGGCAGAACGGCCGGCTGCCCAGCGATCATCGGACGGTGTTCGGGCGCGCGATCCGCCGCCTCGCGGGAGAGTGGGACCCGGGGCGCATGCGCTACCAGCCCACAAAGCCGCCACCCGCCGCGCATCTGGAGCGAACCGCGGCCCGCATCGCGAGTCTTCTGATGCTTTCGGGAAAGAACACGATCATCCGGGGTGTCGATACGCCCTCGGCCGGCGAATTGCCCATCACCGATATCATCGTGGGCACCGAGACTGTCGACGGATGCAACTTTCCGGTATCCGACGATCTGGTGGAGGCCACTTTGGCCACGCCGCTGTTTAGCTCTCGAGGAAAGGACCGTTTCGGGTTCGATCATGCCTCATATCCGGAGCATCTCTGCGCCTCCTATCTCGCTGCCTGCACCCTCCCGCAAGTCCGCAAGCTGCTGTGCGCCAGGGTCGCCGGACTGGAGCGCGTCGCCCCGCAGCTCGGCGAGGTCGCCGCCAACCTGGCGAACATCCATCCCGCCTGGTGCGACTACCTGATAGGGCACGAACCCGAGGTCCTGTTGCGCTCGGATGCCTCGGGACTCGATCCCGACCGGAAGGCCCGGTTTGTGGCATCCCTGCTCTCGCGCGCGGCCGACTTCAAGGCCTTTGACGGCCGTCACGCGTCCCTATTCTACCACTCGCTGGCCCATCCCGGCCTCGCCGGCCAGCTCCGGCCCTACATCTCGGACCCGAGCCACAATTTTCTGGTTCGCCGGATGGCCATCGGCATCGCGGGCGAGGCCGGTGTCTCCGAGCTGGAGGCCGACCTATGGGCCAGGGTCGAGGCTAACGACGAGCGCCTCGGTCCGATCGCCTACGCCCTGGGACGGCTGGTCGGCCCGGCATCGCGCGAGCCCTTGCTGCGGGCCGCCTGCGGCGAGTTGCCCGACAATGAGGGGGGAGACATCAAGGGCGTCGCGATTCAAAAGCTCGTGCCCACGATCATGCCGGTCCGCGGCATCCTGCCCCACATCAGGACCAAGCCGAGCAGGGCCTTCATCGGCGCATACAGCCTGGTGCTTCAATCGCACCTGCCGCGGGCCATGACGGCCCAAGATGTTCCCGCGGTCGCGGGCTTCATCGAGTCCAAGACCGACGTTTTTGACCAGCGGACGCACCTGAACCCGCTCGTCGCCCGGGCGTTCGAACTCGGCCTCTCGAACCTAGACGACCCGGCGATCGCCCGATCCCTGGCCCAGCTGTGGCTCAAGATGGCCCGCGGCCATAGGCCCTTCCCGAATAAATCGTCCCGTTCCGGCCACGATCCCCTGGCGGCCCTAGATGATCCGGTGGTTCGACGGCGACTCGGCGCGACCGTCTTGGGCCTCCCCGGGGCGACACCCGACGACCTCTTGGATCATCGAGTGCCCCTTATTCGGGATGAGGACCTCGGATGGCTCCTGGACGAGCTGCCCCGAGTCGCGACGGCGGATCGCCAATGCTGGGTAAAGACCTGCGCCGCCCTCTGCTGGGGAAGAGCGCGCCCTGCCCATCGGGCCCTAATCCTGAGCCGGTGTGACGAGATTCCGGAATTGAGGGCCGAGCTGCCCCCGTGTCGCCGACACGATATCGTGACCACCATGGACCGGCTTCAGCGCGCGAGCGAAATCCGCTGGTCGCGCAGGAACGCGCGCTTTGCCAAGGAGATGGAGTGCCCAACTCGGACCGAATTGCTGGACGGCGTCAGGACCGCCGTTGCGGAAGGGCAGAACACCGCCTGGGTGGGCTTCTGCGAATGCGCCTACGAGGAGGATCCCGACGAGACAGGCGCCCGTCCCGCCGACCACTCTGACATCGAGAGCTCGCCGGCGTGGCTTTCCCTAGCGGCCGAGGAACGGCAAACCTTCCGGGCGTCCGCCAGACTCTTTCTTCTATCGCACGACGACCGGGACCGACCCGCCGATCACTGGTCCAACTTCTCGGCTGCCGCATACCACGCGATCCGTCTGCTGCGCCATGACATGGATGCCGATCAGGCCTTGTGCGCCGAGGTGTTCGACCGGTGGCCGATGGTGGTATTCGATCACCTCGGGAGCGGGGGCGCCGCCGAGCGCGATCAGGTGGCCCTCGGATGCCGCCGCGCGCCTGAATCGGCGTGCGTCTGGATAGCCCGCGATCTGGAGCGCTCCCACCGTAAGGGCGATTCCAGCATCCACTGGTCGCTGTTTGCCGAAAGCTGGACCGCCAGTCTTTCCGAGGTGGTCGGCGGGTTCCTCGACACCCATCCGGTGCGATGCGGCTTATTCGTCAACGCCGTCGGCTTCCTCTCCCAACATGATCCCGCCGCGGCGTTAGCTCTCATGAATGCTCTCTTGCGAAAACGCGGCGGGAGATTTGACCCCCTGGACGAGGTGGGCCGCGGGCTCGTCGTAATCGCGCTGTTCCGTTTTCCGCGGCAATTCCTCCCCCGGCTGTGGCCCTTGTTGGAGAAGGTCTCCGCCGAAGAATTGAGGGCGATCTTCTTCGCGGGCGTAGAAGGACTGCGCATGGGGGGCCTCATGAATCTGGATGAGATGTCAGATGAGGATCTGGGGCGCATGGTCCTGATGGTCTGGCGCCTCTTCCCGAAATCAAAGTACTCTGACCGAAATGACGCGAGCGGACTTGTCCAGGCTCGCCACGAGATCCCGGACTTTCGCAGGGGACTTATCGCGGCCCTCGTGGCCCGCGGCACCCCGCTGGCATGCGACCAGCTTCAATGGCTATCCGAGACCGCGCCGACGGAGGATCGCTGGCTCTTCAAATGGCACCTGCACGAGTGTCAAGAGAACCTGTTCCGTCAGACATGGATCGGATTCCAGCGCACCAGTGGGGAGATCCTCAAGATGGCCAGAGACCACCGCGCGGCGCTCATCGAGGATGAGGAGGACCTCGCCTGCGCGATTCTGGCTTCGCTGGAGCGACTGCAGGAACACCTTCACTGCGCCGAGGCGCCGGAACTGCGCGCGCTCTGGAACGAACCACGGCGACGCAGGGGTTCGCCGGAGCACAAATCGGAGACTGTCCTTTCCGACACGATCAAAGACTGGCTGAATCGCGATCTGGGTCCTCCGACGGGCATTATCCTCAATCGCGAGGTTGCGGCCACGCGTGCTGCCCGACTCGACATCAAGGTTGAGGCGTCCCGACATGGCCAAGACCCGCTCACCCTCGTCATCGAGGTGAAAGGTTCCTGGAATCGTGAGGCGCCACGCGCGGTCGCCAACCAGCTCGTGGCGCGGTACCTGAAACCTAATCGGTGGACGCACGGGATCATGCTGGTGGGCTGGTTTGGGCCGCACCGCGCAAGAGGCAGACGAACGGGATGGCCCGCAAGCAATATTCGCGATGTGACCAGAATCGTAGAACGATGGTGTAAACGCCAGGCGCCTGACAATCTATGATAACGTACGCTATTTTTCGCACATTTGATGGGGCTGGTCTGGGTTGATACAACCGGGACAGCGACAATGGAGACAGACGAGAAGCAGAGGGACGAGCAGAAACAGGCCGAGGGATCTGGCCTGGGCAAGGTGATCAACA
>JAKQKQ010000211.1 GCA_029560585.1 Verrucomicrobiota bacterium | reverse complement strand
GGCAATGGTGGGTTCGTCGAGTGCGGTCGTCAGCGAGATGCGCCAGTCGCCCGCCTGGGGTGTGGGGCCGGCCGGAGATTGGAGGACGCGGTGTGAGCCGAGCTTTGCGAGGTTGAGCCAGAGGGAGTCGACGAGGCCGGGAGTGGCGAGGCTTTGCGGGGTGAGTTTAAAGTCGATGAGCCATTCGCGGGTGTGGCTGGTGCCGGAGGGCGGCGGTGGAGTGGCGCTTGGGGGCGCGACTGCGAGCGGGGCTTCGTCGGCTTCGAGGGCGCGGATGTCGAGGTCGCAGTCGTCTTCGACGAAGGCGAAGACTTCGCGGATGGCGCTTTCGGAGTCGGTGGTGGCGAGGTCGATCTGCCAGTGTAGATAGCACTGCTCGGGGTCGAGTGCGTCGAGGTCCGGCAGTTCATCGGTAAAGCCGGTGATGCTGGCCGTGCCGAGTGCGCGGAGATCGTCGAGGAAGACGCCGGGGTCGGTGCCAGTCTGGAAGAGCTGGCGGTGCGGGCGAAAGTGGATGCGAAAGCGTTTTTGCGCGGCTGCGGTGGCGGGCAGGTTCGCCGTGGCCGTTTTCTGGGGGAGATGCTTGAGGAGCTCGTCGAGGTGGGGTTGCGCTTGAGCAAGGATGTCGCGTGCGCGGTCGGTGGTATCGGCGAGGTATCGGGTGACGGCATCGCTGACCTTGAGGGTGCGGTCGATGATGGCGGGGGTGATTTGGACGCGGCCTTCGCGGGCGGCGTTAAAGACGTCTTCGACGTGGTGGAGGAACTGGGAGAGTTCGGGGAAGCCGCTGGTGGCGCCGGAGCCCTTGAGCGTGTGCATGGCCCGGAAGACGCGGTTGATGGCGTCGGCGTTGGCGGGGGCGGACTCGAGATCGAGGAGGGCGGCTTCCAGCTCGGCGAGGAGGTCGGCGGCTTCCAGCCGGAAGACCTCGCGGGTGCGGCGCTGGATGTCGTCGAGGTCGATCATACGAGGACGGGCTCGCCGATGGGGCAGACTTTTTTGACGACTGCGATGAAGCGTGCCGGATCGAAGGGTTTGATGATCCAGCCGGTGGCGCCCGCTTTTTTCCCCGCGACCTTTTTGTCTTCCTGGGATTCGGTGGTGAGCATGAGGATGGGCGTGAATTTGTAGGCCGGGAGCTCGCGCAGGCGGGCGATGAGGGTGATGCCGTCCATGTTGGGCATGTTGAGGTCGGTGATGACGAGGTCGGCCTTTTGTGTGAGGCAGACGGAGAGCCCCCGTGTGCCGTCTTCGGCTGTAAGGACCTGATACCCGGCGGACTGGAGGGTCATCTTCACGGTTTCACGGATGCTCATCGAGTCATCCACGGTGATCACGGTTTTGGGCATGGCGGTTAGGTGGAGAGGGAGGTGATGGGGTCTTCGAGGGCGAAGCGGCGAAAGGCTTCCTCCCAGGCGGGGGAGCTGGCGCTGGCGTACACGGTGGAGGCGGATCTGGCGGCGGCGAGGAGGACTTGGAGGGCGGCGGCATCGAGGCGTGTCATCGCGGCGGCGTTGATGGTGAGGCGCTGGCCTGGGCGGATGGCGGCTTTGAGGGCGTTGTGGAAGGCGCGTGCTTGCTCGATGGTGACTTCGCCGGAGAGGCGGAGTTTGACGTCGAGGCCGGTGGTATCGATTTGGTAACTGCTCATGGGA
>JAKQKQ010000204.1 GCA_029560585.1 Verrucomicrobiota bacterium | reverse complement strand
GAAAGCGCCGATGGCATCGGAGAGTTCTCTCAGGAGGGATGCGTGGTGGTCTTTCTGGAAGGCGTGGTTATCGAAGCCGCCGACGCCGGCTTCCGCCTCTTCTATACCGACCTCGGCGGCGACGGTTTCGGCGGCTTCGATAACCACGCCTTCCAGAAAGACCACCACGCATCCCTCCTGAGAGAACTCTCCGATGCCATCGGCGCTTTCATCGATGACCTCCGCCGCGATGGCCTCGCCGAACGCGTCGCGCTCATGACCGTCTCCGAGTTCGGCCGCACGGTCACCGAAAACGGCCGACACGGCACCGACCACGGCGCCGCCGCACCCGTCTTCCTCGCAGGCGGCGCACTCAAAGGCGGCCTCATCGGCAAACATCCCGAGCTCGGCGACCTCGACAAAGACGCGCCAAGCCACCACACCGACTTTCGCCAGGTCTACGCCGCCATGCTCGATACATGGCTCGGCTGCGATAGCGCCCACATCCTCGGCGAGCGCTTCGACCCCGTGGATGTATTCAAAGCCTAGCAGAGGTTTAAAAGACCCCTGATGGCGCGCGTGGCCCGATTCCGCCGGGAGGGCCCGCGGCCGCGCGGACCGCGAAAGTGAGGTGCCTTTCGCTGCCCGGTGGGGCGCGGACGCCGGGGCCGGCGTCCCTCCCATACCCAACGCGGCTGTTGTGTGGGTCTTTCAGCGGGCTGCTAGCTCGAGAATTCAGATGCCGAATCGTAGGAGCCTGCTTGCAGGCGATCCCATGCGCGCATCGCGCGCGAGCGCGCTCCTACGTCCCATTTTCCACCCAGAATGCCCGCCGACAGGCGGGCGCGCGGCGCATGGGACCCAGCTCGAAGGTGGCCAAAGGCTGTAACGGCGAGTGCGAGCGAGCCATCCCTCCGCTCGCTCACGCACGCGGCCATGGCCTGTTTTCCACGACGGTGGCCCCTACTCCTCCTCTTCGACCGTGATCACCGTCGCCATGCCTAGCAGTTTGTCGCCCTCGCGGAGGTTGACGAGCTTGACGCCCTGCGTGTTCCGGCCCGCCTCGCGGATGTCCTTGCACGCGATGCGGACCATCTGTCCCTTCGCGGTGGTGAGCATGACCTCGTCCGCGTCGGTCACCGAGAGGGCGCCGACGACCTCGCCCGTCTTCTCGCCGGTCTTCATCGTGATGATGCCCTTGCCACCGCGCGTCTGCTTCCGGTACTCCTCATAGTCGGTGCGCTTGCCAATGCCGTTGTTGCCCGCCACCAGCAGCGCGGCCTTCGGATCCACGATCGCCAACCCCACCACCTCATCCTTCGTCTCCAGAGAGATGCCCCGCACGCCGCCCGCCGGCCGCCCCATCGGCCTAACCCCGTCCTCGTGGAATCGGATGCTCATCCCCTCCTTGGTGATCAGCACCACCTCGTCGGAGCCCGTCGTCAGCCGCGCGTCGATCACCAGGTCCCCGGGTTCGACACCGATCGCGATGATGCCCCCGCGCCGCACGTTCGCGAACTGGTCCAACGAGGTCTTCTTCACCGTCCCCTTCTTCGTCGCCAGAAACACGAACCGGCCCGGGTCCCACGTCGCGTCATCCTCGCCCGCGTTGGAGCGCGATTCGATCCGGAGCATGGCGACGACCGTCTCCGTGGGCTGCAGCTCCAGCACGTTGGCGATGTTGCGCCCCTTGGATGCGCGGGTGCCCTCTGGGATCTCGTGCACGCGCTCGACATACACGCGCCCCGTGTTCGTGAAAAACATCAGGTAGTCGTGCGTGCTCGCCGTGAACAGGTGCTCCACGAAATCGCTCTCCTCCTGCTCCTCGCCCAGCGATTCCCGCGTCTTGGCCCCGATGACCCCCGTCCCGCCCCGCCGCTGCGCGCGATAGCTGGAGATGTTGGTCCGCTTGATCAGGCCGGAGTGCGTCAGCGTGATGATCACCGCCTCGTTGGCGATCAGGTCCTCGATCGACATCTCGCCCTCGTCGGGCACGATCTGCGTGCGCCGCGGGGTCGCGTGCTTGTCGCGGATGGCACGCAGCTCGTCCTTGATGATCCCCAGCACCCGCTTCTCTTTGGCCAGGATGTCGCGCAGGTCGGTGATCGTCGCGATGATCTCCGCGTATTCCCCGGTGATCTTCTCCCGCTCCAAGCCCGTGAGCTGATAGAGGCGCAACTCCAGGATCGCGTCGATCTGCCCCTCGCTGAACTCGTACCGGCCGTTCTTGAGCCGCGCCTCGGAGCGGATCATCACCCCAAACTGCTCCACCTGCTTGCGCGTGAACTCGTAGCCCAGCAATTTGATCCGGGCCTCCTCGCGGTTCTTCGACTTGCGGATCACCTCGATGAAATCGTCGAGGTTCGCCAGCGCGATCAGGTACCCCTCCAGGATCTCCGCGCGCCGCTCCGCGTTCGCCAGCAGATAGCGCGTCCTCCGCAGCACCACCTCGCGCCGGTGCTCGATGTAGCAGTTGATCAGCTCCTTGAGGTTGAGCGTCTTGGGCTTGAGCCGGTCGATCGCCAGCATGTTGACGCTGAAGCCCGACTCGAGCTGCGTGAGCTTGAAGAGCTTGTTGATGACGACCTTCGTCTGCGCGTCCCGCTTGAGCTCGATCACCACGCGCGTGTTCTCGTCAGATTCGTCGCGGATGTTCGACACGTCGGTCAGCGTCTTCTCGTTGACAAGGTCGGCGATCCGCTGGACGAGCACGGCGCGGTTCACGTTGAAGGGGATCTCGTCGATGACGATGATCTCGCGGCCGCCCTTGAGCTCCTCGGTGTGCAGCTTGCCGCGCGCCTTCACCGAGCCCCGGCCGGTGGCGAAGTACTCCTTGATGCCATCCATCCCCAGCACGGAGCAGCCGGTCGGAAAATCGGGGCCCTTGATGTGCTTCATCAGCCCCTTGATGGTAATCTCGGGATCGTCGATCTGCGCGCAGATGCCATCCACCAGCTCGCCAAGGTTGTGGGGCGGGATGTTGGTGGCCATGCCCACCGCGATGCCCGTGCCGCCGTTGACGAGCAGGTTCGGGAACGCGGCCGGAAAGACGGAGGGTTCGGTCTGGGTGTCGTCGTAGTTGGGGACGAAATCGACCGTGTCCTTGTCCATGTCCTCCATCAGGAGGGCACCGAGGTGCGTGAGCCGGGCCTCGGTGTACCGCATGGCCGCCGGAGGGTCGCCCTCCACGGAACCAAAATTGCCCTGGCCGTCCACCAGCGGATCGCGCATGGACCACGGCTGGGCCATGTGCACCAGCGTCGGATAAATGGCCTGGTCGCCATGGGGATGGTAGTTGCCCATGGTCTCGCCGCAGATCTTCGCGCACTTGAGATACTTTCGCCCCGGCTGCAACCCAAGGCCGTGCATCGCATACAGGATGCGGCGCTGCGATGGCTTCAGTCCGTCCCGCACGTCGGGCAACGCGCGCGATATGATCACGGACATCGAGTAGTCCAGGAACGAGTGCTTGATCTCGTCCGCGACGTTGACGTTCTGGATGCGCTCCTTGGGCGCGTACAATGAACCGCTGGGGGTCTCGTCTGCCATGGAAGCGATAAGTATAAGCGCCCTCGGGCCCGCGCAACAACCGGTTTTCTCGGACGCGCCAGGACCCGATATAAGCAGTTTTTCTTATTCGAAAGTATTCTATAAATTAGAGTATTTTATACATCCCCTCGCCCATCAGCGCCATGGACACCGCGTCGCGGGGGTTCCACACTGGCCCGCCATTGGAGGACTATGCCGGGAACCCGCAATGATCCGACGCGGCCGCGCGGCGGCGTCGTTTACCTGACGGCGATATGCCTGGTGGCCGCGCTCGGGGGGCTCCTCTTCGGATTCGACACCGCGGTCGTCTCGGGCGCCGTGGGTTTCTTCCGGGCGGAGTTCGGCCTATCGCCATCCATGACCGGCTGGACGGCCAGTTCCGCGCTGCTTGGCTGCATGCTGGGCGCCTCGGTGGCCGGCGCGCTCAGCGACGGGATCGGCCGCAGGCGCGTGCTGCTGATCTCCGCCATACTGTTCACCGCCTCGGCCATCGGGTGCGGCGTGGCCGGGACCGCGCGCGACCTCGTCATTTGGCGCATCGTCGGCGGCATGGGCATCGGCATCGCATCGATGATCTCCCCCCTCTACATCGCGGAGGTCGCCCCGGCCCGCGTCCGGGGCCTCCTGGTGTCGCTCCAACAATTTGCCATCATCAGCGGCATTCTCGGGGCCTATTTCTCAAACACGCTCATCCTGCACACGGGCCTCGGCGACGCCGCAAAATGGCGCTGGATGTTCGCGGTCGGCGCATTCCCGGCCACCGCATTTTTCGCCCTCCTTCTGCCCGTGCCCGAAAGTCCCAGATGGCTATTGAAGCAGGGGCTCGACGATCAGGCCGCGCGCGTCCTGGCCCGTGTCTCCGGCGGCGCCGACCCCGCCGCCCAGATCGCCGAGATCCGCGATGCCATCGCCCACGAGGGCGGCTCCCTGCGCGAACTCCTCCATCCGGGCCTCAGGCGCGCTCTCTGGGTCGGAGTCGTGCTCGCCGTCCTCCAGCAGGTCACCGGCATCAACGCCATCCTCTACTACGCCCCCGAAATCTTCAAGGGGGCCGGCGCGGCCGCTTCCCGCGCCTTCAACGACACGATCTGGATCGGCATCTTCAACCTCCTTTTCACCATCGTGGCGATGTTCACCATAGACCGCCTCGGCAGAAAACCCCTTCTCGTCGGCGGCGCCATCGGCATGGGCATCTCCCTCCTTGTCCTGGCATCCGCCTTCGATGCCCGCGCCTCAGGCATCTGGTTGCTCGTCGTCATCCTCGCCTATGTGAGCTGCTTCGCCGCATCGCTGGGGCCCGTGGTCTGGGTCGTCATGTCCGAGATTTTCCCAACCCGCATCCGCGGCCGCGCCATGTCCATTGCCACCGTCAGCCTCTGGGCCGGCTGCTACCTCGTGTCGCAAACATTTCCCATGCTCATCGATGCGGCCGGCGGCGCGACGGCCTTCCGCACATATGCTGCCTTCTGCGCCGTCGCCATCGCATTCGTCTGGCTCGCCGTCCCCGAGACCCGCGGCCGATCCCTCGAGGAGATCGAACGGGCCTGGCAACCCCAAAAGAGATAAAGCGAATTTTCTGGATGATGGCGCGGGCGCCCGCACGCGACCGCACAAAAACTCGCTCAAAATCGCCGTCGGCGCTTGACGCCCCGACATTCGCCCCCCCAGACTCCGCGCGGACCGTATTAGTATGACTGATTGTTACAAAACATATCTCGTATCGATCCTACTGGCATTCATCTCGCTCGGCGGACCCCGAGTCGCCGGTGCGGCGCCCGACACCGCGGGAGCGTCGGCCCCAGCTGCGCCGGTTGAAAAGGCCGCCGTGAAGGCGGTGCCCGCGAAGGCCCCAGAGCCCGCGGCCAAGGCCGAGCCCATCACCAATAAGGACTGCCTGGAGTGCCATCTCGACCCGACGACAAGCAGGACGATCGGCGACAAGTCGGTGCCGATGCCCATCTTCCAGACAAATCTCTTCGAGAAATCTGTCCACGGCACGCTCAACTGCGTCGACTGCCACTCTGGGGTCAAAGAGCTGGTCCACGAGAGCAAGTTGCCTCCGGTCAATTGCGCCGAATGCCACGAGGACGAGGCGAAGCAGTATGCGACCAGCATCCACGGCGCCAGCCACACCCTCGGTGCCTCTGGGGCCGCGTCTTGCGCGGACTGCCACGGGTCGCACGACATGATACCGGCCAAGGATCCGGCATCGCCCGTATTCAAGCTGAATCTGCCCAGGACCTGCGCCAAGTGCCACGATAACCCCACCATCAACAAGGAGTACGCCATCCGCCATCCGGAGGCCGCCTCCCATTATCTGGACAGCATCCACGGCCGCGCGCTGCTCAAGATGGGCCTCATCGTCGCGCCATCCTGCAACGATTGCCACGGGGTCCACGACATCAAGCGGAGCGTCGACCGCAGTTCCCCGATCAACCACGCGAATATCGCCAAGACCTGCGGCACGTGCCACGTCAAGGTCGAGGAAACCTATAACGCCAGCGTCCACGGCCAGCTTTTGCTCAAGGGCGATCCCGGGGGCCCGGTCTGCACCGATTGCCATTCGGCGCACGACATCGAGCCACCCGTCAACGGCCACTTCAAGATGGCCAGCGACAAGAAGTGCGGCAAGTGCCACCAGGAGAGCCTCACGCACTACCGCGACACCTACCACGGCAAGGCCATGGCCCTCGGCCGACCCAACGAGGCCTTGGACGTGGCCGCCTGCTACGACTGCCACGGCCACCATGATGTCCTGCCCCCCTCCGACCCGCGCTCGCGGCTGTCGCAGACGAACATCGTGGCCACCTGCCAGCAGTGCCACCCCGGCGCATCCCCCAGCTTCGCCAGATACATCCCCCACGCCAATCCGCTGGACGCCAAGAAGTATCCACATCTCCATATCGTCTTCATCGCGATGACAGGCCTGCTGATCGGGGTCTTCACCTTCTTCGGCGGGCACACGCTGCTCTGGCTGCTCCGGTCGGCCTGGCTCTTCCTCCACGACTCGAAGCAGTTCCGCGAGGCGAAGGTCGAAACCCAGAAGGGCGACGAGTGGTTCACCCGGTTCGCGCCGTTCGACCGCTTCCTGCACTTCCTCGTCGTCACCAGTTTCCTGCTCCTGGTGCTGACCGGCATGCCCCTGAAGTTCTATTACACGGATTGGGCCAAGGCCATCTTCGCCATCCTCGGGGGCACCGAGGTCGCGCGCATCATGCACCACTTCGGCGCGATCATCACATTCTTGTACTTCGGCCTCCACCTCGTCGCCGTAGGCACCAGCTTCTGGAAGAATCGCGGCTACCTCCGCGATCCCGCGACTGGCCGACTCCAGCCCGCACGCCTGCTGAAGGCCACTTTCGGCCCGGATTCCATGGTGCCCACCTTGCGCGACTGGGACGACTTCAAGGCGCACAATAAATGGTTCTTCGGCAAGGGCCCCAAACCCGAATTCGACCGCTGGACGTACTGGGAAAAATTCGATTACTTCGCCGTGTTCTGGGGCGTCTTCGCCATCGGCGTCTCCGGCCTCATCATGTGGTTCCCCGAGTTCTTTTCGCGGCTGATGCCCGGATGGATGATCAACATCGCCCTCATCGTCCACTCCGACGAAGCCCTCCTCGCGGCCGGCTTCATCTTCACAATACATTTCTTCAACACGCACTTCCGCCTCGAGAAGTTCCCGATGGACACCGTCATATTCTCTGGCCGGATCTCGAAGGCCGAGATGCTCCACGAGCGCAGGCGCTGGTATGACCGCCTCGTCGCCGAGGGCCGGCTGGACGACTTCCGCGTCAAGGACGAGTGGGAGCGCTGGAAATCGATCGCCCGCACCTTTGGCTACATCTTTTTCGGGCTCGGCATCGTCCTGCTCATCCTCATCATCTACGCGATGACGACGCGACTGGTGCACTGAGCACGCCGCCATGCTGAACCCTGTCCTGACGCGACGCGACCTCCTGAAGACGGCGGGCGCCGCCGTCGTCGCCACCGCCTCCCCAGTCAGGGCGACGACCACGAGACCCGAGATCCCGCTGGGCGTTGACAACTTCTCCGTGCGGGCCTTCGGCTGGAAGGCCCCCCAGCTGATCGACTACTCCGCATCGATCGGCGCCGATGTGCTGCTGATGTCCGACCTCGATGTCTATGAGTCGCACGAGGATGGGTATCTGGCCGATCTCCGAAAGCGGGCGGGCGATCTCGGGCTGCGGCTCCAGGCGGGTTCGTTCAGCATTTGCCCAAGCTCGAAGCACTTCACCACGAAGTTCGGCTCCGCGGAGGAACACCTGCGGCTCATTATCCGAATCGCGAAGGCCATTGGGTCGCCCGTGGCCCGCTGCGTTCTCGGCAGCGCCGAAGATCGCAAGAGAGAAGGCGGCATTGCCGCCCATATCAAGGCCACGGTGGCGGTCTGCAAGGCCGCGCGCCCCTTCGCCATGGATTCCGGGGTCAAGATCGCCATCGAGAACCACGCCGGCGACATGACCGCGCACGAACTCGCCGGTCTCATCGAGGAGGCCGGCCGGGACTACGTCGGGGCCACTATGGACTGCGGGAACGCCACGTGGGCGCTCGAGGACCCGCTCCGCAACCTCGAGATCCTCGGCCCCTATGCCCTCACGACCGGCATGCGCGACTCGATGGTCTGGGAAACCCCAGAGGGAGCCATCGTCCAGTGGACGGCCATCGGCGATGGCTGCGTCGATTTCAAAACGTATGTCGAACGCTTCGCCGCGCTCTGCCCTGGCGTCCCCTTCGTGCTGGAGATCATCTCGGGTTTTCAGCACCCCTTCCCGTTCCGAAATGCGGAGTTCATCGCCCCATACGCAAACGCACCGAAAGAGGAATTCGAACGCTTCGCTGCGCTCGCCAAGAAGGGCAGGCCCATCGAGGCGCGCAAGCGCCCCGTCGGCCAAGACAAGAAACTCGCCGATCAGGCCTACCAGAAGGAGCAGCTCGAGCGCAGCATGCGATACTGCCGCGAGACCCTTTGCCTCGGCCTAAAACGCTGAAGCCCCACGGCCCCCAAACAGGAATCGTCAGGGCCAAATCGCTGCAGCCCCTTAAAAAAGAGCCCCCGTTGGCGTGCGTGGCCCGATTCCACCGGGAGGGCCCCCGGCCTCGCGGGCCGCGAATGACGGGTGCCTTTCCGCTACCCGGTGGGACGCGGACGCCGTGGCCGGCGTCCCTCCCATGCCCGGCGCGGCTCTTGTCTGGATTTTTCGGCGGGCCGCTAGCCTGCATATTTCACGCTTCCGCGTGAAACATGCAGGCTCAAAGGAAAACCGCGCTCCGAAAAACGCGATTTTGGAGGGTCTGGTGCCACCGATGCGCGAAACACACTCTGCAACCGCGAAAAATCCCAGTCTTTGC
>JAKQKQ010000202.1 GCA_029560585.1 Verrucomicrobiota bacterium | reverse complement strand
AGTGGCAGCGCTTGCAGAACCGTTGGCTTGCTGCTTGAACGCGGTCACCGACTCGAACGTGCATATGGGCGACACCGTGCTGGTAATCGGCGCCGGGCCCATGGGCATGATGATGTTGGAGTCATGCAAGGCCGCCGGGGCGACCAAGTTGCTCGTGAGCGAGCCCGATGAACTCCGGAGATCACAGGCCGAGCGGCGCGGAGCGCAGGCGGTCGATCCCGGGCAGATCAATGCCGCAGCGTGGGCCAACGACCTCACTTGCGGCGCGGGCGCGGATGTGGTGTTCGTGTGTGTCGGCGCCGCTGAAGCTGTGGATCAGGCTATGGCGGCGGTGGGGCCGGGCGGCATTGTGAACGTGTTCGGCGGGCTTTCCGGGGGCACGACGATCTCTGTAGACGCGAAGCGGGTGCACTACGATGAGGTGACCCTGACGGGGAGCTTCGGGTTTGCTCCTGAGCACTTCCGAACTGCCCTGGCGATGCTGGCATCGGGTCGCCTGAACGTGGAGGGGATCATCACGCACGAGTTCGGCCTGGATGACGCGGCGAGCGCTTTCGAGACTGCCGCCGCAGGGAAGTGCCTGAAGGCCGTGATCCGGGTGGGCAAAGATGGCTAGCACTGTTCTCGTGGGCATCGACATAGGATCATCCTCAGTCAAAGCGGGCGTCTGGCGCACTGACGGCTACTACCGTGCCGCCTTTCGCACGGCACGGGTGGTCAGGCCGGAAGGATCGGCCGGCGCGGAGCAGGATCCGGATCAGATCTGGGCCGCGGTGATTGAGTGCCTCGACGAGGTCATGGACGGGCAGGATCCGGGCGCTGTTCGCGGAGTGGGCCTGTCCGGGCACGGTCCTTCCTTGATCGCCGTAGACAGCTACGGGCGGGCGCTCAGCAACATAGTAACCTGGATGGACCCGCGCCCGCTGCAAGATGCGAGAGTCCGCGAGATTCTCTGCCAGCGCGCGGGCGAGGCGTCCGGTGCGCCCGAATCGTCGAGTGCGCGAGAATCGTCCGGCGCACCCGCGCCGTCCGGGCCGTCTTTTGAGGCCACGGCTGTGTGGCTACACCGAAAGCTGCTTGACGATGGGCACGATCTGGCCCGCGAGGGGGTGTTGCTGCTGCAGCCCAAGGACTACATAGGCCTCATGCTTACCGGGAGCACCTGGATAGACCGGCGGCGTCATGTATGTCCTGGCCTGCAGGCGGCGATCCGGCGCAGAGCCTGTTTCCGTCCATGGTGGATTCGTGGCAGCGGGCGGGGGAGGTATCGCCCGTCGCGAGCGGCGAGACCGGTCTTCCTGAGGGCACTCCGGTTGCGGCCGGGGGTATCGATGCTTTCGTGGAGGCTCTAGGGGCAGGGGTCATCCGACCTGGCATCGCTTGCGACTCCACCGGCACTTCCAGTTGCCTGGCGATGGCTGCACCGGACGGCGAGTTCAGCCTGCCGACTGTGGAGCATGTGGCGCCAGGGCGACGGCTTGCCGTGATACCCGTGTCATACAGCGGAGGGGCGCTGGCGTGGGCAATGTCGATGATGATG
>JAKQKQ010000192.1 GCA_029560585.1 Verrucomicrobiota bacterium | reverse complement strand
AATCAATGCCCATCTGTTGGTAGAGGGGACGTCCAATGGTGTGCGGCGCCCGACAATGCACGGCATCTCACAGAGATGCCCTACAAGATTTGTAGGCCGCCTGTGCCAGGCGGCTCGGCTCAGAGGTTTTGAGACACGCTCGCCTCGCGGGCCGGGTTGGCCCGGGCGTTGCGCGGCTGGTGAATCGCGGACGCCGGGGCCGGCGTCCCTCCCAGCTGATACTGAGACGCCAGCGTCCAGGTGATGATCTGGCGTTTTGCGACAGGTGCGCCCCGGCGTCCGGGTGTACGAGCAATAGAGAGCTTTGACGCCACGCGCCCGCACCCATTTCGTCATCGCTCCGTTGGACACCACTGTTTTTCCGCAAGAGCCAAAGAAAGGGGGGCGGACAAGGCCTCGGCCTCCCGCCCCCGTTTTCAAACTCCGATTGTTAGATCAGTTTTTGCTCGCGTCACCGTGGTCGCGCTTGCCGCCCTTTGGGCCGCCCGGGCCCTTCTTGTGCATTTCCTTCATCTTCTCCTGTTGCTCCGGAGTGAGGATGGCATTGATCTCGTCGTTCTGACTCTTCATGAGCTCACGCATCTTTGTGCGATCCTGCTCGGTGAGGTTCTCGCGGCCCTTCGACATGAACTCCTTCATCTGGGGGCCGTACTTTTCATAGATGGCCTTGACCTTCTCCTGCTGTTCAGCGGTGAGGCTGAGTTTCTCGGTCATGACCTTGAGGCGTTCCTCGGGGCCCATGTGGCGCTTCTGCTCTGGCTTGTCCGTCGGGTTCTGGGCGTTGACCAGCGCCGGGCAAGCCATGAGCGCTGCGGCCATGAATGTGAGCAATGTGGGTTTCATATGGACGGTCCAACCCCAGGGTAGTGCTAAAGTTTCGGGTATTTTGGGGCCGCTGGTCAGAAGCGGAAGTCGTTGCGGGCGTGGGCCGACGCCGTTTCGGCGGCCAGTGCCCTGGCGGCAGATTTCCAGGCCGGGGGGTCGGTCTCGACGCCACGTACAATGACGGCCGCCTCAAACCGGGCGCCGGCAGCAACCGGCGCATGCGAATAAATCTGATTGTAGAGTTTATGGTAGACGGTCTTGTCCCAATAGGCGGTTTTGATGCCTTGGCCCACCAATGGCTTCGGATACCACGCCAACATGGCGCTCCGACTCTTGGGGTCATAGATGGCCGTCCATTTCGGGTCATCCTTAAGCTCGAAGTCGCCGCCGTTATCGAAACTCCCTTCGGCCGTCGTGCCATCGGGCTTTTCGGCGAGCCATTCCGTGGTGCTGGGCAACCAGGCATGCATGAAGGCGTAGAGCGTGCCGATCTTCGTGTCGGCGGTGGCCTCGTAGGCATGGTGCTCCAGCAAGGAGTCGTCGGTGACGACATAGCTGGCATCGAGCCGCAAGGGTCCCATCATCGAGCGCTTCCGGATCTCCGCGCGATGACCGCAATAGGAGGCCTTGTCGGCCAGGGGACGCGCCTCCCCATCGACGGTGAGTGCGACATTCTCGACCTGTTCGACGCCCCCTTCGTTATGGCCCGTCCCGATCCACTTGCCGCCCTCGGGCGCGAATACCGTTCCGTAGAAACCCACTTTGTCGGCAACGAGCGCGCCCTTGAAGAAAATGCGATGGATGGTCCACGCGCGATCGCCGGCGAATTCGACCGTCATGTCGCGCGTTTTGATGGTGACGATGGCGGGCGGGCCGGGTTTGGGTCCCGTGGCCGCCTGGAGGGGAAACGCGGTCAAGGCGAGGGCGAGGATGGCCCCCGGGACGAGGAAAAGGAATCTGTTGGCGGCGGTCCAGTGGGACGCATTGGGTGCAAGGTGCATCGCGTCCATTGGTTTTCTGGCAGGGGTCCTTTCGATCATGTGGAAATCATACTGGGTCGGGCTTTTCGGTTCGAGTGCAATGACGGTGTTTCAGCAACCTGGGAGGGCATCGATGTGCGATTAGGGGCGCTCGATGCGAACGCGCGTACCTTCTTGGGATGGGATGAGGATCTCCCGGATCGTGATGTGGCCGTCGGCGTCGGCAGCAATGGCGCGCGACGCCGCATCGCCAATGTGGGCGGTGAGCTTTTCCGCGGGTCGGGTCTTGAAATTCTGGACGCGCCGGAGCGTGATGTCCGTTCGCACGGGAAACACGATGCCGGGATAATCGGCCAGGAGAGTGATCGCGTAATGGTCCTTGGCGTCCTCGATGTCTTTCCAATCCATGCCGCGGTTCATCCAGCCGATCAGGTCACCGTCATCCGGCGCGCCATTGCCGCAGTCACGGTCCGACGATGTATTCGCAAAAGCGGGGTAGCTCTGATCGAGCCGGAGACGGCGGAAGCGTTGTCTCCATGCCTTCACGTCTTCGGGGGCATCATTCCCGGCAGTGGAATGCGTGCCGTTGTCCCAGTAGGCGGCGAATCCCTGGCGGGCGGCGTTGAGCGCGCGATAGAAGGGGGGATTATTTTCCCACGGGATCGAGCCGTCCTGGCGGCCGTTGACAAGGAATAGGAAGGGGAGGTCGGCCTTTGTCTCGGTGACGAATCGGGTGCCGTCCAGCCGCTCCAACAGGGGCACGCCTTCACCTGTTCTTAGGTCAGGCGAGATGCGACCGATCCAGCAGGATGGCTCCAGGCGCGAGGCGCTGCCCCTGCCGAAGTACGTGTAACTGACGATTGGGACGTGGGCATGGCATGCGGCGAAAAGCTCGGGGTGATGCAGCCCAAAGGAGATCGTACCGCATCCGCCCATCGAACTGCCGGAGCAAGACCAGCGGTTTGGGTCTGGTTCGTAACGCTTGTTCACCCAACGGAGGATCCACAGGTTCCGCCGTTCTGTGTAGTTGGTGGGGATGCCGTTGGCCATGGCCGCCCGGTCGTAGATCCGCGAGTTGTACCCGTACCAGAATGTCCAGATGGCGGGGGTGCCGGAATCGCTGGCCTCCGCGTGGGGACGATTGATCCACGCGCGATCGGTCGGTTGAACGACGATCCCCTCATTAGACACGCGCACGCTGAACTTGAACGGCAGCCCCTCGCGCCAGCCCATCGTCGCGTCGCCAAAAACGAGGTATTCGCTGTTGGTCACGACGCCGCCCTTGGCGTGCAGGTTCAGCCACAGGGGCATGCCCTTGCCGGAGCCCTGCCCGGGCGGCGGATCATGGCGTTGCCAGATCGGCTGGATTTCGCCCGGTGTGGGAAGGATGCCCCGGATGAGCGAGTTGGCACCTGCGGCCAATGCCGTGTCTTCGTGGCCGACGGGATCGGTGCACGTCACGGCGAAGAACAGTCGGTCCCGGCTCTGATTCCCGGTGGTGTGGACGAACAGGCCATCGCTGGGATTGGAGCGCTCGCCCCCGCTGATCGTGATGAACCCGATTGGTTCGCCCGGAGGTGCGTCCTTCTTGAACGAGGCAGGATCTTCCCACCAGTCTCGCGCGCTGTGCGGTTCGATGTGGTGCGCGATGCGCTTTGCCTTGGCCAGGGTCGTGATCTGTTCATGCGCGCTGTAAACGTTGAACGTCGTGCCCCGCTGCGTCTCTGCCTCGTGCCATGTCAGGAAAACCTGGCCTTCGCGCGCAATCGCATTCAGGCCGGTCACCGGCGGCGCGCCCACGCTCACACCGCCGAGGGCCAGCATCAGCATGACGGATCGACCGACGGGCGAAGATCCCTTTCTGGTAGTTTGACTGGGGGGGCGCTCCGGGAGCGGCGGGGTGAGCGCTGGCAGAAGCGTCTCGGCAGACTTGCCCATGTGAGCGGCATAGCGAATGTGGCGGGGGGATTCGAGAGGAATGCTCCTTTGCTGGCGCATTACATCGGGTGTCTTTGGGGAGGGCGCGCTGGCCGAGTAGGTCGCGCGAATGGTCGCGGGTGAAGGCGTCCCTCCCAACAGCCCACACCTCGGGGGGACCTTTTACGGCATGGGTGCGAGCGTGGGCCGAGTGTCGGTCCAGTTGATCCGCAACACGGACAGGAACCATGTTTTTCCGCCGTCGTTATTACCCTGATAGAAAAGGTAGTGGCGTCCGTCCTGGTCGGCGAAGGCTCCGGGGTGGCCGGATTCCGAGGCGTTCCAGTGGCCCGGTCCGCCATTGGCCAGGAGGGGTACATCGGAAAGGCGGGTCCACTTTACTCCGTCTGTGCTGGTGGCGCAGCCGATCTGCTGCGGCTCATTATTATAGGCGCCGGCATAGAACATATACAGGCGACTGCCCCGGGTCAGTACCGTGGGCGCCTCAATGCATCGCTTCTCCCACGGAAGCTCGGGTTTTAGGATGGGGCCATCCACCAGTTGTTTCCACGTCTCCCGCCCGTAGGCGGATCCCAACGGGGCGGCCGCCACACCGACCATCTGGGTCTTCATTCCCGGATCGCGGGTCGCGAAATAGAGCAGCAGGCGATCGCCCAGCGGATGCGCTTCGGCATCGATCGCCCGGCCAGAGGTCCATGGACCGCTCGGGCGGAAGACCGGATTATCGGGTTCGCGGGTGAACCGAACGCCGTCCTCGCTGACCGCATGGCAGATGGCATCTTTGGGTCCGTTGCCATACGTCTGATAGAAGAGGTGGACTTTGCGATCGAGGATGATCGCGCCCGGTGCGCACAGGCCATTTCGGTCACACTCTTGCTCGGAGAGCATCTCGCCGATCTTCTTCCAACCGATCAGATCCTCGCTCTCCGCGATGCCGATGGACCAGCCCTTGGGCGAGTCCGGTGTGGCGCGCTCTTTGCCGAACGGCGGCAGGGAAAAATACATGAGATAGCGATTGGCGAAGCGGATGACGCTGGGGTCCTTCGCAAACGGTTTGTCCAATCGGCTCGTGTCTCCGAACAGCATGGCGGGCCTGGCCGGGGATCCCTCCGGCTCCGCCGCCTGTGCCAGGTGTGGCGAGGCCACGGCCGGGGCCAGAACCATGAGCGCAGAGAGGGCGCGGGCCGGGTGACGACCGAAACCACCAAGGTGACGCGTTCCGGGTTCCAGCGCGGAAATCTGGGGCATCGCAGCGTGGGCTGGCGCTATTTGGAACCGGCCAGTTCCTCGCACGTGGCGTTGAAGAACTTAACGCACTGGGCGATCTCTGGGAGGGATTCCTTCCAATTGTGCTCGTACTCGATGCAGAACGCACCGCGGAAACCTTGGCGTTGCAGTTCGGCCAACTGGCCCTTCGCGTTGCTTATTCCCGTGCCCCACGGCACGTCGTGGGCCTTGGGGTTGCCCTTTTCATTGAGGTCCTTGAAGTGGAGGCAGATGATGCGGCCCTCGAGTTTCTTAAGGCACTCGACCGGGTCGAGGCCCGAGCGGACCCAGTGGCCGGTGTCGGCGCACGCGCCAATGCAGGCGTCGCGGCCTTTCACCAGCGACCTGACGTAGTCGGGATCCCAGACCTTGTAGTTTGGATCTTTCTCGCGCCGCGGGTGATTGTGGATCGCGACCCTCATGTGATACTCCTTGCAGAGCTTCTCGATGATATCGAGGGCCGCGGGTTCCGGTTCCGAGACCAGGGTGTCGGTGCCCATCTTCTTGGCGAATTCGAAGACCTCGCGGCACTTTGCCTCGTCCGGGGGAAGTTTGACGACGCCCCAGTTGACGACCTTGACGATGCCGGCGGCGGAGAGCTTCTGTTTGATGGCACCCAGATCCTCCTGGGAGATCCCCTGGGTGGGCACGGGCTTTTTGCCGTCGAGGTTCACGCTGCCGGACAGGCTCATGAATTTCAGCCCCAAGCCTGCGGTCTTGTCTATGGCCTCGCCGATCGGGAACTCCTTGAAGGTGTACGCGTGAATGGCGAGCTGCCAGCCGAGCTTATCCGCGGCGGTCTCGGCGGCGCCGGCATAACCGGCCAGCAACGTTATCATCAGCGGGCAAATGAATTTCTTCATGACGTGATAGTCCTTTCGTGGCATCGATGAGTAGGGAGGCTATGACAGGGGCGATCTTCCCCGCAAGAGGGATCTTGGGGAGCTCAGGGCTCGAGCCACAGGACGCGCAGATGGTAGAACTGCCTGGGCTGGCCCGGCGCTAGGTCATCATCGGGCACGGTGAGCAGGTCTCCGTTCCAGTCGGTCGCGGCGTCGGATCTCGAATCAAACAGCATCCGGCCCCAATCGATCAAATTGCCCGAGGCCTCGACCAGGTACGCCAGGTCATTCTTTCCCGGGTCAAAGTGGAACCGGAAAGTGGGCGCGGCGCCGCCCAATGTCAGACTCGGCAACCGGGTCCTGGGATTGTCGCCCGGCCCGATGTCGAGGGCATAGCGCATGAGGTTGGCGATCCCATCGCGCTGCGGATTGGCGAGGGGGCCCGAGATCAGCGGATTCGCCTGATCGGCCGGCCGTTGGAAATTGGCGCGCATCCATTCGTCGTATAGGACGGGCGGTCCGGCGACGCGGACCTCGAGCACGCGGCCGCTGCAGGGCCCTTCGCCGAAATCCGCCGTCTCCGGAACCGTCGTCACGGTGATCGGCAACGCGCCGGCATAGGGCGCGTAGGTTCGTCTGGCGAATACCTGCGTGCCGGTGTCGCTCGGCACGAAGAATCGGACCGTCGCCGTGTTCAGGAACGCGGAGAGATTCACGCCGCTGCCGACAAAGAAGCCGCCGCGGAACCGATCGCCCGCGGCGAGCGCCAGGCGATCGAGATAGATGTCGATGGTGCAAGGTGGTCCACCGGGACCGCCCGAGAGCAACCGGAGAACCGCGTTCCGGCTGGCGCCTGGGGCCGCGTAGTTCGGCGAGCCATTGGTGCCGAAGGCGAACGCGTAGTTCAGCCCCTGGGACGAATCGGCGACGAGCACCGTCTTGTCCAGTGCCACGGAGCCAGCCCCGTCAAGCGCGCCGACGCGTCCGTTGCCGCCGACCATGGCATTGGCGAGGACCTGGATATCCGATCCCACGCGACCATTGACGATCAGCGCGCCATTGCTGACGCTCAGGGCCGCCACATAGGCGGAGCTGTCCGCGCCCAGCACGACGGCGCCGCCGCCCGTCTTGACGAAACCACCGTCACCGGAGAGCGGGCCTGTGAGTTCCATGGTGCTCAGGGTGCCGTTGACGTGCAAGTCGGATGGCCCGGCGACGAAGATCCGATTGGTGATAATGGCCCAGCTGTCGTCGGTCTCTGGATCGTAGCGGAGTGCGCCGAGGATGCCGTAGTGGCTTTGCTCGGGGATGGGGCCGCCACGGCCGAGGCTGTTGAGCGTTATATCGCCGCCGAAGGTGTGGACGCTGGGTGATGCCGCGGTGCCGACCGAGGTTAGGCGCAGCTGTCCGCCGGGGTTCACGCGTATCGCGGAGCTCTGGGTCGGGGTGGCGGGCTGCGTGATCTGGAGCACGCCCTGGTTGACGACGGTCTCCCCCGTATAGGTCTTGCTGTCGCCCGTGAGCGCGGCCAGTCCATAGCCGTCCTTGATCAGGCCTCCCGTGCCGCGCCAGTTGGCCCTGAGACGGAGGGCACCGTACGCCAGATCGCCGTCGATGTTGTTGACCTCCAGGCGCAGGTCGGAGTCCAGAATCACGTCGGCGCCGATCTCGAATTCGACATAGCCCACGCCAGTGCCATTGACGATGATCGATGCCGGCCCGGACGATCCATCAAACGTGAGCGTGTTATCGACGCTTCGGTCGCGTATCTTATTTCGGTACGGGGTATCGTCCTGCTCGAACTGGATGGAGCCGATGGTGACGGGAGCCCGGATGCTTATATCGCGATTCGTATAGCCGGGGGCATTGATGATGACCGACTTGCCGGCGCCGTTGGGGTAGGGGCCCGGCGAACTGTTCCAGTTTGCATCGGCCGTCCAGTCCGCATTGGTCGGGGGGAGGAAGATGGGGACGGGCACGGGCACGAGGAAGGTGGCATCTTGGAGGGGGCTCCATTCGCCCCCGGTGCCGAGCACGCGCGCCTGAAGGATGGTGGATGAGGGCAACCTCACGGGACCGGTGTACAGGGTGCCCGCGATGCCGCCTCCCGCGGTGCGGGGGTCGGTGCCGTTCGTGGTGTAGTAGATGGTGCCGGATGCATTGAGGTTGGTGATGCTCATCCATGTGTTCGCCTCGATCTCGCCGCCGTGCTGCCCGAATTCGGGAGCGAGGGTTGCGGGCCACAGGCCGTACTGGGTCAGTTGCGCGAACGTCTCGATCCGCCTCGTGTTCGTGTAGATCCAGTTGGTGTAGAAGGCCCCGTTCACGTACTGGTTGATCGTGTCCTTCATGATCGGGTTGATGTCATCGCGTAGCGAAAGGTAGATCCCCTCCATGCTGGCCTTGGTCAGGCAACCCCCGTGGAAGAAGTGTTTCGCCGCCCGATCGGCGAAGCGCAGGCGGAATTCGGGCGAGACCTTCAGCAGGGTATAGATGGCGGGGATGTATTGGCTCGTGGTGGTCTTGGCCGCCGTCCCGATGTCGAGCTTCGATCCGGCCTCCGAGGCTTCGGCGATGCCGTCCCCGTTGGTGTCCCCGATGAAAATGTCGTACAGGGCCGGGTTTCTGGGGATGCTGTTGCCCGGCCCGAATCCGCCCTCCGCGTCCCACATGTAGAAGCGCCAGCGCCCGGCATCGGTCCGCTCGTGCGCGGCGACCCAGTTGTTGTTGGGCCAGTCCCACGTGGCGGCGAAGATATTGACGAGGAGGTAATCGATGTAGTTGTCCACATCGAGGTAGTTGTGGACTCCGCCGTACGCCGTGAGATTCGAGAGATTGCTGGCGCGGAGATAGGCGATCATGCTGTTCCAGTGGATGGTGTCGCCGCTGACGAATTCGCCGACCTGGCGGACATCCCAGGAGGCCGAGCTGTTGTAGTGCTGCTGCATGAAACCCTCACGGAGGTGCTCGCAGAGATTGTAGTATCCCTTGAATACCCCGTTGATATAGAGGGTGGTGAAGATGCCGCGGCTGCCCTCCTGGCCGGTGCCGATGTATATCCGGCGCATCAGCTCGTCCCGGATGAACGGGTTCTGGATATCGTTCTTGCCCGCGCGGAGGCGGACGTCCTCGAACTTCGTGACGGGGTTGCCCGGGAAGAAGGGATAATTCTCCGGGCTGTCGCCGAGCTCGTCGCGGAAGAAGAGGTTGAAGGACGGCTTCTGGGTGAAGTTGCCCGGGGTGAAGCGGACCGGCGGGGCGTTGGTCAGGACGTAGCGCGGGCGGGCGTGGCCGCTGCCCGAGATACGATAACCGAAGTCTGTGCGCAGCGGGGTGCCGTTGGTGGGGTAGAACTCGAGGGATGATGGCTTCTCGGCCGATCGCCCTTTCAGCAAGGGCATGTTGAATGCCGACGTGTTACCGAGGAAGTCCCACGTGCCATTGGTGGGATAGCCGCCGCCTTTGATGGCCATGATGCCCTGCCCGTTCGTCGGGCCTCCGACGGCGTTGGGGCCATAGATCGACAGGACGGGATCCGATGCCACGCAGATGGCCGGGATCGATCTTTTCGCAGCGTTCTGGGCGACGAGATACGTGTGCGTCCGTGTGGCGGACGGGATCTCGCCCGCCTTGAAGCATCGTGCGCGGACGACGGCGTTGGACGTGACCGAGATCGCGCCGCCGTAGAGGGTGCCGGTCGATGCCGTCGGCTCGCTGCCGTCGAGGGTGTAGCGAATCGTCGCGGCCGGGTCAGGCGAGGTCAGTTGCACGGAAACGGAGGCGTCGTAGAAGCCGCCGGGGAAATTGAAATCCGGGCGTGAGGTGATTGCCGCATAGGTGGTCCCGGCGTTGGCTGCGCCGGGCGTCGCGGTGTCGGAGTACTCGAATTGGCCGGACGCGTTTCGCGCGTACGAGTGGAAGAAACTCTGCTTCGGGCAGTCGATTTCGCTGACGACCGCGCCGGAGTTGTCCACAAGGCCCAGGTACTCGCCGCCGGTATCGAGTTTGAAATTCGTGTGGAGGTAAGTGGCGCCGTTGGCGGGCCCGACGTCGAACCCCGTGGCCATGACGATGAGGTAGCCGCCCGCCGGGATGCTGCTTCCCGCGGGGAAATACCATTTGCGAGGCACGTCGGGGTCGTCGGTGAGAGACCACCCAATGAGGTTCACTGCTTGGGCGCCGGCATTATACAGCTCGATCCAGTCCCCCTCCGAATCGGGCGTGTCCTCCTCGACGTCGACGTCCTCCTCGGCTTCGTCCGGCAAGGGTTCCCCGGTGCCGACGAAATAGTGTGCGGAGGCGTCGGGCGCGACGAGGGTTCGGGCGCCCGGGCCGGTGGTGCTGAGCGTGACGCGGGCTATCAGGTCGTCGTTGGTCAACGAGCCATTGTGCAACTGCACGGCGAGGACGTTGTTGCCGCCCGCCAGGAGGGTGTTGGCGGCGCCGAGCGTGAGGTTCACCGCGGCGCCTGAGACCGTTCCGCCGTTGTCGCCGTTGGCATCGTGGTTGGTCGTGGCGAGCGCGTCGTGGGCGGTGATGGTATTTGTGACGCCGATGTTGCGTCGGGCGACCTCGCGACCGTTCAGGTAGACGATGGCGCCGTCGTCATAGTCGATCTGGAGCTGCAGCGCGTTCGTGCTGGCGGCCTCGGCGGTGGTGGCAACGAAGAGCGTGCGGGTGTAGAGTGAAGGGGTGATGCCGCACATCTCGGCGTACAGGTTACAGCCGAGGGCGTAGTCGGGCGGGTCGGCGCCCTCGATGCCGAAGGGGCCATTGGCGACTGGCCAGGGCGAGTCGTTGAATCCTAGCGTCGCCCAGGCCGCCGTGTCGGGGACGCCGCCGAGCAGCCCGTAGTCCACGACGCCACCGGAGGGCTCCATCAGGCCCACGTAGTACTTCCACGAGCTGTTGTTGGTAACGAGGGTGGTGGGCGTGGCGCCCGCGATGCGCAGATCGGCCATGGAGAGGAAATTGGCCCCGTCGTTTCCGGTGAGTGATTTGTTGTGAGTCTGTATGGAAAGGAGGTTGATGCCCGTGACCAGCCTCGTGTTGGCGGCGCCGAGGCCGATCGTTTCCGCCGCGACGTGGGGCTTGTTCGTGTTGAACGCGGTCTGGTCCCGGTAAGCGAACATGTCGGTGTTGCCCATGTTCCGCCGGGCCACCTCGACGCCGTTGATGAACGCGATGAATCCGTCGTTGTAGCGGGTGACCAGCTGCAGTTCGTTGGTTGAGGAGGCCTGCCCCGACGTGGCGGAAAACGCTTTTCTCACGTAGAGCACGGGGGCCTTGTTCTGCATGGTGCCAGACGTGTTGACGCCCAGCGTCACATTGGAAAAGGAACCGAAGCCGAAGGGGCCGTTGCCCGTTTTCCACGGCGCGTCATTGAACGCGGGGAGACGCCATGGGGTGGTCGTGCCGAGCTTGGGGTAGCCTGGCGCCTCGCGTTGCAGGAGTCGATCGGAGTTTGCCGCGACAACTTCGTTGATGCGGACCTGCGCGCCGGAGTGCGCCGCACCCCATGCGAAAGCTAAAACGCACGCGACTGCCGACCGCCATCGGCGGCGGTCACTAGAGGCCCTTGTCCATGACAGCCTCGCCTCCCACAGCTGAATACCTGGCATGCCACCGCCCACAATCTGGAACTCTGTTCCTTCGAATAAGATTCCGCGTTTCGGCGACCGATGTCAATCGGCATGGCGTTTTCCAAATGCTCGCGCAAAGGCGCGTCGTTCAAACGGCCAAGGGGTGGGGGATGGGCTATTGGACGACGGGAATGGCCCGTGGCGCGACCTGGATGACCTTGGCGACGATGACGGACGATTCGTCCGGATGCCAGCGATAGCCGAAGCTGAAATCGATGGGGTTCGGATTCCCTCGGCGGAACAGCGCGCCAAGGTCCGCCTGATAATACTGCTCGAACAACTTTATCGGGCCCGGATAGCGTCCGGCGCACGAGAGGTCCCATTGGTCTGGGGCAAAGCACCGGATTGGGATGCCGGAGTCATCCTCGACAATGGTCATGGCGTGCGTGAGGAGGAAGCCCCGCACCTTGGAAAAGTGACTCCGGTGCATGAGATAGGACGCGGCCTTGACGAAACCGTTGCCTGGGCCCAGCCCGTCGCAGAAACGCAGGAAACCGGGTTTCTTGGCGATGCCGGAGTCCGAGAGATCGGTGCTGAAATAGTACAGGGTCTGTGTGGCTTCACCGGCTTTCGCAAAAGTGATCTGCACACCTGATATGGGGGCATCTTTTCCGGCCAGGCTGCCGTCGTCGTTGAGGCCGACCAGTTTGATGGACTCGATGTGGAGGCCGAGGCGCGCGAGGAAGACGAGGAGGGGCGGAATGGAGCCGGTGAGTCGTGTGGTGCCGAGGTCATTCTTCATGTCCTTGGTGATGAAGAAGCTGAAGCTGAGCACGGAATTGAGCGAGCGGCGGAGGTTGGCGAGGGCGGAATCGAGGGTGCCCGGCGGCAACTGCGCGACATCCGGGACGGTGCCGGGCGGCTCGAGCCCGCAGAAGACGTAGGTCGAGGCGTCGGGGAAGAAAGAATACGCATAGAGGAAATCGGGGCCGCTGAACATGTAGAAGAGCGGTTCGCGCGAGGTGGAGGCGCTGCCGAGGGCGCGCGGCACCCAGCTGCCAATTTTCTCGAGTTGGCGCTGTTCGATGCCATCCCACGCCTTGTTGAATTCGGCGGCGTGCCTGCCCCATGCGGGCTCCCTGGCTAGCGATTCCAGGGGTGTGCCATCGACCGGTCGGCCTGCGAGGAAATGGGCCTGCTGATCGGGGGTGGCCTGCTGCGCGCACAGCGGGAGGGCGGCGAGGCAGGCGAGCAGGACAAGGAGGGGCTGGAGGCTCATGTCATGGCGGGTGGGTGTGTGCACGTGGGTGGATCTAGCTCACTGTCTCAGGCCAATCTGAGCACGCATGCAGTCCGTTCGCAATCTGGGGAGGGACGCCGGCCCCGGCGTCCGCATCTCACCGGCAGGCGCGGCAGCCTGGCCAACGCGGCCCGCGAGGCCGCGGGTCCTCCCGGCAATTGTCCCAACACCAACTGGGGCACTGCACTGGTCATCGGGGGCCCTTGGGTTCTCGAAGGGGTGTGACGGATCAAGCCGCGGCGTTCCGAAAGCGATGCTTCAGCCGCCCTTCTTTGCGGGCGCATGGACGCCGGGCCTTGCCTTTGCCTTGGGGGCAGGGGTGGGGGCGGGACGGATCTCGACTTGCAGGGGCTTGACCTGGTTGGCCTGATAGATCTCATCTTCCAACGCGGCGGCCTTCTTCTCGAGCTCGGCCTGTTTGGCGCGGAACTCCGGCAGCCATGACTCAAAATCGCCCATTTTGCCATTCTGCTTGGCGGAGCGGAGCTTGACCTTGCGTTGGAGATAGAGGTCGCGCAGCGGGTGGATGGCCTCTTCGTTGCGCTTCTTGTTGAGGGCGACCACGCGCATGGCCTGCTGGTAGGTCGGGGAGTCGGGGTCCGCTTCGATTTCGGCGTGCACGCCGAGCATTCGTTCGTCGAAGGTGCCGACGACCTGCCCGTTGATGGCGAGGTCATAGCGACCCGCCTGCAAGCCGACGACCACGTGGGACTCCTGGGAACCCGTGTGACCGGCGCGGGTCAGTTTGTAGCCGAGGGGGGCATCGGCGCCCTCGGTCCACGGGAGGGCCTTGGTCTGGACGGTGTAGCTGACGCTGCGGCCGGGTTCGCCGGAGATGTTCGAGACGAGGGCGGGCGCGAGGGGCTTCCACTGGTCGTTCACCAGGCGGACTCCTGTGCTGAGGATGCCGCCGAGTTCCCCGACCTGCTGGAGGAGGGAGTAGGCCATGACGAGCTGGCCATCGGCCGCCGGGTGTATGGCATCCGGGATGAGGGTGAAGTTGGGGTCGAGCTTGCGCTGCTGGATGGTGAAGGTGTTCAGGGGGCCGTAGAGATCCACGAACTGGTGGCCGCGTTTCCGCGCGATCTCCTGGACCCATTTCCCGTAGTAGGCGAGGACGCCGTTGTAGTTTGCCGGATTCTTATTTTTGCCACGGGCCGGATCCTTGGCGACCATCTGCTCGAACGCGAGGTGGTCGAACATCGTGGGGCTCATGAGGATGATCCGGCACTTGAGTCCCTCGAGGCGATCGAGGAGCTGGGTCATGTCGCGCTCATAGGTCGCGAATGTCTCGTGATCGAAGTCCTTGTAGCTGGCGTCGTTCATGCCGAGCAGGACCGTGGCGATCGTGGGCTTGAACGCGGCGATGTCGTCGTCGAATCGGTCCAGGGCATCGGCGGCGCGGTCGCCGCCCACGCCGGCGTTGCGGAAGTGGATGCGCATCGCCGGATAGCGGGTGTAGAAGAAGTTCTCCACGTATTGCGTGTAGAGGCACTGGTGGGTAATGGAGTCGCCGATGAAGATGACGCGATCGCCATCTTTCAGGCCGAGGCTCGGGGCCTTGGCGAGGACCGGGGCGGCGGGTGGTTTGACTTCAACGATTGCCGACGCGGGCTGGGCGGAGACGGCAAACAGGGTAACGGCGGAGAGTGCGAGAACTGCGCGCATAATGGCGGGAGAATGCCGAACCGTTTGGGGTTATCAAGCCGAAGCCGCGACAGTCGGCGCGGGTGTGATGGACTGGGGCCGCCGATGATCGGGCGACGGCTGCCGCAGCTTGGGGATGGACCCAGCGCTGGTCAGCTGGGCTGCGCTGGCCGCCTACGGTTCTATGCGGAGGCGCAAAAAGTACCTGCCCGTGATCGAAGGTGCTCTGGTGTGGGTGATGGTGGTCTCGAGGGCGGGCGCCGTTCCAGACTCGGCGATGCCTGAATCTCCGATGGCCCAGATCCGGGTGCGGGTGGCGGCGCTCGCCGCGACAACGCCGGCGAGGACAAGGGGAACGAATGCGCGCGCACCCTGCCATCCGCGCCAGGGGAATGCGGGGTCGGACGACATTTTGGAATAAGATATCACGGGTCGAGTGGTCACATGAGGGCGCGGCGCGCGGGGTCGACGCGCTAGCCCGGATATTTCACAGCCTTGCGGGCTGTGAAATTCCGGGCTCTGGGAAAACCGCGCCATGAGAGCCATTTAGTGGGAAAGGTCTGGCAAAGACTGGGATTTTTCGCGGTTCCAGAGTGTGTTTCGTGGATCGGTGGCACCAGACCCTCCAAAATCGCGTTCTTTAGAGCGCGGTTTTCCTTTGAGCCTGCATGTTTCACGCGGAAGCGTGAAACATGCAGGCTAGCGGGACCGGCCGGGGTTCCTTGTCGGAGGATCTGGCATGGTGGGGACCACATGCGATAATTCGAGGCGAGCGACTGGCTTCTGGATTGTTCATCGGCGTGGTTTTCGTTCGTCGGGTGAGGAATCCCCCGGGGAGCGCCGCATGCGGAGAACGAGGCCGAGGGTGATCCAGTTGACGCAGAGCATAGTGCCGCTGCCCTTGAGAAAGGCGCGGCTCCGATCCCGTATCCTGACCACCCTTTGGCCGGTGCCCTTGAGTTGTGCGCTGGCGAAAGCGCCCACCGCAATAGGTGCGGCGATGAGCATGCAAAGGCCGGCGATGCGGAGGCCGGGCGCGAAGCGGAAAGGTGCGTGGTCCGGGGCGGATGGCGTCCTGCGCACCCAGGTGCGGATCCAAGACCAGATCAGCGCCAAGCCAATGATGCTGAAGACGTGCTGCAGGATCTTGCAGACATACACCCGGTAACCGCCGATTGAGCCGAGGTACGTTTGGAGTAAGGGAATGCGTTGGACGACGAACCCGTCGCGGTGCGTCATCGAATCCACCACGAGATGCGAGGCCGCGCCGATCAAAATGGATGCGGCGACCGCGTGGAAGGGCACCGCGGGGAGTTTGCCACTGAATGCGGATGGTGGCAGGCGCGTGGCTATTTCGGCCGGAAAGAGCCGGGCGGAGATGGGACCGAGCACGAGATGGAACAGGGCGTAGGCGGCCAATCCGGCCGGGAGGCAGAACCAGAGCAGGGCCCATGGGTCATGCGTCTGCATCCGGACGAGGCCGAGAGGCAGCAGGTACGCGAAATCAGGGGACATGCTGCCGATGACGAGTGCCGATAGGGACACCCTGCGCCCAAGCCGTCCTGCGAGCGGGATGACCGCGGCCGGATGCGCGATCGTCAGCGGCACGGTTGACCCCCGGCTTTCATGATTCGAGGACGCCTCCGCGCGCCTCGACGATAGCGCGCACTGTGGCCCCGTCGAGCTGGCGCGGCGCACATCCCCGCTTCGCGCACTCGGCCGCGGCGATGCCAGCGGCCTGCCCCATCATGGAGCATGTCGTGCTGACGCGGGCGGAGGACAGCGCGAGTTGTTCGGCGGAGAAACAGCGACCGGCCATGAGGAGATTCTCGCCGTCTTTTGCGACAAGGCAACGGTAGGGGATCTGGTAGGGGGGGACGCGCATCTCATCGCGCGAGAGAATGTAGGTGCGCTTATCGTCGTCGGGCCGGTGCCCGTCGAGGTAGTACACGCCGCGCGCGATGGCATCGTCGAATTTCTTGCCCGCGCGGAGATCCGCCAGGGTGAGGACGTAGTCGCCCACGATCCTGGCTCCCTCCCTCAAGCCGATTTGCGGGGATGCGCCGTCGTAGCGCCATGGCTCTCCCTTGACCCGCTGGTAGTAGTCCAGGACCTCCCAGATGCGGCGGCGAGCGCGGATCTCGGCGGCGGTGAGCGACCCGGTATCCGTCGAATCGAACATGGGGATTTTCACCTTGAGCGCGTGGCCGCCCGGCCCGTTGGGCCAGACGCTGGTCATGGGCAGGTCCTCGGCGCGCCTGATCGGTTGGAACCAGCCCTCGGGAAGCTGGGGCCCGGCCTCTCCCTTGGCGAGTTCTCGCACGAAGAACATCATCGACATCGGGAGCTGAAGTCCATCTTGGGGACGGCCCTTCTCGACGGCGAAACCCGCGCCCCGGGCCACGTCGGCATCGCCTGTGCAATCGATGAACACGTTGGCACGCAGGGCCTCGGGCCCGGACTTGCCGCAGAGGATGCATTCGGTGATGCGCCCGCCCTTGAGGCGCACGTCCACGAAGCGGGTGTGGAGGAGTAGGCGGACGCCTCTTCGGAGGAGCAGTTCCTGGAGGACGATGGCGAGGACGTGGTGGTCGAAGATGCGCGCCTCGGTCTGCTCGTAGGGCTTATAGGGCGCGACGGCGTGGAACTTGGACAGTTCGGCCACGATTTCCTCGAAGACCTCGCCCTGGCCCTCTGTCTCGCCGCAGAAGGAGGCGACGCCTCCGGTGGTGAGGTTGCCGCCGGTTATGGCAAATCGCTCGATGAGCGTGACCTTGGCGCCGGACTTTGCGGCCGCGCACGCGGCGGAAACGCCTGCGATGCCACCACCGATCACCGCCACGTCCGCCCGATAGCGCAAAGGGATGCCACGGCTCCAGGGGATTTGCTCGTCGCCCAAGGCCTCCGCCGTGTGCGTCTGGCGGGGGACGACGGCGGCGAGGGCACCCGCGGCCGCGGTCCGGATCAGATCCCTGCGTCTCATTGCAGGGGGAAAAGTGGAGCCGCTCGCGCCGCGCCGCAATAGGATTGTCATTCCCGATCGAATGCGGGGAGGGACTCCGGCCTCGGCGTCCGCGTCCCGACGTCATGAGCGGTGCGTGGGTCGGCCGCGGCCCGCGAGGCCGGGGGCCCTCCCCAGAATGTCCGCATGGCGTGCCCAAGATCTTGTGGGGCGTCTCAGCGAGCGCCGCAAGGGAAGGGGCGAACGCTATGCGCCGCCCGAGGAGCCGGCGGATCGCGGGCCAAGCGGGGCGTCGCTTCGCGCCGTTCCAAAGCGGTGGCGTTGCCACCGCACTCCAAAGGAGGGATCGCGCCACGAGCGTTGCCCAAGCCTTATCCTGCGTCAGGCGGCCCGCTGCGAACTTTGGGCGCCCTTGACGGTGGGTGTGTGCAACCCAACATCTTGAGAAGGTGATGACGAGGTCCTGCGTTTGCGCCGTGATCGGGATATTGTGCCTGCCGCATGGCGCGGCGCATGGGGCGCCGGAACCGTCCTTGGAGGAGATTCGAGAACGGGCGATGGCAGATGTGCACGTACTGCGCGACTATCTGGCGGGGAAGAACAGTTTCGTGGAGAGCCCGGAACGACATTTTGGCGCGTGGACGAACGTCGGCTATCGGCACACGCTTCTGGATCTCAAAGGCCAGGGCAGCATTCGCCATATCTGGACGACGCGGCTGGAAGGGGAGCCGTATTTCGATTGGGAATTCTTCGTGGATGGCGAGGAACGCCCGAGCCTGCGCGCAACGGACTTGGCGCTGGTGGAGGCGGCGCGCCAGTTTCCCGCCCTGCTCGCGCCCGCGAATCATGTCCCGGTCGGCAAGCGGGATTTCAATTTCTTCCTGCCCGTGCCGTTCGATCGGTCCATCCGCGTCGATGTGGTGCAGCGCCAGCCGTCGTTTCAGCTCTGGTTCTGCCAGATCGATTATCGCTTGGGGGACGCATCCCTCGCGGGGGCGCGGCTGATGGGCCGTTCCGAGGGAACGAACGTGGTGCTGGAGGCCCGGGGGTGGCCGAAAGAGATTGGTGCGGGCGCGCGGGAGGTTGTGGACAAGATGGCGTTGCCGATCGCGCCAACGATGTTGAGAGTGGGGGAGGAGAAGAGCCTTTGTGAACTAACGGGGCCCGGGATACTCCGGGAACTTCGGCTGGGGTGGAGCGAGGGCTCGCGGCTGCGCCTGCGGGTGCATTTCGATGGCGCGGCGTCCGCGGCGGTGGATTCCCCGGTGGATCGGTTTTTTGGACCGTTCCGTGGCGCATCGTTTTTCCGGCATGCGGCGCGCGACTCCAGCTGTTATCTGCCGATGCCGTTTCGGGAGCGCGCTCGGCTGTCGGTTCGCAACGACGGGGATCGCGATGCGGAGATCCGGGGCGTGGTGACGGGCGAAAGGGTGAGGTCGTTCTTGCCGGGGTGGGGCTATTTCCACGCCCGGCACCAGCAGCCCGAGTTGACGGATGGCCATCGCCCGCTTCAGGTGCTCTACGTGCGCGGTCGGGGGCATTGGCTGGGGATGACGCTGTATGGGACCGGGCACGATCATGGCGGCGGCGACTTTGCGGTGATCGATGGGGAGGGGGACGATCCGGCATTTCTGCATGGCATCAATGGGGAGGACTATTTCACGTTTGCGTGGTTCGGCAGGGGGGCGCATCACCCCTACGCGGTGGCGCATTCGAATGACGAGGGCCGCTATCGGCATCATTTCGAGAACCCGTATCCCTTTCGAAAATCGCTGTCGATCGAATGGGGGGCTTATCCCGGGCTGCGTCCGGAAAGCGTGGCCGTGTGGTATCAGGATTCGCCCGAGGACACGACGGTGCCGGACGGGGCGCGGGCGGATTCCTGCGAATGGGATGTGTTCGGCCCGGTGCCGATCCCGTGCGACGGGGCCGGACGATCGCGGGGCGATCCGTTCGCGGTCCTGCCTGCATTGGCGGCGCTCGATGCGGGCGGGCGGTTCGAATGCCGGCTGGTCAAGGAGCGGTTCGTGTCGGGCTGGATGAAGGAGTGGTCGGTGGGCCCCACGCTGAACCTTACGTACGTCGGGCGGCATGGGACCAAGATCGTCGGCGAGGTGGAGTTGGGCGGGATGGGCCACGCGTTTCTCGCGCGGCGGTTCTTCGATGCGCGGGTGGCCGGGCGCAAGGCGTTTCTGTTCGCGAATGACGATCCGTGCGAGATCTGGGTCAACGGCGAGCGGTGCCTTTCCGTGGCGGGGCATGCGGGCGGATTCGTTGCCCAGAGGGTGTCGTTACCCTTCCGGGCGGGGCGCAATGAGGTCGTCGTGCGCCTGACGAGTTATTTCAATCGGGACTTCAATTGGGTGGGGTTCCTGTTGAGGCCGATCGAGGACCGTTAGCGGCCCGTTGAAAAAACCATACAACGGCCACGTTGGGTGTGGGAGGGACGCCGGCCCCGGCGGAATCGGACCACGCGCGCCATCAGGGGCTTTCTCAACGGGCTGTTAGTCCGGATATTTCTTCACTGCGGGCCAAACGGTCGTGCCTGATTTGAACCGCCGCACGGGGGCCCGCATGTCCGGTGGTGTGGGACCCGTGATTGACTAACCCCCAGTCACGGGGACCCGATTCGGCTTTCTCATTCCGTGTCGGTGTATCGGTCTCGATCCTTCCAAAAAGGGCAGCGAGGGCAGGCCTCACCCTGCGGATAATCGATGCCTTCTTCGTGCGGACACCCAAAAATCTTTTCCATCATAATGAGTGATTTGACGCCGTGCTCTCGAATGCGTGCAAGGATGGATTCTTGAATATCGATCCGGTACCGTGCGTCCTGATCCTCGCTGAAATAACGGTGGATCGTCGCTTCGGCTCCTTCGCTCAGGAAAATACCGAGAACCGCTTTCGTCGCTCTCTTGTTGTCCGGGCCATAGAAGGCGAGGGTTGCCCGAGGGAACCCCCTGTCCCCGCCCTTCGCCTTCTTGCGTAACTGTGTGATGGCTTTCATCGTAATTCATGATGCCGAACGTCGCGCCTCAGCGACCGCGACGCTGGGAGCGGTTCGGTTGAGACGGTGGTTGGCCAAAATATTATCGTTTTCAGTCATCACTTGGGTGCCTGCCCCGCCAGCCGTTTTCGCAACGCCTGAAGCGTCTCCTCTGCCTCGCGGCTCGGGAAGAGATCGTACGCCATGGAATACTGAATCTCTGCGTTCGTGATGTCGTTCACCGCCAGGAAGAGTTGTCCAAGGACCGCATGTCCATAACAATTTCGGGGCGCCTGCGCAACAAGATGCTCCGCGATCGGAAATGCCTTCTTGAACTCTTGCCGGTCGATCAGGCATCTGACCTCACTCCAGCTGCTCTGGGTGGGCATGTGGGTCGGGATGGGAACCGTGGCCAGTGTCGCGACCAGCAGGATGATCAATAAATAGAAGATCTTGCGGCCGAGTCGCCGCAACTCTTTGACCTCTGCCAAAAGTGTTTGCTCGCTCTCGTCATTCATGGGTATCCGTCCCGGTGCTGTTTGTTCGTTGTGTGGCTCTAGCGCCTTGTTGGGCGTATTGATTTTTTCGGCGACCCTTCCTTCGTGCGGTGCCATCCCGCTAAGTAACCCAAGAGCACGCGGTTGATGGCCATCATCGCCATCACTGCTTCGAGCTTACTCTGGTTCGGAACCGGTGTGCTCTTGGAGGATATCTCAATGGTCGCTGTGCGCGGCTCATCGGAAAGAGATAGTGTATTAAAGATGTGCTTCTCTGAAAGATGGATGTAGCCCGAAGTGGCTTCGTAAACCCTGGCGATCCACGGCTCCTCTTCTGAGAGTACCGATACGAGGTGAGCGTCCGTCATCTTCTTCCCGGTCCGATCTTTCTGATCCCGGATCGAAACACCCTTGAGCACTTCGTGGGCGAATTTGTGGCAATCATCAACAATCCATGCAGCGGAAAACCTGAGAGCAGAATCCAACTGCAATCGAATCAGGTGGGCTGCAGCTAAAAAATTGTCGGCGCGAAGCAGCATGCTGAACGCTGAATTCAATGACTTCGCACGTTTGATGGCCGCATTCGCGAGCAAATCTAGGGGATAGACGGCGCCACCATGCGCTTTGAACAGACACATCGCCGCCTCAAGCAGAGCATCCTCAATCCTATCGAACTCCTCTAGTTTGCTTTCGAGTTCAGGACTCATCGATTTTCCCAACGCCCGTGATGACGTGACCGCCTCAGTGACCCGTCAACACCCTCCCGACTGGGAGTGTCCTCCCGCGTCGGCAGGAAACGAGCGCTTTGCTGGCGGTTCACGTCGATCACGTTGTTAGCCCAATTCCATCGCATGCTTTGCGCTACTCAAAAGGCGACGTCGATGCACCGAAAACTGAACCACTGTGCAACCATCGCCGCCATCGCAATCAAGATCAGAATCGCTCCGGGGCGGGTAAACCGAAGACCGTCAAAGAAAGCTGCCACAACGATTCCAGACGCCGTCAACGCGAGGAATCCAAGAATCTGTCCAATAAACGTTCTCGCGAGATTCATGAAAGCAGCACCGTCAGCAGGCAGCATCAGGCCGGCGACCGAAGTGGCGATGGTGACGGCACTCGCGATGATTGACAGTGCGCTGGCCACACAGACGATCGTCTCAAACCTGTGCCTGTGCTTCGTTGGTTGCATTTCTTTGATGGGCTAACGTTGTTTAGTTGACCCATTTGTCTGATTTGCGGGGGCAAAGCGGACACGCTGTTCGGGGGCGTTGACAGTGGCTGGGGTGCATCGGATTATACGGGCGCACAATGGATTCGGGAAGGAACGGGTGCCGACCGGGGAACCAGAGGTGGTGCAACGGGATGCGGGGAGCGTGAGATGGCGGGATGGGCACGGCGGTTGGTGGGGACGCGAGGGCTGCGCCTGACCAAGAAGACGCGCTGTTGGTGAAGTGTTCACCGATCCCGTTGGATGGGATGTTGCCGAAGTCGGGGGGCGGTGCAAGCGCGAAGGGGGGAGGCGGTGCTGTGTACTCAGGGCTTTTGGTTATTCGACGGCAACCTGTTGGAATTCAGCCTTTAGGCGGAATCGGGCGCGAAACAGGCTAGAGCCTGGACTCCAACGGATTCGGTCGAGCGAACCCAAAACCCTGGCTGGGTTCTGGGTGCCGGGTCAATGGCTGGGGCGGAAGAGGGCTTCGAAGTGGTTTTTTCGGTTCCCTGGGCCCCGTGATCTCTTTGGTGTGAAAGGTCTGGCCGTTGAGGCATGGCCTGGGGTCCTTGCGGCATGGCCGGGAGCCATTGCGGCATGGCCGGGAGTCGTTGTGCCGTGACCGGGAGTTGTTCGGCGATGGCCTAGGGTCGTTCCGCCATGGCCGGGCGTGATCGCGCCTTGAGCGGATGCGGTTACGCCGTGATCCCGGGTGGTTGGGCCGCTGTCGGGAGCGATTGCGGATCTTGAGCATGCCGAGAAAAGCTTGACCCGACGGGCGCGCCGCGCGCCACAATGTTTTTCATGACGACCGAACTGGCTGAGTCGCGTGCTCCGATCAGAACCGTTCCGCCGGCGGCACGACGGCCCCGGCACAAGAGGGGCATATTTCTATCTGTCTTCGCGATGTTGGCGGCCACGACGCTTTCGTCGGGCTGGGCGCTAGCGCCGGCGAAGGATGGCATCGTGGTGATGATCAGCCTGGATGGGTTGGCGCATTATTATCTGGATGATCCTCGTGCCGAGATGCCGACCGTCCGCGAGCTGGCCGAGAAGGGGGCGCGCGCGGAGAAGATGAAGGCGGTGATGCCGACGGTCACATGGCCGACGCACACCACCCTGGTCACCGGCGTGACCCCGGCCAAGCACGGCGTGGTCGGGAACACCTACCTTGATCGCGCCAAGGGCGAGGTGGTGCCCTTCATCTGGGATCCGATCTTCGACAAGGAGGAGATCGTGAGGTCTCCGACGATCTACGACGTGGCGAAGCGCGCGGGCCTGACGACGGCGTCGGTCACATGGCCGGGGACGCGCGGCGCCAAGACGCTGGACTGGACCTTGCCGTGCGTGACCAGCAACGGGCTTTTCGTGGCGTACAGCACGCCGTCGCTATTGGGGGAGTTCAAGCGTGCGGGCATCCCCTATGAGAACGAGGCCGACGGGTTCAAGGCGGGGCAGGGCGAGAATCGCGACCGGTTGCACGTGAGAATGTTCAATCACATCCTGCGCGCGCATCGCCCGCAATTTGCGATGCTGCACATTTTGGAGATCGACCACGTCGAGCACGCGCACGGTCCCCAGAGCCCCGAGGCCTATGCGGCGGTGAAATTCGCGGATGGGCTGGTGGGGGAGGTTTTGCAGGAACTGCGGACCACGTTCCCCGGCAAGGCCACGCTCATCATCGTCTCCGATCATGGTTTCGCGGCGTATCGGCAGCAGATTTCCCCCAATGTGGTTTTGCGGAAGGCGGGCCTGTTGGCAGCATCGGGGAAGAAGATCACGGGCGGAAGGGTCCGGGCCGTGTCGCAGGGCGGCGGCTGTCTGGTTTATGTGACCGACGAAAAGGACCGCGCGACGCTGATCCCCAAGGTGGCCGCGCTTTTCAAGGATGTGGAGGGCATCGCGCTCACTTTGGCGCCCGAAGATTTTCCGAGATACGGGCTTGGCGATCCGGCCCGCGAACCGCGCGCGGCCGACGTCGTGCTCTCCGCCAAGGAGGGCTATGCGTTCAGCGACAGCCCCGTCGGCGACGAGGCGGTGTCCGCCATGTCGAAAGAGGTCAAGGGCACCCATGGTTATGATCCGAACGTGCCGAAGCTACACGCGACCTTTGTGGCGTGGGGCGCGGGGATCCGGCCCGGTGCCCATGCGGGGACCATCACGAGCACCTGCGTCGCCCCGACGATCGCCGCGTTGCTCGGTCTGCGGATGGAGAACACCGACGGCCAACCTCTGACCGCGATCCTGGCGGAGTAGTTTGTGACGGTGGCGCTTCGGGCGGTCCTTGTCCCCCTTGCGATCATCTTCGCCGGTCCCGCCCTGGGGCAATACCTCACCTATTGGGGCGACGTGCACGGGCACACCGCACTCTCCGATGGAAAGGGCAGCCCCGACGATTACTTCACCCATGCGCGCGATGTCGCAAAATTAGATTTTGTCATCCTGACCGACCACGACTTTGGCAACGGGCGCCCCAATTGGCGCATGCCGAAGGAGAACTGGGCGCTGATTCAGGAGAAGGCCGATCGATACAATGCCGACGGGCAATTCGTCGCGATCGGCGGCTACGAGTGGACATCGCAGGGAAAGTATTGGGCGGGCTTCACCAACGGCCCCTCGGAGCGGCTGTTTCCGGGGCCGCCGAAATTGTATAATCACAAGAACGTGTATTTCACAAACCGGGTTGATTATTTATTCAGCGCGAAAGATGCGCCCTACAATAATCCCAACGCCCTAGCGGAGGCCGTGGGCCGGCGTGGCGGGTTGATCCAAAACAATCATCCCGATGTCGAGGAGCGCGACCAGTTCGACTACTTGCCCGCGAACGCCGCCGTGATCGCGAATACCGAGATCTACCCCGATAACATCCTTCACCGGGGGAAGTCCTACGACGCGCGCGGCGAAGAATTGGCCCGGGGTTTTCTTGACCGGGGCGGAAGGACGGGTTTTGTGGCCGGCACGGACACGCACGACGGAAAGCCCGCCGCCCGGACGGCGGTGCTGGCGCGGGAACTGAACCGCGCGGCGATTTTCGAGGCGCTTCGGCACAGGCGCAATTACGCCGTCAACCACGCCCGCATCGGCCTCGATGTCCGGATCGACGGGCATTTCATGGGTGAGGAATTCGAAGCGTCGGGAAAGCCCCGCATCGTCGTGGATGTGAAAGGGACGGATAAGATCGAGGAGATCGCGATCATCCGGTCGGGCGCCACGCTTTTTGAGGTGACGCCAAAGAGCCGGGACGCGCATATCGAGCACACCGACGATTCCTTTGGGGGTTCATATTATTATTATGTCCGGGTGATCCAGGCCGACAGGGACGAGCACGGCAACCGGTCGCACGCATGGTCGAGCCCCATATGGGTAAGGCAAAGGCGCTAGCCCGGATATTTCACAGCCTGCCGGCTGTGAAATTCCGGGCTCTGGGAAAACCGCGCCATGAGAGCCATTTATTGGGAAAGGTCTGGCAAAGACTGGGATTTTTCGCGGTTGCAGAGTGTGTTTCGCGGATCGGTGGCACCAGACCCTCCAAAATCGCGTTTTTCGGAGCGCGGTTTTCCTTTGAGCCTGCATGTTTCACGCGGAAGCGTGAAATATGCAGGCTAGCGGCGGATCGGGTGCCGGGAGAAACGCGATGGCGGCCGAGGGTCCGAGACGAGCCGCGGTCACACCGTGTCAAAGATGAGGAAATGCAGCGCGGGCGGTGTTTTGCCTTGGCACCGCCCGCGCCGCCGGAGGCTGGGGTATCTATTTCTTGCGCTTATCGGGCGGAAGCGGGACGTAGCCGCAATCCTGAACGACCTTTTGGCCGGCGTGGGTCAGGATCCAGTCGACATAGTTTTTCAACTCACCCGTGGGTTCGCCCAAGGTGTAGACCTGTAGCGAGCGGGCGATCGGATATCGCCCGGTGAGGGCATTGTCCAAGCTGGGGCTGACGCCGGGCTCGCCCTTCTTGGGCGCGATCCTGAGCATCTTGACCTTGCCCGGCTCATTGTATCCCATCCCGCTGTACCCGATGGCTCCCGGGGTGGCCGCGACGAGTTCGACCACCTCTTTGGAACCGTTCATGTCGCGGGATCCGAGCTTAAAGTCCTTCTTGTTGAGCACGTGTTCGCGGAAGAACTCGTAGGTGCCGGAACTGGACTGGCGGCTGACGCGGATGATCTCGTCCTGGCCCGCCGGGATGTTCGCGCCGAGTTCGGACCATTTGGTCGTTTTGCCGCCTTCGGCGAAGATGTCGGCCAACTGGTCGATCGAGATCTCGTCGATCGGGTTGTCCTTGTGGACGTAGACCGCGAGGGCGTCATATCCGACGATGAATTCCTTGGGGGTCTTGCCGGTATTCGTCCGGGCCTGCTCGATCTCCTCGGGTTTCATGTTTCGGCTGGCGTTCGCGATGTCGATGGTGCCGCGGATGAGCGCGGCGATCCCAACGCCGGAGCCGCCACCCGAGACCTCGATCTCGACGCCGGGCGCGACCTTCTTGTATGCCTCGGCCCAGGCCTGGGCCACGTTGACCATGGTGTCGGAGCCCTTGTTCTGGATGGTGCTGGCACCGACGCCGCCCTGTTCCTGATGGCCGCAGCCGGCGATGGCAAGGCACGCCACCGCTGCGACGGCGAGGGATTTCAAAAGAATTGCTGGGTATTGGGTCTTTGTCTTGGTCATGGGTCAGTTCTCGGTTGGGGTTATGAGGTTGGTGTTGGGAAGCCGATGTTCGCGCAAGAGCCGTCGTCGCCGATTGCAGCGGTCCGATCCGAGGATTGGAGGCGACATCCGGGAGAGGTTTGATGCGGCGAAATTGGGGATGGGGAACCGCTGCGGTGGACGTGGCTGGGTGGAGTCGCCGGGCGTCACATCGGGGCCCGGTCGAAGCTTGGCGCAAGGAGGCCATTCGGATGCGGGGGGCAGGTCCCCGGCGGCCGCCGTGGAGCCGCTGTGTGGGACCCGAATGAGCTGCATCCTCCCATCGAAATGCTCCACGATCGCCGTGCGGCTTTCGACCCAATCGCCGGAATTGTAATAGGCGAGCCCGCGGATGTTGCGCGCCGCGGCGGTGTGGATATGCCCGCAGAGCACGCCGTCGACGGAGTAGCGACTGGCGTATCGCACGACCTCTTCCTCGAAGTTTCCGATGAAGCTCACGACGTTCTTGACCTCGCGCTTGACGTACGCGCTCAGCGACCAATGTGGCCACCCAAGGAGGTGGCGCACGGCGTCGACCGTCCCGTTGAGGCGCATCAGGATCTTGTATCCGATGTCCCCCAGGTGGGCCAACCAGCCCATCCCCTGGACGACAACGTCGAGTTCGTGCCCGTGGATCACCAGCAGCCTGCGGCCGTCCGCCGTGTGGTGTATCGCGCTTTTCTGGATCGTCACGCTGCCAAACGCACCGAAGAAATGCCGCACGAACTCATCGTGGTTCCCGGGGATGTAGATCAATCGGGTGCCCTTGCGCCCCTTGCGGAGCAACTTCTGGATGACGTCGTTGTGCTCCTGCGGCCAGTATATGGCCCGGCGAAGTGCCCACACGTCGATGATGTCTCCCACAAGATAGAGGGTCTCGAATTCATTGACCTTCAAGAAATGCAGCAATGACAGGGCGTCGCTTCCCCGCGTGCCCAAGTGCACATCCGAAATGAATCCGGTCCTGTACCGCGCCATTCGTATCTCTTCCGTGGTGATTTCCTCGTCGGCGTTCATCTGGCCTCGGATGTGAAGCTATCGCGCCTGAGTGACGGTACGGTGGCTCATCTGTTACAAGTTCGTTACGACGTGGGGGCAAGGGATTCTGGGCGCCGCCGCTAGGCGGGTGGGCGTCGGGGGATTTGGACGGGCGGGCCCCTGCGCGGATCTTACCCGTGGGCGTTCTAACTCGACCCGTTGTGGGTTGTGGGCCAGACTATCTTGATGGATGGAGCGGATGATGCTGGGCTGACAGCGTCTGGGAATCCGAGGGTGGTGGATTCCGCCCGCGGGATCTCCGACGGCAGATCGCTGCCCGTACTGGTTCTGGGACTTGGCAACGACATCCTCGGGGACGATGCGGTGGGGATACTGGCCGCGCGCGAGCTGCGCGCGCAACTGCCGGGTGTGGTCGATGTGATCGAGAGCGCGGAGGCGGGCCTCGCGCTGATGGAGCGCATGGAGGGGCGGGAGCGCGTCCTGATACTGGATTCGATCATGACTCGGCGCAGCGAGCCGGGGACGGTGATGGATCTGCGGCCGGAGGATTTTGGGAAGGTGGCGGCGCCATCGCCGCATTATGCGGGTCTGCCAGAAGTGCTGGCGCTGGCGGAGCGGCTGGAGATTCCTTTCCCCTCCGAGATCCGAATCCTGGCGATGGAGGTCGAGGATCCCTTCGAGGTCCGGGAGGGCCTGACGCCGAAGGTCGCGGCGGCGCTTCCGACGCTCGTGGCGCGGGCGTTGGATGTGTTGAGGGATTGGACCGCGCAACGAGGTGCATGAGGGGCCGGAGGGACGGCTCGTTCACGCCCGTTGGCCAGAATTCAGTGGGAGGGCCCGCGGCCTCGCGGGCCGCACTGGCCCAGGTGTCACGCGGCTGGTGAATCGCGGACGCCGGGGCCGGCGTCCCTCCCATCCTCAAATCGATGGTGTCGCGCCGGGTTCTTGAATATGCAGGCTCAAAGGAGAACCGCGCTCTGAAAAACGTGCTTCTGGATGGTCTGGGGCCACCGGCCCGCGAAACACGCTCTGCAACCGCGAAAAATCCCAGTCTTTGGCTGACCTTTCCCAATAAATGGCTTTCATGGCGCGGTTTTCCCAGAGCCCGGAATTTCACAGCCGGCAGGCTGTGAAACATCCGGGCTAAGGCTGGGGTAACTCCACTTTGCCGACGGGGGCGAGGTACAGGGCGAACTCCTCGTCGCCATCGATCCGCAGCAGTTGGTCCATGAGTTGCTGGTGATAGGCGGCCACCGCGCAGGTGCCCGCCGAGATGGCCTGGCATGCGAGATACAGGTTCTGGCAGACATGGCCGGCGTCCATCGGGATGACGCGATGGGCCGCGAGGCCGTATCGCCATTCCATCCGGTATGGGATCGTGGCCCAGATGAACACGGCGGCGGCTTCCCCTATGAAGGTCTGCCCGAGGCAAGCCTTGGCCAGCCGTTTGCCCAGGTCACTCGCGGGGTACTCGGGCACCAGGGCGTGCGACGAGGGGAGATAGCGATACAGGCCACTGTCCATGCCATTGACGCGCAGGACGGCGACGTAGGTCTCGAGCGCATGTCGCGCGCCCGCCGAGGGGACGGTTCGCAGCATGGGTTGCTTGCGGCCGGGGTCACGGATGCCCTGCGTTGCCCAGAGCAGGAATGACAGTTCCTCCGGAGATAGGGATTCCCTCAGAAATTTCCGGTGGCTGCGACGCCCGGCAAAGGCCGAAGCCAGATCGAGGTTCTTGCCGAAAGAGAGGCTGGTTGGTTCGGCCAGGGGCAGGGGAGTGACGCCCGGTGGCACCGGCTTCTCAATCGGTGGTGTCGGGACGCCGCGCGATTGGTCGGTGGCCGAAAAATCAATCTCCAAGCGGATGCTGTCTTTCAGAAACTCGCGATTGCCCCTGACGTCCATGTTTCACCTCCCGTACCGATTTTACCGACCCCATGCAATGTATCGAGAATTTGGAATGCCGCCAAGATCTGAAGACGTCGAATGCATGTGTAACATATTGCACATCAATTTATAATAAAAGCGCTGACATTTTTTTGCGCGCATATTGCAATATGATATCACTATGGTATCTTGCTGGCGTATGATAGTGAGGTTTTCGCGTGTTGCGGAGGCCGATAGAAGAGAAGGAGGTTGGTATGGCAAAGGAAGTGCGTCGTGGGACGGTGAGCGGGTGGGTGATGTTGCCCCTGTTGTTTCTGGCGTTCGTGGCGGTCGGGTATGGGGTATATCATGCGATTGGGGTGATTGATTCGACGCCTCGGGGGGCGGATGCGGTGGGCGGGATCTGCGGACTGGTCGGGATGATCCTGGCCCTTGGGTTGTTGGTTCTGATGTGCTGTGGATTCTTCACCCTGCAACCGAACGTGTCGGCCGTGCTGCTCCTGTTCGGGGCGTACAAGGGGACGGTGCGGGTGGCCGGATTCCACTGGGCGAACCCGCTGTACCAGAAGATCAGGGTGTCGCTGAGGACGCGCAACTTCAACACGGATACGCTGAAGGTGAATGACCAGCGCGGGAACCCGACGGAGATCGCCGCGGTGGTGGTGTGGCGAGTGGACGACACGGCCCAGGCGTGCTTCGACGTGGAGGATTACTCGAACTACGTGCAGATCCAGAGCGAGGCGGCCCTGCGCTATCTCGCGAGCCACTATCCGTACGACTCGACGGACGATTCGGTCTCGTTGCGCGGGAGCATGGACGAGGTCTCGCACGACCTGCAGCACCAATTGCAGGAGAGGCTCAGCAAGGCGGGGGTGGTGGTGGAGGAGGCGCGGTTGAGTCATCTCGCCTACGCACCCGAGATAGCGGGGGCCATGCTGCGGCGGCAACAGGCGGAGGCCGTGGTGGCCGCGCGCCAGCGGATCGTCGAGGGCGCCGTCGGCATGGTCGAGATGGCGTTGCACCGCCTCCAGGAGCACCAGACGATCGAGTTGGACGAGGAGCGCAAGGCGGCGATGGTGAGCAATCTGCTGGTGGTGCTGTGCGGCGAGCAGGCGGCACAGCCGGTGGTGAACGCCGGGACGCTCTATGCCTAGCTCGAAAACTCAGATGCCGGCAGTAGGAGCCTGCTCGCAGGCGATTCCATGCTTGAATCGCGCGCAAGCGCGCTCCTACGTCTCATCTTCATCCCCGGCGGTGCCCGCCGCGGCCGACCAGACGTCTGATTCGAGAATTCGGACCCGGGCACCGTCGCCGCCAGGAGGCGTGACCATGGACCGCGCGGCCGCCCGGAGTTCTGCGTCTGCGCGGTCCGCAGCGCCAATTGCTCTGGTACGAGGTGATAGAGGGAGGCACCCGGCGTGGCTAAGCGGAAGGCCGTATTGATCCGCATTCCCGAGGACCTCTGGGAGCACGTGAACCGGTGGGCCCGAGACGAACTGCGCAGCGCCAACGCACAGGTCGAGTACATCATCAGGGAGGCGGTCCGCAAACGAATGGGGCGCACGGCTATCCCACCGGCCGATGCGAGCCAATGGAAAGACGACGTGGGCGCGGAGTGAGGGGGCTGCCCGCGAAGGAATGCGCCCAAGCGTTTTCTCTTGCACGCCATGAGGCTCGCCCCATAAATATAAATACGATCAAAAAAGTCGTATATGCAGCTATCGATGCGGACCGATTATGCCCTGCGGGCGCTGTTCACCCTGGTGGAAGCGTACGGGCGGGGACCGATCCCGATCCGTGAGCTGGCGCGGCGGAACGATGTGCCCAAGCGGTTTTTGGAGCACATCATGTTGGATTTAAAGAACTTGGGGTGGGTGGACAGTCTTCCGGGAAAGGCGGGGGGCTATTTTCTGGCGCGTCAACCGACGGAGATCATGATGGGCGAAGTCGTGCGTTGTTTCGACGGATATCTGGCGCCGATCGCGTGCGTGTCCGTGACGGGCTACAAGCGGTGCACCCAAGAGTCCTTCTGCCGGTTTCGTCGAGTGTTCTTGGATATCCGCAACCACGTGACCCGCGTCATGGATCGGGCATCGCTCGCCACCGTGTTTGCCGGGGCGCCGGTTCGGGATTCGGAGGTGGCGAACGTGGACTGCATCGATGGCGGGGGCATCTAGGGGAGATCGGCCGGACGATGCGCCGTCGTGGGGGGCTCCTGCCGGGACCATGGGATCCGGGTTCTCAGGAATTTGCCGATTCGGGGCTTGGGTGTTATTTCAAACGGCTAGCAAGCGGAACTGTCATGGAGAAAGATGATCGGGCAGGATTTGGGACGCGGGCGGTCCACGGGGCGCGGGGATTCGTGGGCGACACTGGCGCGGTGATGCCGCCGGTCTACTTGACATCGACATTCGAGAGCGGCAACGCGGATGGTTTTGATTACACGCGATCCGGGAATCCCAATTTCCGGCTGCTGGAATCGAGCGCCGCATCGCTGGAGGGGGCGAGGTTCGCGACGTGTTTTGCCAGTGGGGTGTCGGCGATCACCGCGGTTGTGTCGACCCTGAAGAGCGGCGACCTTGTGCTGGCGGAGGAGAATCTGTACGGATGCACCTACCGGCTCTTCGAGAGGGTATTCGCCAAGTTTGGTCTCAGGGTGCGGTACCTGGACATGAGCCGGACGGAGAACTGGGCAGAGATCGGGTCGGCGCGGCCCGCGCTGGTGTGGCTCGAGAGCCCGACCAACCCTCTGCTCAAGGTCGTGGACATCGCGGGCATCAGCGCGGTCGCCTCCGGGGTTTGCTCGCCGGTGCTCGTGGACAACACCTTTGCCTCGCCGTATCTGCAGCGGCCCGTGGAACTGGACGCGACGCTGTCCCTTTCCTCCACGACGAAATACGTCAATGGGCACAGCGATTGCCTGGGCGGGATCGTGGCGACGAACGACGAGGCATGGCGGGACCGGATGGTATTCGCGCAGAAGGCGCTGGGCCTGCAGCCATCGCCGTTTGACGCGTGGCTCACCGCGCGCGGGCAGCGGACGTTGGCTCTGCGGATGGAGCGGCATTGCGCCAGCGCGCTCGAACTGGCCAGCTGGCTGGAGACGAGGCAGGGGGTGCGGATGGTCCGCTATCCGTTCCTCCGCAGTCATCCGCAGCACGATCTCGCGCGCCGGCAGATGAAAGGGGGTTCGGGCATCATCATCGCGGAGCTGGATTGTTCCGAGGAGACTGCCCTGGAGTTTTGCCGACGCCTCCGCCTGTTCACGCTTGCCGAGAGCCTCGGTGGGGTGGAGAGCCTGATCTGCCATCCGCCCACGATGACGCACGCGTCCGTGCCGCCCGAGGTCAGGCGGAAGGTCGGCATCGGGGACGGGCTGCTGCGGTTCTCCGTCGGCATCGAGGACGTCGCGGATTTGCGGAATGACATAGACATCGCCATGAAGGAGTTGATCGGATGAACGCGCGCGACCTTTTGACGCATCCGGCGTGGCGTGCGGAGGATCTGGGGCGACCGATCCCGGATTCCGTTCACGCGGTGTCCATGGCCCTGCCGCGGTGGGCGGACGTGGTTGGCTACGAGGAGAAGAGCGCGGAGGTGATGGGACGGCTCCAGTGTGGCTACCCCCGCTTCGTGGTCCATCCGATCGTGGTTCGGTTGGCCCGGCGGATCAGTGGTGGGGAACAGCCGTGCCTGCCGCTGCCATCGGCCCGTGTTGCCGAAACATGCGCGCGGTTTGTGGAAAGGACCAGCGGGGCGAGCACGCGCGTCGTGGATCATGCCGGCGTCGTTGGTGTCGTGGCGGCGGGCGAGGGCGGGGAGGCGGCGCTCAAGGCATTCTGGCAGCACACCGGCTTGATCGTGTCCACGCGGCAGGCGGAAGCGGCCCTGGCCGGTCGGCCCGAAGACGCCGTGGAAGGCGATGGGGCGCGGCGACAGTTGCGCCGGCGGTTGGCTGGCCTCTATCACTGTGCCGAGGACGATGTCTATCTGGCGCCGACGGGTATGGCCGCGCAGTTTGCGGCGCTTCGGGCCGTCATGGCGCGGAGTCCGGGATGCCCGACCGCACAGCTGGGCTTTTGCTACGTGGATACCCTCAAGGTCCAACAGAAGTTCGGCCACGGCGCCACCCTGCTGCACGACCTCGCGTCCATCGGCGAGGATCTTGGCAAGCTCTTGGGGCATCAGAGACTGGCCGCGTGTTTCAGCGAGATCCCCGGCAATCCGCTGCTTGGATCGGCCGACCTTCGTCGCATTTCGCCGATCCTCCGAAAAGCGCGTGTGCCGCTGGTGGGCGACGACGTTGTTGCGACGCCCGTGAATGTGGACCTGGGCCCCTATGCCGACCTCATCGCCACGAGCCTGACGAAGTATGTCGCCGGCACCTGCGACGTGATGGGCGGTGCCGTCATCTGCAACCCGCGCTCGCCCATGTACGCCGAGTTGAAGCAGATCGTGCGCGACCAGCATGAGGAGTTGCTGTGGGGCGATGACGCCATCGTGCTGGATTCGCGGGCCCACAATTTTCCCCACCGGATGCTGCGCCACAACGACAACGGTCTCCTGATCGCCGAAAGGCTCAGTCAGCACCCGGCCGTGGAGCGCGTCTGGTATCCGAAATGGGAGTACAGCGAGGCCTATGAGGCGGTCCGTCGGCCGACCGGCGGATGGGGATCGCTCGTCACCTTCCTGCCCAAGGATGCTGAGAAGGCATCCCCGCGCATCTACGACGCCCTGGAGGTCTGCAAGGGGCCGAGCCTCGGCACCGTGTTCACCCTCGCCTGCCCCTTCACCCTCCTGGCGCATTATACGGAACTGGATTGGGCGGAATCCTGCGGCGTTTCCCGCTACCTGATCCGCATCTCCGTGGGGCTCGAGGATCCCGAGGATATCTGGCAACGCATCGAACGCGCCCTGCGCGCCGCCTGATCGCCCCAGACGTACCGGCATCCTGGGGGGCCGCAAGATGCCCTAGGAATCTGTCGGACTTGGGCCGACAGATTCCTCTTGCCAGAATCTCGGGATAGATTAAAAGACGATAGAACAAGTCGTATATTAGGCAAGCACGGACAATGTTGAGGTTTTTATGGGAGACTGGGGGCGCGATGGCGTTGGATTGGGGTGATGGGGTTCCGTGCCCCTGATTTTTTGTCTATAAAAACGATCTATAGAGTCGCATATGAAATCTGAATCAATTTCCAGCAAATGGCGAGGTTTGGTCCAGGGGCTGGTTGATCGGATCTGGTTTGGTCAGGTGGCAGGTGGAGCACCGCCCCGGGGCAACACTTCGACGGCCGGGGCATATTTGACAGCATTCAAGCTCTGAAGGAGTAAGGCGTGTGTCAAACCGAGGACTCAAGAAACCGGAGGCCTGGGCGGGAGCGATCGTCCCGGGTCCTCCAACGACGGAGACAAAACCATGGCAATAAGCAATGACGTAATCGAAACGATCGGGCGCACACCGCTCATCAAGTTGAACCGAATGGCGGAGGGTATCGACGCGACGATCGCCCTCAAGGCGGAGTTTTTCAATCCGCTTGGGAGCGTGAAGGATCGCATCGGGGCCGCGATGATAGCGGCGGCCGAGAAGGAGGGGCTGCTGTCTCCATCGACGACGATCATCGAGCCCACGTCGGGCAACACCGGCATTGCGCTCGCGTTTGTGGCGGCGGCGCGCGGCTATAGGCTGATCCTGACGATGCCCGAAAGCATGAGCCTGGAGCGGCGGACGCTCTTGGCCCTGCTCGGCGCGAAGCTGGTGCTGACGCCGGCAGCGGAGGGCATGAAGGGCGCCATCGCGCGCGCGGAGGCCCTCCAGCGGGAGATCCCATCGTCGTGGATCCCGCAGCAGTTCAGTAACCCGGCGAACCCGGAGATCCACCGCCGCACCACGGCCGAGGAAATCTGGAAAGACACCGACGGGAGGATCGACATCCTCGTCTCTGCGGTCGGGACCGGCGGCACGCTGACGGGCGTCGCCGAGATGGTGAAGTCCCGAAAGAAGGATTTCCGCGCGATCGCGGTCGAGCCGAAGGATTCGCCGGTGATCACGCAGACGCGAAATGGCGAACCCCTGAAGCCGGGTCCCCACAAGATTCAGGGGGCCGGGGCGGGTTTTGTGCCGAAGAACCTGAATCTCGACGTGGTGGATGACGTGGTCACCGTGAGCAATGAGGACGCGATCGCCACGGCGAGGTCATTGGCGAAGACGGAGGGCATTCTGGCTGGCATATCGACCGGCGCCAATGTTTTCGCGGCCCTTCAGGTGGCCAGGCGACCCGAGAACCGCGGCAAGCTGATCGTCACAATCGGGTGCAGCACGGGAGAGCGATATCTGAGCACCGTGCTCGCCGAGGAGGCGCGCAAGGAGGTTGGGGGGTGAAGAGATCGAGGCTGCGCCAGAGGCGTCCGGGCCTGGGGCCGACGGCGCTGCCGGGCGATCCGATCGAGAGGCTGCTGCGGCCGTTGCGAGGCCTGGCGCGCGGTTCGGAAGAATTGTACGAGAAGACGATCGCGCAATTCAGTCGCGAGGGGATGCGGTTTGAAATCCCCAGGTTCACCCTTCTCGGTCCGCCGGGGGGTGGGGATCCACTGAGGATCGGCGTTTTCGCCGCGATCCATGGCGACGAGCCCGAGGGAGCGATGGCGCTGGTGGACTTCGTCCGGCAACTGGCCGCCGATCCGGAGCCCGCGCGCGGCTACCACATCCAGGCGTATCCGGTCTGTAATCCGTCGGGGTTCGTCGATGGCACGCGGCATTCCCGGGCGGGCCTGGACCTGAATCGCGAATTCTGGCGCGGTTCGCGGGAGCCGGAGGTCAGCGCCCTGGAGGGCGAACTCCGCTCGCGCCGCTTCCACGGGATCGTGTCGCTGCATTCCGATGACACCGCGGATGGGGTCTACGCATTCGCTCGCGGGGCGACGATCACCGAGGGGTTGGTGCGGCCCGTTCTGGCCGCGGCCTCCCGCCACCTGCCACTGGCCGACGGCCCGATCATCGATGGATTTGAGGCGGACAGGGGCGTCCTGCGCGATTGCTACCAAGGCATATTGACGAATCCCGACGAACTGCATCCGGCGCCGTTCGAGATCATTTTCGAGACACCGCAACGCGCCCCGCGCGATCTGCAGGTTGCGGCCACCACGGCGGCGCTGTTTTCGGTTCTGGACGAATACCGCGGTTTCATGGCGACCGGGGACAACATCTAGCCAGAAACTTCGGGCGCTGATCGCGTGCGCGGCTCGTGCCCGACCCAGGATCCGGGCCGGGAGGGCTTTGGACTGCGGTGGCAAAGTCCGGCAACCGCCGGACTTTGCCACCGCAGTCCAAAACGGCCCCGCCCCCAGAAGTTTTCCCCTGAATAATCCGGCGCGCTAGTGGCGGGGCCAGGTCGGTAATCGCGCCACAATCCCCTGGTTATCGGTGCACGGGGCATGATTTCTGATTCGAAGAAGCCGTGGCTGAACGGGCGGCATCCGCCTATGGCTATCGCCGTTCGAGGGCGTGGGCGAGATGGGGCGTGTAGAGGCGCGGTTCCAGAAGGAAAGAGTCGTGGCCTTTGTCGGAGTGGACGGTGATCCACATCACGGGGACCTTGGCCTTCTTCAGCGCGTGGACCATCTTCGCCTGTTCCTCGGGATAGAAAGAGAGGTCGGAGTCGATGCTGAAGACAAGGTATTCCTGGTGGCGGCAGCGCCCAAAGAGCTCATTGTAGTCGTGCGCGCCCGCCTCGGCGAGCAGGTCGAACCACTGCCACGCGTCCACGATCCGGAGGTATGTGTTCGCGTCGAATCGTTGCACAAACTTCTCGCCCTGGTGGAGCATGTAGGACTCCACGGGGTGATTCATCTGGTACCAGCCGTGGGGCGGCTGGCTGGCGACGACCTCGTCCCGGGCCCGCTCGCTGAGTGCGGTGATGGAGACGAAGGTCTTGTGGGCGATGCGCCGTGCGAGGGCCAGACCGACGTCGGGCCGGGGGCCCTCGTAGTAATCGCCCCCTCGAAAATTCAGGTCGCCCTCGATGGCGGTGATCTGCTCGAAGTTCATGATGCGGTGGAGGTGCGTTGTCTCGAGGCCGCTGCCGATGGGTATGACGTGGCGCACGCGGTCGGGGTAGCGCGTGGCGAGGCTCAGGGACAGATAGCCCCCGATCGATCCGCCGAGGACCGCGTGGAGCTTCCTTATGCCGAGGTGATCGAGGAGCCTGACCTGCGAATCAACGATGTCGCTGACGCGGATTGGCGGGAATGCCGGACCCCAGCGGCGGCCGGTGTCAGGGTTGATCGAGGCCGGGCCTGTCGATCCGTAGCAACCGCCGATGTGGTTGGCGCAGATGACGAAGTATTTTCGCGTGTCGAGGGCCTTGCCGGGGCCGATGAAACCGTCCCACCAACCCTCGTGCAACTCTTCGGTCCAGCGGCCATCGAGGTTGGGCACATCCTCGTTGATGCCGGCGGCGTGCTGGCTGCCGGTCATCGCGTGGAAGAGGAGGATGGCGTTCGATCGGTCGGCGTCCAACTCGCCGTAGGTCTCGTACGCCAGGGTGAACCGATGGAGGGTCGGCCCGAGGCGCAGGCGGAGTGGATTCTTGGGGTCGTCAAATTCGAAGAACTTCGTTTTGACGGGGCCGACGGAACCTTTCATGGGCGATCCATGCATCGCGTTAGGCCACGGCCAGCGCCTGATCGAGATCGGCGAGGATATCGTCGATGTGCTCGATGCCGACGCTGAGCCGGACGAGTTCGGGGGTGATGCCAGCCGCGCGCTGCTGGTCTTCGCCGAGTTGCGAATGGGTCGTGGTGGCGGGGTGGATGGCGAGCGACTTGGCGTCGCCGACGTTGGCGAGGTGCGAGAAGAGCGCGAGGGACTCGATGAACTTCTGCCCCGCGGCCTTGCCGCCGCGGATGCCGAAGACCACCATTGAGCCGCCCTTGCCGCGGAGGTACTTCTTGTTTAGGGCGAACATCGGGTCGTCGGGCAGGCCGGGGAAGCGGACCCACTCGACCTTGGGGTGGCCCTTGAGGTGTTTCGCGACCGCGAGTGCATTCTCGCAGTGGCGATCCATCCGCAGGGGGAGCGTCTCGATGCCCTGGAGGAAGAACCACGAATTATCCGGCGCGATGCAGGCGCCGAGGTTGCGCAGCGGCACCGTGCGCATGCGCAGGATGAACGCGAGGGGGAGGAGGGGAGGCGGAAGATCGATCCCCCATCGCAGCCCGTGGTAGCTGTCGTCGGGCGTGGTGAACAGGGGGTGTTTGCCGGCGGCCCAGGCAAACCGTCCAGAGTCGATCACGATGCCCCCGATGCCCGTGCCGTGTCCGCCGAACCATTTGGTGAGCGAATGGACGACGATATCGGCGCCGTGCCTGAGGGGCTGGGTGAGGTACGGGGTGGAGAAGGTGCTATCGACGATCAGGGGGATGCCGTTGTCGCGGGCTATCTTCGCGACGGCCTCGAGGTCGGTGATTTCGAGCGCGGGATTCGAGACCGTCTCGCAGAACAGGGCGCGCGTGCTGGCGTCGATGGCAGCGGCAAAATTCTTCGGGTCGTTCGAGTCGACGAAGCGGGTCTTGATCCCGAGGGTCGGGAGGATGTCGTTGAACTGGGTGTAGGTGCCGCCGTAGAGGTTGCGCGCGCTCACGATGTTGTCGCCGGAGGACGCGAGGTTGATGATCGAATAGAAAATGGCGCTCGTGCCCGAGGCGACCGCGAGTCCGCCCATCTCGTGAGCGCCCTCGAGCAGCGCGACGCGCTTCTCGAGCACGTCGGTGGTGGGGTTCATGAGGCGCGTGTAGATGTTCCCGAGTTCCTTGAGCGCGAAGAGATTTGCCGCGTGCTCGGAGGATTTGAACACATACGAGCTGGTCCGGTACACGGGCACCGCGCGAGAGAGCGTCGTCGGATCGGGCTGTTGGCCGCCGTGGAGGCAGAGTGTCTCGAGTCTCATAAATTTGGGAGCGACGTTCCTAGTCTCGATCCCCGGGGCCGCAATCCGCTGGACCCCGGTCGAGGATGTGACCCCAGAATCGCTTTTCGGCCTATATTTGATCCAATTGCGGTGGGCGCAAGTCAAACTTGTGGCGTGGGCGCGGGGCGGGTGTGGATCTGGGCGGCGGCATTGCCGAGGGTGGAGGGGTCGAGCCGGCAGGGGAGGAGGGCGCGGGCGTTCTGCGCGGCGGCGGCCATGCCGAGGCGGACGGCATCGGGCATAGGTTTGTCGGCCGCGATGGCCCACGCGATGGCGGCGGCCATGGCGTCTCCGGATGCGATGGGGTTGACCAGATCCGGGATGGGGCGCGGTTCGAATCGGTAGACTTCTTTTTGCGATGTCAGCCAGACGTCGCCGGCCCCCTGGGTGACCACGACCCATTGGGCCCCGCGGGCATTGATGTTGCGCATCGCGGCGAGCAGGGCGGCGTCGTTATCGGGGCGTCCTCCGACGGTCTTGGCCAGTTCTTGCCGGTTGGGTTTTACCACGAGGGGTTCAAGGTCGAGGACAGAGAGCAGCCCCTCGCCGCGAAAATCCAGCACGGCTGGGCAAGGGGTCCGCTCCACGAGGGCCCGGTAGAAACTCGGGGGCGTGCCCTCGGGCAGCGATCCGGTGATGATGGCGATGGTGGCCCGCGCGGCCACCTCGGCATACGCCGCGAGATAGCTTTCCAACTCGGCGGTGGCGAGCGGTCGTCCATTCTCGACAAGCTCGGTGGTAGTGGCCGTCGCGCGGTCGATGAGGGTGGTGCAGACGCGGGTTGCGGCGGCGGTTCGCACCCATCGGTGCGGTATGCCGAGGCGTTCGAATTCTTCTGAAATGGGATCAAACGCCGGGCCACCGAGCGGCGAGAGGGTGAGGCTCGGGGCGCCGAGATGGTGGGCGGCGATGCCGGCGTTGAGGACCTTGCCCGAGGCAAACCACAGGGCCTCGCGCGCGCGATTGACCTCCCCGGCGGCAAATCCGTCAAAGACCAGGATCTGCTGCCAAGCGGGCGTGAGTCCGGCGGAGAGGATCACGTGGCGAGACCGAACAGCTTCCGGACGTGGGCGGCATTCCGCCTTCCGTCGGCGACCTTGTCCTTCGAGGGGCTCGATGTCTCAAGGACGATCCAGCCGCGGTAGCCGATCTCCTTGATCGCGGCGACGGCGGGCTCGAACTTCACCTTGCCATTGTCGAGGTAATCGGGCCCGTTCTTGAAATGGAAGATGGCGATCCTGTCCTTGAGGAGGCGGATCTCGGCGGGCACGTCATAGCCCTGGCCATAGAGATTGAAGATGTCGTAGTAGATCTTGACCGACTCGTGGCCGATGCGGTTCAGGATCTCGATGTTGTGCTGGGCGCTGAGGGTGTTCTCGATCCCGAGGATGACGCCGGCCTTCTTGGCGGCCGGGGCCGCGGCGCGGATGCGCTCCACGACGACATCCACGTCGGCCTTCTTCACCTGCTTCTGTTCGTCGAGGAGGCTGCCCTTGCCGAAGAAGGCAACGAGGATGACGCCCGCGCCGAGGTCGGCGGCTGCCTCGATCGTCTGCTCGAGCCACGCCGGGCCGCGCGGGTCGCTGGCCAAGGGGAAGCTGTTGAACAGGCCCATCATGATCGATGACACGGCGATGCCCGTCTCCTTCATTTTCGCCTTGTGGTTGGCGCGGGCGGCGGGGTCGGCGATCTCGAGCCGGTCGGCGGCCTTGCCCGCATTGAGTTCGATGCCCTGCAGGCCGGCGTCGCGCGCGTTCTCCATGCTGCCGATCAAGCAGGAGCCGATGCGGATGTCCGGGGGTGACGCGGCCAAACAGCGGGCGGCCGATATGGTGCCGGCGATGCCGGCTGTGGCATGGGTCAGAAATAGACGTCGGGTTATCATGGGATTCTCCTTCGTGGCGGGATGAGTTAGGCGCCTTGGGAGCATCCTATGGAACAGAGGGCGCCGAGGGCAAGTGCCCAGCGATCTGTCGAATGCACCACCCGAGACGATATCGTGCGTGGCCCGCTAGCCCGGCTATGTCACAGCCTTGCTGGCTGTGAAATTCCGGGCTCTGGGAAAACCGCGCCATGAGAGCCATTTATTGGGAAAGGTCTGGCAAAGACGGGGATTTTTCGCGGTTGCAGAGTGTGTTTCGCGGATCGGTGGCACCAGACCCTCCAAAATCGCGTCTTTCGGAGCGCGGTTTTCCTTTGAGCCTGCATGTTTCACGCGGAAGCGTGAAACATGCAGGCTAGGCCACGGGGATCTTGGGAAGGTCTCGAAATTCTTGCGTCAGCGCAAATGGGGTGGGAGCATCGATCCGATGAGAATTGCTGTTCCCTTGTGCGTCGCGGTTCTGGCGTCGCTCGGAGTGCCGTTGGCGGCGGGAGCAGGTCAGTCGAACGAGGGGGCCGAGAAGGTCAAGCAACCCGTCGGGGCGCGCATCGCGCCGAAACATGATCTGAAGCGAGAAGATCCTGTCGGCAACGTGGTGGTCCGGTATTCGGACGGAGCGGAGGATACCTGGACCCTCAAGGGCAACTGCATGTTGCCGAAGGTCTCCTCCTCCGGAATGGTCGGGTGGGTCGTATGCGATCTGGCGCCGGACGGGAAGTCCCTCGAACTGCACCGCGGGGTTCCGGTCGGCAGTCGCCTGACCCTCTGCGCGAAAGGTAAGGTGATCGCAACCCTGGGGGCCGCCAAACCTTTCATCGAAGAGTGGGCTTTCGTGCCGACCGGATCGGGCGTCGTCGTGAAATCGCGCGCCGCACATGGCGTGGCGATCATCGAACTTTTCCCGTTGTCTGGCGGTGCTGCGCAGGCGGCATTCGAGGCATTCAAGCCGGATTTGCCCGACTGGGCCCGGCCGTTCGCGGACTGATCTGAAACTTCGGGCGCTGTTCTCGGGCGCGGCTCGTGCCCCGACCCAGGCTCCGGGCCGGGAGGGTTTTGGACTGCGGTGGCAAAGTCCGGCAACCGCCGGACGGCGCCACCGCTTTGGCAACGCGCGAAGCGCGAGCCGGGGCCATCGGCTTCGGCTCCGCCGGAGGCAAAAGCGGTGTCGCCGCTTCGCTCTG
>JAKQKQ010000159.1 GCA_029560585.1 Verrucomicrobiota bacterium | reverse complement strand
GCTCCGAAGAACGCGACTTTGAAGGGTCTGGGGCCACCGGTCCGCGAAACACACTCCGCAACCGCGAGAAACCCCAGTTTTTGCCTGACCTTTCCCAATAAATGGCTTTCATGGCGCGGTTTTCCCAGAGCCCGGAATTTCACAGCCGGCAGGCTGTGAAATATCCGGGCTAGGAGGCTCCGGTTTCGTCGTCCAAAGCCTCGTCAGCGCCGAAAAGGGCGACGCAGCGACGTAAAAAGCCGCGACTACGAGAAAAAAGCCGACGCGATCGCGGGAAAAAATCTCGCCCGCGTCGTTTTCACCCTCGTTCATCCGCCAAAAAGCTCCGACGTCGTCGCTCAAAGCCTCGCCGCCGCCGAAAAAAACATCGACCGCGAGGGAATAATCTACGCGCGAGAGGGGAAATACGACGCCCACGAGGAAAAAACCGACGCGCCAGGTTCAGTACCGACGGTGCCAGACGTGCCATTGGAGTGGAGGGGTCATTGGTAGAGAGGTTAACTCTTGAAACTTGAAATCGCCGTCTGAACGCATCGAGTCCCGCGGCGAGTTTCCGGTCCAATTGCGCCGACGCCTCGACCCGATTCACCGCGCGCGTCCCCCGGCCTGATGGCGGCACCCGAATTCCCGCGGCTTTCCCATCTGGAACTCAGGAAGGGAGGAACCCAAAGCCTCTTCCTGATTTCCTGAGTCCCTGACCGATTCCAACAGCGAATCGGCCGCGGCGACGTCAGAGGTCCCCGGCCGTCTCGACCGTCTGTTCGCCGCCCAATCCTCGGCCATCGCCATGCGATACGACCTCCGCACCCGCCCATTTCCCCGCACCATGACGTGACACACCGCGCCCCCAAATTCCACCCGAATGGCCCCGGCCTTGCGGAAGCAGAACGGAACCCCCGCCGACTTTCAAGTTTCAAGAGTTGACCCCAGTTGCAGATGCAACAGATGCAAAATCTGCAGAGCCTTCTGTCTGGCGACAATCTGGACTGGACTGCCCACGCTATCCCAAAACATATGCTTGACACATGGCTTCGGCGCGAGACGATCCCAAGCATGGAGGGCGATGTTCGGCGGCCGACCAGAGAGATTTCGGGTGGGCGCGACCCGCAGCGTCGCGAACTGCCGACTACTCGACTACTGATTCTCGCAACTGCCGCGGTGTTGGGCCTGTTTGGTGGCGTGCCGCACTCCTACGCAGGAACCAGGGGCGGTCAAGCCCGTCAGAAGCAGAAGCCTCAGGCTGCCAATCCTGCGAAGAAGTCGACCCTGGATTCCGAGCGCACTGAAGGTAAGGCGTTGCCCGGCAATGTTCCCACTCAAGCAATGCACTACACCGCTACTTGCGTGTTCACGGATGCGAAGGGCGATACGTACAAGATGTTCATGGCAGACGGCGCGCGCGAGCCCATCGCTGTCGCGATATACCCTGAAGGCCAAGACACTGCCAACCCCGCAAACATGACGTTCCTCCACTATACCGTAGGGGGCAAGAAATATGAGATTATCAAGGCCATCGGGAATAAGGCCGCGATCTACTGCGCAAGAGACCTCAGGACGTTCGAGATTGGCTATCTTGATGCCGAGGGATATAAACCTGCATCGGCCGCGCAACCGACCCAGGTTGATTCGAGGGTTAAGATGCTGCTCCTTAAAGGCAACGACAATAACGACTACACTCTTCTGCTCGACGATCGCGGCGACCCGATCTGGTACGCTGCCCAAACACACGACGTCGCCCAGCCCGGCACTGTTTTGATCGGGCTCGGTCAAAATTCCGGTCGAAAAATGAAATTCACAAGCGGCGGATTTGTGAGCGAACCGTGAGCGCAGTGGGTCCGGGATCAACTCTCGACTCTTGACATTTCCGCAGGCCGCTCCGTTTGTCACCAGTGTTGGGCCGCGGCTTTCTTCGGAGCCCAGAACCACGGCTGGTGATCGGTTGTTCCGATTTGAGTCGAAGAGTTGGAGATGTCTGGTGGGTGTTCGAGGATCTCGCTCGTCCGGCCTCCGCGCGCTCCGGGCGTGTCGCGCGGAGCCCTTCGCCGCGCCCGCGCCCTCGACAAGAACACCTGGGCGTGACAGACTTCCCAAGCATTTCTTCGCCGGCTTAGCTCAGTGGTAGAGCAGCGGTTTTGTAATCCCTATATCTTCCTGAATATCAGATACTTACAACGCAAACTCGCGCACGCTCGGTCACGTTTAGGCACGCAAGATCCCGTTAAATGTCAACTATCTGGCTGAGGGGATTTCCTCCGTCTTTTTAGAATTGCTTCGCGTCGCGCGCGCGCGCGTGGCAAGGCTTTTCGAAGACGTCATGGAGCCGTTTTTGCGCTGCCTTTTGGGACTTCACTGGCAACTGAAAGCCAGCGCACGACCCGATTCAGGGCAATCCAATTTGGCGCTGCTTGGCGAGAGGAGAATTCCTCCGATAGAATCAACTTAAGCCACTCGACTGACATCTTGTGGCGCGCGAGATAGGCCTTGATGGGTTTGTTGGCAGTCCTCCGATCATTCGGATCTGGCGGACTCCATCCTTCAGGTATGGAGCCATGCGCCTCGAGCCATGCCTTCCGGCGAGCCCGTTTTCCAAGGATCTTTGCCCACTCACGGGGGCAGGCGACCTTCAGTGCGTTCCAGTATTCCAGCGCCAGCCGCGCGTGGGCGCATGCCGCGTTTTCATCCTCGGAGGTGAGATCGCGGATTGGGTCCACGTGATAGACGAGCCGCCAGCACACGAGGCGAGTATGGCGGGAAGGGGATGGGGCGGTATCAAGGCAGGTGTTCACGATAGCTGAACATTCCCCACCCTATGGCGATCATCAAACCAAACTCGCAATCAGGGACCCATCAACCTCAAGAGTGCTCTTCTGGCCATCTTGCGCACTCGCACTCATGGCGGATCATCCACTTGTCCCGTGGGCATCCACTGTCAGGGTCGACGAATACGCGACCGAGGTTTCAACCCAATTGCAGCAACATGCCTCCAGCTGCCATCGACACCGGACCGCCCCTGTCTCACCCCTAACGGTATCTTAATGCCCATGCTAGGCGTCGGGCCCAAAAACTGTGGAAAGTTCCGTGCGCGCTCGGTATCCTTTCAATCTGTGCCTATAACGCGATTGGGGATCCTTGCTTGGTCTGGTGCGGCCAGACTTCCGTTTTCTGAAATCCCCATTCCGAATTTCTGAGCCATGCCTACCGAAGCCGATACCTGTAGGAAGTACGTTTTGCCGAAGCTGTACGCGGCGGGTTGGACCGACGAGCATATCTTGGAGCAGCGGACGTTCACGGCGGGTCGAATCATGACGATGGGCGGGAAGGTCTGGCGGCGTCCGCAGAAGCGCGCCGATTACCTGCTGCGCTATCTGTCCAATCTGGCCCTCGCCGTCGTTGAGGCGAAGGCGTCGTACAAGCATCCGGGGCACGGCCTAGGGCAGGCGAAGGACTACGCCGAGATCCTCGATCTGAAGTTCGCTTACAGCACCAATGGGCAAGGGATTGTCGAATTCGACTTCCTCACCGGCAAGGAGACCGAACTCGACGCATTCCCATCGCCCGACGCGCTCTGGCAGCGGCTCCAGACGACCGCCGGACTCAAGACCGAGGAGCAGCGACAGCGATTCCTTACGCCCGCACTCGCCGTGCCCGACAAGCCATTGCGCTATTATCAGGAGATCGCCGTCAACCGCGTCGTCGCGGCCCTCTTGGGCGGGCGGCGGCGGGTGCTAGTCACCATGGCCACCGGCACGGGCAAGACCCACGTGGCCTTGCAGATCTGCTGGAAGCTCTGGTCCTCGAAATGGAATGCGAAGGGGGATCCAACCCGAAAGCCGCGCATCCTGTACCTCGCCGACCGCAACTTCCTCATCGATGACCCAAAGGATAAGATCTTCGCACCCTTCGGCGACGCGCGGTGGAAGATCGAGGGCGGGGTCGTGACCCTCGGCCGCGAGATGTACTTCGCCACGTACCAGTCCCTGATGCCGCCCGACCCCGGCCGCGTGGATAAATCGCAGCCCGCCATCCGCGCCTTCTACAAGGGATTCCCGGCCGATTTCTTTGACCTGGTCATCGTGGACGAGTGCCATCGTGGCAGCGCCAGCGACGAGTCGAACTGGCGGGACATCCTCGACTACTTCCAGCCGGCCCATCACCTCGGCATGACCGCCACCCCGCTTCGCGAAGAGAACCGCGACACGTACCTCTACTTCGGCAACCCGGTCTACACCTACAGCCTCAAGCAGGGCATCGACGACGGCTTCCTCGCCCCGTACCGCGTCCATCGCGTCGTCACCCAATGGGACGCCGCCGGTTGGCGCCCCAGCAAGGACGAGATCGACCGCTACGGGCGCGAGATCCCCGACGAGCACTACCAGACCGCCGACTTCGAGCGCATCGTCGCCCTCAAGGCCCGCACCGGGACCATCGCCCGCCATCTCACCGATTTCCTGAAAAGGACCGACCGTTTCGCCAAGACCATCGTCTTTTGCGTGGATCAGGAGCACGCGCTGGAGATGCGCACCGCCCTCAACAACCTGAACACCGACCTCGTCCAGCAGTTCCCCAACTACGTCTGCCGCGTCACCGCTGACGAGGGTGACATTGGCCGCGGCCACATGGGCGACTTCCAGGATGTTGAGACGCGAACCCCTGTCATCCTGACGACGTCGCAATTGCTCACCACCGGCCTCGACGCCCCCACCTGCCGCAATATCGTGTTGGCGCGGCTGGTCAATTCGATGGTGGAATTCAAACAGATCATCGGCCGTGGCACCCGCGTCCGCGACGATTACGGTAAGTTCTCCTTCAACATCCTTGACTACACCGGCACCGCCACGCGCAACTTCGCCGACCCCGCCTTCGACGGCGAGCCCGCGTTCGCCTCGCAGGAGGAGATCGATGCGCGCGGGGAGATAAGAAAGACGGAGGTTCTCACCACAGAGGACATAGAGGGCACGGAGGAGGGCGCTCGTGTAGTCGGGGAAGAGAAACCGACCTTCGGCGATGGCCCCAACAAACCGCGGCGAAAGTACTACTACGATGGCGGCCAGGTGGAGATCGTCGCGGAGCTGGTCCACGAGTTGGATGCCGACGACAAGCAGCTCCGCGTGGTGAAGCTTGCAGATTACACCGCCGAGAAGGTCCGCGCGCTCTGCACGAGCCCGGAGGATTTGCGCGCCCGCTGGATCGATGGGGAGGAGCGCGCCGATATCATTTGCCAATTCGCCGATCGAGGTATCGACTTCCCCCAGCTCGCCTCGCTAACCGGAAGGCCCGACGCCGATCCGTTCGACTTGCTCTGCCACCTAGCCTTCAACGCCCCACTCCTCACCCGCCGCCAGCGCGCAGACCGCGTGAAGAAGAAGGAGGTCGCTTTCTTTCGCTTCTTCTCCCCCGAGGCAAGAGAGATTCTCGATGGCCTGCTGGAAAAATACGCCGCCGACGGCGAGGTCCAGTTTACTCTCCCAGACGTGCTGAAGCTGCCCCCGATCTCACAGCACGGGAACGTCAACGAGATCATCGGGAAGTTTGGGGGGGCAGACGCGCTTCGCGAAGCCGTCAAGAAACTTGAATCACTGCTTTATGCGGCATGAGAACGAGTTCAATACGCTCACCAACAAGAGATTTCAATTCAGCCAAAAGACGTTAAATTGATACAGACGATGAATGCGACACTGATGAAGCGACTGTTCCGTGTCATCCATTTCGGCTCAAACGCCGACGTAGATTCGCTGTGTCGTCGGATTGTCGAAGAGCAGAGAAAGCAGGGACACGCGCGTGTTGCTCAAGAACTGGAGCGCATTCTCAAGGACAAACCTCCTGAAGACATCGCTCCGTCAACTGGGGCGCTGCAACGTCTCCCCACAAGCCGGCGGGATTCTGCCCCGCTTGTTCAGGACATTCCAGTTGACAAACTGCGGCACCACATGGTCTTGCCGGATGTCGTCGAGCGCCGTTTCCATCGCATTGAGAGAGAGTTCGCGGCGCGCACACGGTTGGCCAAGCACGGCTTAAAGCCTCGCCATCGCATTTTGCTTTACGGCCCACCTGGTTGTGGCAAGAGCCTCGGAGCGGAACGCCTCGCGTGGAGCACGGGCCTGCCGCTCCGCAAGGTACGGTTCGACACATTGCTCTCGTCTTACTTCGGTGAGACGATGGCAAACCTACGCAAGGTATTTGAAGCTGCCCAAGCATCGCCCTGTGCGTTGTTTCTTGATGAATGTGACACCCTAGCTCGGTCACGTACGGTCTGCAATGACGTGGGCGAAATCACGCGCATCACCAATGCGTTGCTGGAAATGCTTGAAAGTTATACGGGCGACGGTCTTGTAATTGCGGCGACCAACATCGACTCAGCTCTCGATACAGCGTTGTTCCGTCGCTTCGACGAGGTCTTGAAAGTGCCGCTGCCCGGAATCAAAGAGATTAGTCAGTTGTTAAAAACCACGCTTTCCCCAATTGAGACGGATGTTGCCATCAGTTGGCATGATCTCTCGCTGGCCATGGACGGCATGTCAGGTTCGGATGTCGTCCATGTTGCGCAGAGCGCTGCAAAACATTGTGTGTTGGAAGGTCGGCAACGGGTTGGTGACGAAGATATCCGACGCGCGCTCGCTGAGATTCACGAGCGCCATCAAGCGTGTTGAGCGCCATGCCCGCCCCAAAAGACTTTCCACACCTACATCTCGCGTTTCGCGGTACCCATGAACCATTGTTCCGGGGCGGACTACGCGAAAACGCGGAAGTTGAAGCCAACCGAAAAGACCCAGCCGCCCACGCGACTAGGATTCGCGGCATCCTTCGCCGAATGCGGCAGTCTGATACCAGACTTCGCATGCTCCGGGAACAAAACGGATTGCCCGTCGTCCCGGCCGACAAAGGTTTCGTGCTGAAGCTGCCCGAAGGCGTCGATGTTGACCCGATCGTCCGGGCCCTGGGCGTGGAACTGGTTGCTGAAACCGAAGAAGGGTTGATGCTAGTTTCCTCAGAGGACCTCGAGTTCACCAAGTTGGAGGATGTCTTGAGGCAATTCGAAACTGGGGTTGGGAACCTCGTCGCTGGATCATCGTTGCTGGATATTTACGACCAGCCCGACGACACACGTCGTTTGAAGAACGTTCTCGCACCGGATATTCTGGCTCTATGGCCTCTGGATAATGCCTTCATTTACACGTTCGATCTTGGCATTCAGACCGCAACGAGCACGCGGGATGTGAAATGGCCCACGATAAGAAAGAGGAAGGACGAGAAGGCGGATGAGTTCCTCCAGCGAAGGGAAGAGGCGCGCCGCTATGCTTGGGAACAGGCGAACATCGAGTGGGATGAAAACGCCGAAACTCGCGTGAACGAACTCAACCGGTTCGTAGAGCACTATGGTGGGGAAATCGTTTCGGGTTTAGTCTCCGACCCAGCCCATAAGGCCGAGGCCGGTATGGTGTTTCCCGACAGCGTTCAAGTGCGGGTGCAGATGAGTGGCGAGGGCTTCCGGGATGTGATTTTGAATTTTGCCCACCTGTTTGAAGTCTCGCTGCCACCCGAGTTGCAGCAACAGGTGACGGAAAGCTCTATGCGTCAGGTGGAGGAGCAATTGCTGGTTCGTCCACCGCCTGAGAATGCGCCCAGAGTGTGCGTTATAGACAGTGGCATCGAAGAAGGGCACCGATGGCTCGAGCCAGCTATTGATTCGGCAACCAGCCGATGCTTCCTACCTAATGTCACGCCGGATGATGTGGCTGATTACGTTCGCCCGCAAGGTCACGGAACTCGGGTCGCTGGCGCGGTTCTCTATCCGAATCAAGTTCCCGTCGCCGGGGAAGTCGAGTCCGTCGCGTGGATTCAGAATGCTCGTGTCCTTGATTCCGAAAACAGACTGCCCGACACGCTTGCGGCTGAAGAGTATCTTCAGCAGGTCGTAGCCCATTTTCACAGAGCGCCCCACTTTACGAAGATCTTCAATCATTCGATCAACGCAAACATCCCTTGTCCAAAACATCGGATGACCTCTTGGGCAGCCAAGATGGACCAACTGTCCCACGAGCAAGAAGTCTTGTTCATCCAGTCAGCGGGTAATCAAACTCGTCTCGACAACGGTGACGAGTCCAATCCCGGCTTGCGCGCGCATCTGGACGCAGGCAAGCAGCCCCCCGATCATCAACTGGAAGCCTCGATGCGTGTTGCGAACCCGGCGCAAAGTATCCATGCGTTAACCGTCGGCTCAGTCAGCGCCACCGTCTTCGAAGATGCAAACAGACGTTCCTTTGCCGCCGGCGAACATCAGCCTTCCGGCTTCAGCCGCAGCGGTTATGGCGAGCCATGGTCAGTCGTCAAACCCGACGTTGTGGATGTAGGTGGCGACCTGGTTTATTCTACGCGGCCTCCTCGCATTGTTGGATATCACGAAGAGGTTTCCGTAGAATTACTCAATTCGACAATGCACGGTGCACCGGCACACTCTAAAGATGGAGCTGGGACGTCGTTTGCGGCGCCGAAGGTGGCTCACACAGCGGCACACCTGCAAAATCTTTTCCCTGCCGCGTCACCTTTGCTTTATCGAGCACTGATTGTGCAGAGTGCGAGGTGGCCGGAATGGGCAGAGAACACGCCTGACAAGGATAAAGTGTTGCGGCTGATCGGATATGGCCTTCCGTCGCTCGAGCGCGCCTCCATGAATTGTGAAACGCGCGTCACGTTGATTACGCCCGACAGTGAAATACTCCCAAGCAAACAACTCCATCTTTACACGGTTCGGATTCCAGAGGAATTGCTGAACGCTGCTGTTGATGCTCGGATTCGAATAGACGTTACGCTGGCATACACGGCTTTGCCGCGCCGAACACGCGCGCGACGCACGGGCTATTTGGAGACATGGCTCGATTGGGAAGCTAGCAAGCGCGGCGAACCGAGACATGTCTTTTTAGAAAGGATGACAAACGGCGGCGATTCTCTATCTGCCGAATTTCCTTGGACACTGCACAAGCGCGATAATCTGGGGGCAGTTCAAGAAACTAGCCGGAATCATGGTTCGGTCCAGAAGGACTGGGCGCTCATCGATTCTTATGACCTGCCTCGCGAATTTGCCATCGCGGTGCGTTCTCATAAAGGGTGGAATCACTTGGATGGCGCGGGATCAGCTCGTTATTGCCTTGTGGTGTCGTTTGAAGTGATGAAAGGTGAAGTGCCGATCTACTCGCTCATCGAGAATGAAATCCGTGTAGGCGAACCCGAGATCAGAGTGGAAACATAGGATTTCGACGAGTGACGAAGACACTGCCTACCACCGTCCAATCTCTAGGCGCCCTTCTTAAGTCCGCCCGCGACATCATGCGGAAGGACAAGGGTCTGAATGGAGACTTGGACCGTCTGCCAATGTTGACGTGGATCATGTTCCTGAAGTTTCTGGACGATCTGGAGGTGCAGCGGGAAGAGGAGGCAAAGCTGGCGGGGAAGAAGTTCAAGCCGGCGGTGGAGCGGCCGTACCGATGGCGAGACTGGGCGGCCAAGGCGGAAGGGATCACGGGGGATGAGCTTTTGGGGTTCATCAGCAACGAGGAGGTCGTCCGACCGGATGGGAAGGAGGGCGCGGGGTTATTCCGGTATCTGCGGACGCTGAGCAGCTCGAATGGCGACGACCGTCGGGACGTGATAGCGACGGTGTTCAAGGGCGTCGATAACCGGATGAAGAGCGGATACCTCCTGCGGGACGTGATCAATAAGATCGGCGGCATCCGCTTCACGTCGAGCGAGGAGCTGCACACGCTCGGGGCGCTTTACGAATCGATGCTCCGGGAGATGAGGGACGCGGCGGGGGATTCCGGCGAGTTCTACACCCCCCGGGCGGTCGTGCGGTTGATGGTCGAGGTCACCGACCCGCGGCTCGGCGAGACCGTCCTGGATCCGGCGAGCGGGACGGGCGGCTTCTTGGTAGAAGCCTTCAACCATCTGTCGAAGCAGGTCAAGACGGTGGCGGACCGTCGGGTGCTGCAGGGGCAGACTCTGTTCGGTTGCGAGCCAAAGTCCCTGCCGTACCTCCTCTGCCAGATGAACCTACTCCTCCACGGCCTCGATTCGCCGCGGATCGATCCGGGCAATGCCCTGCGCCACAAGCTCACCGACATCGGCGAGCGTGACCGCGTGGACGTGATCCTCACCAACCCGCCTTTCGGCGGAGAGGAGGAGAAGGGCATCCAACGGAATTTCCCGGAGGACAAGCAGACTGCGGAGACGGCGCTGCTGTTCCTGCAGTTGATTATGCGGAAGCTGCACCGTGTGCCTACTGCCGCAAAGCGACCCGCCCGCGCGGCGGTCGTTGTGCCAAATGGGACACTCTACGAAGACGGCGTTCCACAGCGAATTCGTGAGGAGCTATTGTCCGAATTCAATCTCCACACAGTCGTTCGTTTTCCCAAAGGCGTTTTCGAGCCATACACCGACATCGCGACGAACGTCTTGTTCTTCGACCGCAACGGGCCAACCCGAGCCGTGTGGTTTTATGAACACCCATTGCCACCGCACCGAGCGCATCTGAAAGGCAAATCGTATTCTGCGACGGACGGCATCCAGTTTGAAGAGTTCGCGCCAATTCTTCAGTGGTGGCACAACCGCAAGCGAAGTGAGCAGGCATGGCTCGTCAAAGTTGAAGACCTCAAGGACAGTGGTTTCGATTTGGCGCAGAATCATCCGAAGCACGCGAGAGTATCACTTCCTGCGCCATCTGAAATTATTGGCACGGTGCGCCGGATGAAGAACGACAGCGAAGTTGTGCTTGGGAAGTTGGAGGAAACACTGGCCGCTTTGACGAAAGTGTCAGCGCCGGGAGTTCCGCTGCGTGAGCTTCTGGTGCAACGGGATGATGCCATCAGAATTCTGAACGATGTAGAATACACAAGACCGCGTGTTCAGTTGCATTTTCGCGGCGCGAAAGTACGAGATTGTGTCGTCGGCAGTGAGATTGGCTCAAAGGTGCAGACCGTCATTCGAACTAACGACCTGCTGCTTTCTCGCATTGACGCACGGAACGGTGCAATGGCGCTCGTGCCTAGCGAGTTGGACAACGCGATTGCGACGAATGATTTTCCTGTTTTTGAAATTCGGAGTGAGCGTGTATTGCCCGCATACCTTCGCTTCTGTTTATTCCAGCCTTCGATGCTCCGCGTTTACGAACATTTGAGCCGGGGTTCGACGAATAGGCGGCGTTTGATTGTTGAGAAGTTTCTCGACCTGGAGGTCGCAATTCCAGAGGACTTGGATTTGCAGTTGGCGGTTGCGGACACGTTGCGAAAAGCTGAAGAAGGCATTGCTCAATTGCGAGAGCAGTTCGGCGGAATGGAGGAGGAGTTGGAAAATTTGGTTGGTTCAGCACTTCACTATGTTTTCCGCAAATCATAACTGAGTGCTGGCCGAGCAACGCCGGACCGTGGCCGAGCTCGACGCGCTGCTGCCGGCGGTGCTGGGCCGGGCGTCCAGAGGAAAACTGCAGATGTTTTTGGTTTCACACAGTTTGGATGTGCGAGAACGAGAGATTCGTTCTTGGATTCCCAAGCACCCTTCGATCGCGTTGATCACTGCTGCTGTCTATTTCGAGTGGACGCTTTGCCGCGCGATTGTCGGTCTGAGCAAACGGCCCAACAAAGAGGTCCGACAAGACCTTGAGAGGATACATGGTCTGGATGCCTACAAAGACATTTGGCGCAGAGAAACGGCTCACTTGCCAGATGCGAAAACACTACCGCAGGCCGTGAAAGATTGGCACGGCGTAGCGACTGCATTTGAGGCTCGAAATGTCCTCGTCCATGGCAGAGATCGGTATACTCAAAACATGGTTCGACCCAGGATTGACTCAGTTCTGGCAGGTGTCCGCGACATTTGTGCTTGCTGTTTGAATCATGGGCTAGACGTGAACGAACGCCTTCCGCAGCGAAGACAGAAGAAAGATACAAGCAAATGAGTTCATTCCGCCGGATCGTTGCCGAACTCGACGCCTTGCAGGCCGAGGTGGACGCGTTGAAGCGTCTGCAGGCGGAGACGGCCGAGGAGCTGGACGCGCTCATGCCGGCGATCCTCGATCGGGCGTTCAAGGGAGAGCTGTGAGGCGGCATCCCGGAGGGCATCCCCAATGACATGGGAAGAATTTGAAGCGAAGTTTCCGTTGATCCTGCGTTGGATCAAGATAACCCGGTCCGAGCATGAGGCCGATGCGTCTACGGTGGCATCACTAGGGTTCCAGCGACTCCCTGGCTACTATGATCCCGAAACTTTGGAATCCGCGAAGGTCGTCTACGTCGATAAAGCACCCATGCCGCCATTGAGCGCGATTGGGTTGGCTCAGTTTGCGGACTTCGAGCAAATGCATCCTGGTGGAATCACCTATCTGGATACATTCTTTGTGCGCGGTAGACTGCGGGATGACGAGGCGATCCACTTCCATGAACTCGTCCACGTCATCCAATGGCGCGCACTCGGTCCGAAACGGTTCTTGGCCGCTTATGCCGACGGATTGGAGAGAATGGGGTACGACCGCAACCCGCTGGAGGTGATGGCGTACACTCTGGAAAGCGTCTTTCGGCACTCCGAGCGCTCGTTTAATGTAGCCACGATTGTCCGCGAACAACTCAAGCGGCTGTATCCGGATTTTGAAAAGGAGTCTTCATTAGCGTGACGGAGGAGCAACCGACCATTGTGGAGGAGTGCGAGCATGAGACTTTCCGACGTGATTCCAGAAGGAAAGAGCGCCGTCGCCGTTATGACCGGCGGACGGTTCCTGGTGTTTCTCGCGACCGACCGGTTCAAGCGGGAACTGGAAGATTGATCCGACGCGCACGACGGACAACGCGGTCATCTGCTGCCGGCACGAAGGGCGCAACCGTGTGTACCTGGGCGATCCCCTCCCACGAAACGGACCGCTGTGTTTTGGTGTTCTGGAATTGGCGCGAGGTCGGGGAGACGGTCCTCGACTGGCCCGAGTTCTCTGACGGAGGCGCGAATCCGGTGAGGTACATTGATCGGTAGGGCATTAGAGAGACGAATCGCGAAGACGTGTCCGCAAGATGGTGAAATAGATAGGTTCTGGTTTGACGTGCGGACTCCTGAGTCGCCCTTCGGGAGGAGCACCGCAACCGAAACCCGCGGAACCCTCAGAAGCCCCGAAATCCCCAAAAGATCGTTTTGGGGGTTTCGGGGCTTCTGGGGGTTTGGGGATTCGCAGGTGAACCTGAAGTCTAGGCGTTGAGGCTACTTCGGCTCTGTTTGAGATTCAGGACTTCGCCGGGTCGACCTGTCGCCGGTTTATGTGTGGTGACTTCAAACTTCTCCGGATAGCGCGTCACCAGCGATTCGATCTCCGGGCGCAGGAAGCCATGGTGCTTTTCGAGGATCCTCAGGGTCTGTTGCCCGCCAGCCTCTGCCAGGACAGCCAGGAGGCGCTCCATGCGCTCAGCCAGTCGGCGAGCCCTGCCCAGTTGGAGCATCCTAAGCGAGCTAAGGCCCGCCCATCGGGCCACGGTGACCGCGCGCTCCGCCGTCCTTGCATCCAGCGTTATGGGCGCTCGTCCTTCCGAAATTCCGTCTGCTACCGCCAAAACACCGGCAATGCGAATGGCGTGTTCCCGCCATCTGCCCAATTCGCCTTCGACATCACGGAAAGCATCATTGCGCATGTCGACGGACTCGTTATGCCATTTCCGTAAAACTTCCCGGGCTTCTGGGCTGCATTGGATCGCATGTTCGCCTTGCCGACGTGCACGGATGATGTCGGCTACGAGTTTCCCCCAGGCCGCCGACGTGGTGTCAGGAATTCGTCGATCTTGGCCGTCGTCGTGAGGTATTCGCTCGTGCTCGCAAATAAAGGACAGCACTCGAGCCGTGAGGCCCCTTTCCTGTGCTTCTTCATGTCCATATAGTTCCTTTAGGAGAAATGGTTGGCAGAGCCACAGGCATGTAATGCAGGGAACGAGCATATTGTCTCCACGGCCGATCCGAGTCTCCCGGAAAGGCTCAACGGTGTATCCGGACAAGAGCAGGTCGAAGTCTGCCTTTCCTTTGTCCCGATATCGGCCAAGGGCGATGCGAACCAGATCGCCGGCCTCGGGGGAGAAAGAGAAAATCGTGCCGTTATTGCGTCGGAGCATTTCGGCAAGCGCCTCTGTGGTGGCGCCGCCGATCCAAAGCGAAGGATCGAGGAGCTCGGTCTTGATTTCGTCGATTTCTCGCTCCGCCTTTTCCAATCGGGTGCGGAGATCCGGAGGCATTTCGTCGCCCGCTGGAGTCTCCGCCGACCTTGGCCTCGCGATCTGCTTGAGGATCCCGCTCTTCAAGGCCTCGAGGGTCGCGATCCGGCTCTTGAGGGAGGGAAGTCGATTCCTCCTGAAATCTTCTGCGAGATCATTCGAAGCTTCGACGATCGGTCTGACAATGTCGGCGCCGGAACTCTTGCCATAGGATTTCGGGGCGCCTGCGATGATGTAGAGGTTCAGATGAGTGCGTCGACCTGGAACGGCATCCGTTACGAAAAAGGCCTTTCCGATCGCTGCCGACAGAGTCGCAAGCGATGCCATCGCCGGTAGCTCCGGCGCTGTTTGATAAGCTTCAGACGCGGCGACTGCCATCGCCCGCGCCGCAGGCGGTAAAGCCTCGATGGGAAATGGTCCGGGATCGAGGATCTCATCGGACTCGTCGGTGCTCGCCGCATGATGCGAGGAGGGGGTGACGAGCGGAATTGGGGAAGGTCTTTCAAAATCTACGAATATTCGACGGTGAAGTTCTTCTGATGAAACATCGGAACTCAGCCATTGATTGGCATCCTTGAATTTGTCCGGGATACGGATGATCCGCACTGCGCCCGGCGCTGATTCGATAACGTCTCTTAACCAGCGTTGTCCGGCCTCATCGTTTTGCGGCAATGCGATGACTTCGACGCCTTTCGGAAGCCAAACGGAGATCATTCGTCCGTTCGAGGCACCTCGGGTCACGATGGCGCCATACGGTGGTTCATTTTTATGCCAGCCCATCTTGTCCATTACCGAAAACACATCCCACTGGGATTCTCCGACCAGACAAAGTTCGGGATCTTCGACGTTGCCTATGGCGAGCGGGACCATGCGGCCGCCCAGTACACGCCAAGTTCCGTCGCGCATCCGGTAGTGGCATCCGAAGGCATCCCCGGTCTCAGGATCCTGAAGCGGGAATGCGACTCGTTCTTGGTAAAGTCCGATTAACCCTTGTTGGCGTAGCCAGCGGGCAAATTCTTGGCTGTAGCCGCGCCATCTGGCGAGTTTTGCGACATGCTCGCTCGTGAAAGCGCGGACGCACGTTGGCCAGTCGAACGAACTGGATTCGCCGTCGTGCTCGCTGGGCTTTGCGCCATTGGGACGGGAAGGAACGGTGCTCATGTTTTCCTGGTGTTCGCTAGCCGCAGAAACAGTCGGATTGCTTCAGACCGAGTGAGGGAGAAGTACTTTTCGAGGTACGTGATCTCATCGCCGGATTCCCCGGTGCCATGATCCTTCCAGAACCAAAGCCCTCTGCGGGAGAACATGGAGAAGGAGGCCCGTGATTCCGGACGGAATGGACTCAGGGCGGATTTTCGCGCGCTCCTGCCATGCCCCAATTTCTCCATGAGCTGTGGCAGGGGAAGATGCCTCTTTGCCAATAGAATTTGCCCGTTCATGGTCCCTCACGTTCGATCGGCGGGTTGTCATGTCGTCGCCTGCCGAGTTCCGTCTCGATCGATGCGCGAATCGCCGCGACTTCGCCGAACAATCCGGCGGTGCTCCATCGAATTTGACCAAGGCAAAAAGTGGTCCCATACAGAACTCGCAAAAGTTGGATGAGCGTTCGGGTTGATAGCCGCAGAATCACGGACTCTACGTGCCTTGCGCGGGAAACCACTTGACTAGGGTTGCCTGGGTCCCGATTGAAGTCAGGCGCCCGAGGAACCGAGGCGGCGTCTCCACTGGATGGGGTGAGAGTGCGGTTGAGCATGGCTGCTTCTCACGCCTTGTGCTCTCGGCGAATTCGGCTTGTCGCCGCCTGAGCATCGACTGCCTGTGACTCGAACCGCTGGAGTGCCGCAAGGACATTCTCCAGATTGAAGCGCACGAAGCGTTTGCTGGTTCGGACGATCGGGATAGCCCTTCGGCGAACAAGGTTGTCGATGTGCCGCTTGCTGCATTCGAGCAGCTCGGCCAGTTGAGTTTTCGTCAATAGTGGGTTCATGGATGATTCCTTTCGCATGCTTGCCTGACACTATTTCCGCGTTACTGTCTCAAAAGATGCACAAAAGTATTAGCGCCTTGGCATCAGCGTTTTCCGTGAGCTGTTCTCAGATTCGGAGGTACATCCGAAATGAGATCGTACCTCCCGAGGAAGTGCGATTGGTCATCGGCGATCGAGGCCGGCCACACTGGGAACTTCGCCGGCCCGCCGAGAAAGTGATTCCGATCGTTCGGCAACGACTGAACGATAGGCGGTACCGCCGACCCGTTCGGGTCCGAACGCCGAAGCTGCGCAATGCAAGCGCGAATGGCCCGTCAAGTGAGGCGGGGAATGAGAACTGGGAGATTGTCGAAACTGAAGTCCCGATTGATCGGGTGCCTCGTGCGCTCTGGCTCTTAGAGCAGGAAGCGCTGTTGGCACATGGGGTGCTGCCGGGGGAGAAAGTGAAATGCTCGAGATGGCGACAAAGTCTTCCATTCGATCCCCGAGATCCTTGGGGATTCCGGAATGGAAAACGGGAGATCCGCCCTGAGGATATCGCAGATGAAAACCTCCGGGAGATGGTAGAAACAGCGAACGATGCGTATTCCGAATTCCTCGAAGCGGGATGCGGAGTCTTCGGAGAGAACAAGCTACAGCGAACGTGGAGGCAGCTTGATATCATCGTCCGAGGACTGCCCGAGTTTGAACTCCGGCTTGCGGCCAGACGACTAGCGATGATTCACGAGAAGTTTCGTGAGCGCTTAAACGGCAAGACTCTGGCAAAATCACTCGGTGTTTCGCGAGCAACCCTTTACCGAAGACGCGGGCGCAAATGGATCCGGAAGGTCATTGATGCTGCCGAAAAGATGGTGCCCCGAGACGCTCTGGGTGAAGCGGGACAATCGGGACAATCAGGACAATCGGACGAGCGACGGACTGTTGCGGATGTTGTGTACACGACGAAGGGCCACATTCGTTTACCGAGTGGCGCCCAATTGTCTGACGCGCGTCGGCGTCGCATGGCAAAAAGAGCAAAGCATCTAGGCGCTAAGGCAAAATCCCAGATGGGCAAATGATGCCCTCAAGATCCAATCGTCGGTCTGATGATCCAGTAGGCTGCAGCATCCTCCGGCGTCACAACCTCCCGGTAATGACCGAAGATCATCTGGGTGTCCCGATGCCCCATCTCAAGGGCGGTGCGGGCGGCATCTTGGAAGTGGGCGAGGTGGTAAGAGCCAAAGCTGTGGCGCATCCCGTTATCAGGCCACTTGGCGAGGCCAGCGGCCAAGCGAACGGCCTCACGCCGCTTACGGAGATTTGGCAGAACGACGGAGCCTGACAGCTTCGCATGGGGCGTCAGCCACTCCGCCAGATTCGGCTCGATTTTGACGAGGCGACGGGAGGCGGTCTTGCTGGCGGATGCCTTCACTTCGATGAATGTTCTGTCGAGACGGACATCTGCCCAGTCCAGCCGCTCCAGTTCGGCCACCCGAAGGCCGGCGAATAGTCCGATGGCGAAGAAGGGAATGATTTCGGGATCTCTGGCGGCGGCAGTGTCAAGCAGCGCCTTGGCTTCGGCAGGGGTGAATATGGCCACCTCTCCGGCGGCTCTTCGTGGCTTGATCGTCTCAGTGACCGGGTTGACCTCAACATGCCCTGCCTTGCGGGCGAACTCGAAGAAGACGTGCAGCACCCGGCGGAAGTTGATCCTGGATTGTGGGGAAAGGCTGAGACCACGGAGCCAGTCATCGAGCTTGCCGGGAGTGATGGCGGAGAGCAGGACCGAGCCGCAATCGTGTGAGAAGCGTCCCAGGCGCGTCCGAAGGTCGCGAAGGTACCGGACACCTCCGCCATCGGCTTCCTTGGCTTTCAGGAAGCGGGGGAGCAGCTCGTCCGCGGTGCAAGATCGGCTCGCGACCTCCAGGTGGCGGATGTAGAACTCGGTGGCATCCGTGAGCGATTGGCCCCATGGCTTCAGTTTGTCCGTGCAGTCGATAGCTTCGACGTGCAGTTCGTGGGGGATGGCCAGTGCCCTCGCCCCGAGATTCTCGCGTTTGGTCGTCTGCTGCTGGATGAAGGTGTTGGCCTCTTCCTCCGTCGCGAAGAACCGCCGAACCCGCTTGCCATTGAGGTAGTACCCGGTTACCGTCCATTCGAGGGTCGGATGATGCTTGTAGCGGACAGCTTTGAGGACGTGCTTTCTTACGCGACGTTTCGCGATCACGCTCGAAGGTACGCAAAAACGCCTTAAATGTCAACTAAATGGCTTTTTGGCGGACATCCCTCAAAGCAATCAAAACCACAAGTCATTATTTGGCAACGCTATACGCCGGCTTAGCTCAGTGGTAGAGCAGCGGTTTTGTAAACCGCTGGTCATCGGTTCGAATCCGATAGCCGGCTCCATTTTTCTGTTGCAATAGGCCAGAAGCGTCCGAGATAAAGGGTTTCATCTTGGTTCTTATGAAAGACACGGGCGCAGGACCGATGGGGGCCAGACCGGGCGGCGCGGTGGCGATTTCGATGGCGTGGTGCGCGGTGCTGCTGATCGCGGCATGCGGGCACGAGGGGGACAGAAAGGCATCGCCCCCGCTTCCGACCGCGACGGTGAAAGTGGAGGAGGCACGGCCCGATCCGGCAACTTCCGCGGAAGACGCGCCGGGGACGATCCGGCCGGTGCGGTCGGCGATCCTCGCCGCGAAGGTCACCGGCGCGGTGACCGAGATCGATGCAGATCCCGGCCGGGTCGTGAAGCGCGAGGAGGTCCTGGCACGGATCGATGATCGCGAGATCCGGGCGCGGCTGGACAGCGCGAGGGCGACGCTGGAGCAAGCATCGACGGATTTCACGAGATACGAGAAACTGCACGGTGAGCGGGTGGTGACCGCGCAGGAGTTCGAGGCGGCCCGGAGCCGCCTGAGGTCTGCGCAGGCGGCGGTCGATGAAACAACCTCGCTGCTGGGGTATTGCTCGATCACGGCACCGTTCGACGGGGTGGTGACGCGGAGGTTCGTGCAGCGGGGGGACCTGGCGACGCCCGGACGCGCGATCGCCGAGGTCGAGGATCCCGGGGCCCTTCGGCTCGAGGCCCAGGTGCCCGAGTCCCTGATGGGTCGGGTTCGGATTGGCGACACGATCGCCATCGCGGTCGATGCGGCGCGGGTGACGGTGCCGGGGAAGGTGGGCGAGATCGCGCCGGCGTCCGATCCGGCATCGAGGACCACGCTGGTGAAGATCGACCTGCCGAGCAATCCCGCGTTGCGATCGGGGATGTTCGGGCGGGCGCGGATCCCCACCGACGCGGCGCCTTCTTTGCGGGTGCCGGAGGCTGCCGTGCTGGCGCGAGGGCAGCTGGATCTTGTTTATGTGGTGCGTGACGGCGTGGCCCAGCTGCGCATCGTGCGCACCGGGCGCAGGGAGGGCGGACGGGTGGAGATCTTGTCGGGCCTTGACGCCAGTGAGGCCGTCGTCGTGGAGGGCGCCTCCGCTTTGGCCGACGGCCAGGCTGTCGTCGTGCACTAGATGGACACGCGGGACCGGATGGACACGGGGTCTGAGCGCAGTGGGATGGCGGGGGCGCTCGCCCGGGCGTTCGTCGATTCGAAACTGACGCCGCTCCTCGTCATCGCGGCCGTCCTCCTCGGGCTCGCTGCCATCATTTTGCTGCCGCGCGAGGAGGAGCCGCAGATCAAGGTGCCCATGATCGACGTGGGCGTGGTGATGCCTGGTGCCTCGGCGGGCGAGGTGGAGGAGCGGGTCACGCGGCCGATGGAGAAGTTGCTCTGGGAGGTGCCCGGTGTCGAATACCTCTATTCGATGTCGCACCCAGGCGAATCGCTGGTGATCGTGCGGTTCGTGGTGGGCACGGATGTCGTGCGCGCCCTGGTGCTGCTGAACCAGAAGCTCCAGATGAATTTCGACCGGATCCCGCACGGCGTCTCGGCGCCGCTGATCAAGCCGCGTTCCATCGATGACGTGCCCATTCTCTCGCTCACTTTCCACAGCGCGCGCTATGACCACCTGACCCTCCGGCGCATCGCCGCGCAGGCGGATGACCACATCAAGCAGGCGGCGAATGTCTCCGAGACGCAGTTGATCGGCGGCGCCAGGCGCCAGCTGCGCATCCTCTTGGATCCGGCCGCGCTTGCGGCGCGGGGGCTGTCGCCGGCGGGCATCATCCCGATGCTCCAGCAGGGCAACCGGCAATCGACGGCGGGGGGCATGCCGTCGAATAATCGGGAGGTCGTCATCGAGACCGGCGCGTTCATCGAATCGGCCGAGGACGCGCGGAATATCGTCGTCGGGGTGGCGGGCGGTCGGCCGATCTACGTGAGGGATGTGGCGCGCGTGGTCGATGGGCCAGAGAAGCCGCGCGATTATGTTTTCCTGACGCACGGTCCGGCGGCGAGGTCTCACGGCGCCACGGCTCCTTCGGCCAACGACGAGCCGGCGGTGACCCTCACGGTGGCCAAGCGGCCGGGCGCGAACGCCATCGCGGTCAGCCGGGACGTGCTGCGCAAGCTGGATGCGTTCAAGGGCGTGATCATCCCATCGGATGTGGCGGTCACCGTGACGCGGCACTATGGTGAGACCGCCGCAGAGAAGTCCAACGAGTTGCTGATCCACATGGGAATCGCGGTGATTGGGGTCTCGCTGCTGATCCTCATCGTCCTGGGCTGGCGCGAGTCCCTGATCGTCGCGATCGCGATACCCGCGACGCTGGCGCTGACGTTGCTGGTCTTTTATCTGTACGGCTACACGCTCAACCGGATCACGCTCTTCGCCCTGATCTTCTCGATCGGGATACTCGTCGATGATGCGATCGTGGTGGTGGAGAACATCGTGCGGCATCTCCATCTGCCCGGAAGCCGAGCGCGATCCATGAGCGCCGTGGCGATCGAGGCGGTCGCGGAGGTGGGCAATCCGACGATCCTGGCGACGATTGCCGTGATCGCGGCGATCCTTCCGATGGCGTTCGTCGGCGGCCTGATGGGCCCGTACATGCGACCGATTCCGGTGGGCTCAAGCGCGGCGATGGCGTGGTCCCTGCTGGTCGCCTTCATCGTGACCCCGTGGGCGGCACGCAGGCTCCTCCGGAAAGAGGCGGCGGCCGCGCACCCCGGCACCGAGGATTTCTTCACGCGCCTTTACCGGCGGGTCATGCGCCCCCTCATCCATCACCCCGCGTGGCAGGGCGGATTCCTTCTGGCATGCGCGCTTTTGCTGCTGGGCGCCTGCGCGCTGGTCGGCATCGGCTGGGTCAAGGTCAAGATGCTGCCCTTCGACAACAAGAGCGAATTTCAGGTGATCCTCAACATGCCCGAGGGCAGTTCCCTGGAGCACACGGCCCGGGCGGCCCGCGAGATCGCCGCCTCGCTGCGGGAGGAACCGGAGGTCACGGACATCGAGGTGTACGCGGGCACGGCGGCGCCCTTCAACTTCAACGGGCTGGTCCGCCACTACTTCATGCGGCGGGGGGATCACGTGGCCGACATCCAGGTCAACCTCCTGCCCAAGCACGATCGCCGACAATCCAGCCACGACATCGCGAAGCGGGTTCGCCCGCGGGTCGCGGAGATCGCGGGGCGCTACGGGGCGCGAGTCGCCGTGGCCGAGGTACCGCCGGGACCGCCGGTCCTCCAGACGCTCGTCGCCGAATGCTATGGGCCGACGCCCGAAGCCCGCCAAAAACTCGCCGATGCCATGATCAAGATCTTTCGCGACACGGCGGGCGTCGTCGATGTGGATTGGTACATCGAGGCCGACCAGCCGGAGGCCCGGTTCATCGTGGATAAGGAGAAGGCGGCGCTCTCGGGCATCAGCGCCGAGACCATCGCGCGGACGCTTCAGATCGCGGTGGATGGATTGAGCATCGATCTGCTCCACAGCCGCCGCGACAAGGAGGATGTGAACATCGTGCTCGAGGTGCCCGAGGCCCTCGCATCGCGGCCCGACGACCTGCTCGCGATCCGCGTCCGACCGGGCGACGCCAACGCGCTCCCCGAGCCACCGGGCGGGGTCGTCGCACCGGACCAGGCCACTGCCCCGCTGGTCCCGCTGCGCGAGATCGTGCGCGTCGAGAGGCGGGTCCGCGACAAGACCGGGCACCGGAAGAACCTCATGCCGGTCGCGTACGTCATCGGCGACGTGGCCGGGAAGATCGAGAGCCCAGTGTACGCCATCCTGAAGATGAACGAGGCGATCGCCAGGCTGAACGCGGCGGACTTTGGCGGGCGGCCGGGACCGGTGCGCGTGCACAACGCCACGATGCCCTTCGGCGACCGCCAGCCATCGATGAAGTGGGATGGCGAGTGGCAGATCACCATCGAGGTGTTCAGGGACCTCGGAATGGCGTTCGCCGCCGTGCTCATCTTGATCTATCTGCTCATGGTGGGCTGGTTCCGGTCGTTCCTGACCCCCCTGATCGTGATGGCCGCCATCCCGTTCTCGCTGGTCGGCATCCTCCCCGCCCACGGATTACTCGGCGCCTTCTTCACCGCGACCTCGATGATCGGCTTCATGGCCGGGGCCGGGATCGTCGTGCGCAACTCCATCATCCTGGTCGATTTCATCGAGCAGCGACGACGCGAGGGCATGGCGTTGCACGAGGCCGTCGTCGATGCCGGCGCGGTCCGGTTCCGCCCGATGCTCCTCACGGCGATGGCCGTGGTCGTGGGCGCGGCGGTGATCCTGTTCGACCCCATATTCCAGGGTCTGGCCATCGCGCTGATGGCCGGTGAGATCGCCTCGCTGTTCCTCTCGAGGATGGCGGTGCCGGTGCTCTATTACCTCGCCAATCGGGGCCGCCCCTAGCTCGAAAAGAGGGGGGTAGCGAGGGGCTTGCGCCCTTCGGCGTGGGACATGGGCGAGATGCCCATGCCACGGCTCCGTGGCACGGGCGTCCCGCCCGTGGCGCTGGCTGAGCGAACGCCGAAGCCGGAATGTTGGTAAAATCGCCTCTGGCGATCGGCCTCGCTACGAATTTTCTGCCCCGGTGGTCCGGCAGCCGCCGGATGGGATCCAGCTCGAAAATTCAGACACCGAATCGCAGGAGCCTGCTTGCAGGCGATGCGAATCGCGCGCAAGCGCGCTCCCACGTCTCATTTTCACTCCCGGTGGGCCGGCCCCATTTCCTTCTCGGCGGCATCGACGAGTTCGGTCACCCGGCCTCCGCGGTGCGTGGTGGCGTCCTTGTAGTCCTTCCGGATCTCGTCGAGCAACTTCCGCGCCTTGTCCTTCTCGCCCTGTTGCCAATAGGTAATGGCGAGCACGTACCGCCCATATCCGCCCACCTGGCAACCGTTGAAGTAAAAGCAGTCGCTGAATTTCTCGACGGCCCGGGTGAGGTAATCGATGCGATCCTGTCCCTCGCTCATCTGCCCCATGTAGAGGGTCGCGCAACCCGTGCGATTGGCCCTGTCGTATTTCGCCAGCAGAGTTTTGAGGCTCTCCCGCGCCTTGTCGCTGCGCCAATTCTCATTGGCCACCTGATAGAGCGACTCGATCTCTTTCAACTCTTCCGGCTTGTAGCGCTGTCGGTCTGCCGCGGCGCGCTGGCGCGCGGCCCGCTTGTTCGCCTCGCGCAGTTTCTCCAGTTTCTGGTCTTCGCCCCCGGCCTTTTCCGCCTCTGCCAGCTTTTGCTCGAGGTCCGCGATCCTTTTCTTAAGGGCCTCCGCGTCCTCGGCGCGGCAGGCGAGGCCCGCCGCGAGTAATACGATCAATGTCATCCCCGTCATCCATCCCTTTCGTCCGTCCGCTTGCATGGGAGCAGTCTACTCTTCGGGGGTCGCCGCTCGCAAGGTTCGGATGGGCGAGTTCGTGGACAGAGGTTCTGGGGGCGGGCGGCCATGGGTCGCTGGCGTGGGTTCTGGCGCGCTCTATTCGAATCACCTTGACCATTGAACCGATGTCGCCTTGAAGGATGTAGGCTCGCATGTCTAGGAAAGCCCTCACCGATCGTCCGCACGGCGGTACCCCGGCGGGGTCGTTGGCCTACCGGGATCGGCGGCACCCCTGAGAACCCACGCCTAACGGAGAGACCCCATGCCCAAGATTCCCGACATCAACAAGGTGATGATCATAGGCTCGGGACCGATCGTGATCGGCCAGGCCTGCGAGTTCGACTACTCCGGCACCCAGGCCTGCAAGGCCTTGCGCGCCCTCGGCTACCGCATCGTTTTGGTCAACTCCAACCCGGCCACCATCATGACCGATCCCGGCATGGCCGACGTGACCTACATCGAGCCCCTCACCGCCGACGCGATGGATAAGATCATCGCGCGCGAGCGCCCCGACGCCATCCTGCCTAACCTCGGCGGCCAGTCTGGCCTGAACCTGACCTCGGAATTGGCGAAGAAGGGCATCCTCGAGAAATACGGCGTGCGCGTGATCGGGGTGAAGGTGGACGCCATCGAGCGCGGCGAGGATCGGATCGCGTTCAAGAACACCATGAACCGGCTGGGCATCGACATGCCCCGAAGCGAGGCCGTCTACAGCGTCGAGGATGCGGAGCGCATCGCGGTCGGCCTCGGCTACCCCGTCGTCATCCGGCCGGCCTACACGCTTGGCGGTACCGGCGGCGGCCTCGTATACAACGTCGAGGAACTCCGCACCGTGGCCTCCCGCGGCATTGCGGCGAGCCTCGTCGGCCAGATCCTTGTGGAGGAGTCGGTCCTCGGCTGGGAGGAATTGGAGCTGGAGGTCGTCCGCGACGCCGCCGGCCGGAAGATCACGGTCTGTTTCATCGAGAACATCGATGCGATGGGTGTGCACACGGGCGATTCCTTCTGTTCGGCCCCCATGCTGACCATCGCGCCCGAGCTGCAGCAGAGGCTCCAGAAGTATTCCTACGACATCGTGGATGCCATCCAGGTCGTCGGTGGCACTAACATCCAGTTCGCCCACGATCCGACCTCCGGCCGCGTCGTCGTCATCGAGATCAATCCCCGGACCTCCCGTTCGTCGGCGCTCGCTTCCAAGGCCACCGGTTTTCCGATCGCGCTGGTTTCCGCGAAACTGGCGGGGGGGATGAGCCTTCCCGAGATCCCGTACTGGCGCGATGGCACGTTGGACAAGTACACGCCCTCCGGCGACTACGTCGTGATCAAGTTCTCGCGCTGGGCCTTCGAGAAATTCAAGGGCATCGAGGACAAGCTCGGCACCCAGATGCGCGCCGTCGGCGAGGTCATGAGCATCGGCAAGACCTACAAGGAGGCATTCCAGAAGGCGATACGCTCCCTCGAGAACGGCCGCCACGGCCTCGGCTTCGCGAAGGACTTCAACGCCCTGCCGCTGGAGGAACTCCTCCGCCGCCTGAACGAGCCCTCGAGCGAGCGGCAGTTCCTGATGTACGAGGCGCTGCGCAAGGGCGCCACGGTTTCCGATCTCTACGAGAGGACGCACATCAAGCCCTGGTTCATCGGGCAGATGAAGGAACTGGTGGAACTCGAGGAGAAGATCCTCGAATGCCGGGGCCGCGAGCTGCCGGACGCGCTCTTGGCGCAGGCCAAGCGGGATGGCTTTTCCGACCGCTATCTCGCGAAGATCCTGGACGGTTCCGAGCGCTCGATCCGCGAGCGCCGCCTGCGCCTGGGCATCGCCGAGGGCTGGCATCCCGTTCCTGTCAGCGGCGTGGAGGACGCGGCCTACTACTACTCCACCTACAATGCGCCCGACGCCACCACCGCGACGGACAACCCGCGCAAGGTCTTGATCCTCGGCGGCGGGCCGAACCGGATCGGCCAGGGCATCGAGTTCGACTATTGCTGCGTGCACGCGGCGTTCGCCCTGCGCGACTCCGGCTTCGAGAGCGTGATGGTCAACTGCAACCCCGAGACGGTGTCCACCGACTACGACACCTCCAACAAGCTCTACTTCGAGCCGCTCACCGTCGAGGATGTCCTCCAGATCTACGCCAAGGAGAAGCCGATGGGTGTCATCTGCCAGTTCGGCGGGCAGACGCCCCTGAACATCGCACGCGAACTGGAGGAGGCGGGCGTGAAGATCCTCGGGACGACCACCGAGACCATCGATCTGGCGGAGGACCGCGATCGTTTTCGTCAGCTGATGGATCAGCTGGGCATCCCGATGGCCGAGAGCGGCATGGCCATCAACATCGAGGAGGCGCTGAAGGTCGCGGCGCGAATCGGCTACCCGCTCATGGTGCGCCCCTCGTACGTCCTCGGGGGCAGGGGAATGGAGATCGTCCATGACGAGGACATGCTCCGCGACTACCTAGCCGCCGCCGTCGGCGTGACCCCCGATCGCCCGATCCTCATCGACAAGTATCTGGAGAACGCGGTCGAGGCGGAGGCGGATGCGATCTGCGATGGTGCCGAGGCCTTCGTGCCCGCCGTCATGGAGCACATCGAACAGGCCGGCATCCACTCGGGCGATTCCGCGTGCGTCATTCCGCCCGTGTCCCTGCCGCGCAAGCACGTGGACACGATCTGCGAGTACACGCGGAGGATCGCCAAGGCCATGAAGGTGGTGGGCCTGATGAACATGCAGTACGCCATCTGCCGCGAAAAGGTCTACGTCCTGGAGGCCAACCCGCGCGCCTCCCGGACCGTGCCCATCGTCTCCAAGGTCTGCGGCATCTCCATGGCCCGCATCGCGACCGAGATCATGCTCGGCAAGAAACTCGCCGACTTCGACCTGGGTGACCGGAAGATACCCTACTACGGCGTCAAGGAATCCGTGTTTCCATTCAACATGTTCCCGGAGGTCGACCCCGTCCTCGGGCCAGAGATGCGCTCGACCGGCGAGGTGCTCGGCCTGGCCGACTCTTATGGGCTCGCGTTCTACAAGGCGCAAGATGCCGCGAAGTCCAAGCTCCCGCTCGAGGGCGCCGTCCTGCTCACGGTTTGCGAGCGCGACCGCGGCGAAACCTTTGCTCGCGCCGCGAGCCGGTTTGCCGATCTGGGGTTCCGCCTGCTGGCGACCAAGGGCACGCACGCGTTTCTCGCCGAACACAGGATTGCCGCGGAACTGACCCAGAAGATGCAGGAGGGCCGCCCCAACATCGGCGATGCCATCGCCAACGGCGAGATCCAGCTGATCGTCAATACGCCGTCGGGCAAGACCAGCGCCCTGGACGATTCCTACATCCGCAAGACCGCCGTGAAGCACAAGGTCCCCTACATCACGACGGTGGCCGCCGCCGTGGCCGCCGCCGAGGGCATCGCCGCCCGCCTCAAGGGCGACGCCACCGTGAAACCCCTGCAGGAATACCACGCCGAGATCGGCCGCGCGAAGGCGTGAGCCGGGTGCGTGGCGGACGCCACAGGGATTGGAAATGGGCCGTAGGAGCGCGCTTGCGCGCGATTCGGATCGCCTGCAAGCAGGTTCCTACAGACCGCGGGGCCAAGATCCTCGGGTCAGATGCCGTGGCTTTTGCGCCAGTCGCCTATTTCTTCTTGTACGAGACACTGGCCACCAGATCGTTGCAGCTTAGGCCGTCGGATCGCGCCTTGACGTAATCCCACCACGCGTCGCCGACGCCCGGGCTGTTGGCGGTGCCGAACGCCAGTTCGTTTCGGGCGGCGGCGGCATGTTTGGCGAACTTGCCCGTGGCATCGATGCGCAATTGCCCATCGACGAAGACTCTGAGGTCGCGGCCGCCGCACTCGATGCGGTAGACGTGGTAGTCGTCGGTGGTGTTCATGTCGAAGCGGAGCTTGCGATTGTTCCACAGGTCGATGTGATCCGGCCAAAAGCCCAGGCGCTCATCGGCCGCACCGTTGGACAGCAGAATGAAGCTCGAGCCGGAGACCACCTTGACCCTCGCTTCGACCGTGGTCTTCCCCTCGGGATCCGCGGCCCAGGGGAAACGCCAGTAGTGGAAATCGCCGGCTTGCGTGCCCTTGTCCGCGATCCGCAATGCCCCCTCGGCGACGGTCTCCTCCGTGCGCGGGGAACCGGTGTCGCGGGTCCATGGCTTGGCCGGCAGCCGATCGCCGTCGTAGATCAGGGTCCATTTGTCGTCAGCCATCTTGGCATCGGGATTCACGGCGACCTCCACGAGGTTATCGCCGCGCCTCACGGCCTCCGGCGGCACGCGATAGTCCACCCATCCCTTCTTTCCGATCTGACCGTCCGCCAGAGCGATGCCGTTGAACGTCGCGCACACTTGGCCGGGATTCGAGAGGAGCGGAATCTCCACGTGGCATCTCACCTGCGGCTCAAGGCCGGCCTGGTTGGCCCAGGACAGATCCTCGCCGATGTCGATGCGCGCCCGGAGCGGGGATCGTCGCGTGATCGGGGCAGGGTGGCCGGGCGCGAGGATCTGCAACGTCTGATGGCGTGCGCCGCCCGCGAGAAATCTGCCCGGATCACCATCGCGCACGGTGACGAAATAAAGTTTCTCGAGCGGCCGGAGCACGGCGGGGTCACCGACCTCGCGGAACACGGGCGACTTGGGATTGAAGAGGTTGAAAACATGGATGCCATGGGCACCGGCGGCCCAGGCGTTCATGGCCTCGCCGCGGTAGGCCTCGATCGACGATCGCCGGAACCGCGTCTCTCCCTTGATCCGGGAATCGCTCAGGCACGGGTAGACCGGAACGCCGTGGCGATGGCCCAGTTCGACGCTGTAGGACCACGGGTTCAGGCGGAAGTAGCACGTCGTGATCAAAAGGTCCACGAGGCCATCGGAGAGCCACCGTTCCACATCCAGTCCGAGGCCACGATCATATTCCACTGAATCCGGCACCCGCACCGACACCAGGATTGGCCGACCGCGCTTCAGGCCGACCTCCTCGGTCATCGTCCGCACCCGCCGCATCAGGGCGGTGATCATATCGCATTCTTCGGCGCTCGCCGCCCCGCCCATCGCGACCGATTTGAAATAACAGGGATGGCGGAAGTAATCGAGTTCCACCCCGTCGATGTCATAGTTGCGGCACACCTCTTCGATGAAGCGGAACGCAAGATCCCGGATCTCGGGCCGAGCGTAATCCACCGAACTCCACCGCCCCACCGGCGTCTTCTTCACCGGTTCGCCCACGAGCCAGTCGGGATGCTCGACCTTCAAAGGCGGATAGAGCAGGTACGGCTTGTCCGGCTGATAGGCGGCGTCGTGGGTGTCGTTCATGCGCATGGACCAGAACACCTCCATCCCGTGCTTGCGCCCAAAGCCGATGTTGGCCTGGAGGCAGTCCGTCCCCGCATCGATCATGTCGCGCGCGATGTTCCGGCAGCCATTCTGGATCGCGTACTTTGAGCCCTGCCGATCCAGTACCACGCCCGCCTCGGTCCGGTGCGTGAAGAAGCTGAAGCCCGAGCTGATCGTGCAGTAGGCGATCGCCCCCACCTGGCTGCCAGCCAGCGGCGTCGTCCGAAGCGCGAGAAAATTCTCGGCGGTGAGCGCCATGTTCGTCGGGAAATAGAGGCAGTCGCAGCCGTCGTTGTTGAAGATCACGCGGCGCTGCCGGCGCGCGATCTCGCTCCGCGCCGCGCGGAGGCCCGCGAGCCCCGGGCTTTCCGCAGGCACGACCGCCGCAAGGCAGGAGAAGAGCGCCGTAGCGCAGGCGATTGCCGCGCATGCCGCGTGACCGCGGTGATGCCGAGAGGGGGGAGTTTTTGAAAGATCAATCATATTTGTTAAAATGGCTTGAAGCCACGCTATGCCGCCATGCAGCATATGACAAGCAACTTGGCAGAGGCACATGGCACCGTCGCGCGGGTTTTCTATCTTGGTGACGAGCGAAATGGCGCACCGCTTCAGCTGCGAGAGGGACGCCGGCCCGAGTCCATCGCGTCGCAGGCGCCCAGCCCCCCACATGAAATCGAAACAACCCTTCGCTGCCGCGATTCTCGCATCGCTCATCGCCTCTTTGTTCGCTCTTGCCCCGGCCAGCGAACCGATCGATGGCCGGACGGCGGCGGCATGGAAACCGGAGCCCGGCTGGTCGCCCGGAAAAGCCGCCGCGCAATACCGGGTGGCCGATCGCGATGGCTGGCTCGAATTCACCGTTGCGGGCGGCATCATGACGTGGACCCTCGAGCCGTCGGCCGCGCAAGTGGGCGGGGGTCGGCGCTTTCTGCTGTTTCATTATCGCGCCGAAGGCGTCGCGCCGTCGGGCGACTACCTGCTCATCGCGCGCGATGGATCGCCCGATTGGCGGCACTACCTGACGCAGCGGATGCTGGTCGCCGATGGCGCGGAGCACGCCATCGCCATCGATCTCCTGGGCTTCCTCCCGCCGGACAACATCGATCGGCTCGCGCTCCGGATCGCGCCGCGATCTGATGGCGGCGGCCGATTGCTCGCGCGGATGGATTTCGCCGACGAGGCGCCGCGCGGCGCGACGACGGTCGGTTCGACGCCGCCCGAAAAGAAGGCCGCCCGGGTCGAGGCTGAGACCTTGCAGTGGACGGCGAGCCCATCGTGGGTGCCCAAGAATGCGAGCGCGGAATTCGCGGCCGAGAAATCCTCCGCGGGCTGGAGGCTTCGGGCGAATGGCGAGGGGCGTTCGATGCGATGGACGGCGGTGAAACCGCCTCCGATCGACGTGGCGTCGATGCCGTTTTTCGCGATGCGCTATCGCGCCCGCGGGGAGTTCGCCGCCGGAGGCTACGTCCTGCAGGGGTACGTGACGGACGCCAAGGGCAAGAGGGAGAGCGCGCACCCCGTGAGTCCGCGCGATGTGGACACCGATGGGCGATGGCACGTGTTCCGCGGCACGATGGATGCCCGGGGCCGCCTCGAGAGCCTGGCCGCCGGCGTCGACTGCGGGGGCGCATCGGCCGAGATCGAGATCGACTGGCTGGCGCTCCAGTCCGAGCCATTCAGGTTGCCCGTCGCCAGCGAGATTGAATTCGACGTGCGCGATGGCGCATGGCCCGAGGGCCAGGGCGGGCTGGAGACGCTGCCGTCGCCCAAGAGGGATGGCGTCGGCCTGGGTCCCGTGGCGCTCGCCCGATTCGGCATCGGTGACTGGTTTCCGTCACGCCACATCGAGGTCGATGGCATCCCGTTCGAGGTCCCGGACACGATCGGCTCGATGGCCGCCAGCGGGATCATCGAGGAGGACGCCGTGACCGTAGCGATCCCCGCGGGCCAGCCCGCAAAAGAACTGCTCCTCCTGCTGGCCGCGACATTCCCCCAGCGCGAGGCCTTTGTGCACTGGAAGACCGAGTCGCCGCTGACGCTGCTCTCGGAACCGGAGCGGCTGGTCATCGAACTGGACTATGGCGACGGCCGCCCCGAAGAACTGCTCCCCATCCACTCTGCCAAGCGTGCGTTCGGCGTTGGCCACGGCATCGCCGTGTACGGGATCCCCCTGCGCGATGGCCCTCTGCCGAAACGGTTGATACTGCGCGACCGCATGCGCAACTCTGGATTCGCAATCCTCGCCGCGACGCTCAACCGCGGCGCGCGTCGCGTCCCCGATCCCGAAATCCAACCGCTGGAGTGCAACCCCGTCAGGAAGGCGGCGACCTCGTACGCGGTCTTTCGATTTGGGACCGCGAAAGGTCTGGCGTGGGGGGCGATCGAATCCGCGATGCTTGGCGGAGAGATCAAGCTTGCGGACGAACCGGTTTTCTCGCTCCGGATTGACGAGCGCGAGATTCCTTCCACGGAGTGGCGCGTTGAAAGATCGGCGCCCGGGCCCGACGGCGGCTTCGGCGCAGAGTGCGCATGGGCCGAAGGGCAGATCTCGCTGCGCGCTCGCTTTCTCGCCAAGCGGGTCGATGCCCGCACTGTCCTGCTCACCCTGGAGATGAAGAACGCGGGCGCGGGTCCCGTGACGGGAACGCTCTTCTTTCCGAGGGTATCGGGGTTGGCGCTCGGTTCCGTCGCGGACACTTGGTACCTGAGCGGGCGGACCGGGTGCGTGATCAACAGGCTGCCCTGTTCCTGGCGCGACGAGATTGGCGAAACGCACGCGCTCCAGCTCGACGGCTTCTTTAGCCCACGGATGGGCGCGGGAATAGCGCTGATGCCCCGCGACATCGATGGGGTGTTTCGCTGGTATCAGCTCGGCAAGGACGCACGAGGGGGGAATTATGCGCTGGAATTCCTTCCCCAGACCGTGGCCCCGGGTGAAAAGTGGGAGTGCGTGCCGGTGGCCGTCGCCGCGGTACCGGGCGATTGGCGCGATCAGGTCGCCGCGTACAGGGATTGGCTGCGCACGTGGTATCACCCTGCCGCCCCGCGCAAGCCGTGGTTCGCGCGCGTCTTTGATTTCCCGAGCTATTGCCCCTCCGAGCCGTTCACCCGCCCCCTCGATGAGCGGGTCGATCTCCTCGGTCAGGTCAAGCGTATCGAGGATGCCCTCGGGTGCCGGGATTACCTCCACCTCTTCGGGTGGGCGATCACCCCGGAGCACGGCCATTGGGGCGCCTATGACGAATACCATCAGCTCGGCGGGCTGCCGCGCTTCGTCGAGGAGGTCCGCAAGTGCCAGCGATCGGGCGTCCCCGTCGGCCTCTATCTCGACGGCTACCTCGTCGCCACGCGCGCCACCAAACCGACCATGGAGCAGCGCGAGCGGTGGGCCATCAGGACCGCCGATGGCAAGATGCTCTATCACGAGAGCTACGATGCCCACTCGATGTGCCCATACACACCGGGCTGGCGCGAGCACCTCGCCGCGGCCTACCGCCGCGTCGCCGCGGAGGTCAAGCCGGATGGCATGTATCTCGACGAGTTTGGCAGGAACATGGTCAGCCGCATATGCCACGCGAAGGACCATGGCCACCGTTCGCCCATGGGCATGTCCCCAGGCGAGTGGCTGCTCTCCAAGGATGTCCGCGCCGCCATCCCACCCGAGATCGCGCTCTACTGCGAGTACGTCCCCAACGACATCATGTGCCAGCATCTCGACGGTGCCTTCGGCCACACCGCCCTGCACGGCAACAGGGATGGGTACGACCGATTCTCCCCCCACTACCTGAATCTCCAGCGTTTCATCCAGCCGGATTTCAAGGTCTTCGAACTCATCTACTACGCGCCACTCAAGAATGGCAACTGGTCGCTCCTCAAATACCCCTTCTTCAACGGCGAGGGCTATTATATGACCGGGTACGCGACGGGCGACGCGCACTCCCGGGCATTCCTAAGCAAGGCCCTGCGCCTCCTCCGCGAGCATGGCGACGCGTTCGCTTCCGCCGATGTCGAACCCCTGGTCGCCACCGCCGCGCCCGGCCTCTTCGCCAACCGTTTCTCCGGGCCCACGGAAACTGTCTGGACCCTATTCAACGCCAACCACGGGACGCTCCGCGGGCCGCTCATCACCGTCCCGCACCGCGCCGGCGCCTCTTATCGGGACGCCTGGGCCGACAAACCCATCGATGCGACCGTGCGCGATGGCGCCGCCACGCTCGCGATCGAGATCGGCCCCCGCCAGGTCGGGTGCATCGTCGCGAAATGATGGCGTGGTGACCGGCTGCCCGGGCGAGCAACGCACCAGCGGCCGATGACCATGTGGCTGGGGAGCGCGCTCGCGCGCGATTCGAATCGCCCGCAGGCGCCACCGGGGGTGAAAATGAGACGCGGGAGCGCGCTCGCGCGCGATCCGCGCATGGAATCGCCTGCAAGCAGGCTCCTACGATTCGGTGTCTGAGTTTTCGAGCTAGCGCCGCCCCCGGCCCCCGCCGCAGTTTCCCCGGGGCTTGACATCCCCGCCAAGACCCCTAGGGTGGCTGGTGGACTAGCCACCTATGGCAACGCAGCGGCAGACCGAGGTCGGGGGCGCGAAGCTTTCGCTGGAGGGCGGGGCGGTTGTGAGCGAGCCGGTCTACCGGCAGCTGGCGCGCGTGTGCCGGGATCGGCTGGTGGGCGGCGACGCGCGACACGGTGATAGGTTTCCCTCGGAGCGCGATCTGGCGCGGGATTTTGGGGTGAGTCGCGCGACCGCGAACAAGGTGCTGTCGAATCTGGTGGCCGAGGGCCTATTGGAACATCGGCCGGGGATCGGGATGTTCGTGGCGGAGAACAAGACCCTGCACGCCTCCTTGCGCGAGATGGAGAGTTTCACGGGTCACGCGCGTGCGCTCGGCCTTGAGCCGGAGACGCGGGTGCTGGAGTTCAAGCGGCTCGCGCGCGGGGACGTGCCGGAGGAGGTGGCGGGCGGGATGGGTCTTGGGGCGGGGGAAGGGGTGATATTCGTCGAGCGCCTGCGTCTGGCGGACGGCGTGCCGGTCATTTTGGAGTTCCGGTGGATCCGCTCATCGATGGTGCCCGGCCTTCGGCGGAGCGATCTGGCGGGGTCATGCTATGCGTTGCTCGAGGGCCGCTATGGGGTGCGGCTCGCCGGGGAGCGGCAGAAGATTGGCGCGCGCGGCATGGATTTGGGCGAGGCGCGCAAGCTGGGCGCCAGGCCCGGTGCCGCGGCGCTGGTCGTCGAGGGGACGGGTTTTTCGGAAGACGACACGGTCGTCTGGTATCAGGTCCTGCTGTATCGCGGTGACCGGTACCATCTCGAGAATTCGGTCCGGCTAAACCACCGGCAGAACAGGACGGAAATCAAACTGACGAGGGATTGATCGCATGAAAAAGACAGAGGTTGCAGTTATTGGCGCAGGGTTCATCGGCCCGGTGCATGTGGAGGGACTCAAGCGCGCCGGGGTGGGGATAGCGGGCATCCTGGGCGTGGACGATGCGGAATCGAAGCGGGCGGCCGAATCCCTCGGTCTTCCGAAGGCTTACCGGGACATCGACGAGGTCATCGCGGACAAGCGCGTGGGGGCCGTGCATATCACGACCCCGAACCGCCTGCACTACGCCATGGCCAAGCGCGCCCTTGAGGCCGGCAAACACGTCCTCTGCGAGAAGCCCCTTGCCATGAATTCGAGGGAATCGGCCGAGCTGGTCGCGCTCGCAAAGAAGACGGGCCTCGTCGTCGGCGTGAACTACAACATCCGCTTCTACCCGCTCTGCCTCGAGGCGCGAGAAATGATCCGGCGGGGCGATCTCGGCGAGGTATTCTCCGTCTGCGGCAACTACGTGCAGGACTGGTTGCTTCTGCCGACGGACTACAACTGGCGGGTGCTCGGGAAAGAGGGCGGGGAACTGCGCGCCGTGGCCGACATCGGCACGCACTGGCTCGACCTCATGCACGCCGTCACGGGCCTGGATGTCGAGGCGGTCTGCGCCGACCTGAAGACGGTCCATCCCGTGCGCCAGCGACCGAAGGGCGAGGTTCAGACCTTCAAGGGCAAGGAGGAGAAGGCCGTCGCCACAGAGCCGGTCGCCATCGACACCGAAGATTTCGGTAGCGTGCTGCTCCGTTTCAAGGGCGGGGCGCGGGGTGTGCTGTGGGTCTCTCAGGTGACGGCGGGGCGGAAGAACTGCCTGCGCTTCGAGATCGGCGGCGCGAAGGCCGCGCTCGCGTGGAACAGCGAGGAACCGAATACGATGTGGATCGGGCGGCGGGGCGAACCCAACCTCAGCCTCATCCGCGATCCATCGCTCGTCTCCGATGCGGCGCGGCAGTTCATCAACTATCCCGGGGGTCACGCCGAGGGATTCCCGGACACCTTCAAACAATGCTTCCGAGCGTTCTACGGTTACATCGCCAAGGGCGACTTCGCCGCCCCGCCCACGTTCCCCACTTTCGCCGATGGCCATCGCGAGATCGTCCTTTGCGAGGCAATCCTCAAGAGCCACCGCGAGAGCCGCTGGATCGACGTGAAACCCTGACTCGGGCGCCCGATGCCTAGAACCCAGCCCCAAAACACAGAACCCAGAACCCAGAACCGAGAACCTCAACCCCCTCCGAATCCATGAAAGACACCATCACCCTGCGCGATCTCGCCAAAATGATCGACCACTCGCTGCTGCATCCGACGATGACGGATGCGGACATCCGAAAGGGCTGCGAGCTGGCCCGCAAGTACGATACCGCCACCGCCTGCGTGAAGCCCTACTCCATCCCGCTGGCCAGAGAGGTGCTCGACGGCTCCAGCGTCGGGGTTTGTCCCGTCATCGGTTTTCCACATGGGAACAGCACCACCCGCGTCAAGGTCATCGAGGCCGAGGAGGCCGCCCGCGCCGGGGGCACCGAAATTGACATGGTCATCAATGTCGGCAAGGCCCTGGGCGGTGACTGGGACTACGTCTCGGCGGAGGTCCGCGCGATCAACGATGCGGTGCGCGCGGCCGGTGCCATCCTCAAGGTCATATTCGAAAATGACTACCTGAAGGACGATCACATTGTCCGACTCTGCGAGATCTGCTCCGCCGCGGGGGTCGCCTTTATCAAAACATCGACGGGCTACGGCTTCGTGAAGCAGCCCGACGGATCGTACAACTACAAGGGCGCAACCGTCCCCCATCTGAAGCTGATGCGAAAACACGCTGCGCCCGCGGTCCAGATCAAGGCCGCGGGAGGCGTCCGGACGCTCGATGACCTTCTCATGGTTCGCTCGCTGGGCGTATCGCGCATCGGGGCCACCGCCACGGAGGCCATCGTGGAGGAGGCGAGGCGCCGGGGTGTCGGAGAGAAACCCGTCCGGCTGGAAACCATTTCCAAGGAACTGGCCACTGGGGCGTATTAGCTGACGGCGGTTCTCTTGTCCGGGCGGTCACTCAGTCGTACGTTAAATAGAAAGAGGCCATGATGAGGAAAGGGCGAGCGGGAATCGCATGTGCGACGTTTCCCCGACCGGGCGGCATGACCCGCCGCACGTTCTTGGCGCTGGCCGGTGTTGCGCCCGCGGCACGCCTGTTTGCCGGCAAATCGCCGGCCCCGTCGGTGCCAGCGATCTCAGCGCTTCGGGCCGACATACTGCGCTCGGGCCTAAGCATTGGCCTGCACCGCGCGGAGGTGTTTACGCGGATCTTTCGCGACAACGTGGACCAGCCGTGGATCGTCCGCAAGGGGCTCGCGCTCCAAGAGTATCTCAAGACGGTGCCGCTCTATCTCCGCGAGGGCGATGGCATTGCGGGCTCGATCAGCGAGCGCCCCGGCGCGATGCCCGTGATGGTGGAACTGGGCATCGGCGAGAACAACATCTACACCGGCGAACGCCCCGACCGAAAGGGCCACCTCAAGGGTCAGGTTCCCGAGGGGATTCGCGCCTTCTGGATGAACGAGAACATGTGGGGCCGCTATCGCACGGAGATCTGCGGCCTGCCGCCCTACAAGTCGCCTGACGAAGTGCCCGAATCCCTCGCGTATAAATTCATTTCCAATCAGGGTCACCTCTGCCCGAGCTACTCCCGGTTGCTGCGGGTCGGGCTTGAGGGCCTGATGCGCGACGTCGCGCGGCGCATCGAGGGAGAAGCGAATCCCGACAAAGTGGCATTCCTCACCGCGGCCGGGCGCTGCCTGGCCGGTGTCTCAACATGGGCCGCGCGCTATGGGGAATTCCTGGCATCGGAGGCCGCGCGCTGCACCGACGCGGCCCGTGCGTCGGAGTTGCGCGAGATGTCCCGCATCGCCTCGAAAGTCGCCACTTCGCCACCGGGGACTTTTCGCGAGGCCCTCCAGCTGGTGTGGTTCGTGCACCAGGCCATCCACATCGAAGGACAGGGCTATTCCTGCACCCCCGACCGCCTCGACCAGCTCCTGTTCCCGTTCTACGAGGCCGACGTGAGCGCGGGGCGCCTGGATGACGCCACGGTCGTGCGGCTCGCGGAGAATCTCGTCCTCAAGATGTACGACAACAGCGTGTGGGGCCCGGAGCACCACCTGACGCAGGGTTTCGTCATGGGGGGATCAACTCCCGATGGCCGCGATCATACCAACCGCCTGAGTTGGCTCTTTGTCGAGGGCGCAACAAACCTCTCCTTGCCCGAGCCCCTCATCTGGATTCGCTGGCACCCGAACATTGATCAGAAATTCTTCGATTTCTGCCTCACTCGCCTTCTGCGCAGCACGTGTTTTCCGATGATGTGGAATGACAGGGCGATCCCCGACGCGCTCATGGGGCTGGGCATCGCGCGCGAGGATGCCTTCAACTACGTCCCGGTGGGCTGCAATGAGTTGGCCATCCCCAGCCAATGGTACTACAACCCCGGCGCAAACGCGAACTATCTCGCGTCGATCGAGGCCGCCATGACCTCGGGCAAAGGCTACAGGGGCCAGTGGAAATGGAAGGGCATCGCGCCCGCGGCGGGCGAACTGCGTAGTTTCGAGGCGTTCTCTGGTGCCGTCGCCGCATATGTCCGAAGATCCATCGAGCAATCCTACGGGAACGAGATGAAGACCCTCCAGGCGCAGATGCGATGGGGCGTCACGCCGCTCACCTCCTGTTTTTTCGAGGGATGCGTGGAGAAGGGCCGGGACATGACGGCCGGCACAAAATACAATTATCTGTCCTGCGGCGGCATTGCTTTCGCGAATGCCGTGGACTGCTTGGGCGCGGTCCGCGACGTGGTCTACGAAAGGAAAGAGGCCACGCTCGAGGAACTGGCCGCCGCCTGTGCGGCCAACTTCAAGGGCCACGAGCGCCTGCGCGCGCAGTTGCTTGCGGCGCCCAAGCACGGCAACGACGACCCGAGGCTAGACGATGTCATCCGGATGGTGGAGGCGATGCGCGACCGCCCCGTGAAAGAGATCTGTCGCGATCCGCGCGACGGAAGCCATTTCGGCAACAGCCACGTCGTGCGCAGCGGCGCCGTCAAACAGGGCCTCGTTACCCCCGCCACGCCCGATGGTCGCCTCGCCGGCACGCCGCTCGCAAGCTCCATGGCCGCGTCCGTCGGCAGCGAGTACAGCGGTCCCACCGCGGTGCTCAACTCCGTCTGCAAGACGGATTCCGCGAAGAGCTGGCAGTGCGGCTATCAGGTGAACATCCGGTTCCACAAGGGCATGATCGCCGACGACGCGCAGCGGCAGAAGCTCCGCACGATGCTGAACGTCTACTTCGGGCGCGGGGGTCAAGAGCTGCAGATCAATGTCGTCGATACCGCGATGCTCCGGGCCGCCCAGAAGGATCCCGCGGCGTACTCCGACCTCGTTGTCCGGGTGGCCGGTTTCTCGGAGTTCTTCGTTCGCCTCACCCCCGAGATCCAGGAGGATATCATCGCGAGGATGGAGCACATGTGAGCGGGGCGGTGACACCAGTTTCTGGTCGCCCGTTGAAAAACCCACACGACAGCCGCGTTGGGCATGGGAGGGACGCCGGCCCCGGCGTCCGCGTACCACCGGGTTGCGAAAGTCACCTGTCATGCGCGGCCCGCGAGGTCGCGGGCCTTCCCGGCGGAATCGGGCCACGTGCGCCATCAGGGGGAATCCATGACGTTTTTCAACGGGTTACCGGGCGAGTGGCGCGATGAGGCAGCGCATCTTCGACATCCAGCGATTCTCCATCCACGATGGGCCCGGCATCCGGACCACCGTCTTCATGAAGGGTTGCCCGCTGCGATGCCTCTGGTGCAGCAACCCCGAGAGCATCAGCCCCGAGCCCCAGCTCTCTTACACGGAGCAGCGCTGTATCGCCTGCGGCGCGTGTTTTCCGGCCTGCAAACCCGAGGCCCTCAAGGTAGGCCGGGAGGGCAAGGCGCATCTCGAGTGGCCCCGGTGCAACCAGCGGCTCGAGTGCGTGCCGACGTGCGATGCCCGGGCGCTGGAGGCCGTCGGCCGCGAGGTCACGACCGAGGAAATCATGGCGGTCGTGCTCCGCGACAGGGACTACTACGAGGCATCCGGGGGCGGCATGACACTCTCCGGGGGCGACCCGCTGTTCAACCCAGGTTTTTGTGAGGCCTTGCTCTGCGAGGCCCGCGCGCACGGCATCCACGCGTGCGTCGAGACCTCCGGCTATGGCGAGTGGGCATCGATCGAGCCGCTCGTGCCGCTCGTGGATCTCTGGCTGTACGACTTCAAAGAGACTGACCCGAAGAAGCACTACGAGTTCACCGGGGTCTCCAACGGCGTCATCCTCGACAATCTCAAGAAACTGCACGCCGCCGGGGCGAGGATCTTGCTCCGCTGCCCCATGATCCCGGGTCACAATGCCCGCGATGATCATCTCGATGGCATCGCCGCCATCGCCGCGGAGTTGCCGCACCTGATCGGGGTCGAGCTGCTGCCGTACTTCGACCTGTGGAGGGGCAAACTCCGGCGCTTTGGGCTGACCCCGCGCCTCCCCGATTCGGTGAAACCTCCCGACCGCGGGACGATGGATGCCTGGAACGCCTACCTGCGGCGCCGTGGCGTCAAGCTGGCCGGGATGGATGCGGGCGCCGCCGCATCGGATCCAAAGCCGTAGGGGTCAGGCCTAGCGGGAAGATTCAGATGCCGAATCGTAGGAGCCTGCTTGCAGGCGATTCGAATCGCGCGCGAGCGCGCTCCTACGAGGCGATTCCATACGCGGATCGCGCGCAAGCGCGCTCCCCCGCGTCGCATTTTCACCCACGGCGGTGCCCGCGGCGTCTCAGTCGCGCATGGGGAGGACGCACTTCATCGCCCCGATACTGAGGACCTTGTCGCGGCGCTTCATCACGGAGAAGAAAAAGTAATTATGATAGGCGACCTCGGGGTTGACCGCCTGGGCGATCGAGCGGATCGCGCCCAGGACCTCGCCCGATTCCTTTGTCGCCCGGGCGTTGAGCGCCTTCATGTGCGCGGCCTCCTCAGGATTGGAAAGGCACAGCACCGCCCCGAGCAACACCACGATGATCAAATTCCTCATTCTCTGAATCCCTCTCTGCTTTCGGAAAACCCTAGCAGCCTGTCGGACTTTGAACAGTCCGACAGACCGGCTCGATAATAGGGCGCAACGACCGAGTAGCGAAGGGCTTGCGCCCTTCGGCGGCGGCCGGGTGTTCGCCGAAGCCGGAATGTTGGTAAAGTCGCCTCGGGCGATCGGTTTCGCTACGATTTTCCGCCCCGGTGGTGTCGCCCTTGGGCGGCATGGGATCTGCCCTGAAACTTCGCGCGCGTTTGGCGTCTCGCAGAGACGCCCCACAAATCTTGTGGGCCGCCTGTGTCAGGCGGCGACGGGCGTCGAGTTTCCCCATGAATGATGCGGCGCCCTCCGGCACCGACGGCGGGGCTAGCAGGCTTGGCGCGGGTCACAACCCGGGGATTGGGGCGATCCCGTGCTCTGCGGCATCGACGCCAGATTGGAATTGCCGTTGCCCGAGGCGCGACCTGCGGCTACGGTGATGCGGGTTCGACGAGGCCATGCCACTCATTGATTGCCCCGAATGCGGAAAGCGCGTTTCCACGGCCGCGGAGGCTTGCCCGAACTGCGGCTACCCGGTGTCGGCCCGCGCCGCTACTTCCGCGGAGGGCCGGCCGGCGGAGCCGCCACAAGTGCCCGAGGCCGACCGGCCGATCGCCGAGGTGCGGCCATCGTGGTGGGGCTTTTTCTGGCACTTGGTCTTCTGCTGGCTGGTGGTGCCATGGCTGGTGGCGCTGTGGCGCCGTGCCTCCGTGGTGCTGCGCGTCTATCCCGGCCGCATCATGCTCGAGCGCGGCGTCTTCTCAAAATGCTACCGCGAGTTCATGATCCGGGACATCCGCGCCATCGACATCGATCAGAACTTCCTGGGCCGATTGGTCGGGATCGGCGACATCACGATCTCGACGGCCGCCACCGTGGACGCGGCCGAGCGGGTCGAGGCCATCCCGGACCCGAAGGCCATCCGGGATCTGATCCTCACCCAGCGCACCGAAGGCTGATGGATGGCCGGCGGATCACTTCTTCTTGATCCTCGCTTTCTCCTCGAGCGATTCGAAGGCCATCTCAAGCAGGCTGCCGCGCTCCGGCCTCAGGGCATCGCGGGCGGTCTGGATCGATTTCTCCGCGAGCTTGGTTTCGTTGGCGGCGATCAGTGACTCCACGAATGGTTCGACCACGCCCTGGAATGCGTTGCCGCCGCCGGTCTCTCCGAGCTTCTTCATGAGCTTGCGGAATTCCCTGTAACCCTCCTCGTACTGCTTGGCGCCGGTGAATTCCTTGAGCCTCCCGGCGGCGGTGTCCACGGTGAGGTCGGCGCGCTCGTCCTTCTGCTGCGTGATGATTTTTCGCTCGATGCTGTTGGCGGAGGATACGTCGCCGAGCTTTCGCGAGACGGCGGCAAGGATCCGCTGGTAACGGACTTTGATGTCATTGTTCGTCACGAACTGCTTGGCCGCGGCCGTGGCGTGGGCGAGCAATTCCTTGGCCGCGCCCTCCTGGGCTTCGAGCAGGGCCGTCTTGGCGTCCCATGCGGCGACATTCTGCGGGCATGCGGCGAGCGCGTTCTCGATCGCGGCCCTCTGGCCGGCGGCATCGCCCGCCCCCTCGAAGAGGCGCGCCATGCGGAGATGGAGCTGGGACTTGAGGAAATCGGGCTTGTCGCGGAATCGCGACGCGAGATAGGTGAGCTCATGGTCGCTGATCCGGTTCCATGTTTGGGGGTCGAGGGCGTTTCCGACGCTGAAGTTCTGGCTGGCGTAGCGCCCGCAGTCGACCTCCCACTTGTCGTCGCTCTTCATGTACCCGAACCAGCCGTGGCCACCGCTGGCACCCTGGCCCGAGAAGAAGAGGGTGGGCAGGCCGTTGGCCTTTCCCGCGATCATGGCAAAATAGGCCTGGTCCACGCAGATGCCCCCCTCCTTTTTGATCGTCTCGAGACGGTAATCGGGAGCGAGCCAATCGAACTGGTTGGCCTTGAGCCTCGCGGTGTCATACCTGACGATGAAAAACGCCTTGTCGAAACTCGTGCGCCCCAGGCGGACATTCTTCTGCGCCCAGAGCAACTCCTCCTCGGGGACGAAGGCATCCACCACGAACTTGATCTGCTCGACGGTGAGTTTCTTGAGGTCGAGCATCAGCTTTCGGTCCTCGTTGTTCTGAATCCAGAATCCGAAGCGCTCGACGGGCGTCGTCTTCTGGTGGAGGACTTTGTCTTGGCCGACTTGGTGGTGTGGCCAGAAGGCGGGGGGCGGGCGGTCGTACACCACGGCCATCGCGACGGCAAGCCGGGTATAGGCGGTCCAGCGGTCGCCGGCGGCCTTGCGGAAATCAAGCAGCAGCGGCAGGGCGACCGACATCAGGTCACCCTCGGCGATGTTCTGGAATAGCTCGCGGCCGAGGGCGGCGTCTGAGGTCAGTGCCGCGACGGCCTCGGGGCCCAGCGCATCGCCGATGGGGCCCTCGGGAATCTTGGCGCCCTTTGGGACGAATGTGTCCTTGAGTTCGGATTGGAAACGGTCGCCGCCCACGATGCCGAGCGCGATGCCGGGCGGGACGTTTTGGGAGTCGTCCTTGGGGGGGGCACTCAAGCCGGGCGGAGTGAAGGTGGGGTTCTCGTCCCCGGGGGCGAGCCAGAGGTGCAGTAGGACGAGGTGGGCCAGGTCGTCGGTGCCAGTGCGGCCAAGGGTTTCGAGCCAATCGTGCAGCGCGAGCCAATCAACCAGGCAGGGGCTGGAGATCGCCGGGGCCGAATATGAGCCGATCAGATCGGCCCGGAGTTGCTCGCGGCCCGCCTTCCATCCGGCATCGATGTAGCCCTTCCTCGCCGCGTCGCTTGGGGCACTGCGAAAGTCGAGCGTGGCGGCCCCGCCGATCGGGGCGCAGATCGCAAGGCCGCACGCCAGCAGAAAACATTGGATTCCCTGGATTTGCATGATCGAAGATCCAGGGCGGTATTCTGTCACAGGGGGCGGGCGACTCAAGAAAGGACATGCGACTTTGGCTTGCGCGCCAGGCAATCCGGTCGCAGGAATGGGCTTGTAGTCTTGAAGACGCTGATCGTGGGAGACATCCATGGCTGCATCGACGAGTTGCTGGATCTCGTCGAAACGGCGGGGCTGCGCGATGGCGACCGGCTCATCTCGCTCGGGGACATCATCAACAAGGGGCCGGCGCCCGAAGAGGTCTTCGAATTTCTAACCCGGCGCCCCGGCACGCTCATCCTGATGGGCAACCACGAGGTGCGGCATTGGGAGGGGGCCGCGGATGGCGACCGCGAGGCCCTGCCGGAGCGCATCACGAGGGCGCAGTTTTCGGTGGGTGGATATCGGCGGTTTCTCGAGACCGCGAAGAAGTTTCCGCTGTACGAGGAATTGCCGGAGGCTCTCCTCGTGCACGGGTATTTTGAGCCGGGGCTGCCGCTGAAACAGCAGAAACCGCATGTGCTGGTGGGGCGGGAACGGGGACGACTTCGGCTCGTGGACCGCGATCTGTGGCCGTGGTACGATCACTACGATTACCCGAAGCCGATCGTGGTGGGGCACAAGGCGTACCGCGATGACGGCAATCCCTTGATTCTGCCGGGGCGCCTCTACGCGATCGACACGAAGTGCTGCGAGGGTGGCGCCCTCACGGGCCTGCTGCTGCCGGGTTTCGAGATCGTGTCGGTGCCTGCGCGCCGCGACCACTGGCGCGTCATCCAAATGGCGTGGGGCTCGTTTGACCCCGCGGCCGGGGAACGTTTCGCGCTGCCGAGGCTGAGGCCGGATCCCGCGCTCGCGCCGACGCCCACGGCGGAATCGGTCCCGTTGGGGGCGGGGCTGCCGGCCGCAACACCCGAGGGCACAAAAGGATCCTATCCCCAGGGGTTGCCACAGCGCCCGTGGTCGCCTTTCGGCTGGGCTTGGCGCTTTTGGCGCGGTCGGTTTTGATTTGCGCCCCAGCCCCAATGGCCATAGACTAATACTCCCCTTTTTTGCCAGGGTAGCTCAGGGGTAGAGCAGGGGACTCATAAGCCCTTGGTCGGGAGTTCAACTCTCCCCCCTGGCACCAACGCGCGACCATCTTCATCTTGGGTCTGTGCCCCGGACGGGGCACCATCGCCCGGCGAGGGGATGCATGGGGCGAAATCGCATGCCCCGCGCTGCGGGGCCGCCCAGCCTACAGGGATTCCCATTTTCAAGAGAGATCCCATCCGGCGGCTGCCGGACCACCGGGGGTGAAAATGAGACGTAGGAGCGCGCTTGCGCGCGATTCGCGCATCCAATCGCCTGCAAGCAGGCTCCTACTGCCCGGCATCCACGTCTTCGAGTCAGTTTGGGGGCGCGTGTCGATGCGCGCTTTTTGTCTGACACTGGCCGGGCTCGCGCGGCAGTATCCCGGACGATGGATCGCCTGCGGGTCTTCCGCCGGAGATGCCAGTGATAGGAGAGTGGCTATGATTCGGACTTTGCTAACCCGGATATTTCACAGTCTGTCGGCTGTGAAATTCCGGGCTCTGGGAAAACCGCGCCATGAAAACCATCTATTGGGAAAGGTCAGGCAAAGACTGGGCTTTTTAGCGGATGCAGAGTGTGTTTCGCGGACCGGTGGACCCAGACCCTCCAGAATCGCGTTTTCCGGAGCGCGGTTTTCCTTTGAGCCTGCATATTTCACGCGGAAGCGTGAAATATGCAGGCTAACCATCGCGCTCGTGGCGACCCTGTCCGCGGTTGGTTTTTCCGCCGGCGCGCCCAGGCCGAATGTCCTGCTGATCTACTCCGACGACCACGGATGGGCCGACCTCGGCGCGCAGGGCGTGGACAAGGACATCCGTACGCCGAATCTCGATCGCCTGGCCGCCGATGGGGTGCGGTTCGCGCGCGGCTACGTGAGCGCGCCGCAGTGCGTGCCCTCGCGCGCCGGGGTGATCACGGGGCGGTATCAGACGCGCTTTGGCGTGGAGGACAACACCAAGGGCCCGCTGCCGCTGGAGGAGTTGACCATCGCGGAGCGTCTGAAACCCGCGGGCTATGTCACCGGACACGTCGGCAAGTGGCACCTGGACATCGGCGGCGACAGAAGGGTCCCCAAAAAGATGCGCGTGATGCCCGACCACATGCCCCACGCGCAGGGCTTCGACGAATACTGGCGCGGCGAAATGCGGTCGTTCTATGCCTCCCATGGCCTGGATGGGAAGCCGTTCGCGGATGCGCCCAGGCTCGTCGCCGACGACCGCTTCCGCATCGTGGTCCAGACGGAGGCGGCGTTGTCGTTCCTTGATCGCCGTGCAGCGAGGCCGGAGCAACCCTGGTTTCTCTACCTGGCGTGGTTCGCGCCGCACGTGCCCCTCGAGTCCCCGGAGCCGTGGTTCTCAAAGACGCCCGCGCACCTGCCGCTCCAGAGACGCCAGGCGCTCGCGATGATCGCCGCGATGGACGACGGCCTCGGCCAGATCCGTGAGAAGCTTCGCGCGATCGGAGCGGAGAAGAAAACGCTGATCTTTTTTATCGGTGACAACGGCGCGCCCACGAAGGAGGGCGCGTGGGATGGATCGCTGAACCTGCCGCTGGTGGGCGAGAAGGGCATGCTGACCGACGGCGGCATCCGCACGCCATTCGTCGCCGCGTGGCCGGGCACGATCCCCGCGGGCGTCGTGTACGAACACCCGGTCATCAGCCTCGACGTGGCCTCCACCGCCGTGGCCCTCGCCGGCCTGCCCCACGACGACAGGCTCGACGGCGTCGATCTCATGCCGTTCCTCACCGGCGAGAACAAGGCCGCCCCGCACCAGGTGCTGTACTGGCGATGGCGGAGTCAGGCCGCCATCCTGGAGTTCCCCTGGAAGCTCATCCGCCTCGGTGCGACGGAGCGCTTCCTGTTCGACGTCACCACACCCGGGGAAGAGACCCGGAACCTGATTGCCGAACACGGGGAAATCGCCGCCCGCCTCGACGCGAAGCTCAAAGCCTGGTGCGACGCCCTGCAGCCCACCGGATTACCGACGATGGTCGTGAAGGAGGATGCCAAGTTCTTCGCGGACCACATCGACCCCCGCTATGCCGCGCTCGCGACAACTGTGGCACCGGGAAAGGCCGCCGATCCACCCGGCAGCGTGCAGGGCTGGATCTGCCGCACTGGGACGCTGCTCGTGAAGGATGGCGCGCTGGTCATTAAGCCCGACGCCAAGGCCGCGCCGAACGCGAGGCCATTCCTCGCCCGGACAGGACTCGATCTGCCCGGCCCCGTGAGTTTGGTGATTCGAGCGCGCTCTTCAAAAGGCGGCACCGCTTCGATTGCGTGGCGCGCGCAAGGCCAAGCGGATTTCCCGCCCGGGCAAACCGTCAGCTTTGACTGGCCCACGGGAGACGGCTGGCAGGAGGCCAGGGCCGAACTGCCGGTCCAGGGACGTCTTATCCACCTCCGCCTCACCCCGCCGAGAGACGCCGGTGACATCGCGATCCAGTCCATCGAAATGCGCCCCGCCCAGGGCGAACCGTGCGTTTGGCGCTTCGATGCCCCTAAATGATCCCCGCCATGATACCCAGCCTCTGCCTTTTGCTCGTGTCCGCCGCATTTGCTTCGGGGAGCGCCGACGCGCCGTTCCGGCTCTGGGATGACGCGATCCCCGTGCCGGAGAGCGCCGACATTCCGGCACTGAAAGGTGTGGAGTTTCACATAATCAAGGGGTATGAGCCCGACAAGGACGGCTATTCGTGGCTGCACGGCATTAGCCTGGCCTGGCACAAGGGAAAACTCTACGCCTCGTTCGGCCACAACAAGGGCGCCGAGAACACCGCCTCGGAAGAGGCCCGTGGCCGTGTGAGTGAAGACGGTGGCAGGACATGGGGTGACGTTTTCACCATTGATACCGGCACCGAAGCGACGGATCTCGCCGTCAGCCACGGCGTTTTTCTTTCGCATGGCGGAACCCTGTGGGCCTTCCACGGGGCGTTCCACGGCAAGATGGGCAACATCCACACCCGCGCCTACTCGCTGGATGAGGGCAGCGGGACATGGCGGCCCCGGGGCGTCGTCATCGGGCGTGGCTTCTGGCCCCTGAACCCCCCGGTGCGGATGGCCGATGGCAACTGGATCCTGCCGGGCATCCTCGCGAGGCAGTTTTCGGAGAAGACCCTCAACCCCGCGGCCGTCGCCATCAGCCACGGAGATGATCTGACCAAGTGGGACCTCGTTGGCATTCCGGCCCCGGCGGGAATGAAGATGTGGGGCGAGTCCGCCGTCATCGTGGACGGCCCGCGTGTGGTGAACATCGCGCGCTTTGGCGAGAAGGCGCTGGCGCTTGCCGCGGCGAGCTCGGATTACGGACGCACCTGGACCAAGTCTGCGCCGAGTAACCTGCCGATGGCGACATCGAAACCCTGCGCGGGGATGCTCAGCACCGGCCAGCGATACCTCATCTGCACGACCACCGCCAATAGCGGCGGTCGCCGCCACCCGTTGACCATAGCCGTGGCTCGGCCGGGCGAGCCGCTGTTCCGCAAGGTGTTCGTCATCCGCCCGGCGCGATTTCCCGATGGCCCCGGCGAATCGCACGAACGGGCCGGCCTGTCCTATCCCTGCGCCACCGAGCACGAAGGCAAACTTTACGTCGGCTACTCTAACAACGGCGGTCGCCCCGGAAACCACAACAGCGGCGAACTGGCCATCATACCCATCGCGAGCATGGCGGTCGAATAGACAAGTCCCGATCGCTGCAGCGTCTCTTCGATGCCGGGGCAATCCGCTGGGAGATATAGGTCGCGCCGAATCAAGTGTATCGGAACGACGGGGATCGGTGCGAGGTTGTCGGAAACTTCGGGCGCTGTTCGCGGGCCCGGCTCGTGCCCCGACCCAGGATCCGGGCCTCGAAGGTTTTGGACTGCGGTGGCAGAGTCCGGCAACCGCCGGACGGCGCCACCGCTTTGGCGGCGCGCGAAGCGCGGGCCGGGACCATCGGCTTCGGCTCCGCCGGAGGCAAAAGCGGTGCCGCCGCTTCGCTCTGCCACCGCAGTCCAAAACGCCACCGCCCTCAGAAGTTTCACCATGAATAATCCGGCGCGCGGCGGGGCCGACCTGAAATTTCACGCCGCGCCCAAGACCGTGGGGCGGACAATCCTGTCCGCCAACCCATCACCCTCGGCGCCGTCCCGCCGCGCATCAGAGACGATGATGTGCGGGCGGATTCTTCAAGGTGTCGCCCGAGGTCCACGATTTAGCCTGATTGCTCCCGTGCGACCTCACCGTATAATGTGAGCCAGACCGATTTATGAAGCCCGCCATTGTCGCCATCGTCCTGACCCTTTGGGCGGCGCAGTTGTCCGCGGCCGAGACGGCGAGGCCGAATATCCTCTGGCTCACCGCCGAGGATATCTGCCCGAACCTCGGCTGCTATGGCGACAAGTACGCCGTCACACCGACCCTCGACCGGTTCGCGGCCGGCGCCGTGCGGTACACTCGCGCATTTGGGATCACCGGCGTCTGTGCGCCCAATCGCTCGTGCCTAATCACCGGCGTTTTTCCGACGCGGCTCGGCAGTCAGGGGATGCGCTCGAGCACGGCGCTGCCACCCAGCGTGAAATGCTTCACCGAATACCTCCGCGCGGCGGGCTATTACTGCTCCAACAACGCCAAGACCGATTACAATTTTCCGGTGCCGGCGACGGCGTGGGACGAATGCAGCCGGAAGGCGCACTATAAGGATCGGGGGCCGGGCCAGCCGTTCTTCGCGGTGTTCAATCACGAGGTCTGCCACGAGGGCCAGATCCGGGTGCCCGAACCGAAGTATCAGCAGAACACGCGACGCCTTGCGCCCGACCAGCGCCACGATCCCGCGGGGGCGCCCGTCCCGCCATTTCATCCCGATATGCCCGAGGTGCGCCGAGACTGGGCCCGCTACTACGACAACATCACGGCGATGGATTACCAGATCGGAGACAGGCTCAGGGAACTCGAGGAGGGGGGCCTCGCGGAGGACACCATCGTCTTCTTCTTCGGCGACAACGGGACCGGCCTGCCCAGCATGAAAAAGTGGATCTGGGAGGGTGGCATCCACGTGCCGCTGATGGTCCGTTTCCCGGAGAAATGGAGGCATCTCGCACCCGCCGCGCCCGGCGCCACCACCGACCGCATGGTCAGTTTCGTGGATTTCGCGCCCACGATACTCGCGCTGTGCGGGGTGACAGTGCCCGCGCACATGCAGGGCTTGGCGTTCCTTGGAGAGGGGGCTGCCAGACCGCGTGAGTACGTCCACGCCATCCGCGACCGGATGGCGGAGCGGTTCGACATCGTGCGGGTCGTGCGCGACCCGCGCTACCAGTATCACCGCAATTTCATGCCGCACCTCACGTGGTCGCAGTTCGTCAGCTATACCGAGGCCATGCCCACGATGAGGGCCTGGCGACGGCTCGCCGACGACGGCAGACTCACCGGTCCCGCCGCGCGCTACTTCCAGACGACCAAGCCCGTCGAGGAACTCTACGACACGGAGGCGGACCCCTATCAGGTCAACAACCTCGCCGCCAGCGAGTCGTGCCGTGGCGCGCTGGAGCGACTGCGGGCCGAGTGTGCGCGCTGGATGACCGAGACGGGCGACCTGGGCCTGTTGCCCGAGCACGAGATGGTCGTCCGCGTCGATGGCAGCACGCCCTACGAGATCGCCACCGACGCGAGGAAGAACCCGTTGCCCAAACTGCTGGCCGCGGCGGAGGTGGCCAACCGAATGGACGTCGGTCGCGTTCCGGAACTCGTCAGGTTGCTGGGGGACAAGGATGCCGCGGTGCGCTGGTGGGGCGCGATCGGCCTGGTGGCGCTGCGCGACGGGGCGAGGCCCGCCGAGGTCGAGCTTCGTCGGGCGATGGCCGATCCATCGCCCAGCGTGCGCATCGCGGCCGCCGAAGCCATCGGCAATCTCGGCGACCACGCCGCCGCCCTGCCCGTGCTGACGGACGCGCTGAAACATGACGCCCCGCTCGTGAGGCTCGCCGCGATGAATGTCCTGGACCGTTTTGGGGCGGCGGCAAAACCGGCATTGCCGTCGATCCGGGCCGCCGGTATGAACCTCAAGGATCCCGTTGCCACCTTCTTTGACCGGATGGTGAAATACGTGCCGGCCTGGATAGAGTTTGGAAAACGAGAGTCCGATCAGGAGTGAACCGATGATAAAAAAGGCACCTTTCCTTGTCGCCCAGTTGCTCGCCATCGCCTGCGCTTGTTCCGGAGAGACTCCCGCCACCGTCACGGGCAGGCCCAACATACTCTTCGCCATCGCCGACGACTGGTCGCATCCGCATGCCGGGGCGTACGGCTGCAAGTGGGTCCGCACCCCCGGCTTCGATCGCGTGGCGCGGGAGGGCGTGCTGTTCGCCAACGCGTACACGCCCAACGCGAAGTGCGCCCCGTCGCGCGCATGCATCCTCACGGGGCGAAACTCCTGGCAGCTCAAGGCCGCGTGCAACCACGTGGCATTCTTCCCGCCGGAATTCAAGACGTACGCCGAGGCGCTCTCGGGCCACGGCTATTTTGTTGGGATGACATGCAAGGGTTGGGCGCCGGGCGTCGCGAACGATGCCGATGGCAAGCCCCGCGAGATGGCCGGGCGGCCCTTCAATAAGCGCACCGCGCCCCCGCCCACCTCGGGCATCAACAAGAATGACTATGCCGCCAACTTCTCGGACTTCCTCGACGCCGCGCCGAAGGGCCAGCCTTGGTGCTTCTGGTATGGGAGCGTCGAGCCGCACCGCGCCTACGAATATGGCACGGGTGCATCCATCGGCGGCAAGAAGATCGGCGACATCGAGAGGGTACCGGGCTATTGGCCCGATAATGAAGTCGTGCGAAACGATATGCTCGACTACGCGCTCGAGGTCGAGCACTTCGACGCGCACCTTGGCCGCATGCTCGCCGATCTTGAGAGGCGCGGCTCGCTGGACAACACGCTGATCCTGGTGACCTCCGACAACGGCATGCCCTTTCCGCGCGCGAAGGGGAACGAGTACGAGGTCTCCAATCACATGCCGCTCGCCGCGATGTGGAAGCGGGGCATCCGCGCGCCGGGCCGCGTCGTCACCGACTACGTGAGCTTCATCGATTTCGCGCCGACGTTCATCGATGTCGCGGGCCTGAAATGGGACCAGACCGGCATGGCGCCCCCCGCGGGCCGCAGCCTCACGGACATCTTCGCCTCGGAAAAGGCCGGGCGCGTGAATCCGGCGCGCGATCACGTGCTGCTCGGGCAGGAACGACATGACACCGGCCGTCCGCACGACTGGGGTTACCCCATCCGGAGCATCCTCCAGGACGGCTGGCTCTACATGAACAACTTTGAGCCAACGCGCTGGCCCGTGGGCAATCCGGAGGCGGGCTATCTCAACACCGATGGCGGCGCGACGAAGACTTTCATTTTGGACGCGCACCGCAAGGACCCGCGGGACAAATACTGGGCCATGTGCTTCGGCAAGCGCGTGAGGGAAGAACTTTACGACCTGGCGAAAGATCCGGACTGCATCACGAATCTCGCCGCCCAGCCCGACCAGCAGGAGCGCAAGGCCCGGCTCAAGGGGCAGCTCTTCGACGAACTCAAGGCGCAGGAGGATCCGCGGATGTTCGGCAACGGGGGCGTGTTCGAGGCGGAACCGTACGCGAATCCTGCGCACCGCGGCTTCTACGAGCGCTATATGCGCGGCGAAAAAATCAAGGCCGGCTGGGTCAACGATACCGATTTCGAGAAGGCCCCGCTGGATTGAACGACGAAGCCGCGGGCCACACCAATGGCTGGCGCAAAACGTGCGATGTCGAGAATCGAGGGCTGGCCCGAATTGCGCTACGATAAGAGAGGCGTTTGGGATCGTGGCAGCGGCGTCCCGCCGCTGGCCTGGAGGCGAGACGCCTCCGCCACCCTGCTTGTCTTGGCGCCATTCTCGCCAGACCCCTTTCTGCTGAAATGCCAGTTTGTGAACCTCATCCGATCGACCATCCTCGCGCTCATCTTCCTCTCACAAGCTCGCGGACAGGTGGAATCGACTCGCCCGTTACAACTCGGCGGAAGACTCCTCAACATCCCCATCAGCAATGGTGAGCCGAAGCAGATGGTGCGACTGGAGGTCGCGGGGAAGACGGTGCGGGAGTGTGAAGTCGAGGTGGCGAGTAAGGCGCCGGATCTGTGGGTGTTCGTGGATGTGTCGCCATGGCGGGGGAAGGAGGCAACGTTGCGCGGTCCGGCGGCAGCGATTGCCGCGATCGAGTGCGGGGATGAGGTCAAGGCGCGCGAGCCGGTCTATTCGGAGAGGCTGCGGCCACAGTTTCATTTCAGCTCGATCCGCGGGCGGCTCAACGATCCGAACGGCCTGCTGTACTTCGGCGGCGAGTATCACCTATTCTACCAGTTGCATCCCTACGGCGTGAAAAGCGGCAGCAAGAGCTGGGGCCATGCGGTGAGCCGCGATCTCGTGCGCTGGCAGGAGCTCCCTATCGCGATCCATGCGGACGAGGAAGGCATGATGTTCTCGGGCTCGGGCGTCGTGGATTGGAAGAACACGTCGGGCTTTCAGCGCGGAAGCGAACCACCGCTTGTGCTCATTTACACCGCGACCGGACCGCCTCGCGCACAATGCCTCGCCTACAGCAACGACCGTGGCTGCACGTGGACGAAGTTCGAGGGCAATCCCGTGCTGCCGGAAGTGGAGCACAACAACCGCGATCCCAAAGTCTTCTGGCACCAGCCAACGCAGCGGTGGGTGATGATCTTGCACTGCACGCCGCGCGGGAAGAAGCTGCCCGTTGATCCGAAGGACCCGAAGAGAAGAACGGGCGAGCTGGGCATATTTACCTCGCCGGACTTGAAACAGTGGACCTCCGCAAGCCGCATCGCGGGCTTCTACGAGTGCCCGGATTTGTTCCCGATGAAGGTCGAGGGCACGGGCGAGACAATGTGGATCGTGCACGGCGGCAGCGGCGAATATCAGGTGGGTGACTTCGACGGGCACAGGTTCACTCCGCGCAGCGGCATGCTTCACGGCCCTTACGGCGGCGCGTTTTATGCAGGGCAAACCTTCAGCGACATGCCCGGTGGCCGCGTGGTGCAGCTCGGCTGGGCGCGCATGAGTGACGCGGCCTTCGCGGGCATGCCCTTCAGCCAGATGATGAACTTTCCGTGTGATCTGACTCTCGGCCCAACAGAGAAGGGCCCAAGGCTCGCGTGGCAGCCGGTGCGCGAGATCGAATCGCTCCGCGCGAGGCATCACCACATCGCGGCAGGCGTGCTCGACGACAAGGGCTTCCCGATGGAGGATGTGCAATCGGAGTTCTTCGACATGCGCGCCGAGATCGGCGTCAACACCGCGAGGGAGATTGAATTGAGCATCCGCGGAACGCCCTTTGTGATCGAGGTGGCCAAGCAGAGCCTCGTCAGCGGCAAGGCGGCGATGCCCATGCCGGTCAAAGACGGCCGCGTGCGATTCCGCCTGCTCAGTGATCGCGCTCTGGTGGAAGTTTTTACAGACGACGGAAAGAGGTTCGGCGCGTTCTCGCACATCCCGGTGCCTGATGCACCGATTGCGCCAGAGTTCGTGGCACGCGGCGGCACGGCGAAGATCGTGTCGCTGGATCTGGACGAACTGTTGTCCGCCTGGCCCACCCCCGCGGCGAGGAAGTAACTGAGGCTCCCAAGCATCAGCGCGCCGCGCGGATCATCGAGAGCGCCCGCGAGGAGTTCGGTATCGGCGAGCGGGAGTTGAGGCCGGGGCCGGGCATTGCGCCGTGGAAGCGGCCGTAGCTCTGGCAATCACGGAGCAGACCGCCGTGCCGCGGGCCCGGATCGCGGAGCAACTGGGCACTGGGGCTCGCGGCAATGTTAGCCAGTAGGTCCAGAGGCTGAAGCGGGGCAGTCTGAAGTTCGGCCGCGAACACAGGCGGTGAATGAGCTTTGTCAGAAATGTTTGACTGACCCCACATCCGTGACCCGCCTCACGGCGTGTGCCCCACCGTCGATTTCGCCCGATAGGCGCCCGGGCTGATCCCGAACTCGCGGCGGAACAGGCGATTGAAGAACGACAGCTGGTTGAAGCCGTTGCCCAGCGCGATGTTGCCGATGGGTTCGGCGGAATCGCGGAGGGATCGGCAGACGGCCTGAAGGCGCACCTGGTTGAGGAAGGTCGAGAAGGACTTGCCCGCGTGGTTGCGAAATTGGCGGGCGAAGGTGGGGCGGCTCATGCCCGTGAGGCGCAGCAGGTCGGGCAGCCGCACTGGCTCGCGGTAGTTGGCGATTATGTAGCTGACGGCCCGGCGCACCGCCTCCTGCTGTTCGGCGGTTCCAGAGAGGGAGAACGGATGCGCTGCCAACGGGCGAATGTCCCGCGCGGGTGCCGCGGCCAGCACCGAGAGGAGTTCCAGAAATTGGGCGAGGCGTGGCAACCCGACGAGGGCGGTGAGTTGATCCATGAGAAGGCGGATCGCGCTGGCGGTCGCACCGCGGATGTGGAGACCGCGGCGGGCGGCCTCGGCGAGTGCCTTGAGGGGCGTCGCCTCGTTGAAGCTCCAGATGACGTGCTCAAGCGGCAGGTCCCACTGAAGCGACAGCCCCGCGGAGGCACCCCGCAGATGCCAGTAGTGCGGGACGTTCGCGCCGATGAGCACGAGATCGCCCGATTCAAATAGCTCGATGTAGTCTCCCACGAAGCGCGTGCCCGCGCCTTTCTGGATGAGTGTCAGTTCGGTCTCCGGGTGGTAATGCCAATGGTCACCGTGTCCCTGGATCGGTGCGGCTTTGTCGGGCGCCAGCACCACCTCCACGCGGGTGACACTCCGGCTCCAGCGCAGCAGCCGAAAGGTCTGGCCCGCGCCGAGGCGGATGTCTTCGCGCGGCGTCTGCATCCCCGATATGATGGGCGGCTACGGCCGGGGTTGCAAATCGGACGTGGCAGCGCGCGCTCGCACACACGGATCCATTTGCCGGGCGGGGTGGAGTACTGGTAATGATTCGTCCACTTATGAATACGCCCCCCGCCCGCAACTCCTGTTACGGCTCGTGGTATGTCGGGTCATTGCGCGCGCTGCTCTTGGCCGGCTGGATCGCCGCGACCCATGCTGCCGGCGACGGCAAGGACGGCGGCGGGTTCAACGTGCTGTTCCTCATGACGGATGAACAGCATTTCCGCTCGCTGTCGCTGACGGGCAACCGATACATCACGACGCCCAACATGGATCGCATCGGCCGGGAGGGGGCGCTGTTCCAGAACGCGACGTGCGTGACGCCCTATTGTTCGCCTTCGCGGGCATCGCTCATCACCGGGCTCTATCCGCACCGGCACGGCATCTTGCTGAACGTGGATGGCAAGGCGAGGCAGGCGCCGCTTGCGCAGAACGCATTTCCCAATACCGAGACCATCCTCCACCAGCGGGGTTATGCGACGGCGCACTTCGGCAAATGGCACCTGGGCAATCCTGGCGATTTCGATTGCTACGAACCGCGGACCTACCTCGGCAAGAGCAACCCCGAGTATGGGCGATTCCTTGAGGAGCACCTGCCAGCGGCGAAGTTCGCCAACTTTTCAGGCCCCGGAAAGTATCTGAATCGGCCGGTGGAAATGATTCCTGCCATCGAGAGGGCCTATCGGGCTTTCACGGCGGATTCGAAGAATCGCGTGTCCTATATATCGATCATCGGACGCAGCGTCATCCCGCCAGAGCTGTTGCCCGAAACGCGCATCACCGACGACGCGATCCGGCGGATCGAGCAGCATGCGCGCGAGCGTTTCATGATCACCGTCTCGTGGAGTCCGCCCCACGACCTCTGGGTCATTCCCGAGCCGTATTACAGCATGGTGGATCGTAATAAGATCGAACTCCCCGGCAGCCGGGCCCTGCCCGAGTGGGATGCGCGAGGCCCCAGCAAACGGCTCGGCGACCTCGCCGGGGACGAGGGGCTCCGCGAATACGCGGCCATCTATCACGGCATGGTGAAATACATCGACGACCAGGTCGGGAGGATCCTCGACAAGCTCAAAGAGCTGGGCCTCGAGGAGAAGACGCTGGTGATATTTACCAGCGACCACGGGGACATGGTCGGGGCGCACGGCTGCATTGGAAAATCCATCGGCGGCCTCTACGACGACCTGGTGCGGATCCCTTTCCTGATGCGCCTGCCCGGCGCGATCAAGCCCGGGACGGTCGTGCGCCAGCCCGTGAGCCAGATCGACGTCATGCCCACCATCCTGGATTATGTGGGCCAGCCGGTGCCCGAAGGACTCCACGGCAAATCCCTGCGCCCACTGATCGCGGGCAGCGACGCACCTTGGCGCGACTACGCCTTTTGCCAGCGCGCGGACCGCGCCCGCATGATGCGCACCGCAAACTACAAATACGTGTTCGCCGCGAAGCCCAGGATGGTCGCGCTCTACGATCTCGGGGCCGACCCCGAGGAAAACGTGAACTTGGCCGCCGCGCCGCAGCACGCGGATCTCGTCCGCCAGATGCATCGCCGCCTGCTCGAGGTGATGAGGGCGGATGGCGATCCGTTGCGGGAAAGCCTCCCGGACGACCCGCTGGCTCGCGAGTAGGAAGAGGGCCCGCGGCGCCGCGCTTCCCGATCACCTCTCGTGATCCGGCGAGACGCGAGCACCGGACGTGCGGATTCAATCCAGCCTGAGACGATAGTGCCAACGATTGAGCGCCGAGGCGTAGCGGGGGGGAGGATGACGCAAGTACAGTGCGGGCAACAACTGAACCACTATGAATATACCGACGACCTATCGATTCTCATTTGGCCCCTGGAACATCAGCGAGGGGGCGGACCCTTTTGGCCCGAATACGCGCGACGCCTTCGACCACGAGGCAAAATTTGCGCTCTATCGGCCCCTGGGTTTCGAGGGGGTGCAGTTCCACGACGACGACGTGGTGCCGGGCCTGGATGATCTGGGCGCCGCGCAGGTGTTGCGCAAAGCCGGCGAGGTGCGCGCGATGCTCGACAACCAGGGGCTGGTGCCGGAATTCGTGGCGCCGCGGCTCTGGTTTGCGCCGCAGACGGTGGATGGCGGTTACACCTCCAACTCTGCCGCCGATCGGCAGTACGCGCTCGACCGAACGCTGCGGGCCATAGACATCGCGCGCGCCATCGGCTGCCGGGCCATCGTGCTCTGGCTGGCGCGCGAGGGAACCTACGTGCGCGAGGCGAAGAACGCGGTTGTTGCCTACCAGCGCCTGCTGGAGGTCGTGAATCGGATGCTCGCCTACGACAAGGCGATCGAGATCTGGATCGAGCCCAAGCCCAACGAGCCGACCGACCACGCCTACGTGCCCACCATCGGCCACGCCGTTGCGCTGGCCTACGCCTCGAGCGACCCGGGCCGCGTCAAGGGCCTGATCGAAACCGCGCACGCCTTGCTGGCCGGCCTCGATCCATCCGACGAGATGGCCTTCGCGCTCGCGCACGGCAAGCTCGCCAGCGTTCATCTCAACGACCAGAACGGCCTGAAGTACGATCAGGACAAGAACTTTGGTTCGGCCAACCTGCGCACGGCCTTCAATCAGGTCCGCGTGCTCGAGGAGAATGGCTATGGGCGCGGGGGCGAATTCGTGGGCCTCGATGTGAAGACCATGCGCACGCAGCGCGGCGCGCCGGTCACGGCCCACCTCGCCAGCAGCCGCGAGATTTTCTTGCACCTCGTCACGAAAGTGCGGGAACTGGATCGCTCGAGGGAGCGGCAGTTCATCGAGGCCCGCGACTACGAGGGACTGGAACTTTTCATCCTCAAGCACCTGATGGGCGCCCGCTGAGGCGGGCATGCCGCGGGCGCACCGGAAGATCCTTGGAAGATATGAATGGGGAACAGCTAGAGCATAATATGAAAAACGGAATGACACGGCGCGGGTTCCTCCGCGCCACGACCCTCGGACTGGGCGCGATCGCGCTGGCCCCCAGGAGTTTCGCCGCGAACGACAGGCTGTGCCACGCCTGCATCGGCGTCACCGGCATGGGTGCCGTTGACCTCGAGAACTTCCAATCACATCCCGGGACGCAGATCGTGGCCATTTGCGACGTGGACCGCGCCCGGCTGGACATTGCGGCGAAAAAGTTGCCCGATGCGCGGCGCTACACGGACTGGCGGGAGTTGCTGGCGAAGGAGGGTGACAAGATTGATTCGGTCAACGTCACGGTCCCCGATCACATGCACGCGTCGATCGCGATGTCGGCGATGCGCGCGGGCAAGCACGTGTACCTGCAGAAGCCGATGTGCCACGATGTCGCAGAGGTCCGGGCCCTGTGCGAGGAGGTGCGGCGGGCGGGCGTCGTCACGCAGTTGGGCACGCAGCACGCGTCCGACCTGGGCGATCGCATGGCCGTGCGGTATCTGCGCGAGGGCGTCATCGGCAAACTGAAGCACGCGTACGTGGCCTCCAATCGAAAGAAGGCGGTGGCGCTGCGGCTCGCTGGACCCCGCCCGGAGAAAGGGGCGCCGCCGCCGCCCGGGCTGGCCTGGGACCTGTGGCTGGGATCCGCTCCCGCCCGGGACTTTGCGCCGGGGGTGTACCATCCGGCGGTGTGGCGCGCGTGGCAGGATTTTGGCACGGGCTGGTCGGGCGATATCGGCTGCCATCTCTTCAGCGCTCTTTGGCTCGGGATTCAGCCGGCCGCGCCGAGGACCGTGGTTGCGGAGGTGCAGGATAGCTGGAAGAACGACCCGGCCCGATTCGGCGAGATGTGGCCGCAGAGCAATCACATCACCTGGGTGTTTCCCGGCAACGAGCGAACCGCGGGGGATTTCGTGGTCGAGTGGTTCGATGGCGAATTCTATCCGCCGAAAGAGATCCAGGCGCTGTATCCCTACCAGGATTCGGAGTACCCGGAAGAAGGGGCGATGTTTATCGGGACCGAGGGGGCGATGCTGCTGCCCCATAAATCGGGCCCGATCCTTCTGCCGCGAGAGAAATTCGCCAGTGTGAAGAGGCCAGACCTTGAGCCGAGGAATCATTACCACCATTTTCTGGACGCTTGCCTCGGCGGTGAGCCGACCGAGGCGCGCTTCGCGCAGGCCGGGCCGATGACCGAGGCTATCTTGCTGGGCACCGTCGCGATCCGCGTGCCGGGAAAGACCCTCGAGTGGGACGCCGCGCGCATGACCATCCCCAATGAGCCAAAGGCCAACCGCTTTCTGCGACGGGCCTACCGCGACGGTTGGCAGGTTGCGGGACTGTGCGCATAATTGGGTCTGATCATGGCGGACCGGCTGGGGATATTGGCGGGCGGTCACTGGGTCATCGACCACGTGAAGATGATCGACGCGTGGCCGCCGCAGGACGCGCTGGCATCGATCACATCCCAGCGCAATGCCAATGGCGGCTGCGCCTATAACCTGCTGAAGGATCTTTCTCTGATGGGCGCCCGGTTCCCGCTGCAGGGGGCGGGATTGATCAGCCACGATCCGGACGGCGAGGCGATCCTGCGCGATTGCGACGCGCTGGGTATCGATCGCACGCGCATAAGGCAGACCGATGCCGCGCCGACCTCGTACACTGACGTGATGACCGTCGCCTCGACCGGCCGACGCACCTTCTTTTACCAGCGGGGCGCCAACGCCATTCTTTCGGAAGAGCACTTCGATCTCCGATCGTCGAACGCGCGCATCTTTCATCTGGGATACTTCTGCCTGCTGGACGCATTGGATCGGGTGGGCCCCGGCGGTCGCAACGGCCACGCGCGGCTCCTCGAGCGCGCCTCGGCCATGGGCTTTATCACCTCGGCGGACATGGTCAGCAACGAGACCGCGGATTTCCCGGCGATCGTCGGCCCCAGCCTCCCGCACCTTGACTACCTGATCGCCAACGAGTTTGAGATCGGGCGGCTCACGGGCCGGGCCTGCGCGCGCGATGGCCATGCAAAGATCAACGCCGTGATGGCCGCCGCCCGCGAGGTGCTCGAGCGCGGCGTGCGGCGGGCGGTGGTCGTGCATTTCCGCGAGGGGGCGGTGATCGTTCCGCGCGACGGGAAGGAGATCCGTCTCGGGTCCGTCGCGGTCCCGGCAGAGCGAATCCGCGGCGCGGCCGGGGCGGGGGACGCCTTTGCGGCCGGGCTGCTCTTTGGCATCCATGAGGCGTGGCCCCTGGATCAGGCGCTGGAGTTAGGCGTGTGCGTGGCCGCCGCCAGCCTTGAAGACGCCACGTGCTCCGGCTCCATTCGCCCGTGGCGCGTCTGCCTTCAAATGGGCCGCTTGCTGGGCTACGGCAATCAGCCGTTGGCGATGATGCGGCCGCCCAACGGCGCGAGAAGGCGCAAGACGGCGCGACACCCGATTCGGACAAATCGCGGTCGCGCGGTTGCGAGTGAATTGCCCCGCGGCAGGAAGATCAGAAAACGGACCCGACATGAGCAAGACCCTCGATGAGAAACTGGCCGCGATCCACGCGGACCCCGGCGGCTGCCGGGAGTTCATCCTGGCGGATGCGAAGGACGCGGACATGGGCTTCGGGATCACGGCCCCCGGCCCCAGCCGCGACGCCTGCCCCCACGGCTTCAACGCCACGGAGGGCTGCTACAAGACCCTGGAGGACTACCGCGCGCAGATCCGGGCCGTGATCCGCCAGGGGCTGGTCGATATCGTCCTGCTCTCCGCCTATAACCTGGAGCAGCTCGCCATCCGCGAGCGGCTCTTCGACGGCACCCGCATCACCCCCGCGGCGCGCGCCAACGACGCCTCCGACATCTGGGTGGTGCGCGGCAGCAAGTACACCCGCCTGCCCTCCCGGCCCTTCCGCACCGCCACCCTGGACCACATCAAGTACGGGCACATCGAGCCGGATCATTCCAGGCCCCTGCTCGGCGCCGACCTCGGGCTCTATTCGATCACCTTCACCAACGACCTGGACTGGGACTACCGCGCGCTGGAGGATTTCCACGGGTTCCGCATCGAGGCCGAGAAGAAGCGCTTCCGCTACTTCCTGGAGGTCTTCAACCCCAACGTCGACCCCGGCATGGACCCGAAGAAGGTCGGCTCCTTCGTCAACGACAACATCATCCGCTGCCTGGCGGGCGTGACCTCGGCGGGACGGCCCATCTTCCTGAAGATCCCCTACAACGGCCCCGGCCCGCTGGAGGAACTCGTCTCCTACGACCCGCACCTGATCGTCGGCATCCTCGGCGGCGGCGCGGGCACGACCATGGACGCCTTCGGGCTCCTCCACGACGCCAAGAGGCACGGCGCGCGCGTCGCCCTCTACGGCCGCAAGATCAACCTCTCCGAGCACCCCCTGGCCTTCATCGAATTCCTCCGGCTCATCGCCGACGGCAAGATCGGCCCCGCCGAGGCCGTCAAGGCCTACCACGAGGTCCTGCGCAAGGAGAAGATCAAGCCCATCCGCCCCCTCCACGCCGACCTCCAGCCCAGCCAGACGATC
>JAKQKQ010000157.1 GCA_029560585.1 Verrucomicrobiota bacterium | reverse complement strand
CATCACGCTCAACCGTTCCCTCTCCTTCCGACTCATCCTTAACGTCTCCATTTTGTGGGCAGGGTGGCTGCTGCCGCCTCGCCAAAAAGGGGACATTTCTATCGAGTCCAAAAGGGGACATTCTCAAAGAGCTCCGACAGGCCAATCCGCGCTCTTGACATACATCCCGCCATCGCGCAGGCTTGCACAATCGTTTGTGCCTGCCATGCGGAACGCATCGCCCACGCTGAAAGCCATCGCGGCCCATCTCGGCGTTTCCGTGACCACGGTCTCCCGGTCCCTCAGCGGACAAGGGGCCCGCTACCGGATAAGCGAAAAGACCCAGGGGGCCGTACGGCGGCTTGCCCGCCGCCTGGATTTCTCGCCGAATCCGCTCGCGCGCGGCCTTCGCCTGAAGAAGACCGCCACCGTCGGCCTCATCATTCCCGACGTGTCCAACCCGTTTTTCGCCCGGATCGCGCATTGCGTGACGATCGCGGCGCGCGACCACCACCATTCCGTGCTGCTGGCAGACAGCCAAGAGCAGACGAGACTCGAGATCGATTCCATTGACGCGCTGCTCCGCCGACAAGTCGATGGGCTGATCCTTTGTCCCGTCGGCATTGCCGATGCCCACCTGAGGTCGCTGGTGCGCGGTCCCGTTCCCGTCATCCTCGTGGACCGGCACTTTCCCCGCCTGGCGTTGCCCTCGGTGACCTCCGACAACGTCGGCGGCGCCCGGGCCGCCACGAGCCACCTCCTCGCGGCCGGGCATCGGCGCATAGGTGTTCTCCAGGGCCTGCCGGAAACCTCCACCAACCGGGATCGGCTGACGGGTTACCGCTCCGCGCTCGCCGGACGCGGCGTCCGAACTGACCCGAGGCTTGTGGCGGGGGACACGTTCCTCGAAGATTCCGGCTATCGTGCGGCAAGGCGTCTCCTCCGCACCCGGCCGAGGCCGACCGCCCTCTTCGCCCTGGGCAACCTCATAGCCCTCGGCGCGCTCCGGGCCATCGCCGAAGCGGGACTTCGCATTCCGGGCGACATCTCGCTGGTCGCTTTCGATGATCACCCCTACGCGGACCACCTCGCGCCACCGGTCACCACGGTGGCTCAAGATGCCGACGCGCTCGGGCGCATCGCAGCGGGCGCGCTGTTCTCGCGCGTTCGCGCCCAATCGCTCAATTCCAGTCAACGCCACGTCGTACCGACCCGCCTTGTCTCCCGCGGCTCGGTGCAACCCGTCTCCCGCGCAAGTATCCAACAACAGGAGAAACCATGAACCGACAAACCGCCATCCTGACCCTCCTATCCATCGTTCTCGTCGGCGCACAAAAATGTCACGCCGACGCACCGAAATCCGTCCCGTTGATCTTCGACACCGACATGGGGAATGACGTCGACGACACCCTTGCGCTAGGCATGATCCACGCCCTCGAATCCCGCGGTCACTGCCGCCTGATCGCGGTAACCTCCACCAAGGACCATCCCCTCTCCGCGCCTTTCATCGATGCCGTGAACACCTTCTACGGCCGTGGCGATGTGCCCGTCGGCGCGGTCCGCGGCGGTGTGACGCCCGAGAAGGGCAAGTATCTCGGGATCGTGGAGACGCTCGATGAAGGCAGACCCCGATACCCGCATGGCCTCAAGAGCGGCACCGATGCGCCCGACGCGGTCGCCGTCCTGCGCAAGGCGCTTGCGGCCGAGGCCGATGCCGCCGTCGCGATCGCCCAGGTCGGTTTCTCCTCAAATCTCGCCCGGCTCCTCGACTCGCCACCCGACGCAGTTTCGCCGCTGGGCGGACGCGACCTCGTCGCAAAAAAGGTCCGCGTGCTCTCCCTGATGGCGGGCGCTTTCAGAGAGATCCAGGGCAAGCGAAATCCCCACCACGAATACAACGTCATCAAGGATATCCCGGCCGCGAAAAAACTCGTAGCGGATTGGCCCTCGCCGATGGTCTTCAGCGGCTATGAGGTCGGCATCGCGATCCCCTACCCCGCCGATAGCATCTTGCGCGACTATGGCTATGTCGCTCACCATCCCCTCGTGGAATCCTACGTGATCTACAATCCACCGCCCCACTGCCGCCCCACGTGGGACCTGACCAGCGTCCTCTATGCCGTTTGGCCTGACCGCGGTTACTTCAACCTCTCCCCGACCGGCCGCGCCACCGTCACCGATGATGGCGTCACGCAATTCCAGCCCGCCGACGGCGGCCCCCATCGCTACCTCGTCGTCTCCCCCGAGCAGATCACCCGCATCACCGAAGCCTTCGTTCAACTCTGCAGCCAACCACCAACCCAAAGACCCCAACCCTGAGGTAATCCCATGTTCATCCTCCAAAACTACGCCATCGCCGTCATATTCTGCGTGATCACCATGCTCTGCTGGGGTTCCTGGGCCAACACCCAGAAACTCGCGGGCAAGCGCTGGCGATTCGAGCTGTTCTACTGGGACTATGTCATCGGCGTCCTCATCGCCTCGCTGATCTTTGCCTTCACGATGGGCAGCCTCGGCGACCACGGCCGCGGCTTCCTCGATGACCTCGCCCAGGCCTCGCCGGCCAACCTGGGCTCTGCCCTCCTCGGCGGCGTCATCTTCAATGCCGCGAACATCCTTCTCGTCGCGGCCATCGCGCTGGCCGGCATGGCGGTCGCATTTCCGGTGGGCATCGGCATGGCGTTGGTCATCGGCGTCGTGGTGAACTACATCGCGCAACCCGAGGGTCAGCCGATCATGCTATTCGGTGGCGTCGCCCTTATCGCGAGCGCGATCATCCTCGATGCCATGGCCTATCGCCGCCTGCCCGGCCAAGGCACCTCCCGGGGTGCCCTCGGCCTCATCCTCGCGGTGCTCTGCGGCATTCTCATGGGTTTCTTCTATCGTTTCGTCGCCGCCGCCATGTCCCCGGAATTCACCGAGATGGAACCGGAGAAACTCAGCCCCTACACCGCCATGGTCCTTTTCGCCCTCGGCATTTTCCTCAGCAACTTCGTTTTCAACACCGCAATCATGCTCAAGCCGTTCAAGGGTGAACCGATCGCCCCAGCGGAATACTTTCGCGGCACGCGCCAAGACCATCTCTGGGGAGCCGTCGGCGGCATGATCTGGGCCGTGGGCATGATGTTCTCGATCATCGCCTTCGGTGTCGCGGGTCCCGCGATCTCGTATGGCCTTGGCCAGGGCGCGACGATGGTCGCGGCGCTGTGGGGCGTTTTTGTCTGGAAGGAGTTCAAGGAGGCCCCGAAGGACACCGACCCCCTCATCGCCCTCATGTTTATCGGCTACGTCCTCGGTCTCGCGCTCATCATAGCGGCGGGAATGCAGTAACGCCCCCCTGCCCTCTTCCACATCCCTGTGCCCATAAGCGATCCCACTCTCATGAAACCCCCGAAAATCGTCGTTGTCGGCAGCTCTAACACCGACATGGTTATCAAGTCGCGACGCATCCCCAGACCCGGGGAGACCGTCACCGGCGGCACTTTCGTGCTGGCCCCCGGCGGCAAGGGTGCCAATCAGGCCGTCGCCGCGGCGCGCATGGGCGCCGATGTGACGTTCGTCGCCCGCCTCGGTACCGACGCATTCGGTGACCAGGCGCTCGCCGGTTATGCGCGCGACGGCATCCGGACCGATCTCATCGTGCGCGACTCCGATAACCACACCGGCGTTGCCCTGATCCTCGTCGACGATCAGGGGGAGAATCTGATCTCCGTCGCATCGGGCGCCAACCATGCGCTTTGCCCATCCGACATCGATCGGGCCGCCGACCGCATCCGTGGGGCAAAGGCGCTCGTCGTTCAACTGGAGACACCCATCGAGACCGTGGCGCGCGCCGCGGAAATCGCGGCCGCTGCCGGGGTCGCCGTGATCCTCGATCCGGCCCCCGCTCCCGATACCGCGCTTTCCCCCGCCCTGCTCCGTCACGTGAGTTGCATCAAACCCAACGAGACGGAGGCCGAGCGCCTCACCGGCGTGACCGTGCGGGACGAAATATCCGCACGCGCCGCCGCCGCCAAACTCCTCACCATGGGTCCCCGATGCGCCATTGTTACGCTCGGCGCCAAAGGCGCCCTCGTCGCCGACGCCAGCGGCGTGGCCCAGGTGCCAACGTGCGACATCGTGGCCGTCGATACGACCGCCGCCGGCGACGCTTTCACCGGCGCCCTGGCCTTCGGCCTCGGTTCTGGTCTCCCTATGCTGGAGGCCGTCCGCCTCGCCTCGATCGCCGGCGCCCTGTCCGCCACTCGCATGGGGGCCCAGCCCTCGCTCCCCACGCGGGCCGAACTCGACACATTCTGCAAGGCCAGGAACCTCACGCTGCCAGGATTATGACACACGCCCCTCCCCCGGCGGGATCCGTCACCGCGCACCTCTTGCCGTGGTCTTGCCTCGCCAGTATTGAGCCATGAAATCCCTTCCACTCCTACTGGCCATCGGCATCGCCGCCCTTGCGCATGGCGCGGACAACCGGCCCAACGTCATACTCATTCTCACGGATGATCAGGGCTACGGGGATTTCTCCTGCCACGGGAACCCTGTCCTCAAGACGCCGAATCTCGATCGCCTGCACGACGAAAGCCTCCGGTTCATCGATTTCCACGCCGCCCCCATGTGCACCCCCACGCGCGGCCAGATCATGACGGGCGTGGATGCCTTGAGAAACGGAGCGATGAATGTGAGCAGCGGTCGCGCCCTCCTGCGGCGCGAGTTTCCCACAATGCCCCAGATCTTCGCCGCCTCCGGCTACCGCACCGCCATCTTCGGCAAATGGCACCTCGGCGACAACTATCCATTCCGGCCACAGGACCGCGGCTTCCAAGAATGCCTCTGGTTCCCCTCGTCACACATCGGTGCCGTGCCCGATGCCTGGGAAAACGACTACTTCGATGACACCTACAACCACAACGGACAACGGGAGAGGTTCGCGGGCTATTGCACCGACGTTTTCTTCGCCCAAGCCTCCGCGTGGATCCGCGACCGCGCCGCCAAGAAAGAGCCCTTCTTTGCGTACATCGCGCCCAACGCGCCCCATGGCCCGCTCTTCGTGCCCGAAAAATACCGTCAGCCTTACAAGAACCTGAAACCCAACGTCGCAAACTTCTTCGGCATGATCGCCAAGATCGACGAGCGGATGGGGGAACTCGATTCGTTGCTCCGCGAATCCGGCCTTCGCGATAACACGATCCTGATTTTCATGACGGACAACGGCGGCACCGCGGGCGTGCCCATCTTCAACGCCGGCATGCGCGGCACAAAGGTCACCCTCTGGGAGGGCGGACATCGGGTGCCCTGCTTTTTCCGGTGGCCATACGGCCACCTGGGCGAACCCAGAGACATCCCCGGTCTGGCCGAGTCGCAAGATATCCTGCCGACCCTCATCGATCTCTGCGGGCTGCGCAAGCCCGCTGCCGCCCGCTTTGACGGCATCAGTCTCGCCCCGCCTCTGCGCGATAACGCACCCCTGCCAGAAGATCGGATGCTGGTCATCAACTATAGCCGCATGCCCCACAAATTGAGCCATTTCGCGCCAGACAATCCCGCCGTGCCCAGGCGCGACGGTGCCGCCGTCCTTTGGAAACGATGGCGCCTGATCGAGGATCGCGAACTCTACAACCTCGGTGCCGACCCTCTCCAGGAACGAAACGTCATCGCCCAACATCCGGACGTCGCCGCCGCGATGCGGGCGCGCCTCGATGCGTGGTGGAACGGTGTCAAGGACCGGGTCAACGAATTTCAACCCATCACCATCGGAGATGACGCAGATAATCCCACCATTCTGACCGCATGCGAGTGGGCCGATGTCTTCCTCGACCAACAGGCCCAGGTCCGACGCGGCGAACGCAAGAACGGATTCTGGCACATCGACGTCGCGCGCACGGGCCGCTATTCGTTCGAACTTTGCCGCTGGCCCCGGGAGTCTGGCCTCGGGCTTTCCGATGCGATCGCCGAGACTCGGGTCACCGATGGCATCCTCCCGGCCGGGCCGACCTTTCCCGTCGCAAAGGCCCGATTGAAGATCGCTGGCGTCGACCAGGCCCATCCGGTCGATCCAGCCGCCGACGCCGCGCGTTTCGACGCCTCGCTGCCTGCGGGCCGAACGTCCCTCCAAACCTGGTTTTACGACGGCGAGGGCACCGAGATCGCGGGCGCCTATTACGTTTATGTCGGGCGGCAACCCGACCGCCCGGCACCCCGCCCCTCGCACCCTCCGGTTCCCGTCATTTTCGATACGGACATCATGGGCGATGTCGATGATGTTGGCGCGGTGGCCACCCTCCACGCCCTCGCGAATCGCGGCGAACTCCAGATCCTGGCCATGGGCGTCTGCGCGAAACACCCCGCCTGCGCACCGTGCCTCGACGCCCTCAATACGCACTTTGGGCGACCCGATATCCCCGTAGGCGTGAACAAGGGCGACGGCTTCCGCCGCGATACCAGATATGCCGACAGGATCGCCACAGAATTCCCACACGATCTCAAATCCGCCGAGGAAGCCCCCGACGCCATCGCGGTATACCGAAAGACATTGGCCGAGCAACCCGATGCCACGGTCACCCTCATATCGGTCGGTCAACTCAGCAACATGGCCGCTCTCCTCGAATCACCGCCCGACTCGAACAGCGCCCTCCCCGGCCGCGAACTCCTGCGAACCAAAGTGAGGCTCTGGGTCTGCATGGGCGGGAAATTCCCCGAGGGACGCGAGGCCAACTTCTACCACCACCCCGATGCTGCCAGGCGCGCCCTCTCCGGCTGGCCCACGCCCATCGTCTTCAGCGGATGGGAGATCGGCGTGAACATCCTGACCGGCGGTGCCCTCGCAGAACTTCCACGCACCAGTCCCGTGCGCCGCGCCTATGAGCTTTTCAACGGCATCCAGCCACACAAGAGCTGGGACCAGACGGCCGTCCTCTTCGCCGCCCGCGGAGCCGACGACCTTTGGACGCTGGAACGCGGGCGCTGCGACGTTCGGCCCGACGGGTCCAACACGTGGACTCCATCACCCATGGGGCCCCACGCCCGCCTCGTCGAGAAATGCCCTCCTGCCACCGCGGCGGCGATCATCGAGCCACTGATGCTCGCCGGGCACTGACCTGAAACTTCACGCCGCGCCCAAGACCGTGGGGCGGACAATCCTGTCCGCCAACTCACGGTGCGGCAATGTCTTGCGACTGCGGGCAGGATTGCCCGCACCACGTGGCGGAAGTTTCCACATGAATGATGCGGCGCGCTCTCGATCCGGTCGA
>JAKQKQ010000147.1 GCA_029560585.1 Verrucomicrobiota bacterium | reverse complement strand
CATCTCTGTGAGATGCCGTGCATTGTCGCGCGCCGCACACCATTGGAAGTCCCCTCTATCATCAGATGGGCATTGATTGTTGGGTGTTCCGTGTTGGGCGTTTGAGTTTTGAGACAGCCTCGCCTCGCGGGCCGGGTCGGCCCAGGAACCGCACATCCGGAGGGGCCCATGCGTCACGCGCCGACACAACCACGGATGGACACCAATCCACACCCATTGCCTTGAACAGGAGCGAACAGAGATAACGGAGCCATTCGTGTGCATTCGTGGTTCGCTGTCTCCCGCAGAGCCGCGGGGACGCAGAGAGATCCATGCACCTTCGCGATCTTCGTGGTTCAAACTTCCTCATGCGATGGTTGTCGAATGTTCGTTGTTTGGCGGTGTGTTGGCCCAGGAACCGCACATCTGGTGGGTTGCGGACGCCGGGGCCGGCGTCCCTCCCATACCCAACGCGGCTGTTGTGTGGGTTTTCAAACGGGCTGCTAAGCGTCATGGAGAAGTTCGATGAGAGTCCTCGTCTTGGGCGGTGATGGCTTTCTTGGCTCGCATGTCGTGGACCGACTGGTGGTGTCGGGGCACGACGTGACGGTGTTCGACCGTTTTCCCTGCGGGGGACCGAGCCGCGTGGGTGGCCATGGCCAACGGGTACGACTCGCGCGGGGTGAACTGGGCGACAGCCCCGAACTGCGCGAGGCCCTCGTCGGCCAGGAGGTCGTGTACCATTTTATTTCTGCCACGACGCCGGGCAGCAGCTGGGACGACCCGATGGCGGAGATCGTCGGAAACATCAGGCCCACTTTGGAGTTCCTTCGCCTCGCGGCGGTGGCCAAGGTCCGCAGGATCGCGTTCGCGTCCTCGGGTGGGACGATCTACGGGAGGCAGGATGGGCTGTTGACCGAGGATTCCCCCGCCCGTCCCGTCTCTCCCTACGGGATTGGCAAACTGGCGATCGAGGGATTCATCCGGCACTGCTGTGAGGCATCGGGATTTGACTGCGATATCTATCGGATCGCGAATGCCTATGGGCCACGACAGCCCGCGCGCGGTGGCCAGGGAGTCATCGCCAACTGGATCGCGCGCATATTGGAGGGGCGGCCCCTCGAGGCATTTGGGGCCGGGGCGGTCCGCGACTACGTGTTTGTCGAAGACATCGCCGAACTGATGTCGTTCTCGGCGCGGGCGCGGGCGGGCTCTGAGTTATTCAACATTGGAACGGGCCGGGGCACGTCGCTCGATGGGCTGATCGAGATATTCCGCGACGTGATTCCGGCGCGGTTTGAGGTCGTGCGTCGGCCGGGCCGCGCGTTTGACGTGCCATCCATCGTCCTCTCGGGCGAGAGGCTACTGAAGGAGTTTCCCGGCTTTTGCTACACGGCACTGGAGGAGGGCATCCGACGTACCTGGGCGGAGGCATCCGCGGGCTGGAAAACAGACTCGCCGCCCCTTGGACATCCGAGATCCGAGGATGTCAGATAATGTGCGATAAACATTTGGGTCATGCGCGAGCCGTGAGGCAGACAATCCTGTCTGTCGGCTTGTGGCATGGCCATGCGCCACGGGCAAGATTGCCCGCGACACGTTCGAACCAGTCTTCGTCCCCGGTGGTGCCCCGACCCAGGATCCGGACCCGGAGGACTTTGGACTGCGGTTGCAGAGCCCCGGTTCGGGGCGGTGCCACCGCTTTGCCTGTGCCGGACCAACGGCCAAAGCGGCGCGTTCGCGCGCCGCACTCCAAAAAATCCTGCCTCTCGCATTTTGGAGTGCGGCGGCAATGCCGCCGCTTTGGCGTGTCGCGGAGCGACCGACCGGACCCACCCGTCGCGGAAAGCGGCGGCGGCGCCGCCGCACTCCAAAAGCTGGCGCATTCGTCAGCGGGCCGCGGCATGCGAGAAGCGTTCTTGCAAGCGCGGTGCGTGCGCGCACCGCTTCGATGATTCGGGCATCGTAGATATGACAAATGCGATAACAGATTCTGCCGAATCCGATGCGGGGCGAATCGGCGGGGGCGGCATCTGGCTCATCGGCGCGGCGATCCTGCTGGCGTGGTTTCCGATCTTGAAAGGGTATCCGTTGGTGGCGGACGAGTACACTTTCCGGGCGCTGGGCGAGGGCGGTCTGGCGGGCGTGGTGCGCCTGGTGAAGGACATGGGGATCTGGCGGTCGCTGGGGATGCCGATCCAGGCGGTGGCCGCGATGCATCCGGCGGTTGTCCCCTGGGTTGCCATCGTCATGCACGTGGCCGTGTGCCTTCTGCTTTTCAGGCTCGTGCAGTTGTTCGGCGCCGATCACGGGATCGCGCGTGTCGCGGCGCTGTTGTTCGGTGTGTTCCCGTTCGGCTATCAGTGTCTGGTGAACACTATGTGTATCCCCATGATGCTGACCACGGGATTGTTATTGGGCTGGATGTGGTTGCTGATGGAGGAACCGTCGCGCTGCGGGCCTGCGGCGATGGCGTGCCTTGGGGCGGCGGTCGGGTTTGTCTCGGGCTGTGTCTATGAGAGCCTTGTCTTCTGTTTCGCGGCCTCGGGCATCGTCGCATTTCTGGTACGGCACGAGCTGGATGTGCGGCGTCCGGGCCTGCGGGGGCACATTTGGGCCGCGGTCGGCGCCATGGTGGGCGCCGGACTGTACCTGGCCCTGTATCGTTTGGTGCCGGGTCCGGCGCGCCCGCTGTCCCCGGTGTTCAATCCCGAATCGCTGCTGGGGGCGTGGTGGTGGCAGTGGAGCAACGTGTGGGTGTTCGAGCCTTGGCTTCTGGGGAAGGCGAGGTCGCTGATGTTCTACGATTGGGGCTGGGGGCAAGCGGTGATCGCGGCAGCGCTCGGTGCGGTGGTCATCGTGTTGGCCGCGCGGCTCCGGGGGCCGGAGGCGAGCGCGGTGCCATGGTCCGGACGCCGGAAATGGGCGGGCTGGGCAGGCATTGTTCTGTTGCTGTTGTCGGCCTCGCTCGTGTTCGTTTTCGTGGGCTACTCCACGGATACCCGCAAGAAGTATTGCCTGTTGCCACTGGGCCTGTTGGCTGGGTGCCGCCTGCTGGCGGAGTTTCCGCGCGCCGCGGGCGTGATCCGGGGGCGGATTGCGGCCATCTCGGCCGGTCTCGTTGCGATGGGCGTGGCGACGACCTGGCTGATCCTGGGCGTGTATCGTTTCGAGATCACCCGGTATGAGGCCCTGTTGGCGTACCTGCGCGGCGCGGGCTCGCCATCGCGCGTCGAACTGTGTTCCGATGGGTCCACCGATGCCCCATGGCCGAGGATGCCGTACACCCTCGGGGCTGGCTTCTTCGAAGGGTGGGTCCTGGGCGAAGGACTGCAGCCGCCACTGCGCGCGCCACTCGATGTTTCATTTGGCCCAAACGGTGTGCGATACGATCCCGCGACTCGGACATGGGCCGCTCAATAGCAACCACGAAGGGCGCGGGAAAGAACCACGAATGGGCACGAATCAACACGAACGGGTGCTCCGCGAAGGCATCGGTGTCCATCGGCGTCCATCCGTGGTGGAACCCCGTCCCACCAGGGCGGGCGCATTGAGGAACCACGGATGAACACGGATGAACTCGGATGGGGAGGGGTGCTCCGCGAAGGCATCGGTGTCCAGCGGTGTCGATCCGTGGTGAAACCTCGTCCCACCAGGGCGGGCGCATTGAGGAACCACGGATGAACACGAACGGGTGCTCCGCGAAGGCATCGGTGTCCATCGGCGTCCATCCGTGGTGGAACCCCGTCCCACCAGGGCGGGCGCATTGAGGAACCACGGATGAACACGGATGAACTCGGATGGGGA
>JAKQKQ010000142.1 GCA_029560585.1 Verrucomicrobiota bacterium | reverse complement strand
ACTCCGCGCGCTCCATGCCACCGCGCACCGCCACGCCCGCAGCCTCCAGCGCCGCGAGGGGCTGCTGCGCGCCTTCATCGCCCACAGCCCGCTCTCTTTGCGCCTCTATTAGGTTGTTATTTATGCAAAGATCAGTAGCCCAAGATGCGGAGCGCGTTCTTGGATTCGATGAGCGCGCGGGTGTCCTCGCCCAGGCCCGACTCTCGCATCTTCAGGACGGAGGCCTCCAGCGGGAACAGCGGCACGTGGGATCCGAAGAGAACGCGCTGGGGTGTGATGGCGGATGCGAACGAGGCCACGCCGCCGACGATCTCTTGGGTGGCGATGTCGAAATAGACCCCGGTGGTCGAAGCGAGTTCCCCCATGGCCTTGCTGCGGATCTTGTCCGCACCGTTGAGGACGACGAATCGCAGTTCCGGCCTCTCCCTGATGAGTTTGGTCAGCGGCGAGACATCGACTTCCGGGACGTCGATCAGCGGGTGCTGCAAGCGCACGTCGTCCATGCGGATGACGAGTTGGACGATCAGGCCACGCTGTTGGGAGGCATCGAGCAATTCTGCGAACATGGGATCGTCGAGTTTGTAGCCGTGGAAGTTCGGATGGATCCGGATCCCGGGCATGTGGAATTGCTCATGGCAGCGCCGGAGGTCCTCGCGCCAGTCGGGCAGTTTCGGGTTGACTGTCCCGAAAGGGATCAGCGCGGGGTCCCTCTGGCCGCGGCATGCTTCCGAGAGCCGGATGTTCACGCCTCCGACATCGCGATGAAAGATGCCGTCGAGGTTGCCCACCCATGCTTGGCCCACCCCGTGCCGGCGCATCCGATCGACCAGGCGGGGCAACTCGTCACACGGGGTCCGGCGGAATGGCCAGCGCTCCATGTTGGCATTGACATCCACGATCATGTCTTGATTCCTTTTCTCCGCAGGATGGGGCGCAGGATTCGTCGGAGATTCTCGCCGAGCACTAACCGGCGGGCCGGTTCTGGGAGGTCCGCACTGACGACCTTGGCGAGCTGGGATGCGAAACTGCGGCCCCCGGCATCGCTGCCGAAGATCACGCGATCGGGGCCCAATTCGCGAATCGCCATTTCGACGAGGCCGGCGCAGGGGTCGAAGCCGCCGGTCTCGGCGTAGATGTTCGCCGAGGCGCGGATCGCGCGAATGCCGAGTTCCCAGTCCGCCCCCGTGTGTGCACAGATGAACGAAGCGCCGGGATGCCGGGCCGCCAACGCGGCCAGATGGGAGGGGTCGGATTCGCCCGGGAGGTTGCCCCCGCGTCGGAAAAACGTGTGCTGCAGGATCGGTGCCCCGAGTTCGGCCGCCCGCCTGACGATGGGGTCGAGCGCCGGCTCGTGGCACCGCATGGCGACCCAGAGTTTTACGCCGACCATCGGCCCGTCCCGGACGCAACGATCGAACTCCTCAAGGCTTTCCTTCGGGTATTTCGGGCTGAGATAGACAAATCCCAGGATGCGGTCCGGGGAGCGTGCGATGGCCTTGAGGACCTCGTCGTTGCGCTGCCGCACCTCTTCTGGTTTCGGGTCATGTCCGCCGAGAGCGCCGAGGAACACCACCAGCCTTTGGATCCCGAGACGGTCCGCGTGTTCCAAGAGGCGGTCGGCCCGCTGCTCCATGGTGCCCTCCACCCCCGCGAGGTGCACGTGCCCATCCCAAATGGCCGTTGAATCGCCTTCCGCGGTATTGGCGCGCCCGGCCATCATCGCGGCTGCGGTGCCGAATGCGCCCGCGATCATTGTCCGGCGTGTCATGCCCCCGAACCCACCGATATCCGACGGACCGCAGGAGGCACTTGGGGATGGGTTGTCAGACTGCATAATGGTGCGCCACCTTGTGTACCGCCTCGGTAACGGATGACGTGTTGCGGCCAATGGATTGGTGCATGAAGGGCCCGACCCCTAGGTTGGCACCCGCGCCGGCCGATGGGATCGCCTTTTCAAGGTCTGCTTGGTAGGAGGTTCTCTGGATCGCCATTCCGAAGTCAAGGCCCGAATGGATGCGAAAAGAAACTGATTCCTGAACACCGCCGCGTGCGTTAGCGTTCTCCCACCCTATGAATCTCGCGTACCCTGTCTGGATCGCGGGCCTATTGGCCTGCGGCATGGGGGTGGCCCTGCTCGGTAGCACCAAGGTCGCCTTGACGGAGAAACTCGGCATCGGCGAGGACCGTGTCGGTGGCCTGATATCGATGTTCGGTTTTGCGATGATGCCCGTCGTGCTGCTCATGGGATTTGCGACGGATCTTGTCGACAGGAAGCTGATCATGATCTCCGGCTCGTTTCTGATGGTCGCAGCGCCGGTGATGCTTGGCAGGGCGCGCAGCTACATGGGCGCCTTGGTGGCGGTGCTGCTGCTGAGCGCGGGGTGGTCCAGCCTTGTCAATGTTCTCAACGTGCTCATGCAGCCCGCGTTCGGGGGCGACCAGACCTACGCCATGAATCTCGGCAATTTCTTCTTCGGCCTCGGGGCGTTCGCCACCCCACTGGTCGTCGCCTTTTGCTTGAAACGCTATGGGCTCGCGGTCGCGACGCTTGGGCTCGGTGTCCTCGGGCTGGTTTGCGGGGCGCTGGCGCTGGGGATCGATTTCAAGGCACTGGGGCAGGGCATGGGCGCCGCTGGCGTCCACCCGGCGGTGGCCGCTCGCCTGGGCGATCTGCTGGCGCACCGGACGCTATGGTTGTGTGCGTTGGCCATGTTCTTCTATGGGCCGCTTGAAGCCACGATGGCGGGGTGGGCGACCACATATCTTGGCGAGAGCGGGATGAAGCCAGCACGCGCCGCGGCATGGCTTTCCGGTTTTTGGCTTGCGTTCATGGGGTCGAGGTTGGCCACCGCCCTGATCGTTAGCCGTCATCCGCTTCCCGCCGACGGCGGCCCCACGGCGTTTGTCGCGATCTTGTCGACTCTGGTGCTGGGTGTCTGGCTAGCCGTGGTCTTTCTGCGATCCTCGGCGGTGGCGCCCCTGCTCGTGGTGGCCGCGGGGCTGGTGTACGGCCCGCTCTTTCCGACGCTGATGGGGGCGATGATCTCCAGCCTCGGGGAGCACGCCGCCTCGCTGGGCGGGCGAGCGGTCGGCATCTTCTTTCTCGTGGGCGCGGTCGGCTGGACATTCATCCCGATGGCGATCGGCGCGCTCGCCAAGACTGGTGGCATCCGGCGGGGTTTCCTCGTGGCGGTTTGCGCGGCGGCGGGCCTGCTGGCGGTGGCACTGGTCCTGCATTTCAATTACGGGATCCTGGCAACGAAGGGCTGACCTGAAACTTCGGGCGCTGTTCGCGGCCGCGGCTCGTGCCCCGACCCAGGATCCGGGCCGGGAGGTTCTTGGACTGCGGTGGCAAAGTCCGGCAACCGCCGGACGGCGCCACCGCTTTGGCCGGGCGCGAAGCGCGAGCCAGGGCCATCGGCCTCGGCCCCGGCCGAGGCTAAAGCGGTGACGTCGCTTCGCTTTGTCACCGCAATCCAAAACGGCCCCGCCCTCAGAAGTTTCACCCTGAATAATCCGGCGCGCGCTGGCGGCGGGGCCAGCTCGAAAATCCAGATGCCGAATCGTAGGAGCCTGCATGCTGGCGATCCCATGCGCGAATCGCGCGCAAGCGCGCTCCTACGCCCCATTTCATTCCCGATGGTGCCCCCGGCGGTCGGCATTCGCGCTGCGGAAAACTCAGGGCAGCGCGAACGCCGTGAGCCTGCCGGTGGAGGTTGCGACGATGGCGCCCTCGGCGGCGATGACAACCGACTCGGCGCGGCCCTGGGTTTCGCCCGATGCGAGGACTTCGCCTTTTGCGTCGAGCGCCAGGAGGCCGGCGTCGCCGGCGGCGACCAGCACGCGTGCGCCGGATGGTCCGCGAGCCACGGCCAAATCGGCGGCGCCGTCTGGGAGGGGTCGCCGCCAGAGAGTGCGCCCATCCGCACGCAGGGCGAATATCGAGGCGCTCTCGGCCGAGCAGATGATTTCGTCCGCGCCATCCCCGTCGAGATCCGCGCGCGCGATGCGCGTGACCCTGTCCCCGAGGTTGGTCCGCCAGCGCTCCTTCCCGCGCGGATCGAGGCAGTGCAGTTCGCCGCCATCGACGCCGAACGCGATATCGTTGTGCGCCTTGGGTCCCGGTACGGGCAGGGCGGCCACCGCCGTCATTTCCGGCCCGATGTTTCCGACGCGCCACAGCTGTCGGCCATCGTCATCCAGCATCTGGGCGCAGTAATATGCGTTGCCGGCGAATACCTCGTCTCGGCCGTCGCCATCGCAGTCGGTCGCGCAACCGACGGTCGCGGAGTGGGCATAGATCACGCTTTTCCATAACATCTTGCCGGCGGCGTCGTAGGCGAGGTACTGCCAACTGCGGCAGCCGCAGATGATCTCGGGTTTTCTGTCGCCACTCACATCGCCGGGGAAGACCGTCATCACGTCGCTGCGTATGCCCCGGAACGGGGGCGGGGAGGCGTGCCAGCGCTCTTGGCCGCCGTCGGTCAGAAGGCCGAGTTGGCCGAGGTTGCCACCATATATGACCTCGGCTCGGCCGTCGCGGTCGGTGTCCGCGCAGGCGAGGCAGTTGATGGGGCCGTGGTCTGCGCGCGTGAAGCTCCAGACCGGTTTGCCGCCTGGTCCCATCGCCACGATCTGGCCCTGGTCGGTGGCTGCGATGGGTTCGTTTCGGCCATCGCCATCCACGTCGCCCGACGCGCATGCGGTGATCCGTGCCGCGGTTTCCGGCCGCGATCCGTGGATCTCGATCTCGGCCAGATAGACGGCGGAGTCCGGTCGCGCGGGCTGGAGCGTGAGGCGTATCTGGCGCGCCTTCTGGGCAACGGCCAGCGCCATGAGCGTGTTCACGTTGCTACCGAAGGATTCCTCGCCCGACTTCTTGAATGGGCCCTCGATCAGCCGAACGTCCTTCTGGAATCCGTCGCTGCTGATCTCCAGTTTGCGCGAGCCGATCTCCCAGCCCTTGTTCATCTGCCACTCGCGCAGCACGATCTTGGCGACCTCCGCCTCATCCGCGAGATCGGCGCGGATCACCACTTTGGCGCCAGGCCCCCACATGGCGGACGTCGTCGAGCCGCTGGATTGGCCGTCGAAGAGTTTTGCAGCCGGGCCGTGAGATTTTCTTGTCGGGGGCGTGGCATCGCAGGAAACGGTCCGGAGTTTTTCGAGCGGCGCATCGAACTCGCCGTAGCTCCACAGGCGGCGGAGCTTCCGGGCGGAAACCGACTTCGGGGGCCGCGCGCGATTGGGAACGGCCCGAGCTTTCGCGGCATCGACCGCGGCGACAACGGCCGGGTACATGGGGAATGGATCGCATCGCAGCGCGTGTCGGCCCGCCCCAATTCTCACTGTGACCCGGCCATCGGCGCCCGCGGTGGCCTTCGTCTCGCCGCAGTTCAGGTGGCCATTGGCCTTGATCTGGAGCGATACCTCGGCGGGCGCCGCTGTCACGAGGGTGCCTTCGCCCGCCGCGGGCGAGATCTCGAGGGAGACGGGGGCCGATGACTTCAGGATGTTGCCTGCGGCGGAGAATGCCGTTGCCCCCGCGAGCGCCAGTCGGTCCGAGCGCAGCAGCGCCATCTCGGCCGAGCCGGCGATCCCGGGAAGTTCCGCCAGCCCATCGTCCAGGGCCACGACGTCGTCTCCCTCGGGTCGCGCGATGACCAGCGCCGCCTCGCCCAGTCGCCGGATGCCGATCTCGCGGGGCCGGTCGGAGGGCTCGGCGTGGAAGACGTTGAGGAACCGATAGCCCTCGCCCGTTTTCATGGAACGGCTCACCTGTTGCGACCAGCGGCCCACCGGCAACCCGTCCTCGGTCTTGAGGGTTTCCAGGTGCGAACTGGCGCCGTCCGCATTCATCATGATCAGTCGCATGGGCGGGTGCTCGACCCGCAGGGTGTCGTCCCTCAGGGATGTTTCGCCCCATGGCCGCCAGCAGCAACGCAGCGTGTAATCGCCCGCGCCGAGCGCCGTGACATTATCGCTGACCAGGATGTAGTCGTTGCGGCACCAGATCATGGACCGGTGCCAGTCGGCGCCATTGTAATCGTGCATCCATGTCCTCGTGAATGCCGTCGTGCCCAGTTGATCCGCGCGGGCCAGCCCTGCGACCGCGGGCAGGGGTTCGCTGCGACCATCCCGGATTATCGCGAGGCTGTTATGGTACTTCGGGGCGTTCCTGATGTACTCGCCGTCCACGAGGAGTGGTTCGCCGCCCTTTGCGAAGGAAATGATCGCGTTGGCGTCGAAATGCATATGATTGCCGCGTCCAAAACCATCGAGCAGCAAGTACTCGTCGCCGCGTTCCCAGCCGGCCCGGAGCGCCAGCTTGTCGAAGGTTTGCTCGAAGCGCAGATTGGGTTTCGTCGGATAGGCGGGCTGTCGCGCGGCGCTGTCATAGCACGGTCGCGTTAATGGGGTCAGGGTGAGGCCCGTGTGATCCGCGGGGGCGCGGGGCGCGCAAGCGGGGGCATAGCCCTGATCCAGGGGAAACCAGTGGTCGGTCCCGGCGAGTCGCGCGCCCCAGAGAAAGCCGGGATCCCTATGGTACCACCCGGCCAGTTGCAGCGTGGCCCCGAGGCCGGAAGATCCCTTCAGGCCGGAGCAATCACCGAACGCCGCCTGGAAACCCGCGCAGTCCATCACCTGCAGCGCGGCATTGGCGGCCTCGCGCGCGTGGCCCTCCTCGAAATATGCGAGATCGTCCTGCGAGAGCGAATAGATCATCGCATGGATGATCGGCAGCCACTGGTAGCCCGCCGCATCCTCCAGCGGCTTCCACGTGTGTTTTTGGCCATTGAAAATGCCGTGGGCCACCTTGAGCCAATCGTCCACGAAGGTCGCGGCATAGTGGCGCTTGAGGTAATTGCCGGAGAACAGGACGCCCAGCGCCGGAAATGTGTTGTGGTTATGGACGATGTCGCGGTTGGCGGCCCACTTGGCTATAGAGGCCGGCCGATCCCAGCCCTGATAGAACACGCATTCCAGGCCAAGGCGGACGATGAGGTTGGTGAGATCGAGGCGCTCCTGATCCGAGAACACACCGGATTCCTCGAGCAGGTCGAAGAGGATGGCAACCTCGTGGGTCCAAGCGTCGCGGAAATCGCGGTCGTAGCGGCGCATGCCCGTCCCGTTTATGTAGTCGTCGGTTCGATAGTATTCGAGCAGTGCGAGCATCATCGCCCGATACGCGCGCAGGGCCCGCGCGTCACCATACCGGTGTGCCGCCAAACCGAATTGGACGAGCCGGCTCACGCCCGAACGGCCTTGGCCAGGACTCAGCATCAACTTTCTGCCGTCGGCCATTGCCTGGGTCAGCACGGCCTCCGTCATCGGTTGAGGCGGGGTCGGCGAACAGTCCTTCGGGTCGAATTTCAGCTTGAGGAACCGACCAAGTTTTAGGGTCCCCGGGGCCGCTTTCTCTCTAATCGATTCCGCGAAGGTCCGGGCGGCCTCCCGCGTCCCCTCGATGGTGCTGCCGCCGACCAGGATGCAGTTGTGTCCGGTGCCGAATGGGTCGTGGACCGTGCGGATCTCGTAGCCCGTGCTGCCGGTGAATGCGCTGTCGGCGCAGACAAAGAAATTGTGATAGAGGCGCGCGACGTGCCGGTTGTTGTTCAAGTGGCCCAGCAGGATCGCGGTCTGCGCGCCCATCTGCTCGGGCGTGATCTGGCCATCGGTCTTCAGTTCAAGGGTGACCCCGGTGGTTTCGGCGATGGCCCGCTGGATATCCGCTGCGGCGGCGCGCCAGGCCGGATCATCGGCGTGGCAGATGACGGCGGAGGGGCGGCCGCTCTCGACGAGGGGCGTCTCAAGCCGCAGGGCCATTAGTTGCGCCGCCCTGATCTCGCGCGAGGCCAGGAGGGTTTGTTCTTCCGCAAGTCCGGCCGGTTCTGCCGCGGGTGCCGTGACCAACGGCAGCAGGGCGGCGTATAGAGTGAGGATTTGGCGAGCGCCCCAACGCATGCGATGGAGTGTGCGCGGCGTGGCACGGCGTATCAAGAAGCCTGTGCCTCCGCGATGATCAGGATCCCCCGGCATCGCGCCCGGAATCGGCGTCGGCGTTCTCATCAGAAAATCAGGAATGGGTCCGAAGTTTTGCGCCGGTCGGTGCGGGCTGCAAAGCCACTCCGGTCTGTCATTCCTGCCTTCCTGAGTCCCAGATCTCCTGGGACTAACGCCGGTCACCCTTGCCGGTGAAAGTCCCGTCAGATGGCCAGAAAAGCTGAGGAATTGCCCACTCTCTCTCCCCAAAGAGCCAATCTCCGCGCGGCTCAGACCTTTTCACAGCGGGATAATCGTACCGACTCGGGCGTAGCTCCGTGTTTGGCCAGCTCTGGACTAATGAATAAGGCATTGAAGTACAAGAGCGTGTGCTTGCTGGCCAACCAAAACGGTTGCTGATCGTAGATGCCAAAGAGGTCATATCCATATGGACGTAGCAGGCGTATTAAGTCGGTGAATGGCACAAACGCTTGATCCGTCTGAAGCGGTTCACATTCGACATGTAAAAGAAGAATCCGGTGCTCCCTGAGCATTCGCTCGGCACCTCCGAGGACTTCCAACTCAAAACCCTCGGTATCGACTTTCATTAAGTCAATGAAACCGATTGAAGCTGTTTCCACAAACTCATCCACTCTTTGAATCTCGATCGATTCTTCTCGGGATGTTTCATTGTGGAGGATTGAATTCATCCGCGAGTCATTGTTCAGATGGATGAAACAAGTTGACCGTTGGCGTCCGAATCCAAAATGGAAAGTCCTGACCCTTTGCAGTGTCGCCGTATTCTTCTTGAGTTCATCAAAAGTTTCGGACACCGGCTCAAAACAGTAAACGTCAGCTTTAGAAAACGCCCGATGATAGGCTCGCGCGGATTGTCCCACATTAGCACCAATGTCAAAGATAGTCTTGAATTCATGACTGCCGAAATGACGCTCGAGATCGAAGAACATATCGGCCCCACGTGGCAATGAATCGCGGAAGATCCGGCATCTTAGGACCTTTTCCACAGCCTTGGTAGCCGCATGTATCATTGGATTTATCCCAAGCAATTTTCCAGATTCCTTTCAAGCGTCAATCTGAAACGGAATTCCAACGAATACCGGGATCTGTCGCGGGGCGCCATGGAATTGCTGGGCGTGAACATGCCGACAGATGCTGAGGCGACCCGAGCGCGCTTTTGATCTCGCCTTCGGTGCGGCGCGCGACCGTGCCGCTTTCGGGTGGGACGGCAAAGCGGCAGCGATGCTGCCGCACTCCAAGACGCGGGGCGTGGTGCCGGATGCTGGGAAGGGGCGGCAGCCTTTGGAGCGGACCGTCCGCGGGCCGCAGGGTTCTTAGATTATTCTCGAGCCGACCCGGGCAGGGGATAGTTCGCGGAGGAGGCATCGATGGCAAGGATCCAGTCGCACCCTGCGCCCTGACTGGGTGGGGTGAACTCCTTGGCCCCGCCGTTGGGGAATTCGCCGATCGGGGAGGTTTTGCCAGTGCGGGGGTCATACCACGTCGCGCGCAGTCTGGAGGCCGAGAGTTTGGAGAGGTCGATGGAGAACGGTTTTCCGGATGGGGAATAGACGAGGGCGTAGCCGCCGTTGGTATCCCGGGTAGCCTGGAGGTGGTCGGCGCCCCCGGGCGAATCGCCGGCGATGAGGGATTGATCGGGGATGCGAGTCAGGAACGGCCGCGACTCCATGAGGGCGCGGGCATGCCGCATCTGGTTGGCGCCGGGCAACTGCAGGGCCTCCTGCCATGGCGTGCGCTGGTCCACGAAGCGGCGCTGTTTTGCCGGATCGTAGAATGCCCAGATGTCGTGGCAGCCATAGGTGTGGCCATGGGCGCCCGCGAAGAGCGCCCAGTAGCAGAGCTTCCGCACGTCCCAGTCGTCGAACCAGCCCTGTTCCTTCTTTCGGCGGACGGGGTGATCCTCATAGCACGGCTCGGCGTCCATGCATGGCTTGGGCGGGAGCCGGGCGTAGTCGCGGGCGATCTTCTCGTAGTTGGCGATGTTCTTCTCGGCATGGCCGCTCTGGATCATGTTGAAATCCAGCCAGGGTTCCTCGTGCACGAATTCGGCGGAGTGGCGTCCCCCCATCGGGTGGAACGTGATGAGATGGGTGCCGCCATCGCCGTCCCTCAGGCCTGCCGCCATGGCATTGATGATGGCACGATGCGCATCGCTCTCGATGGCGCGATCGCCGCCGAGGATCCAGATGAGCATCGAGTCCCGATAGCGGTTCGCCAGCCACGCACCGTACGCTCGGGCGTTTTCCGGGGTAAAGATCTCCGGTCCCTTGCCCCATCGCTTGTTCCACTTATCGCCCCAGGTGGGGAGCATGCCGATCCAGAGGCCGAGTCCGTTGGCGCGCCGCACGACCCAATCCACGTGCCGGAAGTACTCCTCCACCGGCCGGGTGGGGTCGTCATTGACCAGCGGCACATGGCCGTACGCGTTAGGGGAGTGCAGGCCATCGAACTCCGCGAGCGCGACCGCCTGGATCACGGTGAATCGTTGCTCCGCGCGAGCCCGCAGGTAGAGATCGGCCTCCTCCCGCGTGAGGCAGTGGAACAGTTCCCACGCCGTGTCCCCGAGGTAAAAGAACGGCTTGCCGTCGCCGGTGACGAGGAATCGATGATTCTCGGAGACCGCGAGCCGCGGCGCGGGGGCGGCGACAGAGACGCCACCCGCGATGGCGAACGGGCCGAGAAGGACCGCGACGCCCACCGTCGCTCGGGCCAGTCTCCACGCGCCTCGCATGAGGAGGGGGCGAAGGGAGATCGCAGGCGCGCGCTTGCGCACGAGACCAGTCTCTGGCAGGCGGGCTCCCGCGGCCCTTGACCCGGATTGCCGAGCGGGCTGTTTGCGTCGGTTTGATGTCTTCATGCGCGAATGCCGCCGCGCTGGGCCGGACGCTATTTTGTCGCCGAGGCGGGGGGCTTGGCGGGGAAGATCTTGTCGATGACCCGGCCCTTGATCTGGATGCTGGCGCCGACGATCGACATGATCACGGCGATCAGCAGAAGGATGTTCCAGATCCGGCCCTTGCGGCCCTTGGGCACCGCATCCCCGAGATAGCTCCGCTTGTTGTTCAGGTAGAAGAAGCTGATGTAGGCGATCGGCAGCATCGTGAACGCGATGGCCGAGGCGATGACCGGCAGCCAGATCGGCGACTTGACCATCACGCCGAAGACCCCGATAGCCGGCACCAGCGTGAACAGCCTGTAGCGGGCGGGGGTGTACTTCAGGCCAAACATCTCGCAGACCGTGAATCCGCAGCAGACCATGTGCGCGCTGATCGCGCCGCAGCACATGCCGATGAAGCCGAGGTCAAAGACGATGCGCCCGAACGAGCCGCCCAGGACACCGGTCAGCGCCTTCGCCGCCTCGATGGGCTGCAGCGTGCTGGGCGTCGGATGGGATTCGAGGATCGTGCCAAACGGCGCCTGGTGGATGGTCGATGCCATGCCGATGATGATGAGCGACGTCAGGATCGTGTAGGGGATCAAGAGCGATGTCGTGAGATCGAAACGCGCGAGGCCCTTGTGGTTGGGCCCCCAGCCCTTTGCGAGGATCGAGTACGGGTACAGGAACGTCATGTTGATCCCGACCGCCGCACCGATCGCGCCGAGGGTGGTCGTCAGCGACCCCGGTTGGCTGGGGATTGTGGGCACGAAGAATCCCTTCAGCATCGCGCCCCAGTCCAGTTTCCCGTTCAGGATCTGTGCCCCCGCCACGACGAAGAACGCCAGCATCACCATGCGCACCATCCACTGGATGAAATTCTCGTAGGCCTTGATGCCCGTCGGCTTGGACCCGTAGCTCCACGTCAGCGCGATGTTGACCCCGAGGATCAGGAAGCCCCCGGCGAAGCGAACGATCGTCTCCGTCGTCTTCGAGAGCGGGGCCTCGGCGCCCGCGCCGGTCGCCACGTTCGCCAGATCGAAGGTCGCCCCCCCGAGCAGCGCGTACTGGCCGAAGTGCCAGACGACCGTCGCCACCACGGTCGCCAGCGCCCATAGGAATGCCACCGACGGGTGGATCTCGCGCCGCACGATCTCGTACGCCCGCTCGCCCTTGGTGAGGGTGATGTTCCCCAGCGCCGCCATCATGCAGATGCCCAGGAACATCGCGATCGGCTGCACCCAGAGAAGCTGATAGCCGTAGAACGCGCCCGCCATCACCGACGCCGCCGCGCTCCCCGCCCCCAGCGTCATCGCGCTCTGCATCCATGCCGGACCGGTCAGCTTGTAATAGCCCTTTATCCGCTCGCGGAACGGCTTCTTTTCCAACTCGATCAGCGCGTCGTTCTCGCGCTTCAGACGCTCCGGATCCCACTTCGCGGTCATCGGCAGCCCTGCGGACGAATTCTCGGACATCGCGGTCTCCTTTCGGCGGCGGCGCTCGGCCGCCCATATAATCTGGGCTACAAACCCAGCCACGGTTTGTTTAGATACTTTCATTTTTCGTGGAAAGGGGAAAATGGGGGTCGGCGGGGGGTGGGTGTCGCGGGATCATTTGGGGTGAGGTTGCGCGGCGCCGCGGCAGCGAAGTTTTTCGATGGCCGTGGGCGGATTGTTGGGATGCGGTGGGCGTCACTGGGGATGGAGACGGGACGTAGGAGCGCGCTTGCGCGCGACTCGAATCGCCTGCGAGCAGGCTCCTACAACGCGCGTGCGGGTATTTTCGCGCTCGTCGCTTATCTGTGCGATGAACGATATCCGCGGTTCGAGGTTCTTGGCTGATCACCTGTGGTCTGGCGCGGGCGTGGGATTGCTGGTATGAGGGGGCCATGAAGTCATCGATCGCGGGCATTCTTTTTTTGGGCATCACAACGTGGGTCAACGCGCAGCCGTCGGGCGGGGCCAAACCGGTGGTCCCCGCGCCGCCGAAGCAGGCGCCGGTGCCGGCGGATGTGGCGTGGCACGACGTGACCACGTGGGGGGTGGAGGGGCGCGGATGGGCGGACCAGGAACGGGCGAGGTGGTTCGACCGTTTTCCGGCGAAGGCGGAGGGGAAGGTTCCTCCGGCGGTTTGGGGCCTGAGCCGGGACAGTTCGGGGATGATGGCGCGATTCCGGACCGATGCGACGGCGATCTACGCCCGCTACAAACTCAGCAAGGCGAATCTGGCGATGCCGCACATGCCGGCCACGGGGGTCAGTGGGCTGGATCTGTACGCGCGCGACGAGCGCGGGAAGTGGCGCTGGGTGTTTGTCACCAAGCCCGACAAGCAATCGATGGAGGTGGCGATCATCACGGATCTCGCGCCTGGGGAACGCGAGTATGCGGCGTACCTGCCGCTCTATAATGGGGTCGATTCGCTGGAGATCGGCGTGCCGCCGGGCGCCAAGTTCGAGGCGCTGGCGCCGAGGGACAAGAAGCCGATCGTTTTCTACGGGACGTCGATAACGCACGGCGCCTGCGCGTCGCGCCCCGGCATGGTGCACACGGCCATCCTCGGGCGGCGGTTTGATCGACCCGTGATCAATCTGGGATTTTCGGGTAACGGGAGGATGGACGCGTCGGTGGGCGAGCTGATGTGCGAGATTGACGCGGCGGCCTTCGTCATCGATTGCCTGCCGAACATGGACGCGAAGGCGGTTGCGGAGCGTGCGGTGCCGCTGGTGAAGCAGTTGCGCGCCGCCCGCCCGGACGCGGCGATCGTGCTCGTCGAGGATCGCCCATTCACGAATTCCTGGATCCGGCCGTCGCGGCAGGAGTTCCATGCCGCGAATCACGCGGCCCTGAAGAGGGCGTTTGAAGAGCTAAAGGAAGCCGGCGTCCCGAGGCTGTATTATTTATTTGGGGACAATCTCCTTGGCGATGACGCCGAGGGCGCGACCGATGCGTCCCATCCGAACGACCTGGGATTCATGCGGCAGGCCGACGCGTTCGAGCCGGTGCTTCGCGCGGCGCTGGGCATGCGGTGATCCCGGTTCAGCGGCCAATGCGGCCCGCGAGGCCTACAAGACTTGTGGGGCGTCTCTGCGAGACGCCGAACGCTTGCGGAGTTTCAGGTCAGCGCCGGCCCCGGCGCGCCGGGGCGGCGCTAGCCAGAGTCGTTCACGCGCCGGATTATTCATGATGAAACTTCTGGGGGCGGGGCCGTTTTGGACTGCGGTGGCAGAGCGAAGCGGCGACACCGCTTTTGCCTCCGGTGGAGCCGAAACCGATGGTCCCGGCCCGCGCTTCGCGCGCTGCCAAAGCGGTGGCGCCGCCCCGACCCGGGGCTTTGCCACCGCAGTCCAAAACCCTCCCGGCCCGGATCATGGGTCGGGGCGCGAGCCGCGCCCGCGAACAGCGCCTGAAGTTTCAGGTCAGGGCCGCGGCAGGTGCTCGGCGCAATACTCTTCCCCGTCTTTGGCGACGCGGAACTCGAGCAGGTCGTCGTCATGCTCGGTGCGGCCGCACGCGGCACAGCGGTGGAGGGGTTCGTCCTCGGGGATCTTGTGCGATTCGAACTGGGCGCGCCTTGCTCTCACCTGTGCCAGGGCGACCGCGGTGCGGGCGGCGGTGGGCCCAAAGAAGAGGATGTAATTGGCCAGGGCGCAGGCGATGGCGAGTTTCGCGGCGGCGCCGCCACTGATGAAGGCGAGCCCGACAAGCACGGCAGAGATCAGGGCGAGCCATTTGACCCGCACGGGCAGGATGAAGAAGACCAGGATCTCGTATTCCGGGTACAGGGTGGCGAACGCGAAAAAGAGCGAGAGGTAAAGGTACTGGCCAGAGATGTCGGGCAATCCGAAGAACATGGCGCCCGCGGCAGTGCCGAGGATGCCGATCAGGAGGTAGAGGTTGGTCTTGAATGGGCCGAAGGCCTCTTCGATTCCCGCGCCGATCAGCCACATGATCATCACCACAAAAAGAATCCATATGGGGCTGAGCGTCGAGGGGATGAGCGCGTAGGAGAAGAGGCGCCAGAACTGTCCGCCCCGGACGAGGTCGGGCTCGAGCGTGAGCATCCCGACGAAGCCGGGCTTGAGTGCCTCCATCACGAAACAGACCGCGTACAGCAGCGCGATGCCACGGATGGCATGCGGTATCGCGAAACGCCCCAATCTTGCCTCGAGCCAATCGAGCATCGCGCCAGCCTAGCAGCCTGCCGGGCTTTGGAAAGCCCGGCAGGCTAGATCGAAAAGAGGGCGTACTGGTCGGGTAGCGAAGGGCTTGCGCCCTTCGGCGTGGGACATGGGCAAGATGCCCATGCCACGGTCCTGTGGCACGGGCGTCCCGCCCGCGGCGCTGGCTGGGCGAACGCCGAAGCCGGAATGTTGGCAAAATCGCCTCTGGCGATCGGCTTCGCTACGATTCTCCGGCCCGGTTGTGCCCCGCGCGGTGGGGCACGACCGGGGAAGAAAATGAAACGTAGGAGCGCGCTTGCGCGCGATTCGCGCATGGGATCGCCCGCAAGCAGGCTCCTGCGGCCGGGCATCTGAGTCTTCGAGTCAGACAGTCAGTACCTTGGGACCGTGGGGTCGACTTCCTTCGACCATGCGAGGATGCCGCCCCGCACGTTCTTGACGTGCCTGAAGCCGGCCTTTTGGAAGGCGCGGACGGCGGTGGCGCTGCGGCCTCCAGACTTGCAGTGGATGAGGATCTCCTGGTCCGGGTCGAACTCGTGGATCTTGCGCGACAATTCCCCGAGTGGGATCAGGCGCGCGCCGGGGATTCGGCAGATCTGGTACTCGTGGGGTTCGCGGACGTCGAGGAGGATGAGATCTTTCTTGGCCGCGAGGCGGGCGCTGAGTTCGGTGGCGGTGATTTCGGGCACGGGTGCCTCCTTGGGGGCGGTTGTTCCCGCGGTGGCCGCGGCACCGCAGAATTGCTCGTAATCGATCAGTTCGCGGATCGTGGGTTTCTCGCCGCAGATGGGGCAGGCGGGATCCTTCGGGAGCTTCAGTTCCCGGAAGCGCATGCGCAGCGCATCGAATGCCACCAGTCGCCCGATGAGGGGATCGCCGATGCCGAGGATGATCTTGATGGTTTCGATCGCCTGCATGACGCCGATGATCCCGGGCAACACCCCGAGGACTCCGCCCTCGGCGCAGCTGGGCACCAGTCCGGGTGGCGGGGGATCGGGGAACAGGCACCGGTAGCATGGGCCTTTCGTGGCCCAGAACACGGTGCATTGGCCCTCGAAACGGAAGATGCTGCCGTAGACGTTGGGTTTGCCCAGCAGCGCGCACGTGTCGTTGACGAGATAGCGGGCGGGGAAGTTGTCGGTGCCATCGACGATGACGTCATACCCGCGGCAGATGCCCATGGCGTTACCGGAACGGAGGGCCACCTCGTGCGTTTCGACCTCCACGTTGGGGTTGATCTCGTGGATGCGTTTGCGGGCGGAGACGACCTTGGGCTGGCCGATGCTTTCGGTGGAATGAATGATCTGGCGATGGAGATTGGAGTGATCGACAAAATCGAAGTCCACGATGCCGAGCTTGCCGATGCCCGCGGCGGCCAGGTAGGTGAGCAGGGGCGAGCCAAGGCCGCCGGTGCCCACGCACAGGACGCGGGCGGCCTTCAGCTTGCGCTGGCCGTCGATCGTGATCTCCGGCATGACGAGATGCCTCCCGTAGCGGTGGATCTCCTCACCGGAGAGGGAGACGCCCGCGAAGGCCTCGTTGATGCGATCGAGATGGCTCATCAGTGGAGAAGGTTTTCTAAACCCGGAATGCCGGGATTTCAATGTCGGGGGCCGCGGTTGGCCCAGGCTTTGCGCGGCTGGTGAATCGCGGACGCCGGGGCTGGCGTCCCTCCCGCGGCGGCGTGCGCCGCGTCAGAAACTTTGGCGGACGTGGGGGGTTTCATGGGGGAATGGGTGACTCCGCAGGAGGAAGGCACATGCGAAAAATGGTATTTCGGGCATTGGTGGTTACGGTTGGGTTAACGGCATCGGCGTTCGGGCAGGCCGATCCCGGCGAGATGTTTAAGCGAATGGACAGCAACGGCGACGGGAAGCTCTCCAAGGAGGAATTGCCGGAGCGCGCGCGCCAGAACTTTGAACGGGTTGATCGCGACAAGGACGGCTCCATCTCGCTGGAAGAGCACGAGGCTTTCCTGCGGCGGGCGCGGGAAGGCGCGCCGGGAGGGCGGCGGCCCGGCGGGGGGGCGCCACCGATGCCCCCGGGTGTGAAACTGGAGGCAGACCTCCCGTACGCGGGGACCGAGAACCCGCGGCAGAAACTGGATCTGCTGCTGCCGGCGGAACCGAAGGGCGGCAAGCTGCCGGTGGTGGTGTTCATCCATGGCGGCGGCTGGCAGAACGGCGACAAGACCGGCGGGCGCCGCCAGGTGGCGGATCTGGTGGCGAGCGGTGAATTCGCGGGCGCGAGCGTGGGATACCGCCTGACCGATGAGGCGCAATTCCCGCAGCAGATCTTCGATTGCAAGGCCGCGATCCGATGGATCCGGGCCAACGCGGAGAAATACGGTCTCGATCCCGGCAAGATCGCCGTCTGGGGCAGTTCGGCGGGAGGCCACTTGGTGTCGCTGCTGGGGACCAGCGGTGACGTGAAGGAGCTGGAGGGCGATCTCGGCCCGAACAAGGGGGTCTCCAGCCGGGTGAGCTGCGTGGTGAATTACTATGGACCGAGCGATCTCCTCACCATGGGTGCGCAGGGTGGGCGCAGCGCGCGGATGAATCACGATGCACCCGATTCACCCGAGGCGAAGTTGGTGGGGGGCGCATTGCAGGAGAACAAGGAAAAGGCAAAGGCCGCGAGCCCGATCACATACGTGAGCAAGGACGACCCCCCGTTCCTGAATGTCCATGGCAATGCCGATCCCGTGGTGCCCTACGCCCAGTCGGAGGCGCTGCATGCCGCCCTGAAGAAGGCGGGCGTGGCATCGACGCTTGTCACGGTGGAGGGCGGTGGCCACGGGCAAGGTTTCCCGCCCGAGGCGAAAGAGATCGTGGCGAGATTCCTGCGGCATCAGCTGCGCGGCGAGGCCGGCGATTTCCCCGACCAGAAGCTCCAGGCGGTGGAAGGGGGACCGGCGGCGAAGCGGGGGAGGTGAACCTTTGCGTCAAGGCGCCTCGTCGCAGCGAAGGCGGACAAACAGTCGGCCCGCTTCCGGGCGTTGGATCCGGATGGTGACAGTTTCGGTGCCATCGCCATTGTCGATCGGCGTGCCGACCACATCAAAGAGGCCGGGTCCGGATAGCCAGCTGTCGCCGAGGAGGGTGCCGGATATCTCGACATGGTAGCTGACGCCGTCGGCCGAGTATCCCGCGCCGGGATCGCCCGTCCCGCCGCTCCGTTGCCGGAAGGAGTAGTACAGGTATTCAACATCAAATAGCACATCCGGCAGAAATCCCTGGGCCCGTTGATCGGGTGGGACGCCCAGGGCGAATGCAAGGCCATTGGGCGTGCCGTCGCCGTTGGCGTCGCCGCCGAAAGCGACGCTGACGCCCGGGAAGGCTTCGGGTGGCCAATAGGAGAGGTTCAGTTCCTCGCGATAGGCTGGGACCGATTGGTCGAACTGGGTCCAGACCCATGGGCCACCGATGTCAGCGGTGGTCGCCGCTTTGGCCCTCAGGAGGTAGGAACCGGATGCCCTAAGGCGGAAGTCGGGCCATGTGACAGTGTCCTCGAAGATGGTTGGCGCGCCCGAGATGGGTTTGACGATGGCGCCCCTAGCCGGCGCGTGGTTGGTTAAGACAACATCGAGTGTGATGTCCCGGAGCCCACCGACCGATGGGTAACTCACGTGGAAAGGCGATGTGTACAGCATCCCCCCGGCTCCACCCCCGTCGAGTGGCACCAACCCGAGGCGGTGCGTGCCTGGGTCCAGTCCGGATGCGGGCAGCGCGATATTGGTTTCGACGGCCAGCGTGGGGGGCGATACGGCCACGGAGCTTTCGGGAACCAACGGGCTCCCATCGAATGCCCAGTCGAGGCGCGCGACAGGCGACTCCGAGGGCGCGCGAAACCTGTGAAATGGACTCACGCACAGCATGCCGGCGCCGCTCGGGGATCCGTTGGTTGCGCCGCCGGCGATGATCTCGAGACGGTGGACGCCACCGGTCATCGCGGCGACAGGTATCGAGAGGGTCGTCTCGACTATGGGCGTGGGTGTCGTCGGGAGTGTGCCCGAGGGCGACACCCGAGGGTCGTCGTCGATCTTCCATGCGAGCCAGCTGATTTCTGTGGCGCGCCCGGGGAAATCTATCGGTGGGGTGGAGGACAGAAAGAAGCTGCCGCTGACCCGGCACATGCCGCGGCCTGCGCTCTGCGCGTTGTGCGACCAGGTTTCGGGGCTGCTGACCTGGAAGGTGTAGATGCCTGGGGGCAGATCGAGACCGGGGTCGAAATCGACGTCCCAGTAGGGGTTCCCATCGACTGTACCGCCGCTGACGCGGCACATGCCGCGACCACCGCTCTGCGCGTTATGGGACCATGTTTCTGGGCTGCTGCTTTGGATGGTGTAGGTGTCGGGGGGGAGGATGATGGCGGGGTTGATCTCCACATCCCAATAGGCGTTTGGCACGCCCCCTTGTCCCGTGCGGCCTGTGGCCTGCCAAGGGCCCCAGTTGCTGCCCGAACCATCGACCAGCCACATCGTTCCTGGCGGGATGCCACCGTTGAGGTAATGGTAGGTCATCAGCCTCGTCACCCGCCAGGCAACCGGGTTGTTGAAGACCGATGGCGATGTTGGGTTGCTTTGAACCCCCTCCGGGTTGTCGATCTCAAACAATGTGCTCTCGCCGGGTGTTGCCTGCCAGGGGCCCCAGTTGCTGCCGGAGCCATCGACCAGCCACATCGTGCCGGGCGGAGTGCCCCCTGCCTGATAGTGGCAGGTGGTCAACCGCGTGACCCGCCACGGTTGTCGGGATGTGCAGATTGAGGGCGATGTCGGGTTACCCAGCGTCGTTTGGAGATTGTAGATCTCAAAGAGCGTCGTCTCGGGCAGGACGACATCCTCGGCACAGGCGGCGGATCCCGCCATGCCTGCAATCGCGAAGAGGAACCGTGCGTTCATCACGGGTTCCCTTCAGGGATGGACCTCGGCGCGGATCTGGACCTGGAGATCCTCTCCATCTGGCACGGTATTCGGGATGCTCAGGAGCGTGATGACGGGGACGGGCGGGAGGCCAGACAGGACGTAGGGATACGTGCCCCCGTACATCCCCATGTCGCCGCCGTCGCTGGCCGCGCCGATGGCCAGACTCCCCGCCGCGAGCTGGTACTTGCCATCCGGGCTCGTCCCCAGGACGAAGACATTGGACTCGACCTGGTTGTTGATGTTGCTGGAACCCGCTGGCAGGAAGTTGCCGCCGATGGCGATGTTGTTTTGGACCACCATCTTGTTCCAGTACATCGTCGTTTGACCGTAAACGGCATTGTCCGCAAACAGGCCGTTGTGGATCCAGCCCCCGGCGCGGATGATGTTGTTCCGTATCAGGAAAACGTCGTTTGCCGACATGGTGAAGGAGCCGGCCGGTTCGCGCCCTATAAAATTGTTGGCGATGAGGATGTCGTAGTTGTCCCAGGTCTCGGATCGGATTGCACCGTAGCTGTCGTCGGTGCCCAGGGCGCGGATGTAATTCTGGATGACGGAAATCCCACTCGCCGCCTGGCCGTTCGCCCCGGCGATGACGACCTTGCGCACATTGTTTCGTCGGAAGACCACCCGAGACACGTCATTGAACGTGGCGTCTGTGGTGAGCGTGAAACCGGTGATGCTGCTCCCGCTGCCGTTGGTGGGCGAACCAGCCGCAGCCGAGCGCACCAGGAGGCTCCGGATCGTTGCGGGCGCCAGCGTCCCGGGCGGATAGGAAATCCCATTCTCGGCCAGGTAGTAACCGAAGCCCACGAGGTGCAGGCGACGTTGGAGTGTAACGTCCGTCGTCGAGAAGTCACCGGTGACTAAGACTGTGTCGCCATCTTTCACGGTCGAGCTGTTCAGCGCGTCGGTGATGGTGGCGAAATCCCGCGGGTGACCCGCGATCGGATCCACACGCCAGACATTGGTTTGGCCCATCGCCGTGGTCACGCAGAGGATTCCCACCAGGGACCCTAATGGTTTCTTAATAGTCGAATTCATGCCGTCTCCTGCGGTTTTCGGACCCAGATGGGGCGAGCGCGCCCAAAACCGAACTAGATTACGTGTGAAGATCGTTCAATCCAATCGGGGTGTCAAGGTTTCGAATCGGTTGCGCGGGCCAGTTTGGTTATGGGCATTTGGCTGCCATCGCGTCAGTGTCGGCGATCTTGAAGCGGGCGTTGACGACGGAGTGTTTCGCGGGTCCGGGTTGGTACTTGATATAGGTGGTGGCGACGAGGGTGCCATCGGGGAGGAGTTCCATGCCGGGGTAGCCGCAATCGCCGCCCGCGTAGCTGTGGAGGAGTTTGATGCGGTATTGGCCGGGGCGGCATTGCCGTATGTCGTCGTAGGTGCCGACCCAGGCGACGAAATGGCCGCGGGTTGGGCTTTGGGGCGCCTGGTCGCGGAAGGCGATGACGAACCTTCCGTCGGGGAGTCGGACGCCCTGATGGCGGTCGCCGGTGAGGCCCCATGGCGTGTCTTGGGGCGCGGTCCAGGTCTTGCCCTCGTCGCGGCTGAACATCATGAGGCTATGGCCCTTGTGTTTGTTCTCGCGCATGAGGCAGCAGATTTCCGCGCGATCGGGCGAGCGGAAGCCGTAGGGCTCGCAGGGATCCTTGCCCTCGACCTCGGCGACGATGCGGGGCTCACCCCACGTGATGCCGCCATCCCGCGTCGCGCTCTGCAGCACGACCAGTGGGCTCTTGTCCTTGCCGCCCGGTCCGCGGTGGTAGAGCCCGAGGTGCGAGCCATCTTTCAACGCCACGATGCTGCTGAAGGTCATCACGTTGGTGAAGCCGAGGGGCGCCATCTCTCGCCACGTGCGGCCGCCGTCCTCGCTGAGGATGCGCGGCATGAGCGGCTGGGCAGAGTACACCCAGAGGCGCTCTTTGCCCTCGCGATCCACGAGGCGGTAGATGCTCGGGCAATTCCGGTGCGTTCGGAATCCTTCGGGGAGCGAATCGTCGAGGCGCGTCCACGTGAGCCCGGCATCGTCGCTTCGGGCCATCGGTCCGGCGGGGCCGCCGTGGCCGATGCTCCAGACCGCAAACATCGTTCGGGCGTCGGGCATGAGCACGGTCGTGGGATGGCCCTGATAGACCGATTCGGTGCCGGCGGCGATGATGACGTGCCGGTTGGATTCGCCGGAGATATCGACGAGGGGCAGATCGGGTCCGGCCTGCTCCGCGCGCGAGGCGGACAGGAGCGACGTGATGCCGATCAGGGTGAGGGTGTGGAGTTTCATGCTATTTCCTTGGGTTGAGGTGAATTCATCAGGCCGGGTGTCGTGCCTCGGCTGGCTCTGACACGTCTATCGGGAGGGCCCGCGGCTTCGCGGGCCGGGTTGGCCCAGGTGTCGGGCGGCTGGTGAATCGCGGACGCCGGGGCCGGCGTCCCTCCCGGCTGATGCGGGCGGGGAGCATTCGGGGCACCACCGGGGCGGAAATGAGATGTAGGAGCGCGCTCGCGCGCGATCCGCGCATGGCATCGCCTGCAAGCAGGCTCCTACGGCCCGGCATCTGAATTCTCGAACCAGTCACGATTGGATGGGAAAGGCCAGGGTTTCCAGCTCGCGTCGCAGGGATTCGCGCTGCTCCGGGCCGAGGTCGTGCAGCGGCGGACGGACTGGCCCGCAGTCGAACCCCACGAGTGCCATGATGGCCTTTCCGGCGGCGAGACCGCCGTGGCGGAGCATCACCGCGATGATGTCTGCCGCGCGGGCCTGGGCCGCTCGGGCCGCCGCGATGTCGCCGCGCTCGAAGGCGCCGATCAGCGCGTGGTAGATCGGGGCCATGTAGTTGTACGTGCTGCCGATCGCCCCCTTTGCTCCCAGCGCGAGACCCGCCAGGAGGATCTCGTCGCGCCCGAAGAGGATGTCGAAGCGCCCGCCGTCGAACCGCCCGCAGGCGGAGTAATCCATCAGGTCCTCGGAGGTGAATTTGATCCCCGCCAGATTGGGGATCCTCTCCGCGGCGGCCGCCAAGAATTCGACCATCGGGAAATTGACCCCCGTCACGGAGGGCAGGTGATAATAGTAGAACGGCAGATCGGGCGCTGCGGACGCCACTTTGGCGCAGAATCCGACAAGGTCGCCGACGGACCTGGGCTTGAAGAAATAGGGGGCGAGGCAGCCTATGCCGGTCGCGCCAGCCCGCTGCGCATGTGCGGCGAGGGTCTGGCAATCCGCGAGGCAGGAGTGGCCGACGTGCACGATGATGCGGAGCCTTGCACCGGCCGCGGCGATCCAGCCTTCGGTCAGTCGGATCCGTTCTTCGACGTTCATGGAGGGGCCCTCGCCGGTGGTGCCGCAGACGAAGGCGCCCGCGACGCCGTCGGCTATGAGGCGCTCCGCCTGTTCGGCCACGCGGCCCACGTCGAGCGAGCCGTCTTGGTGGAATGGGGTGAATGGGGCCGCGACGAGCCCTGTCAGTCTTTGGTATTTCATGGTGGACCTTTTGTCGTGGGTTGCGGGCCATGGGCGGCGAACCACACCTCGGTGGATCGCACCCCGGGGCGCGCCTCGTCGCCGCCTGCCACGAGCAGCGCGCACCCGCTGACGCCCGCGAATGATCCGGCGAATCCCTTGGGTTCGGGGACAGACGGCAGGGGCTTCCACGCGAGAGGCGCGGCGGCGGCACCGGGCACGTTTGCGAGAAGTAGGCTCATGGCTAGGGCGAGCGGCATCATGCGTTCACGATGTTCTGGGGTCTTCCCGTCAGGAACGCTCGGATGTTGGCGGCGGTGATGTCGACCAGTCGGCGCCGCGCCTCGACCGTGGCCCATGCGACGTGCGGGGTGATGACGCAGTTTCTTGCGCGCAAGAGGGGGTTGTCGGCGCGCGGTGGTTCCGCGGAAAGGACGTCGAGGCCCGCGCCGGCGAGGTGACCCGAATCGAGGGCCGTGGCCAGCGCGGGTTCGTCAACCAATGGGCCACGGCCCGTATTGATGAGGTAAGATCCCGGACGCATCGAGGCGAGGCGCTCGGCGTTTACGAGGCCCTGCGTCTCGGGCGTCAGTGGGCAGTGAAGCGAGACGACATCGGCCTCGCGAAATAGGGTGTCCCGGTCCACGAATGATGTGACCCCATCAGCTTCCTTCGGCGTCCGGGTCGAGGCGAGTACGTGCATCCCGAACGCGCGGGCGATTCGCGCGACGATCTGGCCGATGTGGCCGTAGCCGACGATGCCGAACGTGCGGCCCGCGAGTTCGATCAGCGGATAATCCCAGAAGCAGAAATCGGGCGACTCGGACCAGCGGCCCTTGCGGACGGCCCCGGCGTGATGGCCGACGTGGTTCGTGAGTTCGAGGAGCAGCGCGAAGACGGCCTGTGCGACGCTCGCGGTGCCGTAGTCGGGGACGTTGGCGACCGGGATCCCGCGGTAGCGGGCGGCCCCGACGTCCACGACGTTGTATCCTGTGGCGAGGACTCCGATGTAGCGGAGCCGGGGCAGCGCCGCGATGGTCTGGGCGGTGAGCGGCGTCTTGTTGGTCAGGAGGATCGTGGCGCCGCGGGAACGCTCAAGGATCGTGTGGGCCGGGCTACGCTCGTGCTTCTCGCAGGGCGCGATCGCGGTGACCGGTTCCCACGAGAAGGGCGCGGGGAAATCCCCGAGGGTGTCGAGGATCACGATGCGCTGTTCGCCCGTCGGCGTGTTCACCATTCCCCCTCCCGATGGAATTTTTCCTTAACCGCACGCACGAAGGCCGCGATCGCGTCATCGATGTGCGCCAGTATCTCTTCGCATGTCCTGCCCGAGTTGTCGCGGGCTGCCGGGATGATGGTCTTGCATTCGTTGGCGTCCATGAACCGCGCGGCGTCCAGCAGCCGGGCCTGATCTTCCGGTGGCACCACCAGGAAACCGTGCTTGTCGGCGTGGATCAGATCCCCGGGGCGTACCTTTCGGCCGAAGACCTCGACGTCGCATCCCCAGCGGACCGGGTGAGAGAAGGCGTGGCCCACGCAGAGGCGGCGCGCGATCGCCTTGAAGCCCGCGTTGCACATCTCATCCACGTCGCGGATGGCGCCGTCGGTGATCGTGCCGACGCAGCCCAGCGCGCGATGGATGTTTGAATTCACCTCGCCCCAGTAGGCGCCGATCACGCGCGGCTTGTCCAGGTCCTGCACCACGACGACCTTGGGACCGGGGACCGAAGCGACATAACGGCGGTATTCGGACCACGCGTCGGGATGGCTCTGCCTGTGCTCGCGGTTGCTGGGCTCGATGACGACCGTGATCGCGTATCCCACCATGGGGCCCATGTGGGGCATGAAGTCGCGCGCCTCCTCGAGATTGAAACCTTCGGCGGAGGCATCGCATTTCGTGATCTGCTCCCATCCGTTGTAGATGGTGGGGGTGTTCCAGCGCTTGAGTTGGAGAAGGTCCGCGTGTGAGAGGGTCTCGTGTTTCATCGCGTGGTTCTCCTATATAGCATGGCGCAGGCATCCGCTCGGGTCAGTGGTTCGTCTGATTTGGGAATCTCGGTCGTCCGGCTGGGCTCTGGCAGCACAGCGACGAACTGAGAGGCGGTCACGTTCTTGCCGCCGCCCTTCGCGATGGTGGCCGCAAGCGACTCCGCCAATTTCGCGGGATCAAGGGTTCCGGCGATCAGCCGTGTGCAGCCCTCGGCCCAGAACCTTGCGGTTGCGTCGTCCAGCGGATCGTTGGGCCTGGCGTCATAGGTGGGGAAGAAGCCCTTCGTGCCGAAATACTGGACGGCGGGGATCCATGGTTCGGGCCCGGCGGCGTTCACGTCGTTGAAGAAGCTGATCATCTGTCCGCGTTCGGCGAGCGTCCGCACCAGCCGATCCGCGTCGAGCTGGGCGGGCGTCGTGTGGAGTTTCTTGGCGAGCGCGGCGGCAAATCCTGCGGCCTCGCCGGTCTGCATCCAGACGGGTTCGAGCCTCACGGCGCCCCAGGCCACGTGCGTGGCCGACAGGCAGACGGGCACCAGCAGGTTGTCCACGCCCTGTGGCAGAAGGCTCCGGTAGGGGATTTGCGCGGGGCGAGACTCTTCGGTGAGGATCAGCTTGCCGTCGTAGGCATAGCCGGGACTGCGATCCCAACTGCAATCGTGGGAGTCCATGGCCCAGTCGGTGATCGCGATGCTGTCGGGGTGGACAGGGGTGCGCCCGATGTCTGGCGCGAGGGAATTGTCGTGCTCGGTGAAGACGTGGCGGCCGACGATGCGGCGTGCCTCGCGCACATACATTTCATACGGGATGCTGCCGTTGTCGGGAAACTCGTCGAGCGGCAGGCCGATGCGGCGATAACCCAGGCGCTTCGCCGGCGATACGGACTCGTCGTTCTGGAGGAACCACATCAGGCCGAGGGCGAAGTTTTTGTGGCGCCCGATGATCTTCTCGCGCGTCGGCCATTCGGCCTCGGGGTAGTTGTGGTTTTCACCGGGCAGCAGGGCGGAGTTGAAAAGCCCCTTGCCGTTGAGGTCGCCCGCGCCCATGCCAAGGCGGTAGTAGCCGACGTATTCCTCACGGTTGTAGCCGGGAGGCTTATCGGGCAGGCGGCGGTTGCCCTCCTCGTTGGTCAGGCAGAAGCGGTAGTTGTATCCCTGGATGGCGCGGTCGGCGGTGCGGGGGCTATCAGGATCGACGGTTCCCTGGCTGTGGCCGTACGGGTGGAGGTTCAGCTTTCCATCCTTGGCGTCTTGCGGGCCGCTTTCCTTGCTGATGTTGGTGAAGATCTTCCCCGCGTGGGGCTCGCCGTATTCGTCGTGGCCTTCGCGGCCGACGCGGTAGGGAACCTTCGCCAGCGCGGCGAGGTCGCCTTCATACGTGGCGTCAACATAGGTTATGCCCGTCACGCGGATGTCGTTCGTGGTGCCGTATGAGCGCAGCGTGAGAACTTTCAACTCGGCGCCGTCGCGTTCAAACCGGGCGGGGTAGTGCGAGAGCAGCGTGGTGATGTTCGGTTCGGCTGAGACGAGCTGGTTGAAAAGGTGCTCCGCCACGCCCGGCTCGAAGCGGCTCATCGGATAATGCTCCTGCGTGTAGCGGGCCTGCGAGAATTGCGTTGAATTCTCGCCGTAGTTGTCGCGGTAGTAGCCCTCAATCCTTCTAGCGTATTCGTCGAAGATGGGAGCGCGGCGCCCGCCGTAGAGGGCGTCCCATTGCATGAGGCCGTTGATGAGCATGCCGCCGATGTGCCCGTTGTGTTGCACGAGCAGCACGCTCAAGGCCTCGCGGGCCGCCCGCACCGCGCAGGCGATGCCGCCCGGCGTGCCTCCGATGACGATGACGTCGTAGCCCCTGCCGCTGACCTCGCGGGCGGGGCTTGAGCGCACGGGCTGGACCTCGAGTGGCCTGCGCGGGGGTTGGGGTTTCTCAGCAGGCCGCACGTTAGCGGAAGGCGCGGTCTTGGGTTTTTCGGAAGCGAGTGCCTTCCACATGCCGAGCATGGCCTGACCCCTGGTCCGTTCCAGGGGCCGGGAGTCTTCCGCCTCTGACTGATGCACCCGCCTTGCAAATTCCGTTGGATCCAGGCTTCCCGTTCGCAGGGCCAAGAGTCCCTGACCCCAGATGTGGCGGGTGTTTTCCTTGAGTGGCTCATCCAGTCGTGCGTCGTAATCGGCAAAGAAGCCCCTGGCGCCGAAATACTGGGCGGCGGGGACTCGGGGATCGTCCGAGGCGATGTCGATGTCGTTAAAGAAGGTGATCAGGGTCTTGCGGCGCGCGAGTTCTCGCGACAGCGCGTCCCTGTCCACGTCCGCGGGGGGGATGTCCCGAGCCTTCGCGAGCGCGACGGCGATGGCGGCGGATTCGCCGATCTGCATCCAGGTGGGTTCCAGGCGAATGGTGCCCCAGGCCACGTGGGTGCTGCTGAGGCAGACCGGCACGAGCAGGTTGTCCAGGTCCTTTGGCAGCAGGGTGTCGTATGAGACCTGGCCGGGGAAGGTCTCGTAGTGGAGCATCATCTTGCCCTCATCGAGGCTGCCCGGGACGCGGTCGAGGCTGCACGCGTGGGTATCGAGGTACCACTCGGTGATGGCGATGCTATCCTGGTGGATCGGCGCGCGGCGCATTCCCGCCGAAAGCATGGCATCGTGTTGGGTGAACGTGGCGCGGCCTGCCATGCGGCGGGCTTCGCGCACGTAGAACTCGTAGGGACGATTCGCGTTGTCGGCATACTCGTCCTTGGCGAGGCCGTAGCGGCCGAAGAAGGCGCGGCGTTGCTCGGGCACGGAGGGATCGTTTTGCAGGAAATACAGCAGCGCGAGGGTGGCGTCCCAATGTTGATCCATGACGCGCTCGCGGGTGGCCCGGTCGCCCTCCACATAGTCCTGATGTGGGCCGACCAACTGGGGGCGGTTCCATCCGATCTTGGAGTTGGGCAAGGGCTGCACGATGGAGCCGAACTCTAGCATTTTCAGTGCATCGGGATCGTAACCGGCGGGCTTCTCCACGGGCAGGCGGTTGGCGGGATCGGAGCTGAGGGTGGTGCGGTAGTTGAAGGCCTGGACGAGGCGATCGCCCTCGCCGAGGCGGTCGCCATGCAGGATGGCCTGGAAGCCGGTGAAGCGCCGGAGGTTGAGCTTGTCGTGCAGCGCCAGGATTTCGGCGTCGAGGTGGGCAGGACGTTCCCGGGTGGGTCCCATGAAGATGCGTCCCGCGTGGGGTTCGCCGAAATCGGCGCGGGTCTCGCGACCGATGCGGTACGCGACCTTGGCCAACGGCATGAGATCCCCCTCGTAACTGCAATCGGCGAAAGCGGCGGCTCTGACGTCCACGCTCCGATCGCTCGAGGGGCTGGTGAAGGTGATGGAGCGGATGAGGCGGCCGTCGCGGTTCGCCGATTGCGGCGCGAGGTGGCGCAGGACCCTGATGCGCGGTTCGCGCTCGACCATTTTGGTGAGGATCATTTCCGCCACTTTCGATTCGAACTTGCCGTTGGTGTGGCCGCTCTTGCCGGGCAGTGCGTCGCGATACTGCGGCGAATCCGTGCCGTAGGTCGTGCGGTAGTGATCGAAGATCGCCTGACGGGCCTCATCATAGATGGGCGAGCGCTTGCCCTCCCACAGCGTGTCCCAGACGCCGAGGCCGCTGGCGAGGATGCCGCCGAGATGGTCATTGCGGTTCACGAGCACCACGCCCAAGCCGTCCCGCGCCGCGCGCACCGCCATGGCGATGCCTCCCGGCGTGCCGCCATAGATGCAGAGATCGGGATCGAGGGTCTCGGACGAGTGTGCCTGAGCGAGGCCCGCGAGCGCGAAGAGGAGCGGAATGAGGCAGGCTCTCATCAGTGGTTCAACTGTTTCCAGAGTTGGAGCAGGAAGTTGGCGCGACGATCGCTGGTGGGCGGGGACTCTTTGGCTGCCGCCGCATGGACGGCGGCGGCGAGTTTGGCGGGGTCGAGGGTGCCCCGCTGGAGTTGGTTGAAGCCTTGCTGCCATGCCTCGCGCTCGTCCTCCGTGAGAGGATCGTTGGGGCGGGCGTTGTAATCGGAGAAGAAACCTCTGGTGCCGAAGAACTGTGCGGCGGGAATCCATGCCCCGCCGTCGCGCACGTCAACGTCATTGAAGAAGCTGATCATCACGCGGCTCGTGGCGAGCTTGCGGAGAAGGCGGTCGGGGTCGAGTTGCGCGGGCGTGGTATTGCTTTTCACCGCCAGTGCGGCGGCGAAACCGGCGGACTCGCCCACCTGCATCCACATCGGCTCTAGGCGGATGGCGCCCCAGCCAACGTGCGATGCGGAGAGCGCAACGGGCACCAGGAGGTTGTCCAGTTCCTTCGGCAGCAGGCTGCGGTACGGCACCTGCGCTGGGCGTGTCTCCTCGCCGAGGAAGAAGATGCCGTCCAGATTGGAGCCGGGCGCCTTGCGCGGCAGGCAGGCCACGGAATCCACCGGCCAGTCCGTGATGGCGATGCTATCGGCGTGAATGGGCGTGCGCGCGATGCCCGGTGCGACCCTGTTGTCCTGCTCTTTAAAAACGTAGCGCCCGACCAGGCGCCGTGCCTCGCGGACGTAGATCTCGTAGGGGGCGTGGGCGTTGTCGGGGAATTCGTCGGCGGCAAGGCCGTAGCCCGCGAATTTTTGGCGGTCGGCGGTGGGCGCATCGGGAGCATTTTGCATCCACCACAGGCGCATCAGCATCGCGTCGAGGTATTGACGGGAAATGCGCTCGCGTTGGTCCCAGTCGCCGGCCGGGTAGTCATTCTGGGGGCCGATGAGGCGTCCGCCATTCCAGGCGACCTTGTTGTTTGGGAGGTTAGGCACGAAACCGCCGCTGGCGGCGGCCCTTGCGATAGCGACGTCGTAGCCGGCGGGCTTTTCCACCATGACCCTGTTCGCCGGGTCCCGGGTGAGTATGAGGCGGTAGTTGTAGGCCATCACGGAGCCATCCGCCTCGCCGCTGTGCGGGCCCTTCACGATCTCGCCGGTGGCGTGGCTGTTGTAGCGGATATTCAGGAGGCCCTCGTCGGCGTCCTTGGGGAATCCTCGCTGGCCCGGCTCCTTGTGGCGCTCCTTCGTGTAGATGGCCCCGGCGTGTGGCTCGTTGTATTGGCTGCGGGCCTCGCGGCCGATTTGTGTCGTCACGCCTGCGGCGGCCATGAGATCGCCCTCGTACATGCCATCGGCAAAGATCCGGGCGTTGACGCGGATGGGGCCCCCGCCATGTCTGGGTCTGAGCGTGACGGACTTCAACAGCGGGCCCTCGCGGTCCGCGCTCGCGACGATATGGCCGAGCAGGACGGTCAGCTTCTTCTCACGCCCCACCATCTGATTGAATAGCATCTCGGCGATGCGCGGCTCGATTTTCGGGCGGTCGATGTGCGCGCGGCTCGTGGCGCTCGGTAGCGAGGCGAGGTGCTGTGGCGATCCCTCGCCGTAGGTCCTGCGGTAGTATTCTGCGGCGGAGGTGCGGATCTCGGCGTACAGGGGCGAGCGCAGGCCGTCATAGGGCGCCTCCCAGCCGCCCGCGCCGCTGGTCATGAAGCCACCGAGGTGCCGCGTGTGATTCACCAGGAGCACGCTAAGGCCCTCGCGGGCCGCGCGCACCGCGCAGGCGATGCCTCCCGGCGTGCCGCCGACCACGACGAGATCATATGTCTTCCCGTCCACGTCCGGCGGCATCGCGGCGCCCTGCAGCAGCATCGGGGGCGGGATCTTGGCGGGAACGGGCGCGCTCGATTTGACCGGGAAGCCCGTATCGGCACGCGTGCTGCGCTCCGCCTTGGCCTCCGCCTCGGGCACGAGTTGCAGGCCGTCGACCACGACGTGACCGTTTGCGCCGGCATTGGAGATCTCGATGGAGCCGGACATTCCCTTCGCGAACGAAAACACACCGAGCGCGCGCGGGATCCCCTCCTCCAGGCAGGGCAGGCGCTGGTTTAGCGGCAGCGTCTTTTCACCGTCGGCGGTTCGGATGGTGATGGCGGCGTTCGTGGCGCGGTTGCTGGCGGCGACGTACAACAGCCGCACCTCGTAGCGGCCCGCCTCGAGAATCTCGGGGGTGAAGATGGCGGTGGAGGGTTGCTTTTTGGCGCGGTTGTCGTGGCGATAGCCGGGGCCCACCAGCGGGTCGAGGCGCGTGCTGATCACCCAGGGGCCCGAGTACTTTGCCGCGGCATCGTCCAGCACGAGCCCTGCGACTTTTGCCGCGGGGGCAGCGCGGGTCTGTTTTTCCGCCTTGTCCGTCTCCGCCAGGGTGAAGCGGGCGCTGACCACAGAATTCTGTTCGGGGCCGGGGCGGTATTTGACATAGGTCGTGGCGACGAGGGTTCCGTCGGGCAGCGCCTCTAGGCCCGGATAGCCGCAGTCGCTTCCCTTGTGGCTGTGCAGCAGCTTGATTTTATATTCGCCATCTCGCCCGCCAACGATGTCCTCATAGCGTCCGACCCAGGCGACGAAATGACTTTTCGTGGGGTTGGCGGCGCCCATGTCGCGGAAGCAGACCACGAGTCGGCCGTCGGGCGCATAGACCGCTTTGTGGCGGTCGCCATGCAGGCCGGGAGGCAGGTCCTTGAGCCCCGACCAAGTGCGGCCCTCGTCATCGCTGGTGATGAAATGGCCGGGCTGGGTGCGGACGTTCTCGCGCAAGAGGCAGAGGAGCTGCTTGCCGTCGGGGGAACGGACCACCTCTGGCTCGCAGGGCTTCAGATCGGCGTGGTCCACGAGAATGCGCCACGGGCCCCAGGTCAGGCCGCCATCGGTGGACTCGCTCTGCGCCACGACGTTGGACCTCGGGTCCTTGGTCTCGCCGGGGCGACGGATGTTCGAGAGGCCGATGAGCCGCCTGCCGCCTTCCACCGGCACGATGGTGCAAAAGGGCATGACACAGACCAGCCCGTTGCTTTTCATGGGGCTCCAGGTCTTGCCATTGTCGGTGGAAATGGATTGGTGCATGGTGCCGTCCGATCCCTGGCCCGCGAAAACGATGAGGCGGGCCACGCCGCGGGGATCGGCGAGGCGGTAGAGTGCGGGGCAATTTTTGACCTTGCTCCAATTGTCAGGCACGGGCAATAGGCCGCTCCAGGTGAGGCCGCCATCTTCGCTTCGCTTCATCGGGCCGCAGTCGCCACCGTGGCCGTAGGTCCAGACGACAAACATCGTCTTACCGTCCGGCAGCAAAAGCGTGGTGGGGTGGCCCTGATAAATTTCCGGAGTGCCCTGGGCGATGACGACGTGGCGCGTGGTTTCGTGCGAGAGGTCCACCGTTGGCAACGGGCCCGCGATGGCGGAGGCAGCCCAGGAGAGGAGGAGGGCGAGGATGGGTTTCATGTCGAGGTCGCGGTCGAGATGCTGAACAAGCGGCAATGGGTCATTTCAACCACGATTTGCAGTGGTCGGTCCGTCGGTGGTGTGGCCTTTGATCGCCAGCGTGCGGTCCATCGAGTGGCATCGGCGCGCAGCGGTTCGGAGTCATCCAGGGCGTAGCCGGCGATGGCGCGACCGTCGGCTTCGAGCAGCGCCACGCGCAATTGGCCGCGGCTGGCATCGGCATTGATGATCAGCGATGGCCCGCCGAGCCGCAGTGGTTTCGTCTCGACGCGGCCAAGCCCGGCGGCATCGAGCGAGACGAAACCGTGCCGGCGCCACTCGGCGCGGCCGATGCTCATGCGTTTGGGAGGGATCGGCCCGCCGTGGGTCGTGGTCATCGCCGTATAGTAAATCCACGTCTCCTCGCCGACATGCGCTGCGGTGCTGGAAACGCCGAGGATGGAGCCGCCATCAAAGGTCCCGGGCGCGCCGCGCGGAATCACGTTCAAGCGCGGTTCCGGGCGCTGCCACGTGCGACCATCGGCGCTGATGGCGAGCTGGACATCGATCGGGCCGTCGTCGGGGCTTTGGCCGGGAGAGACTTTGTTCTTGGGAAGACGCTTGGTGAGGCGGAAGATGGTGGGCAAGCCGATGAAACCAGCGGCGTGCGGATAGACCGACATGTTGTAGACTTCGGTGCGCTGGTCCGGGCCGTTGGCCCACGAGTCATCCCTCTCATCGGGCGCAAAGACCAGTTCCGGATCGCCCCATTCCTGAAAATCCCGGCTTCGCGCCAACCAGACCGCACGACGTCCGAAACCGCGGATTTTGGTGGGACGCTTGTGGAACGCCAGATATTCGCCCGTGATCGGATCTTGCGTGAGCGTGATCGTATCGGAGTTTTCCAACACGGGATTCTTCGGATAGGCCGTCCAGTGCAAGCCATCGGCGGAGAACGCGGCGTGATAGCCGCCGGATTTTGCCCCGAGCAATTTGTAGCGCTTCGCCGGGTCGGGTTCGCGCGCGTCCAGCAGCACGCTGGGGCTGTGGATCCTGTGGACGATGTTGTTCTCGGTCGCGTCCTTAAATGGGAGTAGGTGGAGCGAAGGCTTGAGCCAGTTCACGCCGTCCCGCGAGGTGGCGTGCAAGACATAATTGGGGAAGGACATATACCACAGGCGCAACGGGCCTGCAGGTTCGTCGGCATAGACCGAGCCGTAAATATAGACGCGCCCACCCTCCCACGGGCGATCGGCCTCGATCACGGGAGCGTTGCGCGTCTTGGCGGGATGCGTGGTGCGGACGACGCCGGTGCTTGAGGCGACCCCGCTGTCGTCGGCGAAGAGAAGCGGCAAGTCCCGAAGTGAGGGGATGCGCGAAGCGCGCGGAACGGGGCCCGCTTCCGGGGGCGCCTGTGGCGGCGGTTTGGCGGGTTGGCCCCACTCGAGGACCTGGCCGCCGTTTGACAAACGCTCGCGCAACCCCGCGTAGTCCACCCGCTGCACCGGGATCCCTCTGTCAATCGCCAGACACGCGGCCGCGGCCGCCGACTGGCTCATGACCATGAACACCGGTTCCATGCGGATGCTGGCGAAAGCCGTGTGGCTTGCGCTGAGCGCGAACGTGACGAACAGGTTCTCGCATTCGTTGGGTTTGGGAACGATGGCGCCGTAGCCGATGGGGTAGGGCGGTGCGCCATCCCGTCCGGTGGCGATTTTGCCCTCGCGGATGACGACGCCGTCCTTGGCGATCCGGCGGATCTCGTGCACGTCGGTGCCGTAGGAGCCCAGGCCGATCGACTTTGGTGCGACTTCTCTGCCAAAGGTGTGATGCTCGGTCATGACGAGGTCGCTGACCATTCGGCGGGCCTCGCGGACATAGATCTGGTGGGGCCAGCCGCCATTGTCGGTGAACTCGTCGCGGGGCAGGCCGAAGCGACCCATCGCTTCGCGCACCTTCTGGGGCACGAGTGGGTCAGTGGCGAGGAAGTGCAGCAGGCCGCGATGGTAATCCTCATGCGCCTTGGCGATCTGCTCACGGCGCATGTAGGAAGCCTCCGGCCATTCCCAGCTCGCGCCGGGTAGATTGGCCCCGAATGTGGCGGTGTTGAAATCAAACTTCCCATTGGGCAGCGGGTCGAACTTGGAAAACCAGCGGAGGTCGACATCGTCGCCGATCGCGAGGCAACCTGCGATGAACCGCGCGACGATCTCGTAGCGCTTCGGGTCGTAATCCTTGGGCGGTGCGATGGGGATGCGGTTATCGTTGGTGGTGAGGCAGAGGCGATAGCAGTACGCCTGGATGCCTGGGGCAGGGTCGCCCGGCGTTCCGGGTTCTCCGGGATCGATCAGGGGAAGCAGACCGCTCTTGGGATCGCCGGGGACGACGTAGGGATCCAGCGGGAGATCGCGATCCCAGACGCCCTGGCCGCTGGGGGTGCGGCCGTTGGGGCCGGGCTTGGCGTGGTCGGTGCGCGGCCGGAACTTTTCGCCGTAATGGATGCCGTTGTGGGTCTCGCCATATTTGGCGTTGCCCTCGCGGGTCAGCGTGTAACTCACGCCGGTTCGTGCCATGAGATCGCCCTCGTAGGTGGCGTCGAGGAACATCTTGGCCTGGAATATGGCGCCATCCTCCATGACGAGTTCGGCGATTCGCGCGCCCTCTTTGCGAACGGTGGCAAGCCTTGCGCCGAAATGAGCGACAACGCCCGCGTCGTGCAGCATCTCCTCGAAGAGCCGCTCGGCGGAATGCGGCTCGATGGCGAAGGCGCCGCCTGTGGCGGGCCCGCCGCCGTGCCCCTTGAACGGCTGGTCCCACGCGAGCGTCTTGCCATAGCCCGCGGCCAGTCGCGTGAAGTACTCGCGGGCGATGCCACCGACGGAACGCGGTTCGCCGATGTCGACCGCGGCGAGTCCACCGGCCGTCATGCCGCCAAGGTGACGGCCGGGCTCAGCGATTACCGCGCGCTTGCCCATCCGCGCGGCCTGGAGCGCGGCGACCACGCCGCCCGATGTCCCGCCATAGACGCAGACGTCGGATGCGACGACTTTGGGTGGCTGCGCGCCTGCTTGTCCGCCGAGCAGCCAGGGGGCGCAGAGGATGAGGCAATGCCTCATGGCGAGTTTTTGACGTGGCCAAGATCGGGTGCCGGCGAGGGTGGTGCTCACGTGCTTGTTCCTCCCGCCAACATAGGCGGACCGACGGTGGCGGGAAGCGGCGTTTCACTGGTAAAATGAAGTAACCAGTCAAGCACCGCGGCGGGCGGGCGTGAAACAGGAAGGCGATGCGCCGGGACGGCCGTCTCGCGTCGGTATCCGTTGGCAGCGTCTCATCCGCAAGGTCCGCGAAGGGTTCACTGCATACTTGTGTTATAGTGGGGTGACGGTTTTGTTTAGGGGTCATGAATTGGGTTGTAGTCGCCTGGTCCGCCGCTGCCGCAGCGTGTTTGACAGTGGCGGCGATGCAGCTTGCCGTCTGGTGGAAGGATCGCGCGGCCTGGGCCCATCTGGCCTTTTCGGTGTCGGCGGTCTCCGTGGCCGCGATCGCCGTCTGCGAGCTTGCGATGATACGCGCGCCCACCGTCGAGCAGTTCGCCGCGGCCGGCCGCTGGATTCATGTGCCGATCTTGTCCCTGCACGCCGGAATCGTCGGATTCGTCTGGTTCTATTTCGGCACCGGTCGGGCATGGCTTGGCATCGCTTCTTGCGGGGTGCGCCTGGCCAGCCTGATCCTGAATTTTCTCTCGGGCGAGAACCTGGAATACCGCGTGATCACTTCGCTGCGGGACATTGAGTTTCTCGGCGGTCGTGTCTCCGTGATCGACTCGGCGGTGCACAATCCCCTGGCCAGGGTGAGCGAGATCAGTTCGATGCTCGTTCTGGTGTTCGTGGCGGACGCGGCGCTTTCTCTTTGGCGGAGGGGCGGGCGGGATGACCGCCGCCGAGCGGCGGTCGTAGGCGGGTCGATGGTCTTCTTTATCCTTGTGGCCGCGGGCCACGCAGCGCTGGTGCATGCCGGCGTGGTCCGGTCGCCGCTGATGGTGACTTTCGCCTTCCTCCCGATCCTGGCCGCGATGGGCCACGAGTTGAGCGAGGACCTGTTCCGGACCTTGCGCATCACCCGGGAGCTGGAAGCCAGCCAATTGGCTCTGCGCGACAGCGAGAAGCGCATGGAGCTGGCGGCCGTGGCGACGGGGCTCGGGTTCTGGATTTGGGACATTCCGGGTGATGAGATTTGGGCGACGGACGAGGCCCGTGCGCTTTTTGGGTTCGACCGGTCCGAGCGGGTGAACCTCGATGCGTTCCTGGAGAGGCTGCATCCAGACGACCGGGAGGGAGCGCTCGCCGCGGTGGCAAAGGCGCTCGCCGGCGGCGGCGACTACGAGAACGAGCACCGGGTGGCGTCGCCCGGCGGCGGGCCGATGCGGTGGATCGCGGCGCGAGGGTCCGTCGAATTCGATGGCGCGGGGAGGCCCTCGCGGATGCTTGGCGTCTCGCAGGACGTGACCCGACAAAAGCAGGCGGAGCGACAACTGGAGCAGCAGCGCACCGAGCTGGCGCACATTTCCCGGGCGGTCGTGCTGGGCGAGTTATCGGGTTCGCTCGCGCACGAGCTCAATCAGCCGCTGGCGGCCATACTCAGCAACGCGCAGGCGGCCCAGAGGTTCCTCGCCAAGGACCCGCCGGATCTCGCCGAGGTGCGGGATATCCTCTCGGACATCGTGACCGAGGACCGTCGCGCTGGCGAGGTCATCCGCCGACTCCGCGCCCTGCTTAAGGGCGGCGAGCCGAAGCGGGAGCCGCTGGCGGTGGGGGATGTGATCGAGGAGGTGCTCGCGCTGGCGCGCAGCGACCTGATCGGGCGCGGCGTGGCCGTACATCGCGACTTGGCCGGGGGACTGCCGCCGTTGTCCGGCGACCGTGTTCAACTGCAGCAGGTGCTGCTCAATCTCATCATCAACGGCTGCGACGCCATGGCGGAGACGCCGCCTGTCGGGCGCACGCTGACCGTCGCCACGGCCCGGGATGGCGCCATGGTGCGCGTGTCGGTGGCCGACAGTGGCTGCGGACTCGCCGACGGCGACGCCGAGCGCATCTTCCAGCCTTTCTTCACGACGAAGAGCCACGGCCTCGGCATGGGCCTTGCCATCTGCCGCTCGATCATCGCGGCACACGGGGGCAGGATCTGGGCAGAACCCAATCCGGATCGCGGCGCGGTGTTCCACGTCGCCCTGCCGGTGTTGCAGGAGACGCGGTTGTGAAAGATCGTCCTGGCATCGTCTTTCTGCTCGACGACGAGCCCGCCATGCTCAAGGCGCTCGAGCGGTTGTTGCGCGCCGAAGGATTCGACGTCCGGCCGTTCGCCCGCGCCAGGGATTTTCTGGAAACCTATCGTCCGGGGGAAGGCGGGTGCCTGGTGCTGGACGTGTCGATGCCGGAGGTCGACGGGATGGAGTTGCAGCGGCAGCTGGCGCAGGCCGGCATTTCTTTGCCGGTCGTGTTTCTCACCGGGCGCGGGGATATCCCCATGAGCGTTCGCGCCATGAAGGCCGGGGCGATCGATTTTCTGACCAAGCCGGTGAACGATTCCGACCTGTTGCGCGCGGTGCGCGCCGCGCTCCGCGGGGCCGACGAGCGGCAGGCGACCATCGCCGAGGCCGCCGACCTCGGCGCGCGCTTCCTGCGGCTCACGCCGCGCGAGCGCGAAGTGATGGAGGGCGTCGTTGCGGGAAAGCTCAACAAGCAGATCGCCGCGGACCTGGGCACCGGCGAGCAGAACGTCAAGGTCCATCGGGGCCGGGTGATGCGGAAGATGGGCGTCCAGTCGGTCGCCGACCTCGTGCGGGCGGCGCAGAAGTTGGCGGCGGCCAGGGGTCGTTGACCGAGAATCCCGGCTGCAGTCCGCATCCGTGTTTCGATCCGCAAGCGGGTATTGCACCAAGGTGTAATGGCGGGGCGAGGCCGTTCGCGGCAGGTTTCTGCCGCGATGACAGAGTCCCGTCCGGTCGTGGCCATGCTTGATGACGAGGCGCCGATGCGCAAGGCGCTTGGACGGCTTTTGCGGGCGAACGGCTTCGGGGTCGAGAGCTTTTCCGGGGGCGATGAATTTCTGGCGGCGGCGGCGAAGCATCCGCCGAATTGCCTGCTTCTCGATCTGCAGATGCCGGGCCGGGGCGGATTCGACGTGTTGTCGATTCTTGCGAAATGGCCCGATGCGCCTCCGGCGATCGTCATCACCGCTTTCGATGAACCGGGGGCATGCGAACGCGCGCGCGGACTCGGCGCCGTCGCGTACCTGCTCAAGCCGCTCGACGAGGAAACGCTCCTTTCCGCCGTGCGCGCGGCCATCGAGGGACGCGAAGCGACCCGCCCCGCGAGCGCGTTGGCGGGCGGGATCGACGGAGACCTCACACGGGGAGAATCGACATGACGAAACCACGATACGGGGAGATTGCGTTGGCCGCGCTGCTGGCCGCCGCTGCGGGCGCACCTGCCGCGCCGAGGCCCAACATCGTTCACATCGTCGCCGATGATCTGGGCTGGAAGGACGTGGGCTTCAACGGCTGCGAGGACATCAAGACGCCGAACCTCGATGCGCTCGCCGCCGCCGGCGCGAAGCTCACGCAGTTCTACGTCCAGCCGATGTGCACCCCGACGCGGGCCTGCCTGATGACCGGCCGTTATCCCTTCCGCTACGGATTGCAGACGGCTGTCATTCCTTCCGTTTCCACCTACGGCCTGGACACCGCCGAATGGCTGATGCCCCAGTGCCTCAAGGAGGCGGGTTACAGGACAGCGATCATTGGCAAGTGGCATCTCGGGCACGCCGACCGGAAGTACTGGCCGCGGCAGCGCGGCTTCGACTACCAGTATGGCGCCATGATCGGCGAACTCGATTACTTCACCCACGAAGAGCAGGGCGTGCTGGACTGGTTCCGGGACAACCAGCCGGTCAGGGAGGAGGGCTACACCACGACGCTCATCGGCACGGATGCGGCGAGACTGATCGAAGGGCACGAGACCTCCGCACCGCTCTATTTGTACCTCGCGTTCAATGCGCCCCACACGCCCTATCAGGTGCCGAAGGAATACCTGGACCGTTTCCCCGGCATCAAGGACGCCACGCGGCGCACTTACGCGGGGATGATCGCGTGCCTCGACGACGAGGTCGGCCGCGTCGTGGCCGCGCTTGAGAGGAGAAAGATGCGCGACAATACGCTGATCCTCTTCCACAGCGACAACGGCGGGACGCGCAATGCGATGTTCGCCGGCGTGATGGCCGACATGTCGAAGGTGAAGATCCCGTGCGACAACGGCCCGTATCGCGATGGCAAGGGCACCCTGTACGAAGGGGCCACGCGCGTCTGCGCGCTGGCCAACTGGCCGGGGCGCATCCGGCCCGGCACGGTGGACGGCATCATCCACGCCGTCGACATCTATCCGACGCTCGCCGCCCTGGCCGGGGCCTCCACCGCGAAGTCCCGGCCTTTGGATGGCGTCGATGTCTGGGAGACGATCTCGCGCGGCAGGCCTTCGCCGCGTTCCGAGATCGTCTATAACATCGAGCCCTTCCGGGCCGCGGTGCGCCGGGACGAATGGAAACTCGTCTGGCACACGCTGCTGCCGCCCGCGGTCGAGTTATTCGACCTCGCGCGGGATTCGTCGGAGCGGAACAACCTTGCCGCGCGGCACCCGGACAAGGTGGCCGAGTTGCAGCGGCGCATCGAGGCGCTGTCGAAGGAAAGCGCCAAACCGCTGTTCCTGGTCGATCAGTTCAAGGCCGTCATGAAGGGCATGCATGGCGAACCGATCCTGCCCATCGACGAGGACTATGCCGGGGTCGAGCTGCCATGATGCGGACGGGATGCCGGGGCGCGTGGGAATCTGTGCGGCAAAGGCGCGATGGTCGGGATGGATGGCCCGCCGTGGCGGGGTGCGCCCTTCGGCACAGGGAGATCTGGAGTATGAGCAAACGATGGTTGTGGATATTTTTGTGCGGGCTTGCGTCTTGCGGCTGGGGTGTTTTGTCGCACGGGGCCGGATTGGGCGTCTACGAGAACGGCTCGCCCGACCAGGGCCGGGCGGCGGCCGGGCGTGCGGCGGCGGCCGAGGACGCATCGACGGCTTGGGGCAACCCCGCGGGGATGGTGCTGCTCCGGGAGCCGGAGTACGTGTCCGGCGCAAACGCGATGTTTTTCGACGTGAAGTTCGACCCGGACGGGCGGACCGACGTGGACGGCGGCGCGGGCGGCAACGCGGGCGGGTTTCTGCCGGCGCTGGGCAGTTTCTTCGTGCGGCCGGTGAACGACCGCCTCGCCATCGGAACCAGCATGACAGGGCTGATGGGGGCGGGCCTAGGCTATGACGAGGATTGGGCCGGGCGCTACTACAGTCAAGAGTTCAGCCTGATGGCAGTTGGCTTCAGCCCGTCCGTCGCGCTCCGCGTTACCGATTGGCTCTCCGTGGGCGCGACGGCGACGATCGGCTATGCCCGCGTCAGCGCCGAGACCATGCTCAACAACGGCGGCGACGTCGTCGGCGAGACGCTCACCGACACGATCGATAACCTCCAGGGCATGCTGGACGGTTTGCCGGGCTGGGGCATCGGCTGGCTGCCGGGCGGCGGCCCGGGCGGTGGGAAAGGCGGCATCTTCGATCGCGCCGGCGCCGTCCGCGAGAAGCTCACGGACTTGGCTGAGAAACTGGAGGGCGTAGAGGATGTCGCTTCCTCCGACGACAACTACGACGACGGCCTGGTCGAGATTTCCGACGACGCGTGGGGGGCGGGCGCGAGTTTCGGTGTGCTGGTGCAGCCGGGCCGGAATGTGCGCGTCGGCGTGGTCTATCGAAGCCCGATCGAGTTCACCTTTAAGGATACCCTGCGCGTCACCGGGCGAGGCGCCGTCATGGAGGCGTTGGCCGGCGCGCTGGACATCGAGCGCACCGACGTCGAGCTGACCCTGCGCGTGCCGCAGGAGGTTATGGCCAGCACCGTCTGGCAGGTGTGCCCCGCGTTTGCGCTGATGGGCAATATCGGGTGGCAGAATTGGGAGGATGTCGGCGACATGAAGATCAATGTCGATGCCGTCCAGGACGTGGAGATGTCGTCCGAGATCCCGATGCGCGATACATGGCACTTCGCGGTGGGGACGCGCTTTCGGCCTTGCCGGAGGCTGGCCGCGTCACTGGGCTGGGCGTACGACACCTCCGCGCTGGAACTCGAAGCGCGCGGTCCCGCCCTGCCGGTGGACCGCCACATCCGCTACTCGGCGGGTATCGAGTACGACTGGAAAGAGGACGTGACCCTCGGCCTCAATTACACGCTCCTTGACATGGGTCGCAATTCGCTCGACGTGCACAGCAATTCTCTCACCGGGCACGTGTCGGGCGCTTACGACAAAGCCTACTCTCATATCGTGGGCGTGAACCTGCGCTGGAGGTTCTGAATCTCTGGCGCCGTGAGTGACAATCCATGAACGATCGATCTGCGGATTTTTCAATGGCCCTGGGCGGGCCGCTGTACCAGCTGTATCTTAAGGCTGGTCTAGCGAAGCCGCCGCTGGATCTGCTCGCGCGGCGGTTGGTGGCGATTCCGCTGTTCGCTTGGTTGCCGTTGGCGCTGCTCAGCCTCTGGGGTGGGGCGGCGTTCGGGGGTGTCGATGTGCCATTTCTGAACGACATCGAGGCGCACGTGCGCTTCCTGATCGCGATGCCCTTGTTCATCCTGGCGGAGCCGATCGTGCACGTGCGGTTGCGGGCGGTGATCGCACACTTCACGGATGCGGGGATCGTGCCGGCGTCGGAGCGCGGCTCGTTCGACAGGATTTTGGATTCGGCGATCCGATGGCGGAATTCGGTCGCGGTCGAACTCGTCCTGATGACGCTGGCGTTGACGGTGGGGCGGTCTGCGTGGCTGGCCGAGGGCGCGCTCAAAACGGCGACGTGGTACGCGCACGCGGGCGCGGGCGGAGTCGAGTTGACCGCGGCGGGGCAGTGGTACACCTGGGTGAGCGTGCCGTTCTTCCAGTTCATCACCTTTCGATGGTTCTACCGGATGCTGGTGTGGTTCGGCGCGCTCATGCGCATCGCGCGCATGGATCTCCGCCTGGTGCCGACGCACGCGGACCGGTCGGGTGGCCTTGGTTTTCTCGGCACCACGGTGGAGGCCTTTGCCCCTCTGGTGACCGCGCAGGGGGCGCTGGTCGCCGGCCTCATCGCCAGCCAGGTCTTCCACGGCGGCAAGGCGGTCATGGATTTCAAGATCGAGATGATCGGCGCCCTTGTGCTCGCGATGGCGCAGGTGCTGCTGCCGTTGTGTGTCTTCGTGCCGAAACTGGGGAAGTGTCGGCGCGATGGTCTCCACGCGTACGGACGCCTGTGCAGTCAATACGTGGACCGCTTCGACAGGAAATGGATCCGGGGCCAGGGGTGCGAGGGGCAGGACTTGCTTGGGAACGGGGACATCGGAGCGCTGGCGGACATTGGCAGTGCCTATGATGCCGTGCGCGGCATGCGGTCGTTTCCGTTCGGCAGGAAGGAGGTCGTTCAGCTCGCGGTGGCCGCTATGCTGCCGGTGGCGCCTCTGTTCCTGACCATGATGTCGCCGGCCGAATTGTTGAAAAAGATCATGGGATTCCTGATGTGATCTGGGCGGTCCCGCTCGACCCCTCCTTGCGCGACGGCGTCGGACACAATGGTTGCGGACAAGAGGACGGCCAGCGCCAATATGAGGGTCTTCATCGTGGGCTGCACGTATATTAGCCAAGAACGATCGGGACTCTAATCGTCATATTTCACGCTTCCGCGCCATCTGTCCCATTCCGCACGCACCAGAGCCGTTTGATCAGACCTTGTGTCTAATGTCGAGATGTGACCCTAACGGCCTGCCTGGCCCCGAGGCTATCTCGCATTGCCGTAGCGAAGGGCTTGCGCCCTTCGGCGTGGGACATGGGCAAGATGCCCATGCCACGGTTCCGTGGCACGGGCGTCCCGCCCGTGGCGCTGGCTGAGCGAGGGCCGAAGCCGGAAGCGGCTTCGCTACCTTGCACTATCGGGGTCAACTCTCGATTCTTGACATTCTTTCAGGGGTCGGGCCAGAGGCTTTACGATCGCTCTCAGGGTTCCGACTGGGGCCGGCGGAACGCCTCGACCCCCCGTGTCAGCGGCTGCCCCTCCTTCTTGTACGCCCGGAAGTAGTCGACGCGGAACTCCCTCCGCGAGCGGTCCCGCGTGTTGCCGTAGAGCGTCAAGAGGAAGACACTCGGGTAACTCGGTGCCTGCGACATGACCATGAACCTCCGATTGTCGACGACCAGCGCGCACCCGCCCGGATCCCACTCCAGCGCATAGATGTGAAACCCCGCGGTCGAATCGAAATCCAGCGCGGGCCTCAGGCTCTCGTGCCTGAGGCTCTTGTCGCCCCACGTGTGGATGACGAACTTCAAGAGCCGCGGGTTGTCCCTGATGCTTTCGAAAATATCGATCTCACCGGCGTGCGTGGGCCCATCCTTGATGCCCAGTGTCCAGAACGCCGACTGTGCCCCCTCCGGCAATTTCGCCCGGATCTCAAAATAGCCATACATTGGCGCATAGTTGATCTTCGCCGGAATCTCGTGGTGCACGGGATCGGCATCCTTGTGCAGGCGCGTGCGGTCGCCTGTCTGTATGCCCGACACCGTCATCACATCCGGGCCGTCCTCGAAATATCCCTTTGTATCTGCATCGACGAACAGGACGAGACAGCCGTCGCGTAACTCATATCTTGCGGCCGCCCGTCCCCTCTCGGTCCTCGATTCCAAGTAAAAGGGGCTCCAAAGATCCGTGTTGAGGGCCGGGCCATCGAACTCGTCATGGGCGTCGAGCACCCACCCCGGTTTGTCCAATGGGTTCGGCACCACGTCCGCCGCCGATCCAGCCGCGAGCCTGGCGAGCAGCATGAAACACAAGACGCCCTGGAATCGTAAAACTGCTCCGGCCATGCGGGCAGCGTAGGGAAAGCCGTCCCGAGGTCGAGGTGGGTCTAGAGCGGCCCCCGGCGCGCTTCGCTACAGTCGCCCCACCATCTCCCTCACGTGCTCGGGATGTCGTGAGGGGAGGGAGAGCCTCTGCGCCTGGCAAGGGCTTGACTCGTTGAGCCGGTATCCTCGATACACCGAGCACAATCCGGCCGTTCCGGTTTATGTCATGCCTGGCGAGCCGGTATTGCACCGCTTCTTCGACACTTCGCCGATTAGCCCGTCGGGACGATTCCTGGCACTGTCCCGTCTCCCCTGCGAGAATCGCGCGCCGGTTGCCGGTGACGCCGGTGACGTGGTGGTGATTGACTTGCAGCGCGGCACCGAAGGCGTGGTCGCACAGTCGCATGGCTGGGAAGTTCAGGTCGGCGCCGACGTCCAGTGGGGCCGCTCCGACGCGGAACTGTATTTCAACGATGTGGACCCGCACCCCGCGTGACACGCCGGTCGATACGTCGTTTTCAACGGATTCGCCGACGGCACGCGCAAGGTTTACATCGCCGACTTGGGAGAAAGTGACTTACCAAAACGTCCCGGTCAGTGACGGGCCCGTTCTTCTGTTATCGTCCCGCCGCTTCGACGTCTCCCTGTCCTTTGCGGCGAGGCCCTGCATGGCTCGTTCGACGCGGTCGTCGGGATGACGTGAGCGGGAGGGAGGGCCGCCGGCCCCTAGGGCGCGGGGGCTTTATCGAGCGACGCGACAAGGCTCTCAGCAGTGTTCCCGAAGTTGAACCCGCGCCCGGATCAGATTAAAAGAAAGAGCGCACCAGCATCAGGGTGCCTATTCCTTGGAGGCGGGAAAAAGAAACGCAAAGATCGCGCTTCCGACGGGATCGGAGAGGTCGTACATCCCCGTGGCCATCTCGGCGTGCGTGTGATTATCAACCGACACGAACCGTGCGGAGCAGCCCGCCCCCTTGAGTTTGTCGGCAAACAGTCTGCCCCCCTTCGCCGCGGACGCGCGGTTCATCGTGTTCAAGATCAGAAAATCGGGATAGCGCGCGTCGGCGGAGACGTGATGGAGGGGCGAGGCAACATTCAGCACGGCCGGATCCGATCCGAACGAGTCCCGGATGAGCTTCTTCACCACCAGTTCGTTGTCGTCGTCCGCCAGGTCGTAACTGGCCGCGTCGACCGGGATGACGCCGGCCAAGTAGGCAGGCTTGATGCCGTGCTTCTGCAGGAAGGCGGGGTCCGTGGCCAGCAGGGCGGCCAGGTGGGCACCGGCGGAGTGCCCCGATAGAAAGACCCGCCTACGGTCACCGCCCAGCTCCTCGACGTGGCGGAAGGCCCACGCCACGGCCGCGGCGCAGTCCTCGGCGTGCGCGGGGTGCTGGGCTTTCGGCGACAGGCGGTAGTTCGGCGTTACGAACAGGACGCCATGCGACGCATAGAACAGGCCAGTGCCCCTCATCATCGACTTGTCGCCGATCTCCCAGCCTCCGCCGTGAATGTGCACGAGGACGGTGAGCGGCTTCTCCTTTCTCACGGGAATGTAGACGTCCAACCGGTGGAGCGGCTCCTGATCGTCGAGGTAGGGGACGTCCAGTTTCGACGTCACCCCCTCGGCAGCGGCGCCCGTTCTGCGGTCGTCGCGCTTCTTCTCCACCCACTGCTTCAAGATCGAGCGGCGCCGCTCGACCTCTCCTTGCGCGACGGCGTCGGACACAATGGTTGCGGACAAGAGGACGGTCAGCGCCAGTTTGAGTGTCTTCATCGTGGGCTGCTCATATACTAGCCAAGAACGATCGGGACTCTAATCTTCATATTTCAGGCTTCCGCGCCATCTGTCCCATTCCGCACGCACCAGAGCCGTTTGATCAGACCTTGTGTCTAATGTCGAGATGTGACCCTAACGGCCTGCGAGATGTGACCCTAACGGCCTGCGAGATGTGACCCTAACGGCCTGCGAGATGTGACCCTAACGGCCTGCTTGGCCCCGAGGCTATCTCGCATTGCCGTAGCGAAGGGCTTGCGCCCTTCGGCGTGGGACATGGGCAAGATGCCCATGCCACGGTTCCGTGGCACTGGCGTCCCGCCCGTGGCGCTGGCTGAGCGAGGGCCGAAGCCGGAAGCGGCTTCGCTACCTTCCCAATCCTAGCGACGGAACCGGCGGAGGCCGAGGAGGGCCGCGGCGGAGGCCATGACGGCGAAGATGGGGCCCGGCTCTGGAATCGCGATCAGGAACCCGCCGCCGTTGAGTTCGTAGGTCCCGCCGCCGAGCGCGAGATTTAGATCCGCGTCGTAGTAGATGTTGAACGCCGATGTGATGCTGTTGGTGTCGGCGTTGAAGACGCCCACGTAGAGCGCCGTTCCGGCGTTGCCGGTGTTGCCGTCGAGCAGGGTGAGGACGTCGCCGGCGCCGAGGGTCAGGACGCCGATCGCGAAGTTGGACGCGTATCCGTACGCATTTGCCCCGAGGTCCACGCCCGCCAGCTCGAAGATGTGGCTCCCGCCGCCGGCGAATGCCACTTCCGCCGACGCCAGATCGAACGCCGCGGCGTTGGTGCTCTTGTTTAGGAAGTCGCCATCGAACTCGAACAGGTCGCCTGCGCCGCCGGCCACCGAACCGCCGGGCCCGACCGAAAAGGTCGTGAACTGATTCGTCGCCGGATCGCTCGCGTACAATCCCTGATTCTCGAAGATCGCGAGGAATTGGACGAGCCCCCCGGTGTTCTTGAACACCGCGCCGGCCGCATTGGTCACGGGCCCCTGAAAGACCGCGCCCGTCGCGTGTGCCACTTCCGTCGTCGCGCCGGAGGAGTTCCGGTAGCCCGCCTGGATCTGGGCGTTGCCGGTGAAGGTAGCCTGCCTCTCGTTCACGATTTGCAACGCCTTGAACGTCCCGGCGCCGGACAGGCTGCCCCGATTGGTGACCATGCGGCCCACGTCGAGGGTCCCGCTAGCCACCTCCAGCGAACCGGCCGCACCCACCGTCACGTTGCTCACCGCCCTCAGAATGCCGCCGTCGATTCGGATCACGTTGCCGGTCGCGGCGGGCTGGCTGCTGATGTAGACATTCCGCGCCGCCACCGCCCCGCCATTGCTGATGGTCAGCGAGTTGCCCTTGCCGGAATAGCCCACGGTCAGATCACTGCGGTTGGTCCAAAGGGAGCCACCGCCGGTGACCCACACCGCGTTGCTGCTGCTCGAAGTGTTGTAGCCCACGAAGCCGTTATTGTCGTGGACGATCCCGCCGTTCGAGACTGTCAGCGAGTTGCCAGAGCCGTAGTTGCCCACGTATAGATCGCTGCGGTTGGACCAAAGGGAGCCGCCGCCGGTGACCCATACCGCGTTGTTGGTGGTCGACGTTTGGTAGCCCACGTAACCGTTATTGTCGTGGACCACCGCGCCGTCCGCGACCGTCAGCGAATTGCCGGAGCCGGCATTGCCCACGGTCAGATCGCTGCGGTTGGACCAGACCGATCCGGTGCCCGTGACCAGAACCGTGTTATTGCTGGCCGACGCAGCGTTGTAGCCCACGTAGCCGTTATTGTCGTGGACGGCCCCGCCGTTCGAAATCGTCAGCGCGTTATCCCAGCCGTAAGAACCCACGCTCAGAGAACCGCCGCTGTTCCAGACCGATCCGGTCCCGGTGACAGTCGCCGTGTTGCGGGTGCAGGACGACCAGCCGATGTCGGCGGAAAAATCGAAGACAACCCCACCGTCCGAGATCGTCAGCTTGTTGTTCGAGCTGCCGGAAACGCCCAGGTACATGGCGTTGCCGTTTGTCCAGACCGACCCGCCGCCGGTCACGATCACCGCGTTGCTGCCTGACGCGTTGCCCACCCGGCTGTTCACGTTCTGGACGAACCCGCCGTTCGAGATTGTCAGCGAATTGCCGGAGCCGGCATTGCCCACGTTCAGTTCGCCCCTGTTTATCCAGAGCGATCCGGAGCCCGTGACCAGCACCGCGTTGTTGCTGGCACCCGCGTAGTTACCCACGTAGCCGTGATTGTTGTTGACGACCCCGCCATTCGAGATCGTCAGCGAGTTGCCCCAACCGGAACGACCCACGTATAATTCGCCGCGGTTGGTCCAGAGCGATCCGGTGCCGGTGACCAGCACCGCATTGCCGCTGGAGGCGCTGTCGTTTCCGATATACCCGATGCCATTGGCCACCATCGCGCCGGTGGTGACGAGCATCTGGTTGCCGTCCGAGATATTGCCGACCACCAGGTTGTTGGCGAAGGCATGCGCCCCGCCCTGCGCCTCGAAGGTCGCCCCGCCGCCGGTGTCGCCGATCACGAAATTCGCGAGGTTGCTCATCGTGCTGCCGCGGCTGGTGAGCCAGCCGCCGTTAACGAGGATGTCGCTCGATGCGCCGTTGGTCGCGATGAGGCCGTTCAGGTCGAGGCTGCCGCCTGTGAGAGAGAGCATGCCGTTCTGGATATCGAGGACGTTTGCCACGGCGGCGCCGCCGGCGATCTGGGCGGTGCCCCCGTTGGTGATAAATGCATAGGTGCTGGAATCCGGCACCCCGGCGCTCCAGTTGCCCGTCGTGAACCAACTGGCGCTGCCGTTGGTCCACCACGTGCCCGGCGCCGCCGCCGCCGCCAGGGGCAGCAGCGCGAGGAAGGGCACCATGAGCGTCCGTCGCAGGCAAACGGAAAAGGAAAGCGCACCCAGATGAAGCGATGCACATGAACCCAATGAACGATCATTCATAACACTCATGGCCCCCGATTTTCCATCGATGGGCATTTAATCCGAGGTATCGCGGCTCATCGTGCTTCTACAGGCGAGCACCGCAGCTCGTCAAGCGCCCATTACGGCTAATGTCGCAAACAAGTGAAATGCCGATGGTTTTGGGAGGATCCCACCGACGCCCAGCGCGCAGTCGGGGGTGAAATCGTCGTCCTTGGTCACCACGCTGGGGTGTGCCCGGGGTCAACTCTCGATTCTTGACACTTCCGCGCGCGGGTCGGCTTGAAGGCAACGTCGGGCGGTGTCGCATGGTCGCGGCTGTGAACGGAGGATCCGATGCACGCTGAAAACGCTGCCTGAAACACATGCCACCCCGCATGGGTCTTGGAGAGTGTCAAGAATCGAGAGTTGACCCCGTCTCGACAACATGGCGCGCGGTACGGTTGGCGCGGTGACTGGAAACGCTTCTCAACGGGGTGAGTCGGGCCTACAAGGGCGCGGTGGATGGAGGCATGGCACAGTCCGCCAGAGCGTGCGAGATCTGCGGGGGTGGTTTGCGCCCGTGGTCGATGCGCGGCCCGCGGGACCTGTTTCGCTGCGATGGGTGCGGGCATTTGCTGCGGGAGGTGGGTGAGGGGCCGCGCGGGGCGCGGGGGCATCCATGGGGGGGCAGTTTGGGGTTCGATGGGGTGCGGCTGGCATTGACGATGCGGCGCCTCGACCGGCTGTTTCTGCGGGGTGGGCCGGCCCCATCCGTGCTGGACATCGGGTTTGGGTCTGGGGCGCTGCTGCGACGGCTGATGGATCGGGGCTGTGCCGTGGCGGGCGTGGAGAAGGGCATGCTGGGCGTTGCGGTGGATCCGGTGGTCAGGGAGCGTGCGCGACTTTTCTGGGGTGGTATCGAGGACGCGGCGATCCCGGAGGGGGCATTTGACCTGGTTTTGGGAATCCATCTCATCGAGCACGTGGATGACGTGCGCGCTTTTGCGCGGGCCTGTTTTCGCGCGCTGCGGCCGGGGGGGCGCCTTTACGTCCTGACGCCCAGCGCGGATTCGGCCGGGCTGGCGCTTTTTGGCGGGGCCTGGTGGAATCTGGAGGACCCGAGCCACGTGCGTTTTTTTTCTGCGGCATCGGTCAGGCGGTTGTTGGAGTCGGAGGGATTCTTGCGCGTGCGCACCGCATCGCCGGCGTGGGATAGCGTGATGGTCGAGGTGAACAGCCTATGGCGATGGCTGGGGGTGGGATCCGGGCAACATGGCGTGCTGTCGCGGGGGTGGGTGCGGGCGCTGGATCTTGCGGCACTGCCGTGCGCGATGGTGGCCCGGATGCTGTATCGGCGACTGGCGTCGAGCCTGGAGGTGATCGCAGAGAAGGGGGGTGGGCCATGAGGTTGCTGGCGTTCAATATCTCGGGATTGGGCGACACGCTCCAGTGGTTGCCGGCGCTGGATCTCGTCCGGCGGCACAATCCGGGGACGCGGGTGACCGGCCTGACGATGTTCGGCTCGGTCGGGGATCTGCTGGCCGCCACGGGTCTCGTGGAGGAAGTGGCCCGGTTCGATTTCGTGGGGCGGCCGGCGCTGGAGGGGATGCGGTTCTTGGCCGGCCTGCGCCGGCAACGGTTCGACTGGGGCGTGATCCCCTACGGATCAAATCGCTTCGAGTATAACGTGGCGAACGTCGTGGCCGGGGCGCGGCATCGGCTGGCACACCGCTACGTGAGGCATCGCCTGCGCAGCTGGTCGTTCCTGAATGACATTCGGCTGGACGAGGATGTTTCACTGCACGCGGTGGAAGAGAACGTGCGGCTCGTGCAGCGGGCGGGGCTGGTGCCGGTGGATGTGCAGGTGCCGGGCAGGCTGGTGGCGCCGGTAATACCGGGAGCGATCGATGCGGAGGTGGAGGAAGGGGCGCGGCGGCTGCCGGGCGAGGCGGCCGGGAAGACGTGGGTGGCGGTGCACGCGAGCTGCAGCGTCCTGAAAAACCAGCAGCAGCGCTGTTATCCGCCGGAGGCGCTGGCGGCGGCCCTCGTCGTCTTGCGCGCGCGGAGGCCGGACGTTTTCTATCTGGTGTTCAGCGGGGGTATGGATGCCCCGCTGACGGAGCGTCTGGTGGCGCGGCTGCCGGCGGGTTGTCACGCGATCCCGGCGACGCCGACGATCTTGCACTGCGCCGCGTGGCTGGGGCGGGCGCGGCTCATGATTTCAAACGATTCTGGCCTCATGCATCTGGCGGCGTCGATGGGCGTGCCGTGCGCGACGATATTCGGCCCGACCAACCCGACGTTCGTCAGGCCGTGGGGCGTGCCGCACCGGATCATCGCAAGGGACATGCCGTGCCGGCCATGTTTTCAGTATTCCTCGACCCCGATGCGATGTCCGGCTAAATTAGATTTTGCATGCCTCACCGGCCTGGAGCCGGAGCGGATCGTTGAGGCGGCATCGGAACTTCTGAAGAGCGGTGGAGCGGACGCATGAGCAAGGTGATCGTAACAGGCGCTTGCGGCTTCATAGGGAGCTGCCTTGCGCGAAGATTGTTGGAGCGCGGTGACGAGGTCGTTGGGATAGACAACCTGAGCCGGCGGGGATCGGAGTACAACGCGGCCCGGCTGCGGGCCGGGGGCATGCGGCTTCTGCGGGCGGACCTGTCATCGGCGCAGAAGGCGGAGGATGCTTTCGGGGCGATTGGGAAGGCCGACGCGGTTTTCCATCTGTCGGCGCAGGTGGCGGTGACGCTCAGCTATCAGAATCCTGGGGCTGACTTCCGCGACAACGCGGCGGCGGCGTTCAACGTGATCGATGCGGTGCGGCGGCACACGCCGGGGGCGTACTGCTTCTACGCATCGACGAACAAGGTGTACGGGCACCTGAAAGTCAATCGGCCGGTGGGCGAGGATATGCCGCTGGATCCGTATACGCCGTATGGCGTCAGCAAGGCCGTCGGGGAGATGTATTTCACGGAGTATGGGCGGCCGGAGTTTGGGATGGCGACCTGTTCGCTGCGGCAATCCTGCATCTACGGGCACCAGCAATTTGGCGTCGAGGACCAGGGGTGGGTGGCGTGGTTCTCGATCGCGAACCTGCTGGGGCGCGATGTCATGGTCTACGGGGATGGGCACCAGGTGCGGGATCTCCTGTTTGTCGAGGATCTGGTGGACTTGTACCTTTTGCTTTGGGAGCGTCGGCTGACGGGGGTGTATCCCGTGGGCGGCGGGGAGGCCAACGCGATCTCGGTGGCGCAGGGGCTGGATAAGATCGCGGCAATCACGGGGCTGCCATTCAAATCCCTGGGGCACGAGGGTGCGCGGCCGGGGGACCAGCCCTATTTCGTGGCCGATCTTTCTTGGGTGGGGCGGCTTGGGTTGGCGTGGTCACCGAGGACCGGTGTGGACGAGGGGCTGCGGGCGATGATCGACTGGCAGCGCGGGCACCTCGAAGAGATTCGGGCGGCATTTGCGTCCTGAGTCCGGCAATTGCATTAACTGGCCGAGGTTCGAGATTAAGGGTTGTCCGCCTTGCCGCGGCGTGTTATCCACCCGCAGCGATGGGTCTGCCGCGCAAGGTTTTCGTTGTGGTGCCGGCGTACAACGAGGAGGGAAACCTGCCCTCGTTGTTGCCGGCGATCCATGCGGCGCTGGTCCCGTGCGGGGTGGCGATCGAGATCATCGTGGTGAATGACGGGAGCCGGGACCGCACGCTGGAGGTGGCGGAGCGGCTTGCGGGGTCGCTGCCTTTGAGGGTCATCAGCCATCCGACGAATTTGGGGGTGGCGCGGGTGTTCACGACGGGGCTGCGGGCGGCCGCGGAGTCTGCGGCGGACGAGGACGTGATCGTCCTGATGGAGGCCGACAGCACCAACGATCCGGCGCTGTTGCCCGACATGCTGAGGTGCATCGAGGACGGGTCCGACGTGGTGATCGGGTCGCGGTACGAGTCGGGCGGCCGATACCATCGCTTCCCGCTGAAGCGGATGGTGCTGAGCCTCGGGGCGAACGCGCTGGTGCGAGCGCTATTCCCGATCCCCGGGGCGCGAGATTACACGATATTCTATCGCGCGTATCGCGCCGGCATTCTGAAGAAGGGGTTCGGGCGCTTTGGCGATGGGCTGATCGAGACGCGGACGTTCGTCTGCAATGCCGAACTGTTGATCAAGCTCAACAGCGTGGTGCCTTTGCGGGTGCGCGAGGTGCCCTTGGTGTACCGCTACGATCTGAAAAAGGGGCGGAGCAAGATGCCCGTGATGCGGACGCTGCGGGAGTACGTGGCTTTCCTTTGGCGCGCCAGGCATTATCTGGCCGGTGCGGGGGGTGGAGCGAAGGAGCCGTGAGCGGGGAAGAAGGATCTTGGTTGCCCGGGCCAGAGGGCTCTGGGCTGCTGGCGTCAGTGCGGCGCCTGTGGGTGCCCGGGCGTCCCCTGCGCCGGTGGTGGGGCGCGCTCGCCGTCGCGGCCTGCGTGGCGCTGTTTTACTACGATTGGTTGCTGGGGCGCGCGTTCATCTGGGAGGACTTGGTCTACCAGTGGTATCCGGCGCTCTCGCATCTGGGTGAGGCCTTGAGGCAGGGGCGGATGCCGCTCTGGAATCCGGGCCTGCGGTGCGGGATGCCTTTCTTTTCTGATGTGCAGACCGGGGTGTTCTACCCGCCGCATTGGCTTTCGGTGTTGTTCGTGGAGGGGGGCAGGGTCCCCTGGCTGGCGTACCAGTGGTATCTCGTGGCGCACGTGCTGGTGGCTGGACTGGGGACGTTCTTGCTGCTGAGGGAGCAGGGGCGTCTTCCCGCGGCGGCGGCGGTGGGTGGGGTGACATTCAGTCTTTCCGGGTTCATGGCGATGCAAGTGACGCACGCGCCGTTCCTGTTGGCATACAGCTGGATGCCGGCGGGGCTGTTCTGCGTGCGCCGGTTCGTTAACGGGGGTGGGGCGACGGCCCTGCTGGGCATCTGGTTGGCGGTGACCCTGTCTTTTTTGGCGGGCTGCCCGCAGATGACCCTGTATGGGTCGCTGCTGGTGGCGGCGTACTGGGCGTTTGAGGCGAGGCGGACGGCGCCGCCGGGCGCCGGTTGGCGGGTATTGAGGGGCACGGCGATCCGGGTCGTGCTGGTGTTTGCGCTTGTGCTGATGGTGGGGGCACCCGTCCTGCTGCCGTCGCTGGCGGATTGGGGGGGCAGCGGGCGCAGCACTTACACCTTTGCCCAGATCGCGGATTCGTCTGTGCCGTGGTACTACTTGTCGACCCTCGTGTTCCCGAACTTCTTTGGCATTGCCAACGGTTCTGGGGAGGGGGTGGCGTTCTGGGGGGTCAACCGGGATTCCATAGAGTTCCAGACATGGAAGATGGCACCATGGCAGTATTGGGAGTCCGCTGGATACGCGGGACAGTTGGCCGTGTTGGGGTTGGCGGTGGCCCTCTTGGGTTGGGGTGCATGGCGTTCCCGGCCCGAGGTTCGGTTTTTCGCGGTGTGGGCGCTTTTCTGCCTGTGGTTCATGTTGGGGCGGTACGGGGGGCTGTTTCAGGTGCTGTACTCGGCCGTGCCTGGTCTGGGGATGTTTCGGGGTCCCTCGCGCATGTCGTGTGGGCTGGATTTGGCCATGGCGGTCCTGGCGGCGAACTTGGTGGACGGGGTGTTGCGGGGGGAGTCGGTGGCACTTGTCCAGAAAGTGGCGCGGTGGGCGTTTTTCGGGTGCCTGGGGTTTCTGGTGCTGTTCCTTGCGGTGGGGCAGGGGTGGGCGAAAGGGTTGAAGGAGCCCGCGAATTTCGACAACGCGGGATTCGCCATCGCGCGGGCCGTGGCCATCTGCGGGGTTCTTCTCTGGTGGGTGAGGGATGTCGCCCGCGGGGGGCGGGCTTTTGGGGGCGTGCTTGCTTCCGCGCTGCCGGTGCTGGTTGCGTTCGCGGATCTGTATCTGGCGCACGCCCATTTTCACCGGGGGCGACAGAATCCGGCCGAGTACTACGCGGATCGTATGGGCATCGTGCCGCGGATCCGTGAGATGCAGCGGACGGAGGGACCCTTCAGGTTCGTGCAAATGCGGGAGGGCCGACTGAGCGAGGAGGTCGTATTTCCCAGGAATGCGGCGTACGTCTATCCGGGTCTTGAGGTGCCGGAGGGGTACGTGACTTTCACGCCGAAGAGGATCGGCGAGTTCCACGCGATGAAGAACGAGTCCGCGAAGCTGGACATCATGAACGCCCGGCTATTGGCAAACGTGCAGGAGGGGCGATTGGTGCTGGGCATGAACACCAACGCTTTGCCCCGGGCCAAGGTGTATTACGCGCGCGAAGAATTCGGGTCGTGGCCGGAGATGCTGGCTGCGCTGGAGGCGGGGCGGCTGGATTACCGGAATCGGCTGGGGTTGGTAAAAGGGGAGTCGGGGGATATCTCGGGGATACTCGCGGGGGGGGCGGAGGTCCCGGCGCCCGTGAGCATCGAGCGGGTGACGCCGGAGCGGATGCGGTTGCGCACGCGGATGGCGGCGCCCGGGGCGATCTTCGTTTCGCAAACCTATTACTCTGGGTGGCGGGCGCGAGATGCCTCGGGGCGAGAGTTGCGGGTGGTGCCGGGCTTCGGGGCGTTCACCGCGATCCTGGTGCCATCGGCGGGCGATGCCGATATCGCGTTCGAGTACCATCCGCGGGAATTGGTGGCGGGCGTGGGGTTGTCTTTGATCGGCGCGGCTGGCGTCGGTGCGCTGTGGTGGGTGCTGAGGCGGCGGGAGGGGCCGGCTCCAAGGTTCGGGGAAGGCAGCCCCTAGCCTGCATATTTCACGCCAACGCGTGAAATATGCAGGCTGGTTCTGGAGCGTGCCTGAGCCGCGAGTAAACGGGAGGCTTGGATTTCGGCCCCGCGCAATCGGGAACTCAGGAAGGCAGGGATGCGGCTCATCGGCCCGGATGGCACCGTGATCTACCAGTCCCGCATGAACCCCAAGACGCGGGCGATGGGGATTTCCCGAACTGAGCAACCGCGGGACGCGATGGCCGACGGTGAGGTCATGTCGAGCCACGGCCCTGGGCGCACGCAACGGTGCGGGCAGCTACACGAACGATGGGTGCATCGGCGGCATTGCCGGTATTTCCACCGTCGTCTCACCGCCGGAAACGGTGAAGGCCGGTTACCTTGGCCAACTGTCGGAGGTGGGCAGTTTGTCCGTCACCGGTACCCCGGCATCGGTCAACGAAGGCGGCGCCAGCCAACTCGGCGGCGCGGCCGCGATGGACGACGACACGATCACGGCATTGACCGGCTCGGAAGTCGCTTGGAATGCGCCATCATGGCCGGTCAGTTCCATCAGCGCCAGCGGACTCGCACTGGCCACCAACGTCTATCAGAACACCGCCGGCAATTTCAGTGGACGTTATTTCGGCGTCCTTGGCAGCGGTTCGCTGCTCGTGCTCGACAGTTTGCCGGACAACTACGGCACCTACGCCGGCGACGGCTTGCCTGACAGTTGGCAGAACCAGTACTTCGGCCTCGACAATCCGAACGCTGCGCCTTCCGTGGATGTCACCGGCACCGGGCAGAACAACCTCTTCAAGTGCACTGCCGGACTCGACCCGACGAACCCCGCATCGGTGTTTTGGCTCCGTATCGAGGTAGTCGCCGGGCAACCGAACCAGAAACGCCTGCTCTTCAATCCGCGCTGGACTGACCGCACCTACACGCCGATGTTCCGCACCAATCTGGTCGGCGGTGCAGACTGGACAAATCTGCTGGCGACCACCGTCAGCGACAACGGCGCCGAGCGCACGGTGACTGACACCAACGCCATCAACAACGCCCGTTTCTACCGCATCCAGATCACGTGCCCCTGATCATTCAGCAAATTGATGTTCCGGTTTTGTTCCGGCTCTCTTTGCGCCTGGGCCCTGCCGTTGCCGTAGGCGACACCGTTGAGGTCCGAAGACGTACCAGGCGCGCGGGGGCTCCATGTCCACGCGCCACACGTGGACCATCCCATAAGAACGGAGCCTGCGATAGCTAGGGGGTGCGGGCGTTGGAGGCTGGCGCGAGGTTCGGCCCGGTTCGCTCGATCTGTTGGCTCACGCGCTGTACGGTCTTCTTCATGTCGGCAAAACGCTTCCTGGGTCAATCTGCGCATCTTTATCGGCCATCATGATCGCACGGCGCATCACCGATGCTGGAGACAGGGCATAGGACATGGGACGTACGAGGCCGCCTTGGGACGACGTGAAAAAATGAGATGGTCTCCGGTCTTCGATCTGGTAGCAAGAAGCGATGAGAGCAATCCCCCAGACAACGTATCGTCCGTTTCGGTTTTGCCTCGAGTCGGTTCTCCGGGGGGCACCGGTTATCCCGCGGTGGTGTTGTGTTGGGCTGGTGCTGGCGGCCCTGTTCGGCGGGGCGGCGGCGGCCGAGGCGCCGAAGGCCGCGCCTGCGGTGCCTGCGACGCCGGGCCTGGGCCTCAAGGATGGAGACCGGGTGGTTTTCATTGGCGATTCGATCACGCATCAGTGCCTCTACACGCGGTACATCGAAGACTTTTACTACACCCGGTACCCGAACATGCGGATCCACTTCCGGAATGCGGGCGTCGGGGGGGATTGCGCGGCGGACGTGCTGGACCGGTTTGACGAGGACATCGCCGCCTTCAAACCCACGCTGGCCACGGTGCTGCTGGGGATGAATGACGGCGGGTACAGGGATTTCGATCGCGCCATCTTCGCAGCTTACGAGCGCGACATGAACCGGCTGCTAGACCGGCTCGATACCCTGAAGTGCAAGGTAATCCTGCTGAGCCCGACCATGTTCGACCACCGGGCCTTCGCACAGGCGGCCGCCAAGAACCCGGCCCGCGCCAAGAACATGGCCCCGGACAACTACAACGGCGTGCTGGCCTATTACGGCAAATGGTGTCAGGAGGCCGCGATGAAGCGGGGTCTTCAGTTCGTTGATTTCTTCAGCGAGCTGAACGCCTTCACCGTCCAGCAGCGGAAGACCGATCCGAACTTCACGTTTTCGCCTGACGCGGTGCACCCGGGACCGGACGGGCAACTGGTGATGGCGTACACCCTGCTGCAGCAGACGGGCGAACTGGGCGGCATCCTGGGCACAGGGGTGCGCCTGGCGGGGGGCCGGTGGCAGCCCCTGTCGGGCCAGGTGATGCGAGTCCAGGGGGAACCCGGGAAGAATGTCAGCTACATGCTCCAGCCCAAGGCCCTGCCGTGGACCGAGGGCGCCGAGGCCCCGATAGGCTACAAGATTACCCGTGCGGGCCACACGGGCTCGCAGGAATCGCACATCGTTGTGGGGCTCCAGGCGGGCCGCTACGACCTTCGCATCAACGGACAGACCGTGGGCAATTTCGACGAGCGCATGCTGGCCGTGCACGCCGAGATCCAGGAGGACACGGATTCCCCGACATTCCAGCAGGCCATGCAGGTGGTGGCGCTGAACAAGAAGCGCAACATCGAGGCCATCGATCCGTTGCGCGACCTCTATGCCCAGCGCAAGGTCCGGCTGCGCGCCGCGAAAGATCGGCCCGATATGAGGAAGGATTTTGAAACCTGGATGACATCCTTCCGGGAGAAGCAGGCCGAACTGGAGAAGAAGGCAGTCGCCATCGAGGACGAGATCTATCAGGCCAATCAGGTAAAGCCGCTGCAAGTCGAGATCCAGCCGGCGGATGCCAAGTCCGCCAAGGCCGGAATCTGAAGGCGACTGCCGGCCCCCAGCAAGAGATCCCAGCCCTTTCAAACCTGCCACGCGTGACGGATTCTTGGGCAGCCGCATGCGTCCCCGCCCTAGCCCGGATATTTCACAGCCTTGCGGGCTGTGAAATTCCGGGCTCTGGGAAAACCGCGCCGTGAAAGCCATTTATTGGGAAAGGTCGGGCAAAGACTGGGCTTTTTCTCGGTTGCGGAGTGTGTTTCGCGGACCGGTGGCCCCAGACCCTTCAAAGCCGCGTTCTTCGGAGCGCGGTTTTCCTTTGAGCCTGCATATTTCACGCGGAAGCGTGAAATATGCAGGCTAGTCAAACATGCGGAAGCCCCAGTGGCCGGAGAAGCCCGCCACGCTACAGCGGCCCTTGGGCCGGGCGCCGTCTATCACGCCGCCGCGATTCCACCCCGCCGCGTACGTGAACTGAGACGCCTTCCCGCCGCCTTTGATGACGACGGCGTCTCCGTCGGCATTCCCGCTCGACCTCCGGTGGCCGTTCCGATACCCTTCTCGCATGGTTGGAGCGGTTCAGCCTGGGGTTCGGGCCGCCGGGAGGCCGGTGGCTGGTCGTTCCGCTGGCAGGGCTGCCGAAAGCAAGTTCGTTTGACGAAAACGGCTTGATGCGGGGCGGATTGCGCGGACATTATCGGCGCGCCGTTGGGGCGAGCCGGTGATCACCGTCACGACGGGGAGCGGTATGGATTCGGAGTCAAGCGAGCCTGTGCTGGTTGTGGTGCCGACCTATATTGAGGCGGGCAACATCGGTCGCTTCCTCGACGCGGTATTCGCCCGGTGCGCGTGCGCGCACACGCTTGTCATCGACGATGGCTCCCCGGATGGGACGGCCGCTCTCGTGAGGGCGCATCCGCGGTTTGGCCACTCCGTGTTCCTGATCGAGCGGCCGCGCAAGATGGGGTTGGGCAGCGCGTACATTGCGGGGTTTCGCTGGGCGCTGGAGCGAGATTACGGGCTGGTGTTTGAGATGGATGCGGACTTTTCTCATGACCCGGCGGAGATCCCGAATTTTCTGGCGAGGATCAGGGAGGGGGCCGATCTCGTGCTGGGATCGCGGTACGTGGGCGGCGTGCGGGTGTTGAATTGGCCGATGTCGCGGTTATTCCTGAGCCTTGGTGCGGCGCACTACGTCCAGTTGCTGACGCGGATGCCGATCACGGATCCCACGGGCGGATTCAAGTGCTTTCGGAGGCGGGTGCTGGAATCGATCAGCCTGGAGACGATCCAGTCCAACGGGTATGCGTTTCAGATCGAGATGACCTTCTGGGCTTGGCGGATGGGATTCAAGATCGAAGAAGTGCCGATCGTATTTGCGGATCGTGGCGCCGGCTCCTCGAAGATGTCATGGGCGATCACGAGGGAGGCGATCTGGCAGGTCATGCGGCTGGGTTGCCTGCGCATGCTCGGGCGGCGCGGGGGCGCTGGGCTGGACGCGGAGATCCCACAGCCGTCGCGCCGCGAAATTCCGGGCTGAACGTTGGGGCGGGCATCCCCTGGCCGATCCCCGACGTGCCCCGACGTGGGGCCATGGCGTCGTTTCGGGATTGAAACTTCGCCCGAAACTGGTACTGGCCGTTGGATGCAGGATCGGCGCAGGCGCAAGGAGCGGCGGGAAGGCAAGGGGCCGCAGGGTGAGGGGCCATCTGGGGGGGGTGCTTCGCAGCCTGGCGCCGGGACCGCCCCGGAGTCCGGCGTTTCCGCGGTCGGATCAAACGAGGGGGCGGGATCGGCCAAGGCCGAACCGCGTCCCGAGCCGGAGGTGCCCCCGATATCGCGGACGGACCGGTGGGTGGCGGCGGTCTGTGGATTGTTTTCGTTTGCGGTTTATGTGTACACCCTGGCCCCGAACGTCACGCTCGAGGATTCCGGGGAATTCATCACGGCGGCGATGCATTTCGGCGTGCCACATCCGCCGGGCTATCCCTCGTGGACGCTGCTCTCGTGGCTGTTCGCGACCCTGATCCCCTTCGGCAATGTCGCATGGCGTGTGAATCTGGTGTCGGCGACTTGCGGGGGGTTGGCGGTGGGCACGTTCTGCCTGCTGATGATCCACTCCGCGCGCTGGCTGATGCGTGGGATACGGGGGACGACGCCGGCCATGATCGACCGGCTGGCGCCGATTGGTGCGGCGGTGGGGTCATTGTCACTGGCGTTCAGCGACGTGATGTGGAGCCAGTCTGTGATCGCCGAGGTCTACACCCTCAACGCCCTCTTTCTGGCGCTGACCGTGTGGTCCTTCTACTGGTGGATGCTCCATCCGGGCAAGCTGTTCTGGCTGGCGGCCACCGCGTTCCTGTTGGCACTGGGCCTTTCCAACCACCACACGCTGCTATTCATTTTCCCGGCATTCTTCCTGGGTGTCTGGATTGTCCGCCGGGAGATCTTCTGGAGTTTTGTGGCGGGGGTGACGCTCGTGTCGAGTTCGGTGCTGGCGTATTTCACGGGCCTGTCCAAGAAGGCGCCGGACACGTTGCTCGGGATGCCGGGCGGGGATGCGGCGGGGTGGCTATTCGCGCTGGCCATCGTGGCGGGCCTCGGGATGCTGATCTTTCGGCCGAGGGACGAGCGGCGGTGCTGGCTTGCGTTTTGCGCGGCGCTGTTCGTGCTGACGCCGCTGCTTGGCGTCTACTGTGGGCTTTCGGGCGACGCGGCGCTGGTGGAGACCGCGCAGCGCGTGTGTTTCGTGGCGCTGCTGGCGGTGGCGGGGATGGCGGTGGTGTTCGAGTTCAGGCTGCACTGGAAGCTGATCGGGACGCTTTTCGTGGCGGTGTGGCTGGGGCTCGCGATCTACGCCTACATGCCGTTCGCGTCCTCCACGAATCCCCCGATGAACTGGGGTTTTGCAAGCGAGAAGACGGGTTTCTTCCACGCCATCAACCGCGGCCAATATGCAAATAACATGGCCACGACCATCAAGCAGCACCTCGCGCCGCTGGTGGGGGTGAGCACGCCCAAGCCGGCGGAAGACCCGCTGAAGGCGAAGATGGGCTTCTGGCAGAAGCTGTCGGGGTATGCGAGCATCTACGTCTCGAGCCTCGAGGCCAATTTCACCTGGGCGGTGATCTTCGTCGCGATGTGCTCGCTGCTCTACGCGGGGCATTTTTCGCCGAAGGGGGGGCAGTGGATGTGGGTGACGCTGGGGTTCTTCCTGCTGATGAGCATCCTGCAGATGTTCATCATGGAGGTGAATTTCGACGAACAGTCGCAGTGGGTGAACAAGACCTTCTTCCTGCAGAGCCAGTGCATTTTCGCGATGTGGGTGGCGTACGGCGCGACATTCGGGCTCCTGTATCTGGTGCAGACGGTCTCCGAGGGCGCGTTGCTGTGGGCGCCGGTGGCGCTGGTGCTGCCCCTGTTGCCCATGTGGAACAACTACAGCGGATGCGAGCAGCGGGGCCACTGGTTTGGGTGGATGTACGGCACCGACATGCTGCGGGACGTCGATCGGGACGCGGTCATCTTCGGGGGTACGGACCCCGGCCGGTTTGTGCCGACGTACACGATCTTCTGCGAGAGCGCCCAGAATCCCCGATGGAAACGGGACAAGGACTTCAATCGACTCGATCTCTACATCATCACCCAGAACGCCCTGGCGGACAACACGTACATGAAATACATCCGCGGGCACTACGACGAGTCGCGGAGGACGAAGTACGGCTGGTTCGAGCGGTGGCTGGGCCGCGACAAGATGTACCCGAAGGAACCGATCAAGATACCGAATGACGAGGAGGTGGCGCGGGCGTTCGGCGAATACGTTCGACAGTCCGGGCAGCAAGTGAAGCCGGGGCAGCGGGTGGTCGTGGAGGGGATCGCGGGCGTGTTCGCGATCAACGGGATGATCTCGAAGATGATCTTCGACAAGAACAAGGACAAGCACTCGTTCTACGTCGAGGAGAGTTTCCCGATGGACTGGTATTATCCGAATGCGGTTCCACACGGGCTATTCCTGAAGATCGAGAAGGATCCCGTGGGCCAGTTGCCGAAGGAGAAGGTGGACGCGGACCGGAAGTTCTGGGACGCGTATTCGGCGAAGCTGCAGGCGGACAAGAAATTCCTGCACGATCGTCCCGCCCGGATGTCATTCGCGAAGCTGCGCTCTTCGATCGCGAACATATATGCGTTCCGCCAGATGTGGCCCGATGCGGAGTACGCGTACAGGCAGGCCCTGTCGCTGGCGCCGCAGAATTCGGAGGTTGTGTTCCGGCTGAGCGAGGTGATGGTGAGGCTGGAAAGATTTGACGAGGCGCTTGAGCTGGTGCGCAAGTTTCAGGCGACCGACCCGTACAACATCCAGGTGCCGAGCCTGCTGAAGTCGATCGAGGAGCGGCGATCGCTGCTGGGGGCCAAGCGCCAGATCGAGGCGAAGGCGGCGGGAGGGACTGCGACGCCGCAGGAGCGGTTCCAGCTGGTGGTGGCGTGCGCCCAGCTGGGGGCCTGGACGGATTTCGATAAGAGCGTGGATAATCTCATCGCCCTGCCTGGGCTGGGCGGCGGCGACTTGAAGCAGGTGGCGTCTCTCTGCGCCCAGCACAAGCGGACGGACGCGATCTATCGCGTGATGCGGGTGTGGAGCCGGGTGGATACGGGCAACGCGGCGCTCTTTTATGACATCGCGGCGCTGGCGGCGATGAGGGGGGAGACCAACGAGTCCAGGGAGGCGTTGGCGAAAGCCATACAGCTCGGGGGAGACGCGCTCCGCAACAATGCTGCGCGCGACGGGCGGTTTGCCCCCTACCGGGGAGTCCCGGGTTTCTCCGAACTGCTGGGCGGGGGTGCCCCCGCGGCTCCGGTGCCCGCGCCGGGACCGGTTCCGGGCGGGGTCCCTGTGCCGCCGTCTCCCTGAGGGTCAGGGGAATTGAATTGTGGGAGGCGCTTGATGAGGCGGGGCGCTGGCGGGTTCTGGTCTATCGTGGGATGTGCTGGCGCGGCGATTGCACTGCCCATCGCTGAAGCGATGGCAGCCGGGGCCGAGGGTGGCAGTCCGGGTGGGGGGTCGGAGCACGCCGATCCGTTTTCGCTGATACTGGTGGAACTGGCGCTGGTGATTTTGGCGGCGGCGATTGGGCGCTGGTTGGCCGGGGCGTTGCGAAAGCCGGGTGTGCTTGGCGAACTGGCGCTGGGGGTGCTGATCGGCAACGTGGGGTACGGGTTGGGAATTCCGTTTTTCCAGGCACTGATGCATCTGGGCGAGGTCGGGGACATCATCTCGATGGTATTCAGGACGGGCTGTTCCTTTTCGGAGGCGGCCGCCAAGGTCCTCAGCGCCGATGCGCTGGGGGAGGGTGGGCTTGGGCTCCGGTTGCTGGGTATTCTCACGGGGCCGGGAGGGCGGGAGATCACGCTGATGCTGGTCGCCATCTGGCTCTTCTCGAACCTGGGCGTGATCCTGCTGCTCTTCGTTGTTGGCCTTGAGACCGACGTGGATGACATGCTGCGGGTTGGGCCCGTGGCGACGGTCGTGGCGATCGCGGGCGTGGCGGTGCCGTCGGTGCTGGGTTTTCTGTGCGGTCTCTGGTTCCTTCCGGACGAGCCGATGGAGGTACACCTGTTTGTGGGCGCGATACTCTGCGCCACGAGCGTGGGCATCACCGCCCGCGTCCTCAAGGATCTCCAGAAGATCGACACGGCGGAGGCGCGCGTGATCCTGGGTGCCGCGGTGATAGACGATGTCCTGGGGCTGATCGTGCTCGCCGTGGTGGCGGGCATCGTGAAGACCGGGCGGCTCGACGCTCTCGCGGCGATCAAGATCACTCTTCTGGCATTGGCTTTTCTGGTCGGGGTCGTCTGGGTGGGATCCCGCGCGGTGGCGCGGGCGGTGCCGCCCCTTTCCCGGGCTTTCGGGTCTCAGGCGAAGCTGCTGCTGCCGCTTTGCGTGGCCTGCGTGGTCTCATGGATGGCAAACCTTGTCGGCCTGGCGACGATTGTCGGGGCGTTTGCGGCGGGGCTCATCCTGCATGAGGGGCTGTTCCCCGAAGCGCCGACGGGGCAGGTGACCAAGACGATGGAGGAACTGATCCAGCCGCTGGAGGCGATCTTTGCCCCAATCTTCTTCGTGCTGGTGGGGATGCAGGTGAATCTGGCGGTGTTTCTCGATCCGGGGACGGTGGCGTTGGCGTGCGCGTTTACGGTGGCCGCGGTGGCGGGAAAGCTGACGTGCGGGTTGGTGTGCGGGCGCTCGGTCGATAGGCTGACGATCGGCTTTGGCATGATACCGCGCGGTGAGGTGGGGCTGATTTTCGCTAGCGTGGGCAAGGGGATTGGCGTGGTGAACGCCGAGGTGTTTTCCGCGATGGTGGTGATGGTCATGGTCACGACCTTCGTGACACCGGTCCTGATGAAATGGTCGCTGGGGCGCCTGGATCAAAGGACGCGGGCCGCCTGAGGGGCGGGCTGATTTCTGCGGTATTGCGGGAAGGGGTCGAGTCGTGCAAAATGCTAGGCATTGGGCGCGAGAGGCGTGGCGCGCCTGCCAATACGTGTGAGCGCGGCAGTGACAACAGATACGGCGGAGGGCTCCGAGATCGAGATCGAGTTCGGTTCGGAGTTGGGCCGCGTATTGGTTTTGCGCGAGGGCGAGACGTGGCGGTGCGCCGTGCAGCTGGCGGGGCAGGGACCCGAGGGCGAGGGGACCCTTGGGTCTGATGGCGAGCGCGGGGCTGCGTACCAGTGCTACGAGTACCTGAGCCACCTGCTGAAGCATGACAACCTGTTCACCGGCATGGTTTCAGACGACATGGCCAAGAAAGGCGATGTCGTGCGGAAGGACACCGCGAAACGCGGGAACGAGCGCGGGGAGCCTTCCGGGAAGGAGTCCGACGGCGGACGGAAGAAACGTGGCCGCTGACGTCGTTTCTTCTGGGGTGCGATGCCGGTCCGACAAACGCATTGCCCGTGAGCCGGGTTCCGTTTAAGAAGGTTCGCCCATGACGGTCCCACGACCCAACCTGAGCTGGTACGAGCGCCTGTATCTGCCGGCGGTCGTCGGTGGGCTGGCCGTGACGCTGCGGCGGTTTTCTGGGACACTTGGAGCACTCGTGACGGGGCGACGCGCGGCCCGCGTGACGATGTACTATCCGGAAGAGAAGTGGGCGGTGCCGCGGGGGTATCGCGGGGCACCGACCCTGGTCAAGGACGAGGACGGTCGCGAGAAATGCGTTGCCTGCCAGCTGTGCGAATTCATCTGTCCTCCGCGCGCCATCCGGGTCGTGCCCGGTGAGATCCCCGGGGGAGATCCGAGCGCCAAGATCGAGAAGGCGCCCCGGGAATTCTACATCGATATGATCCGGTGCATATACTGCGGGATGTGCGAGGAGGTATGTCCCGAGGAGGCGATCTATCTGCTGAAGGACTACTCGCTCACCGGGCAGAGCCGGGCGGAGATGGTGCATGACAAGGCGAGATTGTACGAGTTGGGCGGCGTGATGCCGAGGCCCATACGGAAGTGGGCCGCCAAATAGGGCGCGGCGCCGATTGCCGGGAGAAGGATTTTGGACGCGACGTTTTTCGAGTGGGTGCTGTTCTGGACCTTGGCGGTCGGTGCGGTGGGCTTTGCCCTGCTGGTGGTGGCAGGGCGGAGTCCGGTATCCTCGGCGCTGTCGCTCGCGTGCAGCATGGTCTTTGGGGCCGGGCTGATGGTCCAACTTCGGGCGTATTTCATCGCGGCGGTTCAGGTACTGGTATACGCGGGTGCGGTGATCGTCCTGTTTCTGTTCATCATCATGCTGATGGACCTGAGGGCGGAGGTGGGGCGGCGCCGGGGGGCCCTGGGCCTGTTGGCGGTCGCGGTGGTGTGCGTCTCTATGGCTGTGGCGGGCTGGCGGGCGTTGGCGCCGTTGGCGGGGGGCGGGGGTCCGCCTCCGGCTGCGCCCGACGAGGTCCGGCAATTTGGGAGGCTGCTTTTCGCGGATAACGTATTGCCGCTTGAGGTGACGGGGGTGCTCCTCCTGGTGGTGATGGTGGGTGTGGTGGTATTGTGTCGGCCGGGCGGGGCGGACGGCGAGAGGGGGCGCCCGTGAGCCCGGGTTTACTGCACTATCTGGCGGTTAGCGGCTTGATTTTCCTGATTGGGCTGGCCGGTGTCGTGGTGCGCCGGAACATCATCGTGGTCTACATGTGCCTGGAACTCATGCTGGCGGCCGGCGTGCTGGCGATGGTGGTGTTTTCGAGATTCCTGGGCCAAACCGACGGGCAGGTTTTTGTGTTTTTCATCATTACGGTGGCGGCCGCTGAGGTCGCCGTCGGGCTCGCGTTGATCGTGGCGCTTTTTCGTGCGCGGCGGACGACGCGGTTAGACGAATTGAACACGTTGCGGTTTTGAGGAGAATCGGATGCCTGGAGCACTCTGGTGGCTGTTGCTGCTTCTGCCCATCGGGAGCGCGCTGCTGATCACGGCGGTGTTGCGCCCGTACCGGGTGGCGAGCGCGGCAGTTTCCGTGTTTTCCGCCGGAGCCTGTTTCATGCTTGCGGTCTGGGGGGTGGCCAGCGGCGCGGCGGCGCCGGAGCCCGTGGCGTGGCTGCGGGCTTCCGACTGGGTGGTGATGGTGGCGATGATGCTCGATCCGCTGGCGGAGGTGATGCTGCTGGTCGTGACGGGCGTCGGATTCGTGATCCACGTGTTCTCCCTGGGCTACATGTCGGATGATCCTGGGCGCAGCCGGTTCTTTGGCGGCCTGTCGCTCTTCATGTTTTCGATGACGGGGATCGTGGTTTCCGGGAATCTGGTGATGACGTTCATCTTCTGGGAATTGGTCGGCGTGAGCTCGTACCTGTTGATCGGGTTCTGGTTCGAGCGGCCGAGCGCGGCGGCGGCGGCCAACAAGGCGTTCATCGTGAACCGGATCGGGGATTTTGGATTCCTGCTGGGCATCTTGGCGGTGTGGGGGACCCTGGGGGATCTCGGGTTCGGCCCGTTGCGGGCGAAGATTGAGGCGGGCGCGCTGGATACCGCGCCGTGGTTGCCGGTGTTCCTGATGGCGCTGGGGCTGTTCTGCGGCGCCGTGGGGAAATCCGCGCAGGTTCCCTTGCACGTGTGGCTGCCGGATGCGATGGAGGGTCCCACGCCCGTCTCGGCGCTGATCCATGCGGCGACGATGGTGGCAGCGGGCGTGTACTTTCTCTGCCGGGTGTTCTTTCTGATCGAGATGTCGGTGCCGGCGCTGGACGTGATCGCGTGGACGGGCGGTGCGACGGCGCTGGTCGCCGCGCTGATCGCGGTGCGACAGGACGACATCAAGCGGGTGCTTGCCTACTCGACGGTGTCACAGCTGGGGTACATGGTGATGGCGGTGGGCTTGGCCGCGCCCGCGGCGGCCATGTTTCACCTGTGCACGCACGCCTTTTTCAAGGCCCTGCTGTTCCTTGCGGCGGGCAGCGTGATCCACGCGCTGCACCACCAACAGGACATCTGGAAGATGGGGGGATTGCGGACGGCGATGCCGGTGACGTTTTGGACGTTCGCGGCCGGGGCGCTGGCGCTGGCGGGATGTCCCGGGCTGAGCGGATTCTTCAGCAAGGAAGCGATCCTTGAGGCGGCGCACGAGACGGCCAGTCCGCTGCTGTGGCTGGGGCTGCTGACGGCCTTTCTGACGGCGTTCTACATGTCGCGGCTTGCGATGGTGGCGTTCTTTGGCGAGGGCCGCGAGCGGCGGGCGCGGGAGGCGAAGGAGTCGCCGGCCGTGATGGTGGTACCACTGGTGGTGCTCGCGGTCCTTTCGGTGGTGGGAGGAGGGCTCGGGATTTACGGCGTGTTACGCGGCGAGGCTGCCGCGGCGGATGCCGAGGGCCATGGGTGGCTGGTGCCCGCGCTGTCGTTCTTGGTTTTTGCGGCGGGCGTGGGGACTGGCGCATGGCTTTATCGGGATCGCGAGCGGGATCCGCTGCGGCTGGGTGCGCTGCGGGATAAACTGTACTTTGACGAGGTTTACGGTGCGACGGTGGTGGCGGCCAACGGGCGACTGGCGCAGTTTTGGGACTGGTTCGACCATTTTGTCATATCGTCCCTGTTTGTGCGGGGCACCGGTCTGGTGGCTGGCGGTGTCGGGAACGCATGCCGTTTTCTGCAGGGCGTTGGGGCGTCGGGGTACGCGTTTTTGTTTGCCGCGGGTGCGGCGTTGCTGCTCCTTTGGGCGGCGGTGCGGTGAGGTGAGGTTTAGGAATGAGCGTTTCGCCATTGCTCGTGATCATAGGGGCGCCCTTGCTCGGGGTGCTGGCGCTGCTGTTTCGGGTGCCGGGGCGCCTGGTGGCCTTGGGCTCGACCGGGCTGATGTGCGTTGGTGCGCTCTGGGCGGCCGCGTGCATGCCGGCCGCGGGCGGAATGCAGTACAGGCAAGGGTTCGATTGGCTCGAGGCGGGTGGGATTCGCGTGACAATGGGATTGGGCGTCGATGGGTTTAGCCTGCCTTTCGTGATCCTCACGTGCGTGGTGGCGCTGGCCGCGGTCTTGGCGACGCCCCGCAACATGCCGCGCGCCGCGGAGTTTTACGCGTGCCTGCTGCTGATCGCGGCCGGTGCGGCAGGGTCGTTTCTGGCGACCGACCTGGTATTCCTGTACATATTTCACGAGCTGGCGCTGGTGCCGACGTTTCTCGGGATAGGCATCTGGGGTGATGGGCCGAGGCGCGTGTTCGTGACGTTCCAGACGGTGGTCTATCTCATGGCGGGCAGCATGGTCTTATTGGCCGGGATACTCGGCCTGCTCTGGGCGCTGCGGGCGGCATCGGGGGTGGCGGTGGTCAGCACGGATCTGGTGGCATTGCGGGATCTGGCCGCGGCGCATGCCCCCGGCATGGCCGCGCAGCGGTGGGTTTTCGGGTTTCTGCTGATCGGCTTTGGAACTCTCGTCGGCCTGTTTCCGTTTCACACATGGGCGCCACGGGCATATGCGGTGGCGCCGGCGCCCATCGCGATGCTGCATGCGGGGGTATTGAAGAAGTTTGGGATCTATGGCTTGATCCGGGTGGGGCTGGCGGTGCTGCCTTCGGGTGCGGATGCCTGGCGGGAATGGCTGCTGGTGTTGCTGCTGGGGAACATCCTCGTCATTGGTTGGGCCGCCGTGCAGCAGAAGCAGCTCAATGACATGCTGGGTTATTCGAGCGTGATGCACATGGGCTATCTTTTCCTTGGCGTGGCGGCGGGCACGAACCTGGGGTTGACCGGGGTGGCGCTGCTGTCGGTGGGGCATGGCCTGAGCATCGCGGGGCTTTTCGCTGTGAGCGGGATGGTGCTTGAGAGATCCGGAACGCTCGCCATGGGCCAGCTCGGCGGAATCGCCTCGCGTCTGCCAACATTGGGGTTTGCATTTTCGGTGCTGGGATTGGCGTCGATCGGGTTGCCGGGGCTCGCGAATTTCGCTGGCGAGATTTCGATACTATTTGGCAGCTGGGGCGCGCATGGCGACCTGTCGTGGGGGCCGATGCCGGCCCTTTCGTGGGGCGTGGTGGCGGCGGCATTCGGGCTGATCCTGTCCGCGGTGTATATGCTGCGGGCGACCAAGGCGGTGTTTTTCGGTCCGGGTGGCAGCGTGGAGGTGGAGGCTGGACCCATACCGATGGCATGGAGGGCGTCTGTATTCATCCTGATCGGCTGCTTGCTGGTTGTGGGGATGGCGCCGGCGGGTTTATCGATGGCGGCATCCTCGGGGCTGGCGGAGTGGCTTGGGGGGGTGGCGCGATGATCGGTTTGGCATCCGGCGCGATGGCGGCGACCGGACTCGCTCCGGCGGGTCACGGCATGCCTTGGTGGCAGGTTCCCGAGTTCTGCTGGCTTTTGGTGGGGACGGTGCTTTTGCTGGGTGGGTGCTGGGGGCCGGAGCCGTTGCGCGGACGGGCGGGCGCCGTGTCGACGGCATTCTTCGGACTCATGTTCATCGTGGGGCTGTTTTTTTGGAGACCTGGCGGAGAGGCATTCGGCGGTTTCTATCGTTGGGACGGTTTGGCGATCCTTTTCAAGCGACTATTCCTTTTTGGCGGACTGATCGCGTCTTGGATGATGCTGCGGTCGCCGGACGGGCCTCGTTCGGAGAGGATTGAGTACGTGGCGCTGCCGTGGTTCGCGGTGCTGGCGATGGGGCTGATGGCGTCGGCGGGTGATTTTGCAGTTCTGTTCGTCTCGTTGGAGACGCTGACGATCACATCGTACATCCTGGTGTCGCTGGAGCGCGATCGGGCGACCTCGCTGGAGGCCGGGATCAAGTATCTGATCATGGGCGGGCTATCGGCGGCCTTTCTGGTGTATGGGATCGCGTTGCTCTACGGGACGTGCGGGACCCTTCGATTTGACGAGATGGCCTCGCGCTTACCCGGTGCGCTGGCCGGGGAGTTGGGTCCGGTCGCGCGCGCGGGCCTGCTGTGCGTGATGGTGGCTGTCGCATTCAAGGTGGCCGCCGCGCCGTTTCAGTGGTGGGTGCCGGATGTCTATCAGGGGGCCCCGGTTCCAATTACGGGATTTCTGGCGGTCGCGTCTAAGGCGGCGGGGTTTGCGGTCCTACTGCGCCTGTTATGGGGTCCGTTTGCGGGCGTGAGGGAGGCGCTCGTACCGATGATCGCGTGGCTCGCCGCGGCTTCGATCGTGGTGGGGAATTTCGGGGCGTTGTCGCAGCGGAATCTCAAGCGTCTGATGGGTTATTCGGGCGTGAGTCACGCGGGCTATCTTCTGATGGGCGTGGCGGCGGGCACGGCTGCGGGGGTCGAGGCGGTGATCTACTACCTTATTGGCTATGCGGCTGCGGTTTTTGTCGTTCTCGGATTGCTTGCGGGACTGGTGGATCGATTGGGCGGTGCGGATTTACGCCATTTGAACGGACTGGCGAAGCGGGAGCCTGGGCTGGCGTGGCTGATGCTGGTGGGATTGGCTTCGCTTGCGGGATTGCCGCCGCTCGTGGGTTTCTTGGGTAAGTGGCTGGTCTTCGTGGCTGCGTTCCAAGCGGGTCTGGTTTGGCTGGTCATCGTGGCATGCGTGGGCGTGGTGGCGTCGCTGTACTACTATCTGGCGCCAGTGCGCGGCATGTTTTTTGAGCCTCCGCCACCAGATGCGCCGTCGCTGGAGCTGGACATCCCTTATCGGACGTGCATTTCGGTTCTGATGGGGATAACGATCATCTTGGGTGTTGCCCCTGGCCCCGTGGTGGCGGCGATCGGTGGGTTGCTCGCGGGTCAGTAGCCGTCTGGTGGGCGCCCCAAATTGCGGCGCGCGACCGAACGGGGTCCTCTTGATCCACCGGGTCCCAATGCTCCCGCGCATCGTGTCGCAAATCGAGGTCCGATTGCCCTTGCTGCCCCGTCCGTCGAGGCGAGATATTCTTGATGGTGCCGCCATGAGACACATCTTCCTCGCAGTAGTCTTCGCCCTCGCCGCAATCGCGCGGGTCCCGGACGCATCAGCCTCGGATCTCCGCGAGAGTTTTCGAGCGCCGCCACCTTCCGCCCGCCCGTGGGTGTACTGGTTCTGGATGAATGGCAACATCACCAGGGAGGGCATTACCGCCGATCTTGAGGCGATGGCCCGGGTTGGCATCGGTGGCGTTCTGATCATGTCTGTCAGCAATGGCATTCCGCCGGGTCGCATCGAATTTCTGTCCCCGCAATGGCGTGGGTTGTTCGCGCACGCGGTTCGAGAGGCCGCCCGTTTGGGCATCGAGATCGACATGAACAACGACGATGGCTGGACCGGCAGCGGTGGTCCCTGGGTGGGCGTCGCGGATTCGATGCAGGTCCTCACCTGGAGTGAAACCCGCGTCGCGGGCCCCGCCGAGTTCGATGGTGCGCTCGCGCTCCCTCCGTCATGCCTAGATCACTACCGCGATATAGCCGTTTTTGCGGTTCCCTCCAGTGGCCCCGCCATGCGCCAGCTGTCGCCCAAGGTGAAATCCGCGGGGGCGCGATTCGACGGTGCGGCCTTGATCGACGAAAAAATGGACACCGGTGTCAACCTTCCCAAACCCTCCTTGGAAAAACCGGTCATCATCGACGTAGAGTTCCCGCAACCTTTCACGGCCCGCTCGCTGACAATCGTCACTGGACCGGGGCGCCAAAACCACGGCGGCCGGCTCGAGGCCTCCGACGACGGCAGGTCTTTCCGCGCGATTCGCAAGTTCAGCATTCCTGGTGCCGGCATCAACGCGAGTGTCCTCGGGGCCTCATTCGAATCGGTCACGGCGCGATTTTTTCGCATTGTCTTCGACCGCGAGGCCCCCAGGGGCGGCGGCCTGTCGTTGCGGGAGTTGGATCTTTCGCCGGAAGCCCGGATTAATGATTGGCCCTCGAAGTCCGGCCGAACACGTGCCGATGGCGTGGGGTCTGTGACGTCGGGCGTCGCACCGATCCCGCGCGACCGTGTCCTTGACATATCCGCGGCCATGGCCGAGTCCGGGCGCCTCCGCTGGAAGGTCCCCGAGGGCCACTGGCTCATCCTCCGGTTGGGGCATACCACCACGGGCAAGACGAATCATCCTGCCACCCCGGGTGGCACCGGACTGGAATGCGACAAGTTCAGCTGCGAGGCCATGGACCACTTCTTCGATGGCATGATGGCAAAACTCGTGGCCGATGCGGGCCCACTCGCGGGAAAGGCGCTGACCTTCACCCACATCGACAGCTGGGAAGTCGGCTCCCAGAATTGGACTCCGAAGTTTCCTGAGGCCTTTCGTGAGCGCCGCGGTTACGACGCCCGGCCCTATCTGCCCATCATGCTCGGATTCCCGGTCGGGGGCCCCGATATCGCCGAGCGATTCCTCTGGGACATGCGCCTCACATTCGCCGATCTCATCGCCGACAATTACGTGGGGCATCTCCGCGAGCTGGCGCGGCGGCATGGCATGGGGCTCTCGATCGAGGCCTACGGAAACGGCAATTTCAATAATCTGCAATGTGCCGCCCGCGCGGACATGCCCATGAGCGAGTTTTGGGCCGGGAGGCCCGAGGGCGCCGAGCGCGGCAAGGAACCCGCGTCCGTCGCACACCAGCTCGGCATACCCATCGTCGGCGCCGAATCCTTCACCGCCGACCCTGACAGCGACCGATGGACCCAGCATCCCTATGCGATCAAGGCGCTCGGGGATGGCGCGTTCTGCTCGGGCATCAATCGATTCATCTTTCACCGTTATGCCATGCAGCCATGGATGGATCGTCTTCCCGGCATGACGTTCGGTCCCCACGGTATCCATTACGAGCGCACGAACACGTGGTTCGAGCAGAGCCGCGCATGGGTGCAGTATCTAACGCGGTGCCAATCCCTCCTCCAGCAGGGCACCATCGTTGCCGATCTTCTCTACTTCGTCGGCGAGAGCGCCCCGAAAGGCCTATCGTCTCGACGAGGCCTCAAACCGCCGCCCCCCGACGGCTACGATTACGACGGCTGCGATGCAGAGGCCCTTCTGAAACACGCCACCGTCGAGGATGGCCGCATCGTCTTCCCCGGCGGCGTGGCCTACCGACTCCTCGTTCTTCCGCCCGAGGCCATTCAGATGACGCCGCGCCTTCTGAGAAAACTCAGAGAGTTGGTCGAGGCAGGCGCCATTGTCCTCGGCCCCAAACCGGAACGATCTCCCAGCCTGGAGAATTACCCCACCTGTGACCAGGAGGTCCGGCAGTTGGCCGAAAGCCTCTGGGGCGACACGTCCGCGCCAGGCGCAAAGGCCACCGGCAGGGGAAAGATCTACTGGGGGAAGACAGTTGAAGAGATCCTCGGGTGCCATTCCATCAGTCCCGACATCGGTTGGACGTCGCCCACCGGTACCGCCCATGTCAAATGGATCCATCGGGTCATCGGCGAAGCCCACGTCTATTTCATCTCAAACCCAAGCGACAACCCCGAAGTGATCGACGCCGTTTTCCGCGTTAGCGGGAAACGGCCCGAACTGTGGGACCCGGCCACGGGGGTGACCGAGGGCGCCCCCATCTGGACTTGCACCAGCGATGGCCGCACCAGCGTTCGCCTCCGCCTGGATCCGCGTGGCTCCATTTTCGTCATCTTGGGCGAGCCCGGCTCACCCGCCTACACCGCGATCTTTCGAAACGGCGAACCGGTGGATGGCAGACCCGTGGTCAGGGCCGTCCATATCACGAAGGCCCTCTATGGTATTCTCGACGACGCCGGGCGCACCCGCGACGTGACCGCCAGGATCGGCGCCATGGTCACGAACGGCACGCTCTCCGTGCGCGCGTGGAGTAACATTGCCGGGGATCCGGCACCCAATGTTCGGAAGACCCTCCGGGTCGAATACACGGCGGATGGTGAAGCAAAGGTCGCCTCTGTCCAAGACGGAGAGACCTTGAGCATCAGCGAGGCTTTCATGCCACCGCGACCCGATGCCGAATTGCGTGACCGCGGCAATGGCGCGCGGCTCGTTGCCTGGAAGCCCGGCCACTACGAGATCCGGTCTGGCCCGGCCAGACCGATCACCGCCGAGGTGGTTGATCTTCCTCCGCCCATCGAGCTCGCTGGGCCGTGGGATCTTTCTTTTCCACCCAACCTGGGAGCGCCTGTATCCGTCCGCTTGGATAAGCTCATGTCTTGGCCCGAACACCCCGATGATGGCGTCCGACATTTTTCTGGAACCGGGGTCTATAGATCGACGTTCGATGTCCCGGAGAAGCTGGTTCTCGGCCATCGGCCGTCGCAGATCGACCTGGGCCGCGTGGAGGTCATGGCCGAGGTCATTCTCAATGGCAAGAACCTCGGCGTCTTATGGAAACAGCCCTTCCTCGTTGATGTCACCGGCGCGCTTAAGCCCGGCGAAAACAGGCTGGAGATTCGAGTCACCAATTTGTGGTCCAACCGGTTGATCGGTGATGATCGGCGACCGCCGTATCTCAAATGGACCGGCCCAAGGGGTGGTCCCGCCGAATGGCCGGACTGGGTCATGGACGGCTCGGCGGTTCCGGTCACGGGTCGCATCACCTTCACCACTTGGCACCACTACGGCAAAGACGATCCTCTCCTGCCTTCCGGCCTCATCGGACCCGTCGCCGTCAGGTTCGGCAGTGAACTTGATCTGGTTCGAAAATCCCGTGCATCCGGCCAGTAGCGAAGGGCTTGAGCCCTTCGGTCTTTGGGATGAGCGCCGAAGCCCGCAAAAGCTTCGCTACCCTTTTCACTCCCGGTGATGCCCCGTGGCGCGCGGCATGGAGCCTAATCGACGCACATCATCGCTCGCTGTGGTCAAGCTTCGTGTGCAATGTCCGATTTCACAGTCTGCTGGGTGGCGAATCGCCTACTGCGGCGGGGGGCGGTATTTGCCCGACATCTCGTCGTGGAATTTGCCCTCGAGTTCGCGGCGGCGGGGTTCCATTTCCCGGAATAGCGTCTCCTCAATTTTGCGTCGGCCCCGCCAGAAATCGCGAATGAAGGTCTCCTCTTGGTCTGGGCGGACCTGGATTCCCATCTGCGTGGCCGCGTGCATGGCCACCTGGCGCCGATTCTTGCGGTAGCCCTCGAGGCGATTGCGGAAATGCTCCTTTTCGGCATCAGTCATGGCTTGAAACTTGGGCCAGCCGGCGAGCTGTTTTTCGAGTTCGGCCGGTGGGGCTTCCATGAGCATGAACATCAGTGCGCGTTCGGCCATCCAGTTGCGGGCATGATCTTGGGGTGACTGCGGTTGGCCCGGCGGTCCGGGCGGACGCTTGAAGAAGCCCCAGCCATGAAAACCGTGTCCGCGGTCCGGCGCCGGACCCTGGGGTGAGGGTGGGGCAGGCTGTTCATTTGTCCCGCCGGGGGCATCTGGGGTGTGGCGCGGGCTGTCGGGGGGAGTGGGCGGCGCGGGCTGCCCCTGGCATGGCAACACGTTGTGCGCGAGCAGGCTAAGCGATGCCCCGAGAATCAGAAGCTGTCGCTGGACCATAGGTAGTCGGCCTCGAAGGCGTTGTTCGCGAAGGCCTCGAAGGCCGCGAACAGCTGGGGTGATTCGGCGGGCTGCCGGTAGAAGGGGTGTCGGACCGTCAAGGTGGCGATGACGATTGCCGCCACACCGGCGGGCAGTGCGAGCCAGCGCCAAAGAGCGAGCAGGGGCCGTCGGCTGGATGCGGCATCGCGCGTGCGGGCTGCCGCAATGATGCGCGTCGCCAGCCAGGGCGACGGCTCTGGTCGGCGGGCCCGCCCCAACAATTCCCACAATGGATCTGACTCGAAGTCATCCATACCCATATTTAACCCTCCTTTGGGCTTTCGGTTGCAGCAAGATATTTTTTTAGGCGACCCCGGAGTACCTCTCTGGCGCGAAAGATGAGTGATTTGACCGCCGGCACGGAGGTGTCGAGGACTTCGGCGATCTGTTCGTAGGAGAGGTCCTCGTAACGGAGCAGCACCATGGCTAGCCGCTGCTGCTCGGGGAGGCTCTGAAGGGCGGCCTGAATCTGGGATTCGAGTTCCTTCTGAAGGGCCTCCGCGTCGGGGCCCGGCTGGCCTGAGTGGGCGAGTTCGCGGGGGGTGGCGTCGTCGGGAAACTCGACGGGCGCATCGAGCGAGACGTGGCCCCTGTGGCGCTTGCGGCGGCGCGCCTCATTGAACACGAGATTGCGGAGGATGGCGAACATCCAGGTGGTGAACCGGGCCGTGGGGCGGTACTTGGGCGCGGCGCGATGGATCCGGAGGAAGGTGAGCTGGGTGATATCCTCTGCCTCCACGCTGTCGCCGAGCATCCGACAGGCGGTGCCGTAGACTGCGTGCTGGTGCCGGCGCACGAGAGTCTCGAAGGCGGCGTGGTCGCCGTCGCGAACCCGGAGCATGAGGTCCGTGTCTCCCGGGGAGTGCTGGTTAACTGACGGCACTGATGTCATCCGGGTTGAATTGGGTAACCGCGCCTTCTTTGGATTGGTGAACGAAGGAGCCGCGGAGGCGTGCGAGCGCGGCGGGTTCATCGACCGCGAGGGGAAGGCCGTTGGCGAGGATAACGGCGAAAGGGGAAAATGGGCGCTGCTCCAGGCGGCCCACGACAATATCGGCAGGTGAAGGCGGTTTTGGGGGCTGGAAGGTCTGGTCGAGAGCGAGGCGCCGGAGCGATTCGCAGATGTCGGGGGTGAGTTCGCCGAGGACCGTGATGTGGCCCATCTCGCGACGGGGGCTGGGGTCAGCCTTGCCATAGAGGTGGAGATGGGCGTGTGGGAGCGCCCGCAGGGCGTCGAATGGGGCCGGGTCCTGGCGCCAGAGGGCCCCCAGCATCGTGATGGTCGTGGCGGGTTCCTTGAGGTCGATCTTTGGGAGCGGGCGACCCGTGATGGCCAAGATGTGATGTTGGAATTGGCTGCTGGAACAAGCATCCATGGAGAATTGGCCAGATGCGTGTGGGGTTGGTGTCAACTCATCCACGAGGAGACCCCCGTCGGGGAGGACAGACAGTTGAACGGTCAAGATGCCGATGGTGCGGGCGGACTGTGCGATCTGCAGGGCCATGGCCTGTGCCTTTTGGGCGATGTCCGCCGGAATGGCGGCGGGGGCGTTGGCGGCCACGAGGATGTCCTCGTGGTATGTGATTTCGCAGACTGGGAAGCAGCGCGTTTCGCCGCCCACGCTTCGCGCACAGGCGACGGAGAGCACCTGCTCGCACTGGACCCAGGTCTCGAGAATGGCGTCTTCCCCTTCCATGGCGGCCCAGGACTCATCGAGGTCGTCGCCCGCAGAAATCTTGCGGCATCTCTTGATGTCTTGGTCGGGGCGGTAGCTCCTTAGGATGGACGGCGAACCGATGAGGTCGATGGCGTCATCGAGTTCTGCCCGAGAGCGCACCGAGACAAAATCGGGGAGCGGGAATCCACGTTCCTGGAGCCATGTGCGTTCCCGGAGCCGGTTCCCCATGAGCAGGAGGGTTTCGGGGCTGGGCCGAACTGTTTTTAGAGGGCCGAGGAATTCGAGGCATTTCGCCGGGATGCGGTGGCAGCCGAACGTTATGACATCGCTGCCCTTGGCGAATTCTTCGATGGCTGTGAGATCGAGGTAATCGGCGTCGAACTCGCGGTCCGCGACTTGGCCTGCGGGGCTATTGATGCCGGGCCCGAGGATCCACGCGCGATAACCCATCTCCCGGGCGGCCTGGGCGAGCAACCGGCCGAAGTGGCCGTTGCCGAGGATGCCGATGACCGAACCGCGGGGGATGGGGGCATAGCTCATGGGAGGGTCTGGCCTTCGACCGCCCGGGTCTGCTCCTCGCGGAAACGGCGGAGGCGGTCGCGGATCTCGGGGTACTTGTTGGCGAGGATGGCGGCCGCGAGGAGGGCGGCATTGGTGGCCCCCGAGCCACCAATGGCCAGCGTGCCGACGGGAATGCCGGCGGGCATCTGCACCGTAGAAAGCAGCGAATCGAGTCCCTGAAGGGCCTTGCTCTGCATCGGGACCCCGAGAACGGGAAGAAGCGTCAGCGCGGCCGCGACTCCCGCCAGATGGGCGGCCCCGCCCGCTGCCGCTATGATGACCTCGAGGCCGCGCGCTTCTGCCGACGTCACAAACTCATGGGTCCGCTGCGGCGTTCGGTGTGCCGAAAGGACCTTGAGTTCGTGGGCGATGCCCAGCTTCTCCAGGTGATCGGCCGCGGTCTTCATGGTCTCCCAATCCGATTTGGATCCCATGATGATTGCTACGAGGGGGCGATTTGGCAGGCTCATGTGGGATTTGTAGCGCGGCGCATCGTGAATGCCAATCCGGTACGGCGGTGCCGGCTTGATATTCCCGGCGGGGGCGGAGCCGCACGGCGCGGCCCATGCGTTCGCCAGCCCCGGGGCAATCGGACGTCAGGCGTGCGCCTCTCGCGTGCAGGCGTGCGGTTCCTGGATGTCGGTGAAGGGGGCTTGGGGCTCCAGGTCGAGCTCTCGCAGCAGAGCGAGATCTTCCTCGGCGGCCGTGTTGCCCGTGGTGAGCAACTTGTCGCCGAAGAAGATCGAATTGGCCCCGGCGAAAAAGCACATTGCCTGGGCCTCGCGGGAGAGGTTCTCGCGCCCGGCCGACAGGCGGATTTTCGTGCGCGGCAGGGCGACGCGCGCCGTTGCGATGAGCCGGACCACCTCGAAGAGGTCGACCCGCGGCAGGTTTTCCAAGGGCGTTCCCGGGATCGGGACGAGCGAATTGATGGGGAGGCTCTCTGGGGCGGGATCGAAGCCGGTGACGACCTCGAGCATCCGGAGACGATCGACGAGCGCCTCGCCCATGCCGATGATGCCCCCGCAGCAGACCGCCATGCCGGCATCCTGAACGGCACGGATGGTCTGGAGGCGGTCCTCGAAGGTGTGGGTGGTGACGATGTTGGCGTAGAATTCAGGGCTGGTATCGATGTTATGATTATAGGCGGTGACACCCGCCGCGCGGAGACGCTGGGCGGCGACCGGGGTGAGCTGGCCCAGGGTGACGCAGACCTCCAGGCCGAGCGAGTTAACCTCGCGGACAATCTCGAGCACCTGCTCGAATTTCTTGTCCCCCTCCCGGACCCCTTTCCACGCGGCGCCCATGCAGAAGCGAGTCGAGCCTTGGTCACGGGCCGCGCGGGCGACGCGCATGACGGCTTCTTTGTCGAGGAGGGGCTCCGGCTGGACGGGCGTCGCATGGTGCGCGCTCTGGGCGCAGTAGGAACAATCCTCGCTGCAGCCGCCGGTCTTGATGCTGAGCAACGTGCAGAGTTGGACTTCGCGACGGGGCCAGTGTTCCTCATGCACGGCGCGCGCCTGTTGCAGCAGGTCGAACAGGGGCTGGTTGTAGATCGCCTCCAACCGGTCGAGGGTCATCCGCGCCATTTGCTGGTCTCCAAGTGTGGCCCGCCCAAGGTGGCGGGACCCGGAACGTTGGGGTGGAAAGGTCGGTTGGTCAACGCCGTACGTCGCGCTATTTGAGCAGTGGCTCGATCCGGGGATCGGGGGGCAGGCCCAGGGAGCGGGCCGTTTCGTAATGTTTGCGGGCGCGGTCGATGTGGGGAGGTGTTGCGGTCGCGTAGAGAATGGCGAGGTCGAGGTGGGTCTCGGCGGAGTTAGGGTTGAGGCGGATGGATTCGAGGAACTGGCGTTCGGCGAGGGCGCTCCACTGGATCCCGGAGGCGGCGACGCCGATGAAGCGTCGGATCACGTGGTCGTAGGGGTCGAGCGCCGCAGCATCGGCGAGGGTGTGCAGGGATTCTGTATCTTGGCCGAGGGCGTGTTGGATCGAGCCTAGGGTGACCCTGGCGAACGCGTCGTTTGGTTCGGACTGGACCGCTCTTGAGGCAAACTTCAGGGCCTGCTTGTTGTCGCCTTGACTGGCGAGGATGGTGGCGAGATTTGCGAGAGAATGCGCATTGGATGGCGAGGACTTGAGGATGGCGCGATAAGCCTCTGCGGCCTCGGCAAGTTTCCCCTCGTTGAAGAACGCGCGGGCGCGGCTGTCGGCCTCGAGCTGTTCCGGGTTCAGGTTCTTCGAGGGGCGGGCGACCGCCGGTTGCCCGCGGAGTTTTTCCAAGAACTGGATCAGGGCGTTTTCTGAAGCGAGGTCGGCTGCGGTGGTAAGTGTCGGCGCCTGCGCCTGCTGTGGTGGCGGCTTCTCGGGCGGCGCTGTGGTGGGTGGCTCCTGTTCCGGCTCCGGGAGCTGGGGCGCCCTGATGGGCCGGGTCGCGAAAAATGCTGCGCCAATCAACGCGATTACGAGCACCGAGCCGATCGCGATCCACGCCTGCCGGGGGAGCTTGAGTCGGCGGGGGGAACGGATCTCAATCGTCGGTGGTGGGGCGGGCGGTGGGACCGGTAGGGTGATCGGCCGGAAGGTCGTGGGCGGCTTATAGGAAGAGGGCGATGTGGATGGCCGGATGACGCTGGTGTCGTCAGTGCCGAGGAGCGCCTGCATGGCCGTCGTAAAGCGGCTCTGCGGATAGAGGGATTCCGCGGCCTCGCGGATGCTGGCCGGTCGATCCTGGGGCCGTTTCGCGAGGCAACGCGCCACGGTGTCCTCCCAGCATTTCGGGATGTTGCCGCTGTGTATCCCGAATTCCTGACGCCGCCTGGCGAGCATCGGTGGGATCGCGGTCATGACCTGATGGGTGATGTCGCCCTCATAGAAGGGAGGACGGCCCGTGGCGAGTTCGTATAGCGTGGTGCCCAGCGAATAGACGTCGTCGGCGACGGTCGGAGGATCGCCATTCATCTGTTGGGGGCTCATGTAGACGGGGGTGCCAATGCCGGATACCTCGTCCTGGTGAATCCTGTGGCCCTCGGTGACGTTTCTGGCGATCCCGAAATCGGCGATCTTCAGATCTCCGCGCCGATTGAGGATGAGGTTGGCGGGCTTGAGATCTCGGTGAACGAGCTTGGCGGTATTGTGGGCATACTCGAGGGCGTCGGTGAGTTGCCATATCCATTTCTCAAGTTCCAGCGGCTCATAGACGCCGTTGGCCTTGTTGGATTGGAGATTGCGGAGTGTGTCGCCATCGACGAACTCCATGGAGATGGCCGCCCAGTCTTTGTCCTGAATGAAATCATAGACGCGGACGATGTTGTGGTGGGTCAACTCAAGGCATTTGCGGGTTTCCCGCTTGAGTTCGTCCAGTGCCGTGGGGTCTTGAAAGAGGGAGTCGTTGAGGAACTTGAGGGCGACGGAGCGACCGAGTTGCTCGTCTTGGGCGAGCCACACGACGCCCATGCCCCCGCTGCCCAGCAAACGCTGGAGGATGTATCGATTGAAAATCCGGTGGCGCGGGGCGAAACCGCGGACGGTCACCCCGAACTCCCTGTAGTCCATGGGCTTGAGGATTCGTTCGGCCATCGGACGTCTAAACAAACAACTTTTGCAGAAATCGCGGTATCGTAAAGATTACGGTACACACTAGGCTCATTTTATGTGGAGGGCGAGACGGAAAAAGGTGGGCGCGCGGCTTGGCCGTTCTGGGCTTTGGCTCGCGTGTGCGGCGGGTCTCTGCGGGGGGTGGGTGCGCGGCGAAAGATATGTGGTGCTGGAGACGATTGGGGGGGGAGGGGCCGAGATCGTGGCGGGCGATGCGGCTCTGGCTGATGTGGCAGCGTGCCCCGCATCCACTTTCAAGCTTGTGATTGCGTTGGCGGTATTGGAGGGGGGGATTGCGGCGCCATCGGAGCGGCACGTATGCCACGACGTGCCCGGTGGGAACGGGCGGCGCGAGATCGACATGCGCGAGGCGATGCGATGTTCCAGCAACGAGTATTTCTTGTGGCTGGCGGGGCGCCTCCGTCCAGAGAAGATCGTCGGATGGGCGGTGCGGACGAGGTTTGTGGATGGGGTGGTCGCCGGTGACTGGTTGGGCGGTGACGCATCGGCCGTGGTGCGGGGCGGCGTGCTGAAAGTGACGGCGCGGCGCCTGCACGGGTTTACGGTGCGTTTGATGCGCGGCGGCTTGGCGTCCACGCCCGAGGTGCAGCTCATGTTGGAAGACGTGATGTCGTGGCCGTGCCCGGACCCGGGGGCGAAGGTGTTTGGCAAGACAGGGGCGTGGGGTGGAGCTGCGTGGTTCACGGGATTCGTGGAACGGGGCGGGGCGCGCAAGGCGACCACGGTCCTTGTGCCGTATAGGGTGCCGGATTGGCGGCCGGCGCGGGAGCGTGCGATAGGGCTGTTTTTTGAGCGCACGGGTGTGGCTCGCCCGTCAGGGTGAGATTGGTGGATGTCAGCGGGGGGCATGCCTGGGTGAGGCGGCGCAGAGACGCGCGTGACCTCGGCGGGCGAGGCCCCCGATCAGGTGTGTTTCGAGTCCGGCGCCACCTCGCTGCGCCAAGAACGCCAGCGGATTCCCACGATCGCGGCACCGCCGACCATCAGGAGGCCAGCCACGGCCCACACCCCAGTCGAGGTTTCGCCTGGAAAGAGTGCGAGCGCCGCCGTCCCCACCGCCGGGCCCCCGAATATCCCGGCGCCGATGGCGGCCTCGTGAATACCGCCGTGCTCGCCCTTGGTTTCGCCCACGTCCATCGAATAGAATAGCGATGAATAATAGACGAGGCCCACGGCTGCGCCGAAGGTCACCTGGGCAACCATCACTGGCCACAGGGCGGGCGACAGCAGGATCACGGCAAAACTGGCCGTAACCAGAAAATAGGCGGCCACGAACCAGCGAAATCGATAATGCCAGCCCGACCAGAGCCACAGGACCGCGAACGCCCCCATCCGCGAGAACAGCCACAGCGAACAGAAGAAGCCAGCCCACATCGGGCTCAGGTCATGGCGCTTTGCCAATCCGGGAATCACCGCGATGATCGTGTTGATCGCCACGTAGGCGAAGGGGTTTGCCAACCACGCCAAACGCAGGAACATCTTCGCGCGCCCCTGGGCGGCATGGGCCGCTGGCGCCTCTGGCGGCCTGTCCGATCTCTTCGAAGGCGCGGGGGGAATCGCCCTGCGGTTCCCGCGATGCAGCCATCCCAGCAGGGCCAATTGAGCGAGGTGCAATCCGGCGGGCACCAGAAAGAGGCTCCGGTCCCCCAATAATTCCAGGAGCGCGCCCCCCGTGAAATAGGCCAGTGCGCTGCCACCCGCCCAAGTGAGATTGTAGATGCCGATCCGGCCCGGCAGGGTCTGGAGCGTTTCGCCCTCGCTCACCAGCGCCTCCAGCGTTGGCCAGGTGAAACACATTCCCAGTGTCCAGACGGCCATCACCGACCAGTGCGCGAACTGGGTTTGGGCCACGCATCCTCCCAGAAGCGCCAGGCACATCGTGCCAAACCCGGACCACAGGGCCGTGAAGTAACCGAATCGTTGCGCGAATCGGCCACCCTGCCAGGCCGCGCACATGTAGATGAAGCCATTGGTGGCAGACAGAAGCAGGTTTTCCAGATTCCCGTACCCAAACCTCGCCTGCATGAAGAAGAAGAGGTAATTGAAATAGAACGCCGTTGCGAAGGCATTGATGCCCTCCAGCGTGTAATACCCTTTCTTGAGCCGGTGTTGGGTCATTGGCGTGCGCCAGAATCGCAAGCGCCACGCCGCGCGTCAACTGCCCGGCACCGGGACGGCACCGGACTCAAGAATTTGTCGACCCGAAATCCGACGCGGGTGCCCCCGCGCGCCGACGCGGGGGCGAGAACGAGAAGCCGGACCCTTCGGGAGACTATTTTCGAATCATGTTGCGGATGACGCCGATGATCGCCATCAGAGCCCCACCGCCGACACCGCCGCCGGCGATGCTCGAGAGGATGGATGCGATGTCCAACCCACCCGCTGCGGTTCCGCCCACGCCGAGCATTCCGAGGAGTTGGCCACCGAGACCTCCGCCCAGGATGCCAACGATCGAATTACCCACCGGGCCAAGGTTGAATTGCTTGAGCAACGCACCAGCTATATTGCCGCCGGCCGCGCCGCTCGCGAGCTGGATGATCAAACTGACGATGTCCATATGGCTTTCTCCCTGTTGCCGTGTGATGTGTTGTGCTGATGAGTGCGCAGCCGCCACTGTCGCGGCGGTCTGGCATGAAGCGGTGGCGCACAGTTAGACTCCCGGGCGGACTCCAGTCGGCTGATGGCAGATTCCGCACCTCTGCACATGACATCTTCCCGATACCACATCCGACGATTTGATTCAAATGAATCTTGCGCGGGTAAGATGGCGGGGCATTCCGTTCCTCGTCGTCGACAACCGATGCCACTATGTGACGTTGTGCCCGCAGAACTTTGATGATTGTCGCCGCACAGACGAACAACCGTTTGATGGGGGCCAATGATCGTGCTATGGTAATTTACTATGGGTATGTTCTCCTCAATCATGTCAAAAATCTTCGGCGCGTCACATCCGTTGGCCCAAGCTGGTGCCACTCCAGCCCCGGCCGGCGCCGCACCTGGATCGGCCGCCACACCGGTCGCTCCGGCACCTGCACCCACGCAGGTGGTCGATGTCGATAAACTGCTCGCTGAAATGGCGGGGAAGAATCCCGAGAAACTCGATTGGAAGAAATCTATCGTCGATCTTTTAAAATTGCTTGGTCTCGAGAGTAGTTTCGCCGCCCGGAAGACGCTCGCGCTCGAACTCGGCTACAGCCAGGCCGATATTGATAAAAAGGGTTCGGCCGAGATGAATATCTGGTTGCACAAACAGGTCATCAAGAAGATCGCCGAAAATGGTGGGAAGGTGCCCGCCGATCTCCTGAAGTAACTGTTGCGACAGATGCAGCGCGGATGGCTGTCCAGAAGGCGAGCCCGCGCAAGCCAAGCCATGGCAATTCCGGGGGCGCGTGTGACGCGGTCGCGCTCCCGGCCATCAAACCGCGAGTCGCTCGCGGCGCTTTTCTTGCCGGCGACGACGCGACCGCGAGAAGGGTGGGTGTGACATGGGCAAAAGACTCTTGATCGCGGCGATGGCGCTTTGGCCTGGGGCGGTGAGGCCGGCGCCAGCGACGACGCTCTGGTACACGCGGCCTGCGACGAAGTGGGAGGAGGCCGTGCCCATTGGCAACGGGCGACTGGGGGCGATGGTCTTTGGGGACCCGGTGACCGAGCACCTTCAACTCAACGAAAACACGCTTGTCTCCGGTTATCCCGGATACCGCGACCTGCCGCTCGACGTCGGCCAGGATTTTGCGGCCGTAACCAACCTCTTGGCCTCGCGACAGTTTGCCGAGGCCGACCGCATGGTGACGGAGAAGTGGCTCGGACGCGCCTGGGCCTGTTACCAGCCACTGGGGGATCTGTACCTAGATTTTGACCATGGGCGACCAATCGAAGGCTACCGGCGCGAGCTCGACCTCGCCGATGCTGTTTTCCGAGTGCGCTATCGCTGCGAGGGTGTGACATTCACCCGCGAGATCTTCGCCAGTCACCCCGACGGGGTCATCGTCATAAGGCTCGCCGCGGACAGGCCGGGCGGGCTGACCTTCCGGGTGCGCCTGACATGTCCGCATCCCGCAACGATGAGGGTGGATGCGGGCCGACTCTCGATGGACAGCCAGCTGCCCGGGATGGTGCTGCGCCGCACCCTCGACTGGGTGGAGAAGAAGGGTGACACGTGGAAGTATCCCGAACTTTGGGACAGGGATGGGAAACGTCTACCGGGCGCCGCGCAGATCTCGTACGACGGCCGCGGTTTGAACTTCGGGGCGAGGCTGCAGGTGTGGGCCAAGGGCGGAGCGGTGACTGGTCTGGAGGTTGCGGGTACGGATGAGGCGCTGATCGTGTTTAGTGCGGCCTCCAGTTACGGCGGGTTTGGGCGGAAGCCGGTGGACGCGGCGCACGAGGCGGACGGGTTTCTTCGTGGGGCGGGCAGGTTTGGGTTCGCGGAGTTGCTGGAACGACACGCGCGCGATTACGGCGGGTTGTTTGATCGCGTCACGCTCGATCTGGGCACGGCGACTGATCTGTCAACCGACCAGCGCCTCAGGCAACCGGACCCGGCGCTGGCGGCGGCATATTTTCAGTTTGGCCGGTATCTGATGATCTCCGGCTCTCGGCCGGGCGGCCAGCCGCTGAACCTGCAGGGCATCTGGAATAAAGACATCATCCCGCCGTGGGCGTGCCAGTACACGATCAACATCAACACGGAGATGAACTACTGGCCGGCGGAAGTGGGGAATCTCACCGAATGCGCGGAACCCTTGCTTCGGATGGTGCGCGAACTGGCCGTGGATGGTCGCCGGGTGGCGAGCGAGATGTATCATCGGCGCGGTTGGGTCGCGCATCATAACACGACGCTCTGGCGCGATGCCCAGCCCGTGGACAATATCGCGCAGACGTCCTTTTGGCCGATGGGCAGCGGCTGGTTGTGCCAGCACCTGTTTGAGCACTACCTCTTCACGGGCGACCGCGATTTCCTGGCGAGAGATGCGTATCCCTTGATGAGGGATGCGTGCCTGTTCTACCTCGATTGGCTGGTGGATGACGGCCGGGGGACTCTGGTGACCCCGGTTGGCACATCGCCGGAGAATTCCTTCGTCTACGGCGAAAAGAAGCAGAGGGCCAGCGTGAGCGTCGGCTGCGCGATGGACATGGCGGTCATCCGCGAGCTTTTCAATGACACGCTCCGGGCCTCGGAGATTCTGGCGGTCGACCCTGATTTTCGTGCGGAGCTGGGCAAGGCGCTGGCGAGGTTGCGGCCGTACCAGATCGGTTCGCGGGGCCAGCTTCTGGAGTGGGGGGAGGAGTTTGTCGAACCCGAGCCACAGCACCGGCACTGCTCGCATCTATTCGGCCTGCACCCGGGTCGGCAGATCACCCCGCGCGGCACGCCCGGGCTCGCGGCCGCAGCCAGGCGTTCGCTCGAGCTCCGGGGCGATGGCGGGACGGGCTGGAGCAAGGCCTGGAAGATCAGTTTCTGGGCACGCCTGGGCGATGGCGATCACGCGCACAAGATGTTGCAGGAGTTGTTGACGCAGTCCACGCAGGCGAATCTGCTGGACGTGTGCCCGCCCTTCCAGATCGATGGCAACTTCGGCGGTTGCGCGGGGATCGCCGAGATGCTGCTTCAGAGCCACGCGGGGGAAATCCAGCTGTTGCCGGCGTTGCCGGGTGCGTGGCCCGCCGGGGCGATCAAAGGGCTGCGCGCGCGCGGCGGTTTTTCTGTCGATCTGGCATGGCGGGATGGGGCGCTGACGTCCACGGTGATCCATAGCCTTGGGGGCAAGACATGCAGGGTGAGGTATGGGGAGAAGACCGTTGATCTCGAAACGGACCCGGGGGAGAGCCGCCGGTTTGTGGGTCCGGGGCTGGTGCCTGGGCCGGGGTGATTGTCGCATCGCGGCGAGTGCGTGCCGTGGTCCGATCGGGTGGTGGGCTCATGCCGCTCGACCCCAGCCGCCGCATCTGATATGCATGCTGCCATGATCGGAGCGGTTCGGCCTCCGGATCCGGCTACCGAGAAGACGCCGTTGGCGGGTTTCGCGCGGGCTAGTGCCGACAGAGGCCTCCCAACCGTATTGCTGATTGCCCTCATCCTGGCGTCCCCGGCACTGTCACGGGCCGCAGAGGCAGGCCCGGCGCGGGCCGGATTGCCCGGGGTGCGGACGAACATCATTTTCCTCATGGCGGACGACCTGGGTTGGGGAGACGTCGGATGCTATGGGCAGAAGCACATTCAGACGCCCAACATCGATCGGCTCGCCGCCGAAGGGACCCGTTTCACCGACGTGTATGCCGGCGCATCGGTTTGCGCGCCGTCGCGCAGCGTGCTGATGACCGGACAGCATCTCGGGCACACGCGGGTGCGCGGCAATTCCGGCATGGTCGGTGGGGTTGGTCCCGAGCACCGCGTCCCGCTGGAGGCGGAGGATGTGACCATCGCTATGCTGTTAAAGAGGGCGGGCTACGTCACTGGCATCACGGGAAAATGGGGGCTGGGCGAACCGGATACCGCGGGCATCCCAAACCAGAAGGGCTTCGACGAGTGGTTTGGCTATCTCAACCAGAAACACGCGCACACGTACTACACTGATTACCTCTGGAAGGACACCGAACGCGTCACGTTGCGCGGCAACCTCGCTGGCCAGACCAAGGAGTATTCGCACGACCTCTTCGCGGAATTCGCCCTGGACTTCGTGCGGCGTCACCGGGGGCACCCTTTCTTTCTCTATCTGGCGTGGACATTGCCGCATGGGGAGTACCAGGTCCCGAGCCTGGAATCCTACGGCGACAAGGATTGGCCGCGCGACTACAAGGTCCATGCGGCGATGGTCACGCGCCTCGACCGCGACCTCGGGCGGGTGATGGCGCTGCTGAAGGAACTCGGCCTCGACGACAGAACGGTCGTGTTCTTCTGTTCGGATAACGGGGGCGTCGAGCGGCGGGAGGGCGTACTGGACAGCGTCGGACCCTTTCGCGGCAAGAAGGGGACCCAACTCGAGGGCGGCCTGCGGGTGCCGATGATCGTGCGCTGGCCGGGCCGGGTGCCGGCTGGCCGGGTGAGCGATGCTCCGTGGTACTTCGCGGATGTCCTGCCCACGCTTTGCTCGATCGGCGGCGCCGGGGTGCCCGCAAAGGTCGATGGCCTCAGCGTGCTGCCGACGATTACTGGGACGACGCAGGCGGAACTGCTTGAACGAACGATGTATTGGGAGCAGTACAGTGGCGGTTTTCGGCAGGCGGCACGCCACGGCAAGTGGAAGGGGCACTTTGTTCCGGCAAAGGACCTTTTCGAACTCTATGATTTGGCCTCGGACGCCATGGAGCGGAACGACTTCGCCGAGCGCCATCCCGAGGTGGCTCGTCAGATGCGCGAGTTCATGAAAGACGCCCACGTCCCGTCCCCGAACTGGCTCGCTTCGGCGGCGGGGAAAAAGTCAGCCGACAGGTGATGCCTTGGAGCGATCGGCGTTAGGCTTTCCGCTGGCCCTGTCGCCCACTTCGACTGACAGGACCTCAGCGCCATGAGCACCAAAGCCATTGTCGCCGTTCTTCTGCTGCCCGCGCTCGTTCGCGGGGCTGATTCGTCACTCGTCTTGCATCCCGGGGCCGATGCGCTGCCCTTCACCCACCAGGGGCCGTTTGTCCCGACGGCCGATGGGGGGGTGTTGTGCCTGAATGCGAAGAATGCCCTGCGCAGCCACGATGAGGGCGCGACATGGGAGAGCTCGGCACTCTTCGCTGACCCGGCGAAATTCACCGTCAGCAACGAGCGAGCGCTGCTCCGGACTCGCGAGGGCGTGATCATCTCCGCGTGGATGAACGGATCGGAGTGCAGGCGGCCCCGCGGCTGGCGCTGGGGTGAAAAGGACGTGAGCTGGCGTGATTTCGTGCTGCCGATTTACGCGTGCCGGAGTCTGGATGACGGAAGGAGTTGGGAGACACCGGTGAAACTCAGCGAGCCGTGGTGCGGGTGCATCCACTCGATGATCCAGATGCGCGGTGGGCGCATCGTGCTCGTGGGACAGGAGATCATCCCGGAGTGGAGGCACGCGACCGTCATGTTTGTCTCTGACGACCTGGGCAGAAGCTGGCAGCGCGGCGACGTGCTCGATTACGGCATCGGCGCGCATGATCACGCCGGGTCGATCGAGGGCAGTGTGATCGAGCACAAGGATGGTTCCCTATACCTTCTGCTGCGCACGGAATCGGGATGGTTGTGGGAGGCCACCTCCCGCGATGGCGTGAAGTGGGGGGGGCTCGGGCAATCGCAGATCGAGTCTGTGACCTGTTGCCCCCAGATGGCGAGGCTTTCTGACGGCCGCATCGCGCTGCTGTGGAATGCGCCCCCACGCCACCTCCCCGCCAATCGCACGAGCCGCGCGGAGTTGTCGCTCGCCATCTCGAAGGACGAGGCCCTGAGCTGGTCCAAGCCGATTGTCGTCGCGGCGAACTATACCGGCGGTGGGCGGGTGTCGTACCCGTATCTCTACGAGCGGCGACCGGGCGAGCTATGGATTACCACGATGCAGGGCGGGTTGCGGATGAAGATCAACCTGGCGGACCTACACGGGGGCGAAATCCCGATCTTCAAGCCGGCCCCCGCGGACGCCCCGAAGCCGAACGGCATCATCATGTTCGGCGATTCCACGACAGCCCCGCGTCCCGGCGCGGTCCAGCGGGTGTATTCGGCTCGTGTCGAGGAGGCGCTGCAGAGCATCGGTTCCAGCCTGACAGTCCATAACGCGGGCATCGGTGGCAACACGACACGGGATGCGCGCAACCGATTCGAGCGTGATGTCCTGCGCCACAGGCCGAGGGTCGTTGTCATGCAGTTTGGCATCAACGATGCCGCCGTCGATGTGTGGAAGAAGCCACCCGCCACCGAGCCCCGCGTGCCGCTGGCCGAGTACGAGGCGAACCTGCGCGCCATGATTGCCGAGGCGCGCCAGCAGAACGCGCGCGTTATCCTGATGACAACCAATCCGGTGCGCTGGACCGCCAGGCTCAAGGGCATGTATGGCAGGGCACCGTATCGGCCGGAGGTCGAGGACGGATTCGATGCCCCGATTCTCGCCAGCTACAACGAGGCGTTGCGCGGGCTGGCGAAGGAATTGGTCATCCCGCTGGTGGACGTGCGCGCGGCGTATCCCGCTTTCGCGCTAAGGCACCGGACCACCATCGACCAACTGCTGCTCGACGGCATGCACCCGAACGACCTGGGCCACCAACTCGTCAGCGAATTGCTCGTGCCCGCCATCCGAACTGCTGTCCGCTAGCCAGCATGTTTCACGCTTCCGTGTGAAACATGCTGGCTCAAAGGAAAACCGCGCTCCGAAAAATGCGATTTTGGAGGGTCTGGGGCCACCGGTCCGCGAAACACACTCTGCAACCGCGAAAAATCCCAGTCGTTGGCTGACCTTTCCCAATAAACAGATCTCGGGTAACGGCGCCTGCAGGTTGAAACAGGTTATCGATTACAAGCCAGTTTCGCCCGGTCTCCTATTCCAACTCGGTTTGGCACGCCTTGATTCGAGAGGATATAGAGTCGGGTTGGCCTCGTTTTCCATTTTGCCAACAACAGCCATCCTTCATTCAGAGAGGAAAAGAACGTGTCACGGGCGACAATTTTGTCGGGCGCGGCATAACAGCAGACGTTCACGTCCTCGAACTTCGGCCGGTTTGATGGTGATGTTGCCAGCGCGCGTCGGCGAGGCCATCGAGTCCAGCCGATGCGGGCTACCGCACAAGACTTGCGGATCGCCAGAGAATCTGTCGGCGAAAGGCGGGTCGCGTGAACGATGGCACGAGCCACTGATTAAGTGGACGTTCGTTCCGATCGAAAAGGTGTCGGCGGCAACCAAGCCTTGATTTGCGCCCGGCGAGAGCTGCTGGGTGAACTTGGCGATCCACGGATGGCGCAGCATCGGGCCATGGAATCCAGACCACCCCGTGAAACTGAGTGCAACAAACGTGCGACAAAAAGGGGGGGAATCAGCGCACCCTGTAGGATTCGAACCTACGACCTTCTGATCCGTAGTCAGGAAAATGGCCCTCTAGAAAAATGTGATTTGTTGAAATAGTAGTCACTTACTGGGACAAGGCTGGACCCGTTTGGACATTGACAACCGCGACCAAACCGCGACCATGCGTGTCCATGAGGGTGAAGATCAGAAGCTCGAAGAAGCCCCGGACCCCTTGGGTCGTGTACGTCCCGAAACAGCTCTCCGGCGGCAAAGAGCAACGCCGATACTTCAAGCTGCGGTCCGATGCAGCGGATTTCGCCCGGGATTGCGAGTCCAAACTGGGGGGCCTGGGGGCCGAACTCTGGACCGGCCTTGAGCCGGGTGAGATCGCCCAACTCACTGAATACGCGAAACAGCTGCGCGACCGCCGGGGCTCCGAGCGCGTGACAGCGGCCGATGCGCTCACGCGGTTTTATGATGCACAGCAAGACGCCAGGGCATCACAGAAATATCTCCAGCAGATCCGCTACGAGGGCCGCAAGTTCGCCGCGAAGTTCGGCGAGCGCGCGCTGGCCGACATCGGCAGGGGGGAGATCCTGTCTTGGATCCAATCGTTCAACAGGCTCTCCCCGACCTCCCGCTACGCTACTTTCCGGATCACCAGCGCCATATTCAATCATGCGGTCACGATGGACTGGATGCCCACCAACCCGTGCGCGGGTCTGTCTAGGCGCCTGCAACGCCCCGCCGCCCCAAAGGAGATCCTCCGTCCCGAGCAGATGCGGGCCCTGCTGGCACATGCAGACGAGCGGGTCATGCGGCCATGGCTTTGTTTCGGGGCGTTTGCGGGGCTCCGGCCGATAGAGCTCGTGCGCATGCACTGGGAGGACATCGATTGGTCCAACGGTCAGATCTTCGTGCGACCCGACGTGGCCAAGCAGACCAAGCAGCACCGAACCGAGGGCCGCTTCGTGGGCATCACCGATGCCCTGCGCGAATGGCTCATGCCCGGCGGCAAGAGGTCTGGCCCGATCATCCCAGTCGCCGACGCTGCCATAAAGCACGCCAAGCGCGAGGTGACCGAAAAGGCAGGGGTCACGATTCCCCACGACGCGCTCAGACACTCCTTTGCCAGTTATCATTACGCCCTTCACAAGGACGGTTCCGCGACTGCCAAGGAACTTGGTCACACGACCACCGCCATGACCTTCCGCGCCTACGCCCGGCGCGACGTGACCAAACAAGACGCCGAGGCCTGGTTCGGCATCCGGCCACCGAGGCGCGCGCGCAACGTCATCCCGATGCGCAAGGCCGGGTGAGTCTCGGGCGGGCAGGGGACCGATCTTATCGGCCCGCCTTCCGAATCAGCCCTTCGACCAAGTCCAACCGCCGCCCGATCTCCTCGGCCTTAGGCAGGCCCTCGACGGCCGCCCGCAGCGCCTTCAGGGCCCGCAGTGCCCGCGCCCTGGGCGTCAGTAGCCTCGGCGCCTTCCGCCCGGAGAACTCGCGCACCTTGGCGGCCACGACGGGACCGGTCAGCACGTCCGGAGGAGCGATCTCTAGGACATGAGCCCAAGCATCGACCTGCTGCTCCTTGGGCAGCGCCAGCAGCGGGCGGATCTGCCACTCGCTCCGGGGCATAGGGAGCGAGTCTCCGGCCGGAGACTGGAAAGCCTTGACGGTCTGGATGAATTCCCCGCAGGCGGCCAGCCGGTAGGCGTGCGCCTTGGCGTAGTCCCAGCGGGCGCGGCAGTAGGCCTCGAACGTCTCGAACCCCTGAGACCTGTACAGCAGCCCGTCCCGGTAACTGCGGATCTCGTGGAGGGCTAGCCACATCTCGAACGTGGTTGCTATGCCGCGGCCGACGGTGGCCTCGAGCGCGTTGAGCCTCTTGGCTTCCGCGGCTGTGAGGGCGGGGGGCTGGACGACATCTAAAGTCGTCGTGGCGTGCGGCACCGGCCTGCCGTGTTTCCTGAGCACATCCTGTATGCTGTCCTTCCACGCGATCTTGGGATGCGCCCGAAACGCATCGACCAGCGCCAGAATCTTCTCGTCCGTTTGCAGCGACCGGATCCTCTTGAGGGCCTCGCCGAAGCCCTTCACGCCCGCGTTCCACTTTGATACGACGTGGCCCATCTTGCCCAACCAGATGGTATTGGTGACGAATGGCTCGACGGCCTCGACGACCGCGCGGGTGCCATCGATGTCCTCGAGCATGGGCTCCATGCTGACGCTGGTTTGAAAGCCCTCGTCGAAGGCGTGCCAGAGCGCCTCGATCCGTTCGGCCGGCGTCGGTGCCCCGGGTTCCCAGAAGGCACAGGTCGCATCGTTGAGCGAGCCGATGGTGAACCGGAACATGACCCTGCTCTTATGTTTCTGGAGGCCGTCGCAGAGCGCCGCGACCACGTCCCGGTGCGGCTTGGAGACGATCAGCACGTCGTTGCCCTTGGCGATGAGGTTCTCGATCGTTTGAAGGGACTGCGGGAGAAACGCAGGCGTGATGTCGTGGCTCGTGGGGAACATCACGACGCCCTTCTTGCCGATCTCCGCGCCCAACCGGCCCCTGTTCGGGTTCAGCGCCTGTTTGGCCCAGCCGGCCGGGTCTCGCAGATGCGCGTTCCTGTTGCTTCTGCCGGCCAAGATCCAGGCGTAGCAGTAACGGCAGTGGTGCTCGCAGCCAATGCAGATGTTGTACGAAGCGTCCGACCATTCCTTGGTGCCCGTGCCAGCGCGCGAGGTCGTGAACGACTTGGTGCGCTTTGACGTCGGCTCGGGCTTTGCCGCAGTCGCCATGGCGGGATTCAAGCGTGGCCGTTCGTCGAACGCGAGCGCGGAGGGACCGGGCCTCCGGCCGGATTCAGCTGCCCCCAGCGCACAAGCACGCCGCTGAAGGGGAGCCCGTGCGTCCGCTGAAAAAATTCCACCATCTCAGGCCACGACGCGAAGCCGTCGGCCCTCGCCATCTCGGCCAGCCGCCCCGGGGCGTCGGCGCGGACACCGTCCAGCGTGAAACCGTCGCCGTCGATCCTGATGTCTTGCAGCGCCGTGCAGGACGCCACGCCGAGCTTGCGGCAGGACTTCGTCCGCATCCCGGTGAATAGATGCAACCTGTCACCCACGCGCAGGGGCTTCCTGCGCGGCTTGCGGATGGTCTGCCGTTTCTCGCCGCCCAGGATGACCCCGGCAAAGCGCCGCCTGAAACCGAGGCTTGGCATGCGGGCAGCCTGCCCGCCGTCACGCGCCCCTGTCAAACCGGCGGAGGTTGGCCCGGGGTCTGGGTGCCATGACTTGTTTGTGTGCCGGCCACCAGAGTTCCCCGATGCCGACAGTCAGGATCCCCTTTGGGCCGCGGGACGGGCCCGCGGTCCGCCGCCGAGCGCCACCGCCAACGGCGATGGGGCCTCGATCGCCATCTCGGGGAATGCGGCGTCCAGCGGGCTGGCCGCCACCACGCCGGGGCGGTTGAGCACGTGGGTGTAGATCATGGTGGTGCTCACGTCCCTGTGGCCGAGCAGGTCCTGCACGGTGCGGATGTCGGCGCCCCGGCGCAGGCAGTGCGTGGCGAAACTGTGGCGCAGCGCGTGGCAGCCGAAGCGCTTGGCGATGTCGGCCCGGCCGGCCGCGGACCGCATCGCCCGGTTCAGCGCCCTGGGGTGGGCGTGGTGGCGGCCCGTCCAGCCGGTCCGCGGGCATGTCGACTCGCCCCTCGCCGGGAAGACCCACTGCCAGCCCCAGGCCGTCGTGTCGGAGGGGAATTTGCGCTCCAGCGCGTCGGGCAGCCGCACCCGGCCGCGGCCGGCCGCCAGGTCCCCGTCGTGGAGGGCGCGCACGCGCCCCAGGTGCCCGGCCAGCGCGGCGCGCAGCCGCTGCGGCAGCACCGTGACGCGGTCCTTGTCGCCCTTGCCCTGGCGGATCATCAGCAGGCCCTGGTCGAAGTCCACGTCCTTGACCCG
>JAKQKQ010000122.1 GCA_029560585.1 Verrucomicrobiota bacterium | reverse complement strand
GCCAGCTTCCGCTTCGTCTCCTCGATTTGGCGGGTCAAATCGGTGATCGCCGTGTTCAAATCCGCCGCCCGCTTGTCGAGCGCCTGGTTCTGCTCCTCCAACTCCGCAATCTTCGCATCGCGCCGGGCGGTTTCTTCCTGGTGAGAAATGGCAGTCGAAATAAGAAGGGTGGAATTGGGTGGAATTGGGAGGAAAGTGGCGAAAATTGGGGGTTTTTTAGGATTTTTCGCCGGGAACGCGGGGATTGGGCAGTTTAGGACGAAATGGGCGGAAAAGTGGCTTATTGAATGGGGTTAATGTCCGTTTAACGGGGTTAACGCGCCAGGTTGTTGGTGGTTTTGAATTGGGTTGATATGGCGCGGCGGCGGGAGCGGGCGGCGAGGGTCATGCGGAGCTGGTGAAGCTGGGGGAGGGGGAGGTTTTCCCAGTCGGAGCGGGCGAATTTGTCGCGAGCAATGGCGAGGATATACGGCTCATCCTGAAGCTGGCGAATGGCATGGATCAAGCGGATGCGCGGCATGTTGACCTGGCGCAGTTGTGCATTGAGGTTATCGGGATGGAGGATGGCGTTTAATTCAGCCAGGACGCGGTCGAAGCCGGTTAGCGGGTCCACGGCGGTGAGGGATTGGAAGCCGGCGCGTTCGATGAGGGCGCGGCGCTCGGATTCGGCTTCCTGGGCATCCCAGCGCGCGCGGCGGGCGATGGCGGACCAGAGGCGCCAGAAGGTTTTGCATTGACTGGGGGTGAGTTTCATGGGGATGGATTACGAGGGAGAGGGATTGGCGGGTTCATCGAGCGGGATCAGGGTGGAGCCGTCCCAGATATTTTCGAGCCAGAAGGATTGGCTGCGGTCGGGGGATGGCTCGTAGATCGCGCACCCGGTTTCGATGCGGCCGTCTGGGAGTGGGCGGTAGATGGACATTTTTTGGCGGACGGTGCCGAGGTCCTGGATTTGGCGGCCGTGATAGGGGCCGTTGATGAGGGTCATGGTCATAGTTCGGCGTAGATATTTTTTTGGAGCCAGGGCAGCTCGCGGTTTTCCGGGACGACAAACTCCATGCCCGTGTAGCCGTAGAGATCGGCTTCGGCTCCGGCGGGGAGGATGAGACCGGCGGCGGCGGCGGCTTCGGCGGCGCCCTGGGAGAGGGGATTGATTTGGCGCTCGCGGAGCGCGGACATGGAGGATATGCCTTCGTAGGGGAACCAGTGAAGGCCGCGCGCGGCGCAGCGGGAGGCGAGCCAGATATTGTGCTCTTTGGAGCCGGTGCGGCAGAGGAGCCGGCTGGCGAAGTTTGGCTCATCGGCGAACCAGAGATCGAGCTGGCAGCTGCGGAGTTGGAGCAGGAGTTGTTTTCCGGCGCGTTCGCCGCCGCTGATGATGCGGGGCGTTTGTTCCCCGGGGCCGGGACACGGGCCGGCGGCCCGGGCGACGTAGGCGCGGGCCCATTCGAGGACGCGGTTGTCGGCGGACGCGGGCGCGCCGAACAGGTCTTTGCTTTCCTCGCGGATCGGGATGCAGACGATGTCAATATCGTGGCATTGCGGGCGGCGGCGGCGGACGCTGCCGGCCACTTCGAGGCGGGCGCAGAGCGGCGTCAATTCGCGGACGATGGCGTCGGCCCAGCGCTGGGCGGTGGCGAGGGGTATTGGCGGATTTTTCGCAGGCGGATTGCCAGGAACGGAGGTGGGAGACATAGGTTTCAGCGGCGGGGTGGAGGAGGGATCTGGCGGGCTGCGAGCAAGGCGGCGGCAAAGTCGCGGGCGCGGCGCGGATTGGTGTACACGTCATTGCGCACGGATCGGACGGCGTGGAAGGCGGCGTGCGGGTGGCGGCGGAACAGGGCGCCAAGGCGTTTGAATCCGAGCCCGGACAGGTGATGGCAGAAGTAGATGGCCAGGAAGCGGGGCCAGACCAGGCGCTGGTGGCGGCGGCGGGAGAGGAGGCTGCGAATGGAGACGCCGTAACGGTCGGCGACGAAGCGCAGCAGGGACTGGGCGTGGCGCTGTTGGAGGCGGGCGACCTGGGGTTTGAATCGCATCAGCAATTTTCCGGGAAGTCCGGCAGGCAGGGTTGTTCCGCGGCGGGCGGCGGCTGGATGTGATTGGCGCGCAGCCAGGCGCGGGCGAGCTCGCGGCTGCGAAGCTGGAGGAGATCAAGCTTGCGGCCTTTGGCGGAGGGGTGGGGGGATTTGACGCGGCCGCAGACCTGGAGCAGGCCCTGGGCGATGAGGGCGCCGGTGGCGGCGCCGGAGATGTGTTTGTTGACGACGACCTCGGCGGGCAAATCCGCGGCGGTAAATTCCGGGTGTTGGAGGCCGATGAGGAGGAGGGCGGCCTGGGCGCGGATCATGGCCTTTGGCTTGAAGCTGACCAGGAGGCAGACGGCGCGGAGGAATGAGGGATCTAGGGTGGTGGTCATGTGGAGTTCGACTTGGTGGATGCCGGCGCCGAGGCCCTTGGGCGGCTGGGCCAGCGGAAGGTTGCGGTGACTTTGACGACGCGGGCCTGTCGAAAGCCGCTGGCGATGAAATCGCGTTTGATCCTTACCGCTTCCTTGCGGGTGTAGGCCAGCAGCGGGCCGGAATGGAGACTGGAGGCCAGCCTGGCGCGGCGCGGGTCCATGAAACAGGGCAATTGGATGGCGTAGAAGGATTCGTTTTGGGTGGGCATAAATAAGGAGCTTAGCGGACGCGAGGGATTACCCAGCCGAGGGCCAGGCCGATGGCCAGGCCGATGCCGGACCAGATCGCGGCGGCCAGCAGGAAGCGGCAGGCGCGGGCGGCGGCGGCGCGGCGGCGGCGGCGGGCGGCGCGCAGATTGATTTCGTCGGCGTAGTCGGCGCCGCATCCGGTTTGGCGCGGCGCGAGGCGGTGGCGAATGGGAGTGAGTGTTAGCATGGCGTTCATTCGGGGTTAAAAGATTTCGCCGTCGTCATCGTCGTCATTGGCCTCAACAGCGGATTGGAAGCCAAAATCTGCTTGAGGCGGGTCCACCTTCTTGTCGGCGATCAATTTTTGGAGATCGTAGCATTGGAATGGCCGGGCGGCGCATTTTACGGCGAGGCCGATGGCGATTTGCCGGTCGGTGGGGCTGATGCAGTAGATGGCGTCCGGCGCGTAGATCCGGGAGAACTGGATCACCCCGTTGGCGTCGGGCACGTCCACGCGGAGGAATCCGCGTCCCGCAATGTTGACTTCGCAGACCAGCCCAGCGATGCGCTGGTGGCCCATGAGTTCGACGAGCGCCCAATGCTCGAAATGTTGGTTGCTGGATTCTTGTGATTGAGAAGGAGTCATAGATTTATTTTTGGTTGTGAGGTTGATGGTTAGTTGTCGGCGGCGGCGTCGGCGAGGAGGGCGGTGACGATTTTATCCACGTCGGAGTCCACGGCGCGGATGACGATTTGGTCGCCGGGGTCTTCGAGGCTGAGGCCGAGGCGTTTGAGGTCTTTGGGGCCGAGCTCGGCGAGGGCTTTTTTGTTGGGGGACAGCTTCGTGACAATCAGGGTTTCGGCCAGGTCGGGGAAGTGTTTGCGGATGAGGTCGCAGGCCTGGTCGGGGTCGGGGCAGACGAGTTTCAGCTTGCCTTTTTCGTAGCCGCATTTGAGGCCGTGAAAGATGACGGTGCGGGGCTGGACGAAGAGATCGGGGGCGGCGGCGATGTCGGCGCGGAGCTGGTGTTCGGATTCGGCGGCGCGGGCGACGGCGCGTTTGATGTCGGGCAGGGCGACGCGCTTGATGGCGGCGATCTGGTCGTTGAGGGCCTGGACGATTTGTTTGAGGGCGTCGCGGTTGTCGGCGTGTTTTTTGGCGGCGGCTTCGATGGTGGCGAGGGATATTTTTTTGCTGGTATTCATTTTAATATGAGGGTTTAATGAGGGGTTAACGGTTTTGGTTTTGGGGGACAGGGAATCCGAGGAACCGGGCGATGAGGGCGCGGTCCCGTGGTTGGGGTTCGAGGCGGAGCGAGTCGGAGCCGATTTGTGGGATGACGACATCCGGGGGGCTGACCAGGAGGAACCCAGCGCTGAGCGGCGTGCTGCCGGCGGGCAGCGCGTCGCGGTGCATGATGGTGGCGGGGAAGAGGATGGGTGCCGGTTCGCCATCCTGGCCGGCGATAATGATGTATTTGGCGATGCAGGTTGACGACTCGCCGGCGGCGCGGGCGAGGCGGGCGTGGGTGGGGAGGAGGGATTCAACGGCGGTCATGGGAGAGTGGGGATTGAGGTGTGAGACTTGAGACCGGAGACTTGAGACCGGAGACTTGAGACCTGAGACTTGAGACCTGATGTTTTCATGCGGACAGTTTTCTGGCGATGGCGTGGAGGCGGAGCTGGCGGCGGAGTTCGGCGCGGCGGCGGCGGAGTTTGAGGTGGAGGGCTTCGAGGGTGGCCTCGGTGGTTTCGATGGCGGCGTCGGTGCGCTGGATGGCGCGCTGGAGGAGTTCGAGCTCCAGCTCGCGGGAGGAGAGCTGGCGCAGCAGTGGAACGGATTTTTTTTGGGCCTTTGTTTTCATAAGATGCGGACGCGGTTATGGAGTTATCGGCCTTCGAGGTGGGCGATGCCGTCGCGGGCGATTTGGACGTGCGACCAGTTGAGCTTCTGTTTTTTCTGGGCGGCCATTTTTGAGGCGATGCGGAGCAGGGTTAACCATTTGCCGAGGGCCTGTTTTTGGATGACCTCGGTTTGAACTTCGAGGGCGGGGCCGGCGGCCGGGGGCAGGCCGTAGGCGGCGGCGAAGGCGGCGAGGTCCTGGCTGGTGGGGAGGTGGGGGACATTATAGGTGTACATGCCGCGGCGGACGGTCTGCTGGAAGAACTTTTCCATCGGGCCGTGCAGGGCTTTTTGGAACGAGCTGTTGGCGATGAGCACCACGCCGCATTTGCGGAGGTCGAAGACCTCGCGGATAAACTCGATGGTTTCGAGGCGCTGGTAGCCGCGGGATTCTTTGAGGCAATGGTGGACCTCGTCAATGATCCAGAGCATCCGGGAGTCGAAGGCGGCGATGATGCGTTCGGCGACGGCGGCGGTTTTGGCGCCGGAGGGGATGCGAAGCTGCTGGGCGGCGCGGATGATGAAGTGGGAGCGGAGGCCGTCGGAGGGCATGCGGGTGTAAACCGTGCGGCCGGGATTTTTGGCGGCGTATTGTTCGCACGCCTCGGTTTTTCCGACCTGGCCATCGCCGACGATGAAGGCCATGCGTTGGAACTCGAAGGCGCCGTCGCAGATTTTCCAAATGCGCTCGGAGAGGCGGGTGGGGATGAAGGGGAGTTTGCGGCCCTGGGCGCGGCGGTCTTCGAGCTCGAAGTAGGCTTCGATTTCGGAGACGGTATCATCGAGCTTGGCTTCGTATTTTCCGCGGAAGATGAGGCCGATGGTGGCGGGGCTGCGGCTGATGAGCGCGCCAACTTCCTGGAGCGAGAGGTTATTTTCCGCGTAGTGGGCATGCAGGCGGCGGATGGCGTTGCGCTGGTGATCGGGGAGGTCGGCGGTGGCTTTATAGACCAGGTCGCCGGGGATGCGGTTTCTGGATTCGGCGGACAGATCGAGGGCGGGTTCCGTTTCGAGTTTGAGGGAGGCGGATGGAGGCGTGGTCATAGGTATTATCCGGGTATGATGGTTTATTGTTGTGGTTCAGGCTCGAACGCCGACATGGCGGCGAGCAAATCTTCGGCGGCTTCGGCGGCGCGGGCGGAATGTTGTTGCTGTTCGGCGGTGGCGGTTTGGCGGCGCTCGGCGCGGAGGGCGCAGAGGGTGGCGGCGACGGCGGAGCGGCTGGCGCTGGGGCCGGCGGCGTCCGGGAGGGCGGGGACGGAGGCGGCGGCGGTGTCGTGGTAGGCGCGGCCGGTGGCGGCGAGCTCGGAGTTATGGGCGCGGAGGGTTTCGAGGCCGGCGGTTTCGGGTTCGAGGAGGCGGGCGGCGGTTTGGCGCGCGGATTGGAGGGCGGCGGCGGTGTAGCGCATGGCCTGGGCTAGGAGCTCGGGCTCGCGGGCTTTGACGCGGGCGCGGCGCGCCCAGGTGCCGAGCCAGCGGCCGTGTCCGTCGGTGACGTGGAGGAAGGCGGGGTCGTCGGGGTTGAGGTAGCCGAGCAGCGGAGCGCGGAGGCTGGCGAGTAGGCGGCGTCCGTGTTCCGGGGCGGGCGGGGCGAAGACGAGTTTTTGGCCGTCGCGCGGAAACGCGATTTCGCCGGCGTCATTGACCTGGGATTTGGAGATGGATCGGGCGGTATGGGTCAGGAAGGCAATGATGGCGTCCGGCGGGCAATGCGTCCATTGGCCGTGGCAGGCGGCCATGAGCTGGATGGCGCGTTCGACGGGGCTTTCCTTGCGGCGGCGGAACGAGACGCCGCTGGCGGCGGCGCGGAACGTGGACTGCGGCTGCCACTGGCGGGTTGCGGGGTCGTACCATTCGATGATTTCAGCGAATCCTTCGAGGTCGTGGTCGTGGCGGAAATTCTGCTCCAGGCAGAAGCGGGTGAGGTATTCGCGGGCCTGGGCGGGAGTGAGGAGCGGGTATTGTTCCCGGCCGCGGAGGTGTTCGGGGAGCGAGTTTCGAAGCTGCCACACCTGTACGGCTTCATCGCAACGCGCTTCGAGGTCGGCGGGCCGGATGTCCCAGCGGTTTCCGGTTTGGCCGGGGATATAAGAGGATTGGGTATGGAAAAGCCGGTTGTGGGATTCGTGGCTGGCTTTGCCGCGGGAATTGCCTTTTTTCTTTTCGGCGTAGCCGGCGGGCGAGTGGGATCCGATCATGGAAGTGAAGTGGAACTGGATCCGGCCGGGGAGCATTTCGGCGAGGGCGGCAGCGTCGCCGGGGTTGAGGGAGGCGGTGCCGCGTTCGAGGGTCCAATGAGACGTGTACGGGGGGAGCGGGTAGCGTTCGAGAATCCAGGCGGCGAGCTGTTTCATGTCTCGAATGCCGATGCTGGATTTGGAGCCGTCGGCGCGGACAGTGCGCGGGTGCATCACGTAGCCAAGGACGAGGCTGGTGGCGTGGTCGCGGGCGACGAGGAGCCAGAGCTCGCAGGGCTGGCCGGAGGCGGGGTCAAAGATGAGCCAGTCCACGCGCACGTCGTCAATGGTGATGTGTTCCAGAAAGTGCAGGCCGTTGCGGGTGGTGAGCTGGTGGGGGAGGCGTTCGAGGGCGGCGGCGGAGCCTTGCTGGATGAGGGCGGCGGCGGCGGCGGTGAGCCGGGCGCGTTTTTTGATCTGGCGGAGGAGATTCGAGTAGGAGAGGCCGCGAGGGATGAAGGCGGTGTTGCGGGCGGGCCAGAGGGATTCGTAGCCGGGGATGGGCTCGGGTTTTCCGTGGTGGTTGAGGCCGGTGCGCCATTGGCGGTGGAGGGAGAGGATGGCCTGGCGTTTGGCGTCACCGCGTTTGAAGGCGGCGACGCGCTGCTCGATATATTCGAGGGTAGGTTCGGCGAGGCCGTTGGCGCGGGATTTCCAGGCGGCGCCGGCGCGGGCGCGGTTGACCAGGGTGATCCAGTCGTGGGTTTTTTGGTAGAGATCGTAGCGGGCGCGGAACTGTTTGGGGCCGCAGGTGAGGGCGTGGGCGAAGTGGCGCCAGGTTTTGGCGCAGGATTGAGTGACGCTTAACCCGCGGTTAACGGCGGCTTGAACGGCGCTGAAAGCGCCCTGGCCGGGCGCGCGGCCGAGGAGGCAGCGGAGCTCGGCTTTGAGGGCGGCGGGGAGGGTGCCGAAGAGCTGCGGCTCGGCATCGAAATGCGGGGCGGGCGCGCGGGAATCGAGGCAAGCTGGGATGTCCAGGACGGGCAAGATGGCGTGGGGGGCCGGGGTTTGGCCGGGGCAGGCCAGGGTGGTTGAGGAGGCAAGGGCCAGCGGGGGAGAGAGAGTGCCGCGTCCGTGGTTTTCGGCTGCCGCTGCGGCGACGGCACAAATACGACTCCTGTTAGAATGGCCGGTGGGAGGGGCGCACTCACGGCTTGCGCCAACGGCCGGTTCGACGCCGGGCCGGGATATGATGGAAGCCGCGCTGCTGAGACGCGGGGTGTCGAAATTGGATGCCAGGGATGGGAGGCCGGGATGGGAGGGATGAGAGGGATGGGAAGAATGGTCTGGCATAAGGTTATTTGAGGTTGCGGAGATAGCCGCTGGCGTAGGCAATGGCCTGGCTGAGCTCCTTTCGGATTTCCGAGTTGAAGTTTGGATGGCCCAGGCGGTCGTCGCTGGCGGCGTGGAGCAGCCAATCGGCGACCTGGTGGGCGAAGATTTCGTCGGCTTCGAGCTGGGCGGCTTCGTCGCGCTGGGCTGCGAGGAGGCGCATTTCGCGGGTGCAGCCCTTGCCGGAACGGTTGCCGGGGGTGGAGACGTAGCAGTCGTCTTCGACTTTGGCCTGCTTAAACTGTAGAAATAACTGCTGTTGCGTCTTTCCTTCGATGATGGGTTCGATCTCTTTTGGGAGACGGCCTGGCTGGCAAAAGGGCAAAATTTGCCCTTTTGAGGGCTGGAGATTGGCCGCTTCCAAGGCTCCTTTCCCGATGGTCAGGTAGAAACTGGTGGTTCGATATGGCAGATCAGGAATATTTGTCTCAACCCACCGGCGGAACTGTCCGTGTGGGATGGAGCCGTCGGCTTTTCCGCGGGCTTTTACCTGCTGGAGGAGCAGCCCGAGCCAGACGGCGCGGCGTGTGGCGTCGAAGAGCGCCTGGGTGATGGAGGCGAAGTTGTCACGGATTAGCTGGGCGGCTTCGGCGTGCCAGGCTGGGGCGCGGCGGGAGATGGTTTTGGCGGCGGGCGGGTTGGTCTGAATGACGGCGGGCAGCATAATCCTATACCAGGAGACGGGTTTCTAAAAAGGTTTGGACGGCGCGCAGGGTGAAGAGCGGGGATCCGCCCGGGCCGGGGCGGCGATGGGTGCGCGGGGCTTCGGGCAGCGCGCCGGAGTCTATGAGCCGGCGCAGGGAGGTGCGGCGGATCCCGAAGACGCGGCTGAGCTGGGGGCCGGAGACATGCGGGCGCGGATCGAGGTGGTTGAGGATCGCGGCGACGGCTTCCCGGGGCGTGGGCGGGTTGGGGGCGGGGATGTGATAGGGGTCGGCGAGGAGGCGGGATAGCGCTGGGTAATCGAGGGCGGCGACGCTGCGGGAGAGCAGGCGCAGGAAGGGTTTGCGGCCGCGGCGGCGGGAGGCGGAGAAATCCCAGGCCCAGATGGCGCCGCGTTCGATGAGCTGGCGGATTTGGGCTTCGGTGATGGATGGAACGGCGCGGCTGAGGACGCCAACGGCAGTCCCGAGCTCCATGATTGGGCGGATGTATAGTATATCAGGCGCGGAGGCGGTCATGGGAGGCGGTTGGTTTGCTGGAGGTTGCGGTAACGGCGGGTGAGGGAGGCGGAGATGCGGTGTCCGTGGAGGACTCGGCTGAGGTGCTCCCGGGTGACGCCGAGGACGGCAGCATCGCGGGAGATGTTGCGGAGCGCGGCGGCGCGCGTGGCCTGGATTTTTGGCTTTAAAGTCCGTTGCTGGCGGCGTATTTGTTTATCTAAGTGACGAGTCACGATGCGGAATCTATTCACAAATTAATAGAAGGTCAACAAGAATTTTATTCTTTTTTCACCTCTTTTCTCCTCCGTATAAGTACGGACAAAAAAAGTGTTGCGTCAGATAATCGTATATGTGATATTTGAGGCGTAAAAGAGAGCGGCCCCAGTAAGGCGGCTCGAAAACGAAAGAGAAAAACATGAATACGACGAAAGAAAATGGAATGGCGAACGAGACGGTGACGGTGCCGGTGTTCCGAGAGGATGGCGGCGAGGGCAGTTATCCGGTGGAGCTGACGCCGGAGCAGGCGGCGGCGGCGCTGGCGCGGGCGGTGGCGGAGCTGCGGGCGGAGCGCGTGGGGAATGATGAGTGGCGTTACCGTGACGACAACAAATTCGCGTGCGCGGTGACGCGGCTGGACCTGATTACCCTGGGGGCCGGGCTGCTGGATGAGCGGGGGGTGGATTATGGGGTCTGGTGTAATTATCACGGGCATGTGATTGAGGAAAAAAGTGAAAAGTGAGAATTGAAACGACACAATAAAATGAAAACCAGAACTGAAATCGAGAGGGAGCTGAGGAGAAAATATAACGGATACCACCCAGAATTATGGACAGACAGCGAACGCTGTGAGTTGGAGGCGGTAAAAGCCGCGAATCGTGCGCTCACCGGCGGCCGCGTCTCCATTAATCTGCCGGCACCATCCAAAGTCCTGTCACCGGAGGTGGATCCGGCCTTGGGGGTGGCGGCGGAGATATTGGCCCTATTCCCACAGCGGACAAAGGCCGGCCGGCCAAAGCGCGCTAGCCGCTACGGTTTTTTCGTGCTTGGAGATGGCGGCGATCTTTTTTATTATGAACCACACCACGGGGTTCAGGAGTTTCATGGGAATATCATCGAAGATAAATTTGATGAAAAGGAGCTGCTCGATTTCTTTGCTGATTTCGAGGATTAAACGACCTGGCGGCGGAGATTCTGGGCTGGGTATTGAAAAAAGAAAATGAGAATGGAGGATGAGATGCGGCGGACAGATGAGACGGATGGGACGGATCAGGTTAAGATGAGACGGGAGGTGAGCGCGGCGGCGCGGATGCTGGGGCGGCTTGGGCGTGGGGTGCCGAAGCGGTTTACGGCGGCGGAGCGGGAGCGGCGGCGGCGGCGGCTGGCGGCGGCGCGGGAGAAGCGGTGGAAGTTAGAAGTTGGAAGTGAGAAAAGCCGTTGATCGGGGGGCCGATCAACGGCTGAATTTTTTTAGCCTGGGGGATTTTGGGCGGGGAGTCAATGGGAAATTTTGCGGGCGGCGGGCTGGGTGGGGCGTGAGCTGCCGGTGTGGCGGGATTGCCCCGGTGACGTTTTGGGGGGTGATAGATTGGAGGCGTGATAATTTTGCCGCCTCCGATTCCCATGCGGGCGCCCGGCGCCCGGGCGCGCGCCGCGCGCAGAGGGGGGCATTTTGTCCGGTTTTCCGCGGTTGTACGGGCTGGAGGCGCTCGTTCTGGGGCGGGAGGCCGGACGTTTTTTTTATGCTGCGAATGATTTATCCCGAGGCGGTGCTGGCGGGCGGTTTTCTGCTGGCGTGCATTGCGCTCGGGCTGTCGGCGGGAGTTTACAAGTCCCTTCCGGCGGCGGGAGCAACCACGGACTTGGGAGGATTAGTCATGGCGAAGTTGAATGAATTGGCGGAGCAGTTGAATCAGATCACGACGCAGTTGGAGAAGGCGCGGGTGGAGGTGGTAGAGCGGGTGAACGCGCTGGTGGCGGCGCTGGAGGATGTGGGGCTGCCGGCGGAAGCCGAAGCCGCGCTGGAGGCGTTGAAGGCAAAGGCGCAGGAGCTGGATGATTTGAACCCGGACGCGACGGAGGAATGAGAGGAGCGAGCTATGCGATTGACGCTGTTGGTGTTGGCGGTGGCGGCGGCGGGGGCGGGGTGCGTGGGGGTGCCGCAGACGACGATTTCCGGGACGCTGGGCGGGACGCCGTTTTCATTGTCGTCGCCGAAGGATTCGACGCTGGTGGGGCTGCGGCTGGAGTCCAATACGAACGGGGTGATGCAGTTGCGGATTGAGCGGCTGGAGGTGCGCATGAATCCCGATGTGGTGAGCATGACGGGCCGGGCGCAGGTGGACCTGGTGAACGCGGTGGCGGCGGGGGTGGCGGAGGCGGCGGGCCGGACGGCGGGCCAGGCGGCGGCGGCGGCGGTGAAGCCTTGAGGATGGCGAAGGCGTTTCAACCGTATCCGCCGCTGCCTGAGCTGGAGATCGGCGACGTGCTGCTGTATGCGCCGGCGTGGCATAACGCGGTGGGGCTGATTATCGCCGTGAAAACCTGGACGGCGCTGTCGCACGCGGAATCGTACGCTGGGCGCGGGCTGAGCTATGGGGCGCGGATCGAGGGGGTGGATGTGTGGCCGGTGCGGATAGACAGATACCTGCGCTACATTCGGCGGCCGGTGCTGCCGCCGGGTCGGGTGTTTGACGAGGACGCGGCCTGGCGGGCGATCGCGCCGATGCTGGGGCGGCCCTACCAGGTGAGCGGGTTTGGCGCGTTTTTCGCGCCCTGGAGCCGGGCGCGGCGCGCGAGCCGGATTTGCAGCGTGCTGTCGGCGTACCATTTGCGCGGCGGCGGGTGCGAGGTTTTCAATCCAGATCTGGAAGAGGCGGATGTTGCGCCGGCGCAGTTGTATCAGACGCCGGGGTTGCGGACGATTTGGGAGCGGCAGAAGCGGCAGCCGGGGGCTGGAGACCGGAAACCGGAGACCGGAGACGGGAGGCCGGAACGCTGAAATGGTGAACGGGCTGGACATGCGGGTGGCGCGGTGGTGCGCGGGGCTGAGCGCGCGGGCGTATGAGCGGGCGACGATCGAGACGATGCGCTGTCATGTGCTGGTGGAGGAATTTGAGGGGCTGCTGGGGCTGGCGTTTCGGGGATCGGCGGCGACGCGGGACTGGCTGACGAACGCGCGGGCGCGGCGGGCGATGATCGCCGGGGGGGTGAGCGTGCACCAGGGATTTTGGGAGAGTGTGGACGGGATCATTGCGCAGGCGCGGCGGCTGGATCAGCGGCAGCAGCCGCCGCCGGTGCTGGTGACGGGCCACTCGAAGGGGGCGGCGGAGGCGTTGATTTACGCGTGGCGGCTGGCGCGCGAGGGGCGGCCGGTGGCTGGGGTGTACACGTTTGGGGGGCCGCGGGTGGGGGACGCGGGGTGGCGGCGGAGCTACGACGAGCTGCTGGGAGGGGTGACGTGGCGGTTTGTGCACCAGGCGGACGGGGTGGCGCGGATTCCGGGCTGGCTGCTGGGGTGGCGTCATGCGGGGACGGAGGTGCTGCTGCCGGCGACGGGCGGGGTGGTGGCGCGGCCGCGGTGGTGGTTCAAGGCGGCGCAGAGCCTGGCGGGGATCTGGCGGGAGTGGACGCAGGGGCGGCTGGCGGTGGCGGCGGATCACCCGGTGGAGCGGTATGTGGAGCGGCTGGGGAAAAGCTGAGGGGACAAGGAAAATGATATGGGAACCCTGATGCAATACGCGATTTTGATCCTGGTGGCGGTTTCAGCGGTGATGGCGATCGCGTCGTATTTCGCGACCCGGAGGGAAGTAGATGACGTGAAAGTGCGGCTGGTCAAGTTGGAGGACCATGCTTCCGAGATGTCGGGGTACGTGCGGCGGGAGGAGTGCTCGGGGTTGCACGCGGCGAACACGCACGAGCATGAGAACCTGTGCCGAAAATTGAGCAGCGTGGAGCGGGCGGCGGCGACGGCGCTGTCGTCGGAAATCAAAAATCTGCGGGATGAGTGGCGGGCGGATGTGAAGGCGATGCAGGCGACTTTGGGGGCGTTCCAGGAGGCGATCGGGAAACTGAAAGCCTCGTCGGCGCTGCAGACGGCGCAGTTGGATCGGGTGGACAAGAAGCTGGACAGCATACAGATGCAGCGTGGGTGAGGGATGAGACTGGAGACCTGAAACCTGAGACCTGAGACCTGAAACCTGAGACCGGAGATGAACGAGGTGAATGTGATTAAACGGTTTATTTTGCGGGCGCTGATGGCGGCGTACCCGACGCCGCTGCCGGGGGAGGCGCTGGACGCGGCGGTACGGACGGGGGTGAACCCGCGGCCGCTGATGTCGGATGTGGAGCTGGCAAAGCGGGACCTGGAGGCGCGGGGGATGATCGTGGGGACGCGCGATCCGGTGGACGATAGTGTGAGCTGGGCGCTGACGCCGGCGGGGGTGATCCAGGCCAAGCCGTTGTGAATGAGAATGGCGAAAGCAAAGAGCAGCAAGCTGGATCCGCACGCGGAGCGGCTGACCGAGTGGTTTTTGGCGGGGAAAACCCTGGCCGAAGCGCGCGAGCTGCTGCGGCAGGCCGGGTGCGCCGTTTCGTTGTCACGGTTATCGGTGTGGTGGGAATCGCGGCAGGCGGCGCGGGCGGAGGAGGCGCTGCTGCGGCGGATTACATCGGGGGCGGAGCAGGTGCGGACGGTGGAGCGGGCGTTTGGGGAGAATCCGGCGCCGGAGCTGGCGACCATTATCAAGCTGCACCGGGTGCTGGCGATGCAGTTCGCGACGGCGGGATCGAGCTCGCCGGCGCTGCTGGAAGTGAGCGAGCGCGCGACGCGGATGGCGCTGGAGTTTGCCAAGCTGGAGGAGAAGCGGGCGGCGCGGGAGCTGGCGGAGCAGAAGTATCGGGATCTGGTGGCGGAACGGAAGCGGGCGATCGAGGCGGAGCTGGGCAAGGCGCGGACGGGCGGGGGGATCACGCCGGAGACGCTGGAACGGATCGAGCGGGAGCTGAAACTGTTGTGAGCGCGGCGCGAAAAAGCGGGAAAGCCGGGAGCGCGGGGCGGGAGGAGAGCTATTTTCTGCCCTACCAGGCGGCGTGGATCCGGGACGAGTCGCGGCTGAAGATCGTGGAGAAGTCGCGGCAGATCGGGTTTTCGTACTGCGACGCGTATGATTCGGTGCGGAAGGTGGCGCCGCGGGGGGCGCGGCTGGACGTGTGGGTGTCGTCGCGGGACGAGCTGCAGGCGAAGCAGTATCTGCACTATTGCAAACGGTGGGCGAAGGTGTTGCACCACGCGGCGGAGGATTTGGGGGAGGTGCTGATAGACGCGGAACGGAATTTGACGGCGTACATGCTGCGATTTGCGAACGGGCGGACGATTGGATGCGTGTCGTCGAACCCGGACGCGATCGCGGGGAAGAGCGCGCATGTGAAGATTGACGAGTTTGCGCTGCGGAAGCCGGAGCATCAGCGGGAGGCGTACGCGGTGGGGAAACCCGCGACGCAGTGGGGCGGGCAGTTGGTCTTGATTTCGACGCACCGGGGCGTGGGGAGCCTGTTTAATTCGATTATCCGGGACATTCGGGAGCGGGGGAACCCGATGGGGTGGTCGCTGCACTCGGTGCCGATCCAGGCGGCGGTGGAGCAGGGGCTGGTGGAGAAGATCAACGCGGCGACGGGGGGCCGGGAGACGCGGGAGGAGTTCCTGGCGCGGCTGCGGCGGGAGTGCATAGACGAGGAGCAATGGCTGCAGGAGTATTGCTGCCAGCCGGCGGATGAGGCGACGGCGTTCATCAGCTATGAAATGATCACGCAGGCGGAGGATGACTCGGCGCGGAAGGATTTCGGCTACCTGGAGCGGTGCCGGAACCCGTTGTATATCGGGTTTGACGTGGCGCGGAAGCAGCATTTGTCCGTGATAGACGTGGAGGAAAAGGTGGGGGACGTGTATTGGGAGCGGCTGCGGATCGAGCTGCGAAACCAGACCTTTTCGGCGCAGGAAGCGGAGCTGGATCGAATGCTGGCGCTGCCGGCGGCGCGGCGGTGCTGCATTGACGCGACGGGGCTGGGGGCGCAACTGGCGGAGCGGGCGCGGCAGCGGTGGGGCTACCGGGTGGAGGGGCTGACTTTTACGGCGGCGACGAAGGAGGCCCTGGCGTTTCCGCTGCGGGGCGCGCTGGAGGATCGGCGGCTGCGGTTTGCGCGGGACGAGAAGCTGCGTTCGGATTTGCGGGGGATCAAGAAGGAAACCACGGCGGCGGGGAACATCCGGTTTGCGGGGGAGAGCCAGGACAGCCATTGCGACCGTTTTTGGGCGAAGGCGCTGGCGCTGCACGCGGGGTCGGATCCGGGGGTTTGCTGGCGGTTTATGCCGGCGGAGGGGCGCCGGGCGGCGGCGCTGGCGTGGCGGCGGGAAGGGAGTTTGGAGGGATGAGGGCAATGGGTGGACAATGGAACGCGCTGGAAACGGCCTGTACGGGCCTGGGGCGGCTTGGGGGGTATTGGGGTATAGGCGGGCGGTTAGGACGCGCCATAAGCGACGTTAAGGGGGGATTAACCGTATTTCCGCGCGCGATGTGATTATGGCCAGGAGCGTTCAGAGCAATTCAACGGGCGGCCGGCGGATTACGCGGCAGGGGACGGCGGCGGGCGGCGCGGGCCGGGCGGTGAGCGCGGCGAACCGGTGGCGGGAGAATTACAACGCGGCGCGGGGTCTGACGATGCGGCGGGTGGTGGAGCTGCTGGAGGCGGGCCAGCGCGGGGATACCGCGCTTTTGCAATGGACGTATGCGACGGCGGAGCGGAGGTACTCGACACTGAACGGGTTGATGAGCCGCTGCGAGGCGCCGCTGACGAATTTCGACTGGACGGTGCGGATCAAGGAAGAGCTGCCCGAGATGGCGGGTGCGGGGGGCGCGGACGGGGACGGGAAAGCGGACAGCGCGGTGCTGGAGATGGCGGAGCGGCAGCGGGTGACGCTGCGGGACGCCTATGAGCGGGTGGATAATTTGCGCGAGGCCATCCGGCATCTTCATCTGGCAGAATTTCGGGGGTATGCGCACTTGCAGAAGCACCGGGATGCGAACGGGGACGTGACGCACCTGGAGCCATTGAATCAATGGTGCGTGTGCCGGGACGGGCTGGAGGGGGATTGGTTTTGGAACCCGGAGGCGCGGATGGGGGCGACGTCGCTGGGGGAGGAGAACCGGATAGGGGGGCCGGCGCTGCCGCTGGAGGATTTCATCATCCAGGAATGCGCGCGGCCGATAGACGAGGTGGGGCTGCGGAATTACGTGCGCTCCGCGTTGTGCGACAAGAACTGGGATGGTTTTGTGGAAATCTACGGGATTCCGGGCGGGGTGGTGGTGATGCCGCCGAACGTGCCGCAGGGGCGGGAATCGGAATACGAGGCGGCGGCGAAACAGGTGGCGGAGGGGGGGAGCGGGGCGATCCCGAGCGGGGCGGATTACAAGGCCAATGACGGGCCGCGGGGGGTGGATCCGTTTACGCCGCGGCTGACGCGGCTGGACGCGGAGCTGGTGCTGGTGGGGACGGGCGGGAAGCTTACCATGCTGGCGGAAAGCGGGAGCGGAACGCTGGCGGGCGGGGCGCACCAGGACACGTTTACCGAGATCGCGGCGGCGCGGGCGAAGACGATCAGCGAACGGTTTCAGCGAGACTTCGACGCGGAAGTGCTGGCGCGGAAGCATCCGGGCGAGCCGGCGCTGGTTTATTTCGTGTTCGGGGTGCCCGACCGGGATGACGAGGCGACGGTGGCATTCAAGCGGGCGACGCTGCAGGCGTGGTCGCAGCATGCGACGGTGAGCGCGGTGCTGGCGAATTTGACGGACATCAAGGAGACCGTCAGGGATACGGGCCTGGCGGTGAACGAGGAGTATGTGGATCCGTATATCCCGGTGCGGGACCAGAGCGGGCGGCTGGTGACGGGGGATGTGGTGCGGGACAGCGAGGGGGATATTGTGGGCGGCGTGGCGGAGGGCGGCGCGGCGGCGGCGCCGGGGCCGGCGGGTGTTCCGTTTGGAGGCGTGCGGAACCGCGAGGGGATGGTAGAACAGGGAGAGAACGGCGAGCTGGAGGCGGCGGGGCGGCGGCTGGTGGTGGAGGCGCTGGCGTCGGAATTTGCGGGGATCAACGAGCGGCTGGCGGCGATCGCGGAGATAACGGATCCGGAGCTGCAGAAGCGAAAGCTGGCGGAGGCGCTGGCGGAGCTGGATCGGTTTGAGCTGGATCTGGCGAAAGATCCGGCGGTGGCGGGGGCGATCTACAAGATTTTGGCGGCGGGATTGGGGAACGGGCTGGCGGAGAAGGCCGGCGAGTCAACGGAGGGCAAAGCAGAATGAACGCGAGCATATTGAATCGGGATTTCGAGCATCCGGCGGATGGGTGGTATCAGATTGAGGCGAAGGGGCGGCATCCGAACCGGGCGGCGGGGGTGGTGCAGGTGATTGACGACGAGGCGGCGGCGGCGATTGTGAACCGGTTTAACGCGGACGCGGCGGCGGGGTCGTTGCGGCACGGGCATGAGATGCTGGTGGATCACGAGCATTACAGCGACCAGGCGGACAAGGAGACGCGGGCGTATGGGTGGCTGACGCGGCTGGCGAACCGGGCGGACGGGATTTACGGGCAAATCCGGTGGACGGGGACGGGGCGGGCGGCGGTGGACGGTGGGGATTACCGATTTTTCTCCACGGAATACGAGCCGGGGGATTGCCGGGTGGTGAATCGGAAGGAGGGGGCGGCGGGGAGCCAGGGGCTGCGGGAAGTGCGGCCGCTGCGGCTGGCGGGGCTGACGCTGACAAACATGCACAACAATCGGGGGCAGAAACCGATCACGAACCGGGGGGAGGGGGAGGAAGGATTTCGCCACGGCCTCGGGGCCGCGGCGAGCAGTAACAGTGAACCAAGAACGAAAGAGATAAAAACGATGAAGAGTGTAGCAATGAAGCTTGGGCTCGCCGCGGACGCATCCGAAGAAGCTGTGTTGGCGGAGTTGGCCAAGGTAATGAACCGGGAGGCCGAGGCGCAGGCCAGGGCGCTCCCATTGACGCAGCGCGTGAGCGCGCTGGAGGCGGAGAACCGGCAGTTGCTGGAGGAGCAGATCGGGGCAGACTTCGCGGCGGCGGGGGTGACGGACGAGAAGATCGTGAACCGTTACCGGGGGCTGCTGGCGGACGCGGCCCACTTCGCGAACCGCGAGGCGCGGCTGGCGTTCATCCGGGATCTGGCGCCGCGGGGTGGCGAGGCGCAGAAGAAGCTGATGAACCGGGAGACGAAGGCGCCCGGGACGGCGGCGGCGGATCCGGACGGCGAGCGGGCGCGGCTGGTGGAGAATTACCGGATTCAAAACCGGTGCAGTTTTGAGGCGGCCTGGACGGCGGTGCAGCGGGCGCGGCCGGAGTTGTTCCAGGCGGAGCATTGAGCAAGCGAATCAAAGAAAGGAAAGCAGAGATTATGAGTAAAAAATATCGAGACGATGGGATCATCGCGCTGACGCCGGCGGCGGACTACACGGCGAAGAAAGGCTACCTGGTGACGATGGCGGGGGACGTGGCGACGCTGAGCGCGAGCGCGACGACGCCCGCGGTGGGGGTGATTGTGGAGACCCATGAAACGGCGGCGGGATACGCGAGCGAGAAGGTGAGCGTGGCGATCCTGGGCGCGGTGAAGGGGACGGTGCCGATGCGGTGCGGCGGGACGATCACGAAGGGCGAGCTGGTGAAGCAGAACACGGACGGGACGGTGATCGCGGACGGCGCGGGGGCGCGGCAGGTGGTGGGGGTGGCGCTGGAGTCCGGGGAGGCGGGCGAGAACATCGAGGTGGCGGCGCGGACGCCGTTGTATTACGCATCATAACATTGAACAACCAACGAGAAAGGAACGACGAATATGAGTAGCAGAGCAGCAGCGAGCGCGAATCCGATACTGACGAATTACGCGCAAGGCCTGATGCAGGATCGCACCTCGGCGCTGGCCGAGTTTCTGGCGCCGACGGTGCTGGTGCCGGCGACGATCGGGCATTACAAAAAGTACGACGAAAAGAACCTCTACCAGGCGCTGGACACGGCGCGGGCGGTGGGCGGGACGGCGAAACGGATCGAGTTTGACGCCAGCGATCCGACATACAACTGCAAGCCGCAGGCGCTGGAGGTGACGATTGACGACTCGGAGCGGGACGCGGAGGGATCGCCGATCCTGCTGGAGCAGGCGAAGGCCACGGTGCTGGTCAATACCGCGGTGCTGAGTCACGAGGACAAGGTGCTGACGGCGGTGAAGGCCGGGGTGGCGGCGGTGGCCGACGCGGATCGGGGCAAGTGGTCCAGCGCGGACATTGACCCGATAGACCAGATAGACGAGCAGATCAACGCGATCGCATCCGCGACGGGGATGCTGCCGAACCGCATTTGCATGGGGTTGGGCGCGTGGTATCTGCTGCGGCGCAATCCGAAGGTGAAGGCGCGGGTGGCGGGGGTGAAGGTGGCGGGCTTCAGCTACCAGGACTTCGCGGCGTGCCTGTTGAACCCGGCGATTGAGATGCGGGTGGGGGTGCTGGTGAAAGACGCGAAGAAGTTCCCGGCGGCGAAGAGCGCGAGCCCGATCGCGGGCGACGAGTGCTTCATATTCTACGCCTCGGCGCAGCCGAGCACGTATGACCCGAGCTTTGCCAAGACCTTCATGGGCGGGCGGGGCGGCGTGGACAGCGTGCGGATGTATCGCGACGACCAGGCGCGGAGCGATGTGCTGGCGCTGGACTGGAGCGTGGACGTGCAGGTGGTGGCGACCGGAATGGTGCGCCGGCTGACGATCAGTTAACCCCTCGACAGAAAGGAAACGAAACGATGAAACGGAGAATGCAATGGATGAGCGCGGCGCTCGGGCTGTTATTGGCCGGGGCGGCGCAGGGACAGGTGACGATCGGGAACCCGGTGGTGCTGGCGAAAGACGTGGTGCTGACGAACGGTTCCACGACGACGATCAACCTGGACGCGGCGCTGCCGCAGAACCCGGCCTGGAGCGGGAACGTGCAACTGATGGCGATCGTGGGGCCGGCGAACGCGACCGCCACGCACACGGCGGCGAACTATTGCACCAACCTGGTGCTGAAGTTCGGCTGGGTGCTGGGAACGCACGCGACGACGGATGAGCCGTTCACCTGGTCAATTGCGACGGACCAGTTCGGGGCGTTGTCGGCGACGCCGCACACGGCGGATACGGTGGTCTGGACAAACCGGACGGGGATGGCGGGGATCACCGGCATCCGGCTGTTGAACGCGTCGCCGCGGTCCACGAACACCTACGGGCCGAAGGTGACAGTGTTAGTCGGAAGGCCGCAATAGGCTAAAGGCCCAACGCCCGGCGGCGGGTTTGCGTGTTTGACCGCCGCCGGGCCAGCGGGATGGGGAAAGTGAAAAGTGAGAAGCGAGAAGTGAGAAAGGATGGCAGAGCGGCGGCGCGGATGCCGGGGCGGCCGGGGCGGTTGGAGCGGCTGGCGCCGAAACGGTTTAGCGCGGCGGTGGCCGAGCGGCGGGCGGTGAAGCGGGCGCTGCGGGAGCTGGCGCGGGGCGGCGCGGAATTGGAAGCCGAGATTTGAGCGAGCGCGTGAGATGAGCGAAAGCTGGGTAGAATTGATGGACGCGGACGTGATGCCGGCGAACAGCGCGGAGCGGATCGGCGTGGCGGCGGCGAAGGGGCGGGATGACCTGGCGGATCTGTGCGCGCAGACGGTGGAGCAGGTGCGGATGGCGTACGCGGACGCGGGGCGGGCGCTGGGGCCGGCGGGGACGGTGCCGGCGGGATTGAAGGCGCGGGCGATTGCGATTGCGCTGTGGCGGTTCGTTTCCGAGGGGGTGGCGAAGAACGAGGGGGTGCAGACGCGGGCGCGGGAGCAGGCGGCGGAGGAGGCGCGGAAGTGGCTGGACGCGCTGGGGCGCGGGGAAGTGGGGGGGCGCGGTTCGGGGCCGAGCGTGGCGGCGCGGCGGCGGGATTTCGGGATGGAAGCGGAGGAGGGGCTGTAAATGGAATTTGGCGCGCCCATGACGTTTTCCGAGGCGGTGCGACACCTGGCGGCGAAGCGGCTGCTGCCGACGGGGCTGGACTCGGCGGGGTTGCGGGCGCTCGATGCGGGGCTGCGGCGGCAGGCGCTGTTTTCGGCGCGGACGCTGAGCGAGGAGCTGCTGGCGAACTACCGGGAGAAGATCACGAGCATCATTAACCCGGAGCAGGTGGAGCGGGCGGGCCAGGAGCGAACGGTGACGGAGGGCTATAACCCGGCGACGGCGCGGGCGGCGATCAAGGAACTGCTGGCGGAGATGGGGTATGAGCCGGAGGCGGGGAAGGCGGGGACAATTCAGGATTTGAGCTCGGACGCGCGGATCAACCTGGTGGTGGATACGAACGTGAAGCTGGCGCAGGGGGCGGGGCGGTTTGTGCAACAGAACCTGAACCCGGACGTGGTGGATTTGTGGCCGGCGCTGGAGCTGGTGCGATTTGAGCCGCGGGAGCGGGAGCGGGACTGGGGTCAGCGGTGGCGGATCGCGGCGATGGTGGCGAGGGACGCGCGGGCGGCGGGGGCGCTGGGGCTGCATGGGCGGATGGCGGCGCTGAAAAGCAGCGGGATTTGGCGGGCGTTAGGGGACGGTGAAGGGGGGTATAACGATACGTTAGGGAACCCTTATCCGCCGTTTGCGTTCCGGAGCGGGATGTGGACGGTGGAGCTGGATCGGGGGGAGGCGGAGGAGCTGGGGCTGCTGGCGGAGGGGGAGGCGGCGGCGGCGGCGGATTTTGATTTAGCCGAGTTGTTTGCGGGAGCGGAGTAATGAGCGTGGCGCTTACCATCGAGATCCGGGATGAGGCGACGCCCTGGCTGGCGGAACTGGGGCGGCGGTGCGCGCCGGATCGGGTGGGGGCGGCGCTGGGGCCGGGGATTACGCGGCTGTTGCAGCGGCATTTCATCGGGCGCGGGGCGAATCAGCGCGGCTGGCCGAGCACGCATTTTTGGGGGCGGGCGGCGGCGGCGACGAACTGGAGCCAGGGGGCGGGGCATGTGACGGTGGGGGTGAACCAGGTGGGGGTGCGGCAGCGATATTTCGGGGGGCCTATTTTGCCGGTGAATGCGCAGATGCTGACCATTCCGGCGTGCCCGGAGGCATACGGGAAGACGGCGGGCGAATTTGGGGGCGAGCTGCGGGTGACGATGGTGACGGATCCGGAGTCGGGGCGGCTGCGGCTGGCGCTGGCGCGGCGGCGCGGGACGGTGACGGGGGGCCGTGGGAAGGGGTTGAAGAGTTTGGGCGGGCGGCGGCGGGGCGAGGCGAGCGCGCTGGGGAATGAGCCGCTGTTCTGGCTGGCGCGCGGGGTTCGGCAGGCGCCGGATCCGGGGGTGATCCCGGCGGACGACGAAATCCGGGCCGAAATGATGCGGATTGTGCGAGGGCTGTTGAATTGAACGATTTGCGCGCATTACAGGAAGAAGTGACAGCGCTGCTGCTGGGGAATCCGGCGACGGCGGAAGTGCCGTACGCGAGCTATCGGCGGCAGGTGATCGAGAGCGCGCAGGAGGAAGCGCAGGCGGCCTGGCGGGTGCGGGTGGCGGGGAAGGTGGGGCTGGCGTGCCATGTGTTGATGCCGTCGCTGCGGGTGGCGACGCCGGAGGTGCCCGGGCCGCAATACCGGTTTTCCCTGATCGTGCGGACGTATCACGATCCGCGGGTGAACAACCACGACCTGGGGGCGGAGGACGTGGCGATGCTGAACCTGGCGTGGCTGGACGGGCATATTTTTGACGGGACGACGCAGTTGCACGCGGAGGATCGCTGGGAGGCGATCCGGGCGGTGTATGATTTTCCCGGGTTGCTGGTGTATGACGCGGCGCTGGCGGGCGAGCTGCCGCAGGGGTACGCGGGGCGGACGGAGGGGGTGACGATGAGCACGGACGGCGCGGGGTGGGTGGAGCTGGGGTGCGCGGAGTCCGGGGCGGCGATATTTTACACGGTGGACGGTTCGACGCCGCTGCGACCGGCGAACGCGGGGGAGGCGACGACGGCGGCGTTGTATGCGGGGCCGTTTCAGGTGGCGGACGGGACATTAGTGCGGTGCCTGGCGCTGGCGGCGGGGAAGCTGCCGAGCCAGGAGTCGCGAGCGACAATCAAGATGATCTAACCAAAGGAAAATTATGGCAGCACCATTTACGAGGACTTCATTATACCGGGGGCCGGCGTTGGTTCAGTATAACGGGCACACGTTTTTTACGAGAGACGATATTGTGGCGCGGCTGGCGCCGGAGTGGGGGGCGGTGAATACGAGCATGTATGGGGAGGTGGACTCGGTGCTGGCGGACCGGGTTTACCAGGTGCCGCTGACGCTGTGGGGGGCGTGGGAAAACCTGGCGGATCTGTTTCCGGCGGCGGTGATGGCGGGGACGGTGGGGGCGAGCATTTTTGGGGCGTCGGACAAGGCGCTGACGATCTGGGGGCGGAACGGGGACAAGGTGGTGTATGCGAACGCGGCGGTGACGAAGCTGGCGAACCTGCATTTGGGCGTGGGGGCGGATTTGTTTTCGTCGGCGGTGGAGTTTACGTGCCTGCGGGCGAACACGGCGAACCCGGAAGATGCGAACGCCTATTTTACGCTCAGCAATTCGCCGCTGACCGAGGATGCGTTTGCGAAGACGAATTTCAGCCGGCAGCGGTGGACGGCGGCCTGGGGCTCGGTCGCGGGGTTTGCGTCGTTTGTGGGGGAGAAGGGGATTGATATTTCCTGGGAGGCGCAGATGGAGCCGGTGCGGGTGGAAGGCTGGGGGACGAGTGATTTTACGCTGGCGGGGTTCAAAGCGCAGGCGCGGTGCATTCCGATTGGGCCGACGCTGGCGCAACTGGAGGCGGCGAGCCAGAGCCAGGATACCGCGCTGGGGTCGCTGCTGAGCGGCGCGGTGGCGGATTTGACACTGAGCGCGGCGAAGAGCGGGACGATCGTGCTGAAAAACGCGGCGTTGCGGGAGCATGGGTACGCGTTCGGGCAGACGCCGCTGCGGATCGGGGAATGCGTGTGGGAGACGACGCGGTTGTTTGTGGATGGCGTACCCGGGGTGGTGGCGAGCGTGGCGTGAGCGGGGGGCGGCGGCGTTGAGGCGTGAGAGCGATCTGGACACCGGCGGGCGGGGACGAGGTGACGCTGGGGGACGATGCGGCGCGGGCGGCGCTGGAGCTGGAGGCGCTGGGGGCGCAGGCGGTGGAGCAGGTGACGGAATTGTTTCGCGGGGCCAGCCCGGCGCGGTTTCCGCGGGGGAACGCGCGGGGGCCGGTGGTGTTCACGGCCGGGATGGCGCACGCGGACCTGGACGCGGCGGCGGCGTATTACCGGGAGATGGCGCGGCGGGTGAACGAGCGGGGGCAATTGCGGCTGGAGTTTGGGTGGGAAGCGCTGGTGTGGGAGGGGGCGCTGCTGATGGCGGTGGAGAGCGTGGATCGGCTGGGGGTGTACTGGCGGTTGCGGTACCGGTTCAGCGTGGGAGTGGTGGAACCGGCGCCGCGGGAGGAGGTTTGAGGGATGAGACGGGAGACCGGAGACCGGAGACCGGAGACCGGAGACTTGAGACTGGAAAAACAGGAATTGAATTTATGAAGAGGATTTGGCTGGTGCTGGCGGTGGTGATGAGCGCGGCGAGTGGCGCGGGCGCGGCGGATGAGGGGACGGCGACGGTGATCTTTAACTTGCGGACGATGGCGGGGGCGGCCTCGGCGCGGGCGCTGACGCTGCAGCCGTCGTATGTGCCGCTGGCGGACACGGCGCGGACGAACATTTTCTGGTCGCCGTCGCTGACGGTGTATCCGACCAACCCAGCGCCGGGAATGGCGACGGTGCAACTGGCGCCAAACGTTTACACGGTGACGATGGTGGGGGCGCCGGGGACGTTCAGGCTGACGGTGGGGACGAATGATGTGGGGACGACGAACTACGCGACGGCAATGAGCACAAACCTGCTGGCGATTGCGACGGTGCCGCAGTTTGTGCTTTCGACGAACGCGGAATTTGCGAGCTACGCGACCAACGCGGGGACGGCGGCGCTGGCGCTGAACGTGGCGGCGGGGATCAGCAATGCGTGGCGGGTGGATGCGACGAACGCGGCGCGGGCGGCGGCGGGGGAGGTGGGAGCGGCGGGGACGAACCATGTGACCGGGGTGTCGAATACGCTTTACGCGGCGCTGCAGGCGGTGGCGGGGAGCAATGTGGCCGGGGTGGCCAGCTTTGAATTGAGAACGGGGGCGGTGACGCTGGAGAGCAATGATGTGGTAAAGGCGCTGGGGTATGTGCCGGGGGCGGGAGGCGGGACGGGTTGGAAGCTGGTGGAGCCGGATTATGTGGGCGGCACCAATACTTTCGAGCCGGTTTATACCAAGACGCAGGGGACGAATATCTACATCCTCTCGATAGTCACCAACGACATTGCTGATGGACTTTATGCCTGGCACACGCAATGGATTGACGGAATTTGGGAAACGATTCTGTACACCAATGCGGGGACAGATTTGATTCGTCGGGAAATTCTTGATGGGCTGGACGAGTACTACAATTTCACCAACACAGCCGTTGCAGGTTCGACAAACTTCTACTTTATGACGAGTCCGCCTCAGTTCGGCAGTGTCCAAGGGCTGACCAATGAGTTGGGATATTGCGCAAGGTTTTATTGGACCACCAACTACACCTTCGGAGGCTATGGGGTGAACGGCCAGACACCGACTGATGGGGCGGTCTTGGCCTTCGGCGACGGGTTGGACTATACGACCAACGGCGCGATCTGGACCATATTCGCCACGAACATCCCGGCGCGCTCTCTCGGCACGACCAATCCGCCCGCAGCCGATAAGGTGCTGACTCTGGACAGCAACACGAATCTTTACTGGACGGACTTAGGCTCGGCTTCAAGCGTCAACCTTTCAAATATCGTTTGGGACTCACTACTTGTAGACGCGAAGTTTGCGCGCATAAGAAACCTTGATTGGGTGAATGTCGGGCTTGTGGAGTGCGCTTCAATCATTGCCGACAACTGTTTTTGTGGCGACGGTTCAGGACTGACAAACCTCCCCGCCGACCAACTAACGGGCACCGTCCCGCTGGCCCGGCTAAGCGGCATCACGTCGAACCAGATTGCCGACAGCACACTGGGAACCAACAAGCTGGACGCCAATGCCTACGCGCTGCTGACGAAGACGGGCGGCGGTTCG
>JAKQKQ010000101.1 GCA_029560585.1 Verrucomicrobiota bacterium | reverse complement strand
GCGACGGCCTCGTCGCCCCAAACTCCTTCAAAAACACTCTTCGGCGGGGGACGAGCCGTCCCCCCTCCAAGGTTCGGTTCATGGAAAGCAGGCGGGGTGCTCATGGCCCGGTGTGGAGCTTCTGGAGTTGGCGCAAGGCGGACTTGACCCTGGCTGCGATGGCGTGGAGGTCGTGGCTGGTGGCGCCGGGGGCGTAGCGCTGCTGATTGCAGGCTTGGAACAGTTCATGGAGGTCGGCGATCAGTTCCGGCGGGACGTCGTATTCGCGCAACTGGTTCTCGAGCACGGCCTCGGTGATGGCGGCTGAGGGGAGATCGAGCCGCTCGCCCAGTTGCTCCTGCAAGAGGCGAAAGACAACGGCGAAGAAGCCGTCGGCGTCGCCTCTGGCGGCGTGTTCCGACAGTTCGCCGAGGCCCTGGCGGATCACGCGTTGAACAGCCGCGCGCCGAACCGCGCGGGGGTGGGTGGCGAGGTGTTCGCGGCGTTTGCGCCATGCGAAGGCTGCGCCGAGCAGGAGCAGCGGGACCAGTTGGAGGGCGAGGAAGGAGTGGCGGAGCAGGAGGGGCGGCCGGATTTGGGCCAATGCGCCCATCCGCTGTTTGAGACCAACGATGTCGTCAGGCGGGGCAGGGGAGGACTGGCTCGATGAAGGGGGGGCGGGGGAAGGCGCCAGCGCATTCGCGCGTCCGGCGGGTCTGACGACGATGGGCGTGGGCGGGTGGGTGAGCGTTCGATACGCCTTGAGCGCGGGGTCGAAGAAGGCGAAGGACAGCCCCGGGAGGTTTTTCACGCCGACCTGCTGCGGGACGACATCGTACTGGAATATCTTGGCGCCTTCCACGCCCAGCGGATCGGTGGTCTCGATCTCGGTCGTGGGCGGGTATGTTGTGAAATCGCGCCAATGATCCAGCGGGGGGAGGTTGACGCTCTCGAGGGCGCCTTTGCCTGTCACCTGCACTTTGAGCCGGATGGGCTCACCGACGGCGACGTTGGTGGGGCTGGCCGTGACCGAGAATGCGAAGTCGCCGACCGCTCCGGCGAACTCCGTGGGCCGGTTGTCCTTGGGCAGGGGCTGAACTTCGAGAGTGAGAGGATCGCTGGTCAGCTTGACAGGGCGCAATTCGTAACGCGGCCTGAAAGGACTGTCGAAGAAGTCCTCGAACGGGTCGCCTGTCCGCCTGCGTTCGGTCGGAATGCGCAGGGAGAGCCGGCATTCGGCAGGGCCGAGTTCGAGGATGCCCTCGCGGTTCGCGACGGCTGTGGTCATGAGCGAGATCAGGTGATAGACGGCGTTGCCGATCTGCACCTGGCGGGGTGCCGATTGGTGCGCCTTGCCGAAGGTGAATCCGGCCCCCGGCAGCGGCTGCATCTGGATGTCTTGTCCGCTCACAACGTAGAGCTGGGTCTCGATCGGGAGGACTTCGCCGACATAGACGTTGGTCTTGGCGGCGGCCAGGCGCAGGAAAGCGAGTTGCCCCTGCGCTTCCGATTCCGTCACCTGGGCATCCGCCTTGACGACCTTGAGAGTGAGCGGTTCGGTCGAGAGTTTGTCGTTGCCGATTGGCGCGACGATGCGCGGGATGGTGTAGTCGCCCGGCTGGCTGGCGGTGACGAAATAGAACAGGGTCAGGACCGACGACTGCTGGCGATTGACCAGGCGGATCGAAGAACCCTGGCCGCCGTAGGTGAACTGCACATTGGGCATTCGCGGAAAGGCCGGGGCCTCGGAGGGCTGACAGTTCTCGAAATTCAGCGAGAGTTTGGCGCTTTCGCCAACACGGATT
>JAKQKQ010000081.1 GCA_029560585.1 Verrucomicrobiota bacterium | reverse complement strand
GTCCAGCAGCGTGACGATTCGCAACGGACCCGTGTAGCCTTCGATGGTGCCGGGAATCCGTTCGATGGCAAGGGGCATGCCGTCGGGACGTTCCCCGGTCCAAACGCCTTCCTGTTCGGTCAGAATGTCTTCGAGGCGTTTCCCCCGCAACGCCTTGCGTGGGCGGCCGAGCATGCGGCAGGCGGCACGGTTTGCGTCCGCGATCTTGTTGGTGCTGCCCAGTATGCATACGCCCGCACCGATCTGGTTCATCATCGAGCGCATCAAGCGGCCGGATCGTTCTGAGCGTCGCGTTTGCCTCAGCAGGATGGCGCACATCACAACAAAGGCTACGAGGCCCGTCACGATCACCATTGCAGCCAGGCGGTCGGCCAACAAAATGGCTTCCTCGTGCTCCTGGCCGAGCTGGCGGGCAAGTTGCGTAAGCGTGGGCGCGACCGCCGAAAGCTCGCTGGTGGCGGCGGCGGAGCCCGGGTCGAGGACTTCAAGGCGGGAAAAACTGTTCCAGTGCGCAAGTGCCTCGGTAAGGATCCGTCGCGCCTTTGCGTTCTCAAGGGGGGCGAGGTTGATCTGGTTGCTCTCGAGGGTGTGCACCGGGCCACCGCCGGCAAGCGCTTGAAATACGGATTCAAGCCAGCGGTGGCGTGCGTCGCGAACCGCAGGATTGGCTGCGATCTCGGTTTGCGGTTCGGGGCCCGGCCCCGCCGCAATGTGCCAAGCCATCGCCGTGCCCTGACGTACCAAGGATATCTGCTCCGACAGGCGGCGATGGGCTGTGGTGTGCTGGTAGGTCAGTACCAGCATTGCAAGCTCAATGGTGCAGAACAGGGCCGCAAGCACCCAGAAGATCCTTGAGGGCAGGGACACAGTGAGCGATGCGCGGCGTGAGGGCATGGGTGCAGTGAATCGATCTGCGAACGGAGCAGTCACAAATTATTGCATAGGTGGGCGGCATTTCCTGCCCTACGTCGGATGGGGCGGGTATTCCTCGATCCGACGGGGGAGCGCTAAAGCGTGGTCGGAGCAGGCGGTGGGCTCGGGTATAATCACGGGCTTTTCTATTGTCCGCCCTCGGGTCTGGTGATTCCGGGCGGGTGGTTTCAAACTTCGCGCCCATCCTTGCCATGTCCGAAATCCTCAAGCTGCGCGGTGCGCCCGCCGTTTCCCGCTCCCGTCTCGCCCGCCTGACCGATTCGGTCAAGATGGTGCTGCCTCGCCTCAAGGCATTGGGGGTGGAGAACTGGTACTTCGCCGAGATTAGTGCGCCCCTTTCTGATGAAGAACTGGCCAGGCTGGTGGATCTGCTGGGTGCCTACCCTGAAGGCGCCGCGCCTGCGGGCAGCCTGCTGCTGGTCACGCCACGCCTCGGCACGATTTCCCCCTGGTCCTCCAAGGCTACGGACATCGCCCATCAGTGCGGCTTCGACAAGATCATCCGCATCGAGCGGGGCACGGCCCTCAGCTTCGATCTGCGTGGCGGCCTTGACGCCCGCGATCGCGAGGCGGTGCTGCCGGCCATTCACGACCGCATGACCGAGTCGGTGCTCGGCAACGTGGACGCGGCCCACGCCCTGTTTCATCACTACCAGCCCCAGCCCCTCACTACGGTGGCGATCATCGAGCAGGGGCGTGATGCCCTGGTGGTGGCCAACAGCGAGCTGGGCCTGGCCCTGTCCGAGGACGAGGTCGATTATCTTGTAGACAACTTCACTCGCATTGGTCGCAACCCCACCGACGTGGAGTTGATGATGTTCGCCCAGGCGAACTCCGAGCACTGCCGCCACAAGATCTTCAACGCCGACTGGGTGATCGACGGCCGGCCGATGGACAAGACCCTGTTCGGGATGATCCGAGAGACCCACAAGGCCTACCCGGAAGGTACGGTGGTGGCTTACTCCGACAACGCCTCTGTGATCGAGGGGGCCACCGTCGCCAAGCTCTACCCGGACGCCGATGGGGCCTGGAAGTACCGCGAAGAGTTGACCCACATCCTGGCCAAGGTCGAGACTCACAATCACCCCACCGCGATTTCCCCCTTCCCGGGGGCTTCCACCGGCTCCGGCGGCGAGATCCGCGACGAAGGCGCCACCGGCCGCGGCTCCAAGCCCAAGGCGGGTCTCACCGGTTTCTCCGTGTCCAACCTGGAGATTCCCGGGTTTGAGCAGCCCTGGGAGCAGGCCTACGGCAAGCCCGAGCGCATCGCTTCGGCCCTCGACATCATGATCGAAGGCCCTCTCGGCGGTGCCGCCTTCAAC
>JAKQKQ010000077.1 GCA_029560585.1 Verrucomicrobiota bacterium | reverse complement strand
CATCTTCACGAACAACCAGGCCACGCAGCACTCGTTCATCCTGAACTTCAGCTACTCGTTCTGATGCGAGTGGACCCCGGCCCGAGCCGGGGATGAAGCGATTGGAGCCCCCGGCTCCGCCAATTTGGCGGGCCGGGGGTTCTCATTTTCTGCTGCAGCCATGGGATGGCAAAGACTGGATGTGCGACGCCGTGGCACCGCAAGGGGAACATCTGAATTCTGTTGCGGATCGGACCCGGCCGGATAAAGTAACCCTTCTTTGTGGCCCCGTCGTCTAGTGGTTAGGACACAGCCCTCTCAAGGCTGGTACACGGGTTCGACTCCCGTCGGGGCTGCCAATTTTGACGGCGATGGTCTTGGTGGCGTGTGGTTGCCTATGCATGAGATCTGGGCGTACGGTAATCGCCCCCATGGGGTTGACCGTTATCGTTCTATAGAGTTGGGTGCAACGTGGTGGGCACGCTAGACATTGCCATGGAATCGGCCCGCAGGGCCGGATCCGTCGAAGCCTGGGGCGCGGCGATGCTCGCCATTGGGCTCGTGGGTTCTTTCCTGTTGGTGCCGTGGGTTCGCAGACTGGCGTACCGGTGGGGGTGGGTGGATCCGGTGGACATGGCCCGGAAGGTGCATCGCCGACCGACACCTCGAGTCGGTGGCATCTGCCTATTTGTGCCCTTCCTCCTCGGCGTCTTGCTGGTAACCGTTTTTCTGACGAGCGACCTGCGCGCGGCGGCGCTGCTCAAGGAATGGGGATGGATGATCGGCGGTTGCGTGGCCATGTTTGGGATCGGGTTGGCCGACGACATCCGGCCAATTGGGGCAAAGGTCAAGCTCGCTGGCCAGATGCTCGTGTGCGGCGTCGTGGTTGTCGCGGGCTTTCAGGTTGAGAACTTCACGAATCCTTTTACGGGAACGACTATTCACCTTGGGTTGCTTTCGTTGCCCGTGGCTTTCCTGTGGTTGCTCGCCACGACGAATCTGATCAATCTGATCGACGGTATCGATGGCCTGGCGGCCGGAGTATCGCTGTTCGTTTTTACGGTGCTGGCGCTGACGGCGATGTTTACGGCGGGCGTGGGCATGCTGGTGCTGTGTCTGCTGATGATCGGGACGCTAATCGGCTTTCTGTTCTTCAACTTCCCACCGGCGCGCATCTTCATGGGAGACGGGGGCGCCTACTTCCTCGGATTCCTCATAGGCCAGGTTGGTCTGGCGTGTCAGGAGAAATCGCAAATTGCCGCGGCGCTGGTGGTTCCCATTATCGCGCTCGGGGTGCCGATCATCGACACGGCCTTTGCGATCGTGCGCAGGGGCGTGCGCGGTCTTCCAATATTCCGGGCGGATCGCGAGCACATCCACCACCGCATGATGGACATGGGGGTGTCTCCGCAGCGGATCGTGCTGGGGCTCTATGCGGTCTGTATCCTCCTGAGCACGACAGGGCTGGTTGTGTTTCTTCGGCAGGGCAAGGGTCTCGAGCTGGCGCTTGGATTGGTGTTTCTGCTGGCGATCGTGGCGGTTTGGGGGCTCGGGTATTTGAGGGGCGCACGATTCTGGGGACAGATGGTTGAGGCCGTGAACCAGCGCGGTCGGACGATGAGGATTGTGGAGGCATGCCGCCAGTTCGGGGTCTGGCGGGGAGAGCGGGGCGATGCCGCCATATTCTGGAAGGATTTCGTGGCGTTGGCCCGGGACGCCGGCTTTACCTACGTGGGTTTTCGTCCGACGCGCGAGGGGGTCCCAACCTTTGGGCCGACAGGTGAGAATCTCCCGGAGCTCGAGAAGATCGAGGTGCCGATTCTCGTGGGCAAACGTGCTGCGGGGAGCCTCGAACTGGGGCAGCCCACGAAAAACTTTCACCTGAGGCTGAGCCCCCGCTACGCGCACCTTCTCCGCGATGTGTTTGCGGATCGGCTCAAGAGCCTGAGCAACTGAACGGAAGCCTGATAACGCAGGCGACCGAATTTCCACGTCCCACCGACATCGGCGCGCATGTCGTTGGGGGGCGCGGTCACGTGGGCAGGCCGTCTCCTGAACCAAACAAAAAGCCCCGCCGCATGGCGGGGCTTTTTGTTCAAACGAGGATGGTGACGATCACCAGAAATTGTCCTTCAGATCGGCCGGCGGCATGTCGTACTTGCTATTGAACGGCTCGTACGGCGGGATCATGAAGGTGGCGGTCTCGGCAATGCCGAGAGCGGTGGACGCTCCGGTCTTGGCGATGCCATCGACGAGGCCATAGGAGAATGCGGCGGTGCCGCTCTCATACTTGTTGACCTTGTAGATCGAGTCGACGATGTAGGCACTGCTGTAGGCGATCTTCGCTAGACCGCTGCCGAGCTTGCGAACGGGTCCCGGACGCGGCGGTGCCTGGATATCAGCCATAGCGAGGCTGGCGCCCAAGGTCAGGGCGATGGCGGCGATGAGTGCTCTCATAGAACCTAAGCTAGGAGGGGAAGTTCGGAGCGGCAAGCCATTTTTTTGGAAATGGCACCGTACCCCGGGTTGCCAGTCACTGTTTGGGGGCTTCGGGTTGCTTGTCGTCAAGATAAAGGTAGCTGCCGCAGTGTTCGCAGATGGGGAGGTCTTCGAGGGTGATGAGGTTGGCGCGGCTGCCGGAAGGGACCTGAAGGAAACAAGCGCAGCAGACCCAATGTTTGACCGCGGCGACGCTCGATTTGCCCCGTGCGCGTATCCGGTCATGATGCGACAGGATGGGGGCGGGGAGTTCGGCCCGGACGGCCTCAATCCGTTTGTTGATGGCTTTCTGTCGGTCAGAGGGATTTTTGCCGGGGTTCTTAGCCCGCTTAGGTTCCAGTTCGTTGAGCTCTCGTAGAAACGCCATGATCTCGGCGATGGAATGCAGGACCTGCATGGATTCAAGTATAGAATCTCGCTCGGACCATTGGCAAGACTAATGTAATGGCAAAGTGACCCGGGCTGCGATCCTGTCGTGCTTCATTCGTAAGACTCTGATAGTCAGTCGGTAAACATGACGCAATCAAGATGGAAGAATTCGAAAAGTGATTGCGTAAAAGATTGAATTCGTTGAGCTTGACGGGGTAGATCGATATGGCAAGGCTGGGAGCGTGGCGCGGCGGGTGGAGATTTGGAGGACGGCGACATTCGGTGCGTTTTGGGAGCCCACGATTCGGCCGTGGCTGCATGAGCAAGGTGGGCGGGCCATGGAAGACCGTCGGCCCATCATTGTTGTAACACCGTCTTCTGTAATTAGTTACGAAATAAAAGAGAGATGGGTTGCCGAGTGCGCCGGTGGGGTGGGCGTTCATTTTTGGACACCTGGGGATTTGCGGCAATATCTGATGCGTCTGCATTTTCCGGGGCAGACGGTGGCGAGTCGAGAGGTGTTGCACCTTCTGCTTTCGCAATCTGCTGAGGCATGTGGGGGCCGTGGGGTGGCTGCTTCTGTGGCCGTGGATTCTGCGGGACTCATGCGTGCCTTGGATGATCTTGCCGCCGCCGGGTGGGAGTGGGATGAGTTGCCTGGGGGGAGCGACGTTCGGGCGGTGGTCGCAGAGTTCCGCCGACGATTGGGCGATTCTGGGTTTTGGATGGCGCAGGGGTGTGATTGGGCTTTGGCCAAGGCAACGGCGACAGGTGGCGCTGCGCCCGCGCGCGCGCTGCTGCTGCATGGCTTCACCGGGGCGAACTGGTCTCTCTGGCCACTGCTGTTGGCCGGGGTGCGTTCGGCGGACGACGTGGTGGTGACACTGGCCTGTCCGCGTCGGCAGGCTGAGCGGGTTGATCAGATCTGGATCAGCTCGTGGGAGGAACATCTGGGGTTGGGCGTCCAAGAACTGGAAGTGGGGTCACGACCCTGCCCGTTCGGGTCATTGGCCGAGTGTCTGGAGGCGGGCGACCTCGTTGCCAGAGGTCTCGGCGCGGCGGTGCCAGAATTTGAGATTGGGGAGGACGCTGCGGCGGAGGCGCGCGCGATCACGGGCCGGGTGATGGAGTGGCTGGGCAGCGTGGAGGGTGGCCGTCTCGCCGTCGTGTTCCCCCGTGCGGGGGTTCTCTCGCGGGAGGTGGGCAGTCTGCTGGGGGCGCTCGGCGTTCCGCACGATGACATGTTGGGTTTTCCCGCCGGGCATCAGCCGGACGAGTCGGCGTGGCGCGAGTGGCTGGGACTCCAGGCGGATTGGACCGCGGTGCGGCTCGCGCACCTGCTGGCGAAGTGCCCGCAGGGGCCTTGGGCGGCAGCGGCAGCCGGCGCGGGGCTGATGGATCGACTGGAGCGCATGATGGGCACGACGCTGGCCGACGATCTGGACGTGCTCCGGGCCGCCCTGGGCGCATCCAGGCACGGGAGGGATCGCGAGGCGCTCGCATCCCTCGATGGCGTGGTCCGCGTCCCCGAGTTGGGGCCGTTCGATGGGTTGGTGGCCGCCGCGGTCGACGCCCTGGACCGATTGGGGTGGCGGGCGAGGGCCGCGGCATTGCGGTCTCGGGCGAGACCATTGGCGGGCAGGATACAGGGAGAGGTCAGGCGAAGGCATTTTCTCGGATGGGCCGAGGCGGCGCTCGGGGCATCGGGGCGCGAGCGCGGTGCGGGCGGGCGCGAGCCATACGCGCGGGTGCATCTGGTTTTGGCCAGGGAGGCTGAGGCGCAATCGTGGGATCGCGTGATCCTCGCCGGGATGAATGAGGGAGAGTGGCCGAGGGTGACGCAGGCGGGCCCTTTCCTGCCAGAGGCGGCGAGGACGGTCTTGAATCGGCGTGCGGTGATTGTGGGAAGCCAGGGCGAGGGGCATGAGGCCGTGGTCCAAGGGAGGGGGCTGATGCTCGGGGAGGCGGATTGGCGGTATGTGGGGCTGCGGCAGTGTTTCAATCTGATCGAGGGGGCGCGGGCGGGCCTGTGCATGACGGCGCGCCTGCGTGGCGAAGAGGATCCCGGACGTTTGTTGGGACCTTCGGATCTGCTGGTCAAGGCACATTACGTCGCGACCGGCGAAATGCTCACAGATCAGCGGATGGGGGCCATGTCGAGGCTGTCGGCGTCGCGTTGGTCGGGGTCGGCGCGGTTGATCTGCGCCAACGGGGAAGATCGCCCATGGCCATGCGCGGGCCCGGCTGAGGTGCGGGCGGCGTGGGATGCGAGGCGCCATCGCGATGCGCCCTTTGGGCCCTACGATTTCTGCCTGCGGCGGGCCCCTGAGGTGCCGGTGCATCTGGCGTGCAGGAGCTGGGAGGACGCCTGGAGATTTCCGGCGACGACATGGTTGCGCGAGGTGGTGGGGGCCGAACCCATCCGTGAACTGGGGGAGTCGGATGTGGAGGCGCAGTCCCTGGGGACGTGGGCGCACGAGTGGTTGGCGCGGGCGCTGAATCCAGAAAAGCGTCGGATCTTCGTGCCCGCGCCAGCGACGGGCGCGGCGCTGTCCGCCGTCGGGGCCGCCGCAGAAGCGAGCCGCGCGGGCGCGGCGGTGGTCTTCCGCTCGGCGGGCCGCGAATTGCCGGCCCTGTGGGACGCGGTCTGGCGGCGCGCGCTGTGGGCAGCAAGGGTGATGTGTGAGGAGGCCCTGGGCGATGGCGGCGGGTATCTGGGAACGGAATGGGATCTGCCAGAGGGGTGCGAGGTTGACCTGGGCGATGGCGCGCGACTCAGGTTGCGCGGGAGGGTGGATTTGATCCGGACGGAAACGCCAAATTTTGGTGGGCCGGTGAGCGTGATCGATTTCAAGACGGGGGCCGATGTGACGCTGACGCCCGCGGAGATCGAAAAAGGCAAGGGCCTCCAGGTGGTCCTCTACGGCGAGGCGCTGCGCGAACTGGGCGCATCTGCGGTCTGGTTGCGCATCGTGCGGCCGACGGGCGGTGGATCCGCGCGGGAGATATCACGCCAAGACGTCATCGGCCTGCTTCGCTCGCTGTCCACGATGCAGGATAGCGGTGCCTTTGGTGTCCGGGGGGAGATGTTCAGCGAGTTCGCGTATCGCCCGCAGTTTCCGATGGCGACGCTGCCCGTCCCGGCCGACACCAATGACGGGAGGTGGGAGTTGACCCGCGGCGGGAGGGGGAGGGCCGAGGAATGAGCGCGGCGCCACTGCCCGACCAGGACCGGCGCGATCGCTTCGCCCACGAGATTGGCGCGAACGTGTCGCTCATCGCGCCGGCCGGGGTGGGCAAGACGCACTCGATCGTGGATCGCATCATCGGCATCGCCTCGCCGCTGAACCCGCATGCGATGGAATGGCTGCCGCGTCTCGTCGTGGTGACCTACACCAACAGCGCCGCCGAAGAGATGCGCCAGCGCGCGCGCAACGCGATCATCGCATCGGGGGCGCGGGGGGCGGCGCTGGCGCAGTTCAATCGGGGGTTCTTTGGCACGATCCACAGTTTCTGCCTGATGTTGCTCCAGCGCTTTGGGCATCACCTGGGGTTACCGGCCGGGCTCGAGATCGCGGAGGATCCTGATGGGCTCTGGCGGGATTTCCTGCGGCAGGGGCGATGGCGAATCAGCGCCCTGCCCCCGCCAAGCGCCGAGGCGCTCTTTCGGCGGGTGCCCATGCTGGAGGTGCTGGGCCTGGCGCGGGGTGCGCCGCATCTGCCAGCGAGGGATCCTGGCGGGCCACCCGGCGTCGAGGCGGGCACCCTGCTCGATTTCCCGGCGAAGGGAAATGGAAAGAAAAACATTCTTTTGGGTCAGTCGATGGTCAGGCGATGGCTCGAGTTGGACGCGGCAGGCGAGCCGTTTGCCCCGCCGCCGGAATGCCCCGGCGGAGGCGAGGCGTTCAAGGCGGAATGGGCCCGGGCGTTCCGCCCGTTGCGGGAGTGGCTGGGGGCGGCCGCATGGGTCGTGGCCCGGGAGATCGCGGGTGCCTTTCGCGAGTACCGTCTTTCGCGCGGGCAGATGACGTACGATGATCAGGTGGCGCTTGCGGGGCAATTGATGCGGGATCCTGAGGCGGCGGCCTCGGTGAGGGCGGAGGGGTACCGGGTCATCCTCGATGAGGCGCAGGACACCGATCGGGAGCAGCTCATCGTGTTGACGGAGGTGGCCAGGCCGCTGGGGGCGCAGGGCATCTGGCTGGAGAGCTGTGGCCGGGCAGGCCTCGGCCCCGAGCCAGGGCGATTCGCGCTGGTGGGTGACCCGCAGCAATTGATCTATCAGAGCCGCGCGAGCCTCCTGAACTACGCGGAGTTGCGCGAGGCGCTTTCGAGGGAGGGAGGGCTGGAGATCCGGCTCGACGTGACATTCCGATTCAAGTCGACCATCGCCGATTTTGTGAATCGGGTGGGGCCGAATTTGCTCGACGGTACGGAAGGGCAGGCACAGTTCGTGCCGCTCCAAACGATGGGATGTGGCGGCCGCGTGGTCCGCTGGGTGGTCGAGAGTCCGACGGACGAGGCCCTGGCTATCGTGGGGGCGGGGCAAAAGCCGACGGACGCGTCGATGGCGCGGGCGGAGGCCGCAGACGTGGCCCGGCGATTGAGGGAAACCGGGCTGATCCGCCTGGGCGCGAGCGATTGGTCGGAAGTTGCTGTTCTCTGCCCGAGAAGGCGTTGGCTGGAGACGATGGAAGAGGCCTTGGTCGAACAGGGCTTCGATGTCCAGAATCACTCGGCGCGCGAGTGTTTGGGCGGCAGTGCGGCGTACGCGTGGTTTTCCGCATTGGTATGGGTGATGGCGGAGCCGCGCGATGGGTTCGAGATCGCCGGCGTGCTGCGGGAGGTGTTCGGTGTCGCGGATGCGGACATCGCGGAGTTCACCGGAGGCGATGGGACCAAGCTGTGGCTGGTCGATGATGAGGATGGGCGGATGCCGACCGAAAAGCATCCATTTTCAACATCCAATAACGAACATTCAACACCCGACAATCGACATTCAACAACCAACGGCCGAGATGCAACGCCCGGCGACCAACGGCCGTCGTCGGATGATAAGGGGGCGGCGGATTCTCGTCCGGGGTTGGTGGGGGCGGTGTTGGGGCGCCTGGCTGCGCTGCGGGTGGAGGTAGCGGGGAGGCCGTTGCGCGAAGCGGTGCTGCGGATCGTCGGGGCGATCGGCCTACGGGAGCGCCTGGAGGCGTTGCCACGAGATGAGTGGGATCCGGGCATGTTGGACGTCTTGCTACTTCGGGCAGCCACCGCGGAGGAGGATGGCCTGACGTTGGGCGAATGGGCGGAATCGCTGCGCAATGGTTTCAGTGCGAAGCGGGAGGGCGAATCCGTGCGACGGGGCGCGATCCAGCTAATCACGTGCCATAAGGCCAAGGGTCTGCAGTGGGAGTGCGTGGTCCTGCCGTTCCTGTGTCGCTCGGTTCGCAACAGGAGCCCCGAATATCCCCGACTGGTACCCATGGGATCGACCGCGGTGCCGATGGTGGTATTCGGGGGTGGTGAACTGGGCGCGGACCGTGAACTCGTGCTGAGACGCGGGGAAGAACAGGAGATGCAGCGCTTGTTGTACGTGGCCATCACGCGGGCGCGGCATACGCTGGTGCTCGTGGACGACAGGAAGGTTTTTGAAAAGAGGGCGGGATCCTTCTTCGAGCGATCCGGGTTTGGGGGCGATTCGGCTGAGGCGTTCGATGGGCTGCCGACCGAATTGGTTGTGGAGGACGTCGCGGGCGGCGAGGATCTCGGGGGGGAACAGCCCGTGACGGCAGAGGTGCCGCACATCGACTGGGATCGCGCGATCCGCTCGGCGAATGAACTTCCGAGGCGCAGGTTGCCGCATGCGCTTGTCGCAGCCGATCGGGGCGCGAACGACGCCGAGCCCGAGACCGGGCTTGCGAAACTATCGGAGGGTGACGAGGCGGCTGCGTGGGGCGCAGTGCGGGCCGATGAAGCCGCCGAGTATGGAATCTGGTGGCACGGGTTGATGGAGACGTTGCCATGGGTTGATGGGATACCACGGTGGGACGCCCTCCTCGCGGCGCAAATCGGGACTTGCCCTGATCCGGAACGCGGCCAGCGGGAGTTCGCGCGGTTCTTGGGAAGCGATTTTGTGCGTTCGATCGCGGGGGGCGACAGAGTGTTTCATGCCGAGGTGCCCTTCGTCTGGCGGGATGGTGCAAACTCTTGCATGGAGGGCGTGATGGATCTCGTCGCGTGGGATCGCGCGAGCCAAAGATGGACCGTCGTGGATTGGAAAACGAACCGGGTGAGCGAAGGTGAACTCGGCAAGCTCGCGGAACGGTATCGTCCGCAACTCAAGGCGTATGTCGATGCCCTGCGGGCACTGGCGCCTCGCCGCGAAAAGGAATTGTCCGTCGAAGCGTATGTGTATTCCACCGCCCTTGGCCAGGCGATGGCGGTGGCCGAGATCGTTTGAGAAAACAGACAAATTGTTGTTGAAAAACGACGAACTTGCGGGTTTTCTTCGCGCCAAGGAGGCGCACTGGTGAATCGGCATTCGATGTCTCGATGGATCCTCTTGGGCGGTGGCATCCTTCTGGCGTTGCTGTTCTCGGCCGTATTACTGGTGGCGGCACCCAGACTATTCTTTCGTTTCGTCGGACTTGCCGGGATGGTCCTGATGGTTCTGTCGGTGGCCGTGATGGTACTGACCTGCAGGCGCGCGAAACGGGTGAACGCGATGTCGCAGGTTGTGCCGGTGGTGGTGAGTCTGGTGACCGTGGCCATTTACGCGGCCGTATTGAGGATGTCGGTGGGCGTCGTGGGAGCTGTCGGATGCGCCATCTTGGGGATCTTGGTGGGTGCGGGCTGGGGGCTGACCGGGCGTTTCTTTGAGAGCCGAGGTCAGGTTCGGATGACCGGCACACCATGGCACCTGGTCGTCTGGGGATGCGTTTTTGCCCTGAACCAATGCGTCGCCACGATCGGGGGCCGCGGACCTGCCGCAATGCTGCTGCTGCTATTCCTGTCCGTGGGACTGGTCTTTGGTCGGTCGGGCGTGACGCTGGCCCGATACGCGCGATTCCGGTCGGGCATGCGGGTGGCACCCCCCTTGCTGTCATGAGTGTTGCCGACCCAATCCGACTGGGGCGACATGGGTCGCAAATTGCGCGTTTCATTTCCAGAGGGGTGATTGGCTAGCCGGAGGTCGTCATGCCGTATTGTCCCAATTGTGGCTCGGAGGTTGCAGGTGGTGATCGTTTCTGTCCTTCTTGTGGTGGGATGATTGGGGGGGTACCTGCCGGGGCGCAGGTTCCGGCCGCGCCGGCACCGTTTCGGCATGGCGGAGAGCCATCGCCGATCAAGCCAATCGTCATGGCTGCGGCCGGTCCGGCGCCGGCGAAGGCTTCGCCATCGAGAAGGCGGGCCCCTTTTCTCGTTGGCGGCGGCTGTTTGATCGCGCTGATCCTGATGGTGGGCGTGATTCTTTGTGGTGTGCTGTGGTTTACCGATGAAGCGGTGGAGGCAGGCAAGGGACATCTGGCTTTGATCAGGGATGGGAGGGTTGAAGAAGCCTACCAGAGCACCTCCCCCGATTTTCAGAAAGAGGTGCCGTTGGCGGGATATCGCGAGATGGTGGAGGCGAGGGCGGTGCTCCGGGAGATGCGCGATATCCGTATTCCAGAGCGCAATATCGAGAACGGGGTGGCCACGATAACCGCGCGGGTGAAAGACGCCGGGGGCAACGGATACAACGTGCCGATGCGCTTGCGCAAAGAGGGCGAGCAGTGGCGGGTGATCGCGATCGATTGGAACGAGGTGCCGGTGGGATCAGCCGCCGGAGGGGCCGATGCGCCCGCGGTCCCGCGGGCCGATCCGGTGGCCCCGCCCGCGGAACCTCTGCCGATGGCGGATCCATCCGTGGGGACGGTGGTGATCGGGACGGGACGGGATGACGATGGTCATCTCATATGGCCGGGCAGAACCGTTGCAAAGACGGCCGAGCGGATCAGCGCCGACATCCAGTTGATCAACCATCCGGCGGGCGGTCGGGTGCGCGTTTGGATCGAGCGCAAGGACGGCGGCGGACGGACCGAACCGATCGAGGCGATGGTCGAAGGACAGGGCGGGGGCAACCTGACATTCAACCTGAAACTCGGTGATGAGGGCATAGAGCCGGGGGACTATCTCCTGGTGGTGTTGCTCGGGGAGGACGGGAGATTCGAGACACCGTTCAAAGTGAAATGAGGGCGTCTGTGCGCCGTTGGTTGGTGGCAGCGCTGGTTCTGGCATCACCGGTGGGTGCGGTGTGTCAGGTGCCGTACCGGAAACCTGTCTACAGCGAGGCGCTGTGGCTGCCTGAGGGTTTTCTACCAGCCGGCTTCACCGCAGACCCCGACAAGGCACTTTTCAGCAATCCCCTCAGAAGCAACGGCACGCAGGGCACGGCCATCCAGGTGGAGCGACCCAGCGGCACGGGAACTGACAGGTGGATCTGGTGCTTTATCGATGGGATGACCCTTCATCAGAGCGTCGCGGATGCGAAGGCCCATATGGCTTTTTATGTGAGCGGCGACCCGGGCGGAAATTCGGCGTGGCGTCGCGTGAGCATGGGGGACGAGGCCTACATCGATGAGAACCGGGTGCGCGGTTACCTTGGCCAGAAGGACGTCGCTTACAGCGAGGCAAGCGGATTCTTGATCAAGGAGAACATCGCCAGCGGCAGAGAGGGTGGCGCGATCGCGAATGGAACCGTATGGCGGAGGAACCTCCTCGTAGATCCAATTCGCATCGGGAGGATGACCGTTGGGCTTCGCGTGGAGGGGCATGCCGTGAGCCAAGTGGTGAACGGCAAATGGGCCATCATACGCCCGACGCCGACGGGGGAAGAGCTGGTGGACATCGCGGGGAAATTCGTTGCGGCCATCGATGCCTATGCCCGATCGCAGGGCTGGGTTGATGGCAAGGTACAGCCCGGGACGATAAGGGTCGCGGACTCCGGACAACCAATGCCGCCGACTGCCTCGACGGAGACCGGAGCGCCGACCGCGGACGCCACGAGCCCACCAGATACTGGGATTGCTGCCGACGCCGCGGCCGTGTCCCTGGGCACGGTGGCGGCGGGCGCGCTGACGGCCTTGGGGGCGGGGCTGATGATGCTGGGGATGGGGGTGAGCCCGTGGGATGTGATCGAGGGCGCGAGGGAATTATTCGGCGGCGCGTCGCCGGAGGCTGTGGCCAGGGAGGCCCCGACCGAAGAGCAGCGCGGCGCGGCGGCGCGGATCTGGACGGAGGGCTGGACGGATGTCACTTCTCAGGAGCAGGAGCTGATCCGGACGTCTCCGGAATGGCTGCGGGGGGCGCTGAAGGCGAGATTCCCCGCGCAGGCGATCGAGGGATATCAGCGGAGCTGGAAGGAGGATGTGGCGGGAGTTGTGACGCCTGTGCTGAAGGTGGCGCAGTCGGGCTGCGATCTGGCGGTGGGGGTGTTCTCAAAAGTGAGCCCGGGATTCGGGGTGAGCTACACGATGTTCAAGAATATGGCGGGGGGCATCAGCGAGGGCGTGCATGACTGGTGGTGGGGTAGCAACGACAAGGGGCTGGTGCGAAATGTCACCGAAGGCTTCACGCGGGGTGGCCTAAAGGGGGGTGTCGAGACGGCGGTGGATCTTGCGGCGGGAAAACTGCTGGGGCACGTAGGTGGCAAGTACGCGATGGACCCGAATAACGTGGGGTGGAAGGAGTTTCCGTGGAGGGAGGCGCTGGCCGATGTGGCACCGGAATACTTCGCGGGCCAGGCCGGGAAGTATGCCGTGGGCGCGGCCGGCGACGCAGCCGTGGATTGGACGGATCCGCCGGGCAGCAAACACAGGCCGCTGCGCGCGGAAGGATTCTTCGACACGACATCGCCGGTGGAAAAGGACATCCTCGATGCCCTGCTGAAGCCGGCGCATGAGTCGGGGGGAATGTCCGCGCCGCCGCTGCCATACGTGGCGCAACCGATGGTTTATTGAGCGATCTGAAATCAAGGAGGAGCGATGGAAAAGACAGGGCAGTTGCCGGCATTTGAAGTGACGCTGAGTCCGGGCGGACTGGTGGGCCTCGTGCAGTGTTTTGGCATACAGGGATCGTCGATGGTCCCATTCACGGGCGGGGAGGCCTCGGCGCCGACGCAGGACGATCTGGCCCAGTTGCGGGCCGCGCGCCTCATGGATGCGCAGGATCGGCTCGATGCGGGGCTCGGCGCGGCATTGCGGGCGGTCGTGTCGTCCAATGCCTATGGGCGGGTGCGGCTCGGCCTGGCCAAACCGGAACTCGATGCCGTCGTGTTTCACACGGCTTCGGGTCCGGTGTCGCTGGTGACAAAAGGAGACAAGATCCGGTTGAATACCCGGCCGGATGTCGAGGATCTGTCGCGTGCCATCGCGCAATTGACGGGCGTGTCGATGCTGAGAACCGTGACGCTCGACGTCGGTGTGTCCTCGGACGCGGCCGCGTGTCTCGTGGCCGCGCTGGATGCCTGCCGGTATGCATTGCTCCAAGCACTATTGGATGGGTCCGATCCCGGGGCGCCGGCGCTGACCGCCCACTCGATTGGGAGTTGGCTGGCGCAAACCGCCGGCCGCGGACAGTGGCTGAGCGCGCGCTTCTTGGCGGGAACGAGCGGTCGGGCGGCCGTGACGCCCGCGGGTGTAGACATGGGGCTTCGCGAACTGGCTGCGGCTGGATTGTTGACGGCGGCCGACACCCAATACCGATGTGAAGATGGCCTGATGGACGCGGCGCTTCGACTCGCGGTGCTGGATAATGCCGCGATCCTCACGGCGGCGCGCGGCACCTCCGGTAACCTGGCGGGCGCCACATCCATCGGCGCCGTCCGTGGCGGGGCCAACGGGATCTTGATCTGGGAGAATGGTCCAGACGGCTCGGTGCACTTCATGGGCCTGAGTCCCGCAGGGCTTTTGGCCATCGCGGCGAATTTTCTCGGTAATCCCGAGGCGCTCCCGACGCCGAAACCACAGCCGCAGGTAGGCGCCCCCGTCGCGGCTTCATCGGCAAGGCCGAAATTCTGCGCCCATTGCGGGAATCCGATTCAGCCGGGCGATCGATTTTGCCGGGGATGCGGCCAGGCGATAGGATGAATGTGTTCCGTTCGGGGAACGTGCCACGATGGCTGGCGAATGTCGCCCGCTGGGCTGCGCTCGGCCTAGTTTCGGACGTAAACGCTTTTGCTGGCGATTCGAACAATGATCGGTGGGATCGAGAGGTCAGGTTGCCGGATTCTTATCTGCCAGGAGGCTTTATCCGCGACAAATCCAACAGTAGTTCCCGGACGATCTTTTCGGCAGATGGCGGCGGGAATGAGCATACCACCTACACGATAAATACCACCGCATGGGTCTCGAATCAGGAACTGTCGCCCAAACCTGGCGACGGGAACTGCCCATTCGGTCCTGGGCTTTTCAAGGAGCTTCGGCCGATCCGTTTCGGAGAAGCGCAGGGATATTGGAGTGTGGAACAGATCCAGAGCAGCTATCTCGATGTGAGCTGCATCTTCAAGTCGGGGCCACTGGTCGGGTACCTGTGCCTTCACTCAAAGGCGACTCACTGGAACGGGCGGGCGCCCACGGTCCCCCGGCCGAGTGAGGGTCAGGTGCTCGAGACATTGCAGAAGTTTGTGGAGGCTTATTCGAAATACGTTCGAGATCAAAAGTGGACGACGGCACCGAGGGTGCCGCCGACCCATTCGACGGCGGATGGCGGGCGGTCGCGCCAGCCGCCCGCCGTGGCTGCGGACGAGCCGGTGCCACCTGCTGCCAACCCGGAACGCGTCATTCCGGGAGGCCTTGATGGCGATTTGGAAACCGTCCCCGTATTTGCGGTGGGTTCCGTTGCCGTGGGTATCCTAACGGCCCTTGGCGCCGGGCTCATGATGCTCGGCACGGGCGTCAACCCGCGGGATATCATCGGGGGCGCGATGGAGCTGTTTGACGGCACGTCGTCGCCCGCCACTGCCGTCGAGCCGCTGACCGTAGAGCAGCGCGGCACGGCGGCCAAGATCCTGGGCCAGGGCTGGCAGAACGTGTCACCCGAGGAACTCGAGGCGTTGCGAACTTCGCCAAAGTGGCTGAAGGAGGCAATGAAACAGACAGTGCCCGCCGTGGCCATCGAGGGATACCAGCCGAGCCTATGGCGGGAGGGTGCCACCGCGGGCCTCAAGGCCGCCCAAACCTACATCGACGCGGCGGTGGGGATCTTCTCGGCGACGACGGGCAACCTGCCCATGGCGGTCCATTACACGTACTGGAAGAACACGCTCGGCGGCACTAGCGAGGGCGTGGCGGACTGGGTCTGGGGCAAGAACGACCGCGGTCTGATTCGCAATGTGGCCGAGGGCTTCGCGCGCGGCGGGATCAAGGGCGGCGTGGAACTCGCCGTTGACCTCGCCACCGGCAAGGCGATCCACAATCCCGTGGTCGAATATGCCCCGGGACAGGTTGGGAAATATGCCGTCGGCGCGGCCGGTGACGTGGCGGTGGATGCCTTGGATCCACCGGGTACCAAGGGGCGACCACTCCGCGCCGAGGGATTTTTCGATACGACATCGCCACTCGAGAAGGACGCCCTGGATGCACTATTGAGCCCGGGGAATGACTCGGGCGGCATGTCGGTGCCATCGCTGCCATACATGGCGCAGAACTTAATCTACTGAGCCGAGACCCCATGGAGGCTACGGTGTTCAGCGCGAAAGATCGGAAGCCCGTGCGTCCCGGTCTGGCCATTGTTGCCGCCTGGTTGGTGTGGGGTGCATTGGGATCCACCCTGTTCGCCGAGGACGACTCCTTTTCAGATTTAGGGCGGGGGCAATGGATCATGGAATTCCGTCTGCCGGATGCCTATATGCCACGGGGATTTGTGCGCGATCCAAACAACCGGCACTGGGTCGTCAAGACCGTCGATCCGGATGGTGCCCACCGCCCGCATTGTCATCAGTATGCCGTTCAGCCGCACGCGTGGGTTTCGAACAAGCGACTGTCGGCCAATCCAAACGCGCAGGATTGTCCGATGGGCTTCGGCGGGGCGGGTGAATTCGTCCAACGTGATGTGGCCGGCGTCAGCGGGTTCTGGCGGCGGGTTTATCAATCGCAGACCCGCTTCCAGTTCAATTTCATGTTTCAGATAGGCTCGTGCGTGGCGGGCTTTTACATGGATGCCAGTGAGGCAACGCCGGTTAAGGGGAATAGCCGATTCCCCCTGCCCTCCGAACAGGAGATCTGGGGCGTGGTGGCGCAATTTGTGGAGGGATATCGTCGATATATTAACGACAAGGGATGGACCTACCTGGAGGGGAAATCACCCTCGGTCGTGGGTGTTGCCCCCCCTGCGAATGCCGTCCAATCGAGTGGGATCGCCACGGTTCCCGGTGTGCCCGTACCGGATGCGGGAGGCATGTCCGATTCTGGTTTCGATGGATCGGTCGCAGTGGTATCGCTGGGCACGGTGGCGGCGGGCGCGCTGACGTTGCTGGGCGCGGGGCTGATGATGCTGGGGATGGGGGTGAGCCCGCGGGACGTGATCGATGGCGCGCAGGAGCTGTTGGGGGGAGGCGAGGCGGCGGGCGCGAAGGCTGAAGCGGTGGCAAGGGAACCGCTGACGGAGGAGCAGCGTGGCGCGGCGGTGCGGATATGGACGGAGGGATGGGAGAACGTCTCGTCCCAGGAGCAGGAGCTGCTGCGGACCTCGCCGGAGTGGCTGCGGGAGGCGATCAAGGGGAAACTGCCGACGGAGACGGTCGAGGGTTACCGGCGCGGCTGGAAGGAGGACGTGGCGGGGGTGGTGACGCCTGTGCTGAAGGTGGCGCAGTCGGGCTGCGATCTGGCGGTGGGGGTGTTCTCAAAAGTGAGTCCGGGATTCGGGGTGAGCTACACGATGTTCAAGAACATGGCCGGGGGCATGAGCGAGGGGGTGCACGACTGGTGGTGGGGTAGCAACGACAAGGGGCTGGTGCGGAATGTCGCCGAAGGCTTCACGCGTGGTGGCCTAAAGGGGGGTGTCGAGACGGCGGTGGATCTTGCGGCGGGAAAACTGCTGGGGCACGTGGGTGGCAAGTACGCGATGGACCCGAATAACGTGGGGTGGAAGGAGTTTCCGTGGAGGGAGGCGCTGGCCGATGTGACGCCGGAGTACTTCGCGGGCCAGGCCGGGAAGTACGGCGTGGGCCGGGTTGGGGACATGGCGGTGGATGCGATGGATCCGCCTAGCAGCAAGGGCCGGCCGCTTCGGGCCGAGGGGTTTTTCGACACCACCTCGCCGTTGGAGAAGGATGCGTTGGATTGCCTGTTCAAAGGGGAATCGGGACTGGGCGCGCCGGTTCCACAAGCGGCACGGCTGCCGTATCTGGCACAGAACTTGGTTCAATAGGACGGAGGAGGCATCATGTATTGCACACAATGTGGAAAACCGATATCGGACGCGGCGAAGTTTTGCACCGAATGTGGCGCGCCCGTTGGGGGCGCGGGGGGCGGAGAGTCGGCCCCGCCCACGCAGGGTCCCGACCAGGCTGCATCGGCCGCACCTGAGGGGTGGGGCGGGTTCTTCGGATCTCTGGGCAGCGAGTTACTGCAAGTGAAGGCGGTGTCACCGGATCGATTTGAGTTCGAGGGAGAGCGCAAGATCAAGGCATTGCTGAGCCGGACGACGGTCCGCTATCAGGCGGTGAGCGTGCTGGATACTGCGGCCAAGGTGATCCAGTGGTGGGAGAAGTTGTCCGAGAGCAGTTTCGGGATTGCGCCGGAGAACTTCGGGGCATCGGCCGAGACGCGAAGGCAAAAGGGGACGTCCGTCGAAATCCGTAAAACGGTGCAGACCGTCGGCGGAGGCTATGCCTACCACTATGGCGATCTTCGGGCCGTGGTCGAGAACGAGGCCCGGCGGCGCGGCTGGACCCTCAAGATCCTGGTCAAGCGGCCCTAGCAGTCCGTTGAAAACCCCCTGATGGCGCGCGTGGCCCGATTCCGCCGGGAGGGCCCGCGGCCTCGCGGGCCGCGAATGACAGGTGCCTTCCGCTACCCGGTGGGACGCGGACGCCGGGGCCGGCGTCCCTCCCGTGCCCAGTGCGGCCGCCGTGTGGGTTTTTCAACGGGCTGCTACGGCGGTGAAACCGCTCAGAAGCAACTGAAAACAGCGTCCGATCCTCGGCGCAACGCAACGTTTGCATTTTCTGCCGCAAGTGATAAACCCTTCGACGTATGAAAAGCGTTCTCTTCGTGATTCTCACTGGTCTTTTCCTGGTTGGCTGCGCGTCCACCCCGAAGTGCCCGGCCAAGTGCTGTGGCACGTGCGGCAAGGCGGCGGCGACCCAGACCGAGTGCGCCAAGTGATCCGTGCCGCCGGCTTCCGGCGGCGGATCCAAGCAAGGGCAGTGTATCCGAACGCTGGGGCGTTTGGGTGTTCGGGCCAAAAGCTCCATTCGGGCGGCTAGAGGTTTGGTCTGTTTTCTAGTCGGGCGAAATGCCCGCACTGGGAACACCGGACTTCGCAAAGTCCGACGATTTGGTAGAATGAGCCATGAGGTTCGCTCGTGCCGTATTCTTATTTTTCTTCCCCTGTTGGATTAACGCGGGGCCCGCGCCATTCACCGATCGCTTCGTCTGGGTGTTCGGCTGGAATCTGCGTGACGATGCGGCGGTGGCCGACGTGTGCCGCGTCATCGAGACGGGGGCCGATCACGGATTGAATGGGGCGGTGGTGTCGTTTGGCCTCGACGCCCTGTGCCGCGCGAAGGAAGACTTTCTGGGGCGCGTGGAGAAGGTCCGGCAGGTTTGCGATCGGCGTGGGGTGGAAATGATCCCCTCGGTATTTTCGCTGGGCTATGGTGGCGGGGTCCTCGCCCACGACCGGAATCTCGCGGAAGGCTTTCCCGTGGAGAACGCGCCCTTCCTCGTTCGCGGGGGGGAGGCACGGATGGTGCCGGATGATTCCGTGCGAATGGTCAATGGCGATTTTGAGGCGCACGAGGGCAATCGTTTCAAAGGCTATGGGTTTCACGACGGTCCCGGTGTTGTGAGTTTCGCAGACTGCGCCGTGCGGCACGGGGGGGCATGCTCCATCCGCCTCGAGAACTTTGGTGCGAATCCTCACGGCCATGGGCGCGTGATGCAGGAGATCCGCGTGCGCCCGCACCGATGCTATCGCGTTCAGCTTTGGGTGAAGACCGAGGGGCTGGAGCCGGTGGGCGGCTTCGCGGTCCAGGTGCTTTCGGGAAAACGCACCCTCGCGCCGCGGCAATTCAAGTTGCCCGCGACCTGTGACTGGAAGCCACTGACGTCTGTCTTCAACAGTCTGGATTTTGACAGCGTCCGCATCTACGCGGGCATGTGGGGAGGCAAGGCGGGAAAACTCTGGCTCGACGACTGGAGCATCGAGGAGATCGGTCCCATCAACGTTCTTCGTCGCCCAGGCACGCCCGTGACCGTCCGCAGCGAGGACGGCAAAGTCACGTTCAAGGAGGGGCGCGATTATGCGCCGCTGGTTGACCCGAAGATGAGTGCGCACCGCGTTGAGGCGGATCCGCTGCCGCTCAAGATTCTGCCGGGCGGGGCGATCCGCGATGGCCAGTCGCTGCGGGTGACGTGGTACCATCCCATGGTCATCCACGATTCCCAGGTGACGGTTTGCATGGCCGAACCGGCATTGGGCGAGATCTTCGATCATGAGGCGAAGCTGCTCGCCGAGCGCGTCCGGCCGCGGGCCGTATTGCTGAGCATGGATGAGGTTCGTGCCGGGGGCACATGCGCCGCTTGCCGGGGGAAGGACATGGCGCGGCTGTTGGGCGAGTGCGTCGCGAGCCAAGCGCAAGCGATCCGTCGTCACATCCCCAACGCTCGCGTCTACGTCTGGTCCGACATGTTTGATCCCGGACACAACGCCCACGGGGATTATTATTTGGTCGAAGGCGATTTCACGGGATCGTGGCAATACCTGCCGAAAGACATCATCGTTGCCGTATGGGGCGGCAAGCCGCGGGCGGAGAGCCTCCGATTTTTCTCGGAAAGAGGATTCCAGACCCTTGCCGCCTGCTATTACGACGCCGACAGCCTCGATGGCGTCAAAGAGTGGTTAAATCTCGCCCGTCAAATCCACGGCGTTCGCGGCCTCATGTACACCCCGTGGCAGAAGAAGTACGACCTGCTCCCCGCCTTCGGGGACCTGCTGCGGGGACACTAGTGCGGTGGCTCGTTTGGTCCTGCCACATGCTTCGGGAGGGCCCGCGGCCTCGCGGGCCGCGGTCGGCCGAGGAACAGCGCATCCGGTGAGACGCGGACGCCGGGGTCGGCGTCCCTCCCCGTTTTCAAGTCGGGCGGTCTTCGCCCGGTTGATCCCGCCTGCCGGTGTCGGCTTGGGGCCGAGCGATCGGGCGCCAATGGTGGTTGGTCATCCGATCCCGCGCGAATGGCATAGACAACGGACGGGTGTTGTCTGAGCATTTGGCATGGTGATGGCTCGTCTGTGGGCCGGATTCTTCGCCCTGTGCCCCCTCGCGGCAGCTGTGCAGCCGGCCGCCAAGACCGGTCCGGATGTCGATTATATGATAGTGGTCACTGGGGGCGAGTTGCTGGCCGGGCAATATGCTGACGGGCACACTCACTTTCTAACGCGGACCTTGCGGCCCTTGGGATTGCATTGCGTGGGCTCGATGACGGTGGACGACCGGTGCGAAGACATGACGACGGCACTGCGTTTCGCATCGGAAAAGGCCCCGCTGGTGATTGTGACCGGCGGGCTGGGTCCGACGGATAACGACGTGACCCGCGAGACGCTGGAGGCATTCACTGGTATCGCTTTGCGAGAGGATCCCGACGTGTTGGGGGCCATGGAGCGCCGGTTCAATACTCCGCGCGATGAGCTTCGGGCCAATCTGCGGAAACAGGCGAGGGTTCCGACGGCTGGCAGGTATCTGAAGAATGCGAACGGGACCGCCGTGGGTTTGGTTTTCGAGATGAAAAACAGGACGGTCGTGGCATTGCCAGGCCCTCCGCGGGAACTCGAGCCGATGGTGCGAGATGAACTGATACCGTATCTCGCCCGGCGTTTTGGAACGCATCCGCCGGGCTGTTCGCTGACGGTGCGGTTCGTTGGCATGGGGCAATCCGCGATCGATCAGGCGCTCGACGAGCGCGTAACGCTGCCACCAGGCGTCATCCTAGGCTCGCGTTTCGAGGGGGCGCGCGTGGATTTCACATTTGCCATGCCACATGACACGCCCGAGGAACGCGCCCAGCTCGAGGTGCTGAAGGAGAAGATCGCGCAGCACCTGGGAGAGAACATCTACGCTTTTGGAGATGCCTCATTGGAGGAGGCGGTGTTGAAGGGCTTAGAGGCACGCGGCCTGACGCTCGCGATCGCCGAGATCGGGAGTGACGGGGCACTGGCGACGGGACTGAATGGTGCGTCGCGTGCGTCGGCCGTTATTCTGGGCGCCTTTTCGGCGCCGACAACCGCGCGCATGCGGCCATTGCTGGGGCTTTCCGATACCGATTGGCCCGGCGACGCCTCGGGCGAAGAGGGCGCCCGGATATTGGCCGAGGCGTTGGCGCGGAAGACGGGTGCGGGCTGGGCGGTCGCGGTTGGCACGCTGGCGAATGAACCGGCGGGTGGGCGCGCGGTGCCGGTCGCCTTGCGGTTTCCCGATGGTCGCATGGCGATGGAGCGCATCGGACTTCGTGGAACGGGCGAATCGGCCCGCGCCAGCCTCGTCACGCAACTGCTCGACCTATTGCGGCGGCGATTGCGTTGATGGGTCATGCTTCCGTAGGATGTGAGTTATCAGGAGGTGACCGATGATGCGCGAGGTTGCGGTGGTGATTTTATGCGGGCTGATGGGCCCGGTCTTTGCGGAGCCGGGACCGTTGGCATTCCGGCCGGTAGAGGGGGGATACGCCGAATTTGATACGCGGCTATTGCGAGGCAAGATGCGCCTCGACGGGAAGGTCCAGGGGATATCGTCCCTGGCCTATGTGCCCACGGGCGCGGAGCTTCTCAAGAGCGTTGGGCTCCTGAGTTACTATCGGGTCTTTTCGTCGGGCAAGCGCTATGGCCACGCCGCGCGAGATTGGCCCTTGCGGGCCGAGGTGCTGGTTGGTGGCGCGCTCCGGATCGTGTTTCCTCCTGCCGAAGAGCACCCGCTGGAACTTACCGGCACGTTTCGGTGGCGGACGCCCGACACGCTGGATCTGGAGACGACCGTCACGCCGCAAGTGGCCATGCCGCGGTTGGAAGTGTTCTTGTCGTCCTATCTGGCCGATGGATTCGAGGGCTCGGTCTATCTCAAGCCCAACCGTTTCGACAAGAAAGGCGCGGCGGCATTCGTGCGCGCCGATTGGTGCGAGTTGATAGATGGTGACTATCTGGCATTTCCGCGCGATCGGGAGGTGCTGCCGATGATCTATGATGGTCGATGGGAGATCCCGCCCTCTCCGGTCACGTGGGCATTCACGCGATATCTCGAGGCGCCGATTGGTATTCGCAGGGATGCGGGGGCTGGCCTGACGGCGGTAATCATGTCACCGTCCAAGGACTGTTTCGCGGTGTCCATGCCCTACAATAAACAGCCGGCGGATAACGTCGCGGGGCACGGGTCGATCTACATGTCGTTATTCGGGCAGGACGTGGCCGCCGGACAGACCGTCGCCGCGCATTGCCGCCTGATCATCGCCAAGGATCTTTCCGACGAGGCGATCTTGGGGCGGTATCGGCAGTACCTCGCTGAGCGCGGGCAATAGGAGGATTCGTCGGCCCGCGTCCGACAGATTCCCGAGGTCCGTTACCTCTTTGCTCTCTTTCTTGGCGAATTCCTGCGTTCGACCAGAGGCCAATTGGGGTCGTCGGTGCGGGCTACCCTCATGATCTCATTGGCCTTGGCCACGAGATCGGGTCTCTCGGACGCGAGATCCTTCGTTTCGCCAGAATCAGTCTTAAGGTCATAGATCTCGATTGGGGCCGATGGGCCGTTACGAACCGCCTTCCAGTCGCCAAACCTGACCGCCTGGATGGACTTCACCTCGTGCAGTTCCCAATAGAAATACTCGCGCTTGGGCGCGGGGCCGCCCTTGAGGAAGGGGACGAGAGAGAAGCCATCGGGTTTGAAGGAGTCGGGCAATGGGGCCCCGGCGAGTTCGACTGCAGTGGGAAGGTAATCCCAGAAGGCCCAGGGTTCCTCGGTGACGCGTCCGGCCGGGACCTGGCCGGGCCAGCGAGCGATGGCGGCCTGGCGGAGTCCACCTTCGTACATGGTGCGCTTGAAACCGCGCAACTTCCCGCCCATGGTCTGGTCGAAGAGCTGGCCGATCTCGGATTTTGGTTCAAATGAGGAACCATTATCGCCGGCGATCATCACCAGGGTATTCTCATCGATGCGCAACTCCTTCAGCAAAGAGAGGAGGCGTCCGACATCGGAATCCAGGCGCGTGACCATCGCGGCGTAATTTTTCTGCTGGTCGGCCCACGGCTTGTCAGCGTACTGGCCGAGGTCGTCGATCTCGAATCGTCCGTGGGGGAGGGTGACCGAATAGAAGAGGAAGAAAGGTCTTTCGGCGTTGGCCCGGACCCATTTCAGCGTTTCACCGGCGATGAGATTCTGGGCGTAGGTCTTGCCGACGCCCTTGCCGTCGTTGCCGGGCAATTCGAAGCGCCGGGCATCGTCGTAGAGGTAGGTGGGAAAGTAGGAGTGTGCGTGGCGCTGGCAATTGTAGCCGAAGAAATGGTCATAGCCGACCTTCAGCGGACTGCCGGTTGTATCGAACATGCCCATGCCCCATTTGCCGATGCAGGCCGTGGCGTATCCCGCGCTCTTGAGGATCTGCGCGACCGTGACCGTGCCGGCCGGAAGCGGCATTTGGCCCTCGGGCTGGATTTCGCGATTCGCGCGGATCGGGCAGTGCCCCATGTGGAGACCGGTGTTCAGCGACGCGCGCGAAGGCGCGCACACGGTCGTGCCCGAATAAGCCTGTAGGTAACGCGTCCCTTCTTGGGCCATCCGATCGATGTTGGGCGTTTGAATGAGCTTCTGTCCGTAGCAACCGAGATCGCCCATGCCGAGGTCATCGGCCAGGATGAAGATCATGTTGGGCCGAGCGGCGGCGGGGGCGTGGGTGCCTGTCGCGACGAGCAAGCCGAGAGAGAGGCTTGCGACGCCAGGCGCGCGCCAGGGTCGGGCCTTGCGAGGGCCGGGCGTTGCGTGTGGTCTCATGAGGATTCTCCTAGCAGGCGGTCGGACTTTGGAAAGTCCGAGAGACTGCTGGTGCCCTGGCGGGTTTGTTTGGACTATTGGGAGGGTTGGTGGGCCAAACGATGCTAAGACTGTGCCCGAAAAACCGCATCCTGTTGGGTGCCTGACACAGTCGCCGTCCAGCGCAGGCCGCACCGATGGGGCATTGGCAAACGTCTGGGTCAGGCCCCGAGGTACTGGGTCGGGAATTTCCACGGGGCGCGGTAAGTTGGGACGGCCTTCTTCGCCGCATCCTCGTCGCCCACGATCTCCTCCGTCTCCGGGTTGAATCGGATCGATCGCCGGAGCCTCAGCGACAACAGGCTCAGCACGATCGGCACATCGATGCGCAGGTGATAATTCGGGTTGCAGCTCGGCAGTTTTCTCGCCTTGATGCACTCGATCCACTCCACCTCGTGTCCCGGGGATGGCGGGATCGTCTCGGGCACGGGCTTGAGTTCCGCGCCGATGTAAAGGAGCCTTGCGCCCTTTTCCGTCGCCGCTTTCTTGCGCTCCACGACCTCGGGAAGGATAAAGTCTTTGAGCGCATCGCCCTCCGGGATGATGCGGTGTTCCCCGTAGTTCGCGTACATCGTTCCATTGACGCCATGGAAATAGATGCCGAGCCGGCGCTTGGGCACGGGGATGCCGTGAAGGTCAAAACCGTAGCTATTGGTCAGCGATGACATCCACGTCAGGGTCATGTTGGGATAGCGCCAGAGCACCTCGTGGTTGTCGTAGGCGTCGCCGTCGTCATTTACCACGAATCGCCCGCCCGAGCTGCTGACCTCGATCGGGTACTTGAGATCCATGGCCCAGATCGGCAGGTCTATGATGTGGGGTGCCATTCCCGGCGTCCAACCCCCGCTGTAATCCATCCAGGACCCGTGCTCGTAAGATCCTTTCGCCAGTATCGCATTGTAGGGCCGGAAAGGCGCGGGCCCACACCAGAAGTCCCAATCGAAACCTTCCGGCGGCTTGGTCTCGGGATCGTGGCCGACGCCCTCCGGGCCTTGGTTCATGACGTTGAACGTCCGGGCCACACCGATTTTTCCGAGGTAGCCGGCCCGGATCAGCTCCACGACCCTGCGGTAGTTTTCCGAGGCGTGGATCTGGGTGCCGACCTGGCAGATCCGCCCGTGTTTCTTGACGGCGTTGCGCACGGCGAGACTCTCGCCCAGGTGGAGGGTCATGGGTTTCTGGAGGTAGAGATCCTTGCCGGCCTCGCAGGCCATGATGGCGACCAGCGCGTGCCAGTGCGGCGGCGTGGCTATGATCACCGCATCGACATCCTTCCGCGCGAGCACCTCTCGGAAGTCGGTATGGACCTTGCACGTTTCCTTGTGCAGTTCCGCAACCTCCTCGGCCCTTTTTCTGTAGACGTCGCACGCGCCCACGACCACGACATCGGGGTGCGCCGCCGCGTTTTTCAAATTGCCGCGCCCCATGCCGTTGCAACCTATGAGCGCGATCTGGAGCTTGCCGTTGGCCCCGGGCTTTCCGTTGGCCCCGAAAACGCCGGAGGTGAGGACGTGCGGTGCCACAAGGCCCACGGCCCCCGTCGCCCCGATGAAGTTACGTCGCGATAGCCTTAATTCGGGTTGCATAATTTCACATGATGGCTTGGCCCGCCGCGCTGTCGATCCAAACCTTGGTGGACCCGCGGCCGGGTGCCCATGAGGAGGAGAATGGGGAATGAAAGAGCGCTTGCGGGCGATGTCAATCGCCCGCAAGCAAGTGTCGGAACTCTTTGAGAATGTCCCCTTTTGGACTCGATAGAAATGTCCCCTTTTTGGCGAGGCGGCAGCAGCCACCCTGCCCACAAAATGGAGACGTTAAGGATGAGTCGGAAGGAGAGGGAACGGTTGAGCGTGATG
>JAKQKQ010000041.1 GCA_029560585.1 Verrucomicrobiota bacterium | reverse complement strand
GAACTGACCGAGGATGCCGCTGGACGGCGAACACGCCGCCCGCCGGACAACCCCCCCATTCTTCCGGGATAGGGCGGCCATTTATCTCATCGACCCAACAAAGACCTGACTCCAAGATGGTTTTTCGACAGACTCGTTCGGCAACGCTCAACGCTTCACTATGAAATTACCCACGATATTGGCTTTGATCCTGTTGGTTTGCGATGCGGACGCATCTGACGATCTCCGGTCCAAGGTGGCCGATGCACAGGAAGAGAAGAGCCTGTCTTCCGTCCTGGACCCGGACGTCGGCATCTACGGCATCCCGTTCGGAACCACAGAGGAAATGTTTGTCGCAAGATACGGCAAGCCAAGCGGTTATGTGCGCCTAAGTTGGGACGAGACTGCGATGATTTATGGCCGGATGCATGCCTTTCTTTTCCAAAAAGAGAGGCTCTCTGGGGTTCGCATCACAATGACAATTTTGGACTGGAAGCTTTCTCAGACTATGGGTGGCTCCACGTTGTTCGATCATGCCCGGTGGCGGTTGACGAACGGCATCGCCAAAGACATGGACTTAAAGGAAGTTAAGAAGATTCTTGGCGACAAGCTCTCGACGGATCTATACCGGCGCTATTATTATACTGAGCGTTCACTGGTGGAGTTGGATTTTTCTCACTACACCAGCCAGGGGGAAGGGGACGATGCGTTTAAGGTGTGCGGCATCACCATCCAAAAAAGGGGAGTAGATGGCAAAGACCTGCATGTGATCCAGGAATTTGGCGGTATTGGGGCTGTCTTAAATCGAGAGAGAAAGGACAACAAGGTTGTCATCAGTGATGTTATTTGGGATGGTCCTGCCGCGAAGGCCGGAATTGCCAAGAACGATGTATTGTTAACAATCAATGGCATTGCTACCGATGGAAAAACATTGTCGGAAGTGGCCAAACTACTTCGAGGCCCCGCGGGATCGAAGGTAGATCTTGTTCTGATTCGCGATAGCGACAAAACCCAGATGCAAATATCTCTGGTGCGTGAGATTATCCAGGTCCATGGAACTGACGCGGATAAAAAGCGACTTGAAAGATCCCGGCAGGCCGAACAAGGCGCGCCAGCACAATGCCCATCAGCCGCGTCTTCGAAATGATCTGCCATAACTCCAGCTCCATTGCCGTTTCGACGCTCGGCCTCGCTGGTGCGGATGGCTGCGCTTGAGCGTTCGGTGGCAAAAGAGAGAGAGATTAGCAGATGAAGAAATTCGAGTATCGGATCGAGTTCTTGAAGTTGGTGACGGGGAAGAAGAATGAGGAGCAGATTCTCGATGCCCTTAACCTTTGGGGCAAGGAAGGCTGGAGGCTCAACCGAATTTACGGAGAGTACAGCCTGCGCACCATGGCATCGTGGAAAGGTGGCTTCAATCTTCTTCTTGAGCGTGAGATCAAATCGCCCTAAGTGAGATCACCGAACCAGGCGCTCCACCGAATGGCGGCCCCGCGACGCGCTCTGGCGGTTCGGGAGTCAGCGGGGGGCCGCCATCGGTGAGCTGATCGTTCGATTGACATGACAGGAGGACTAGAGACATGAGTGGATCAACGGATAGCAGATACGTTGCTGTGCCAGTTATAGCCTGCATTCTCTCCAGCACCATACCCGAAGTCCTGGCTGGGCACCCGCTATGGCTTCGCGCTGCGGCTGCGGGGGCGGGAGCCGGGATAATGACGCTGATTGGCCTGTGGATTGTCAGACTCCTCGGCAAGAAGTGATGAGATCTATTCGATTCGGAAGAACATTTTGGAAGCGAACAATGAGGTGCACTGTATTCCTCACCCGCGGCGGGTTCGGAATCCGGTGACCTCGTACGTCCGACCAAACCTATCCAAAGGTCGCCGCCGACTAGACATGACGTGTGACTTAATGCTGTTAGTTATAAGCAATCTTTTCAGTGAGTTACTAAGTCCTCTGGGGCGCGCCACCCCTCCCTTTTTCTATGAGGAGGGCGTTTTCTCACTTTACACTTTTTAGGCGGGCAATTTGGGCCAAAAACGGGCTTTTCGGAGGCATTGGCGGGGGCCGCAACCATCTCCACCCCAGCGGGTTATTCACACGTTTCCCACGGGTACCCAAGCCCGATCCGATGCCCCCCGGGGGTGTAAAGTATGCTCCGGAAATGGGGGCATCAGGCGAGCATCGCGGGGCATGTTTCGCGGCCCCCGCGCTTCGCTCCGGTGCATCACGCGGAGGGCCGGTGCGTCTTGGTGCGCGAGCCTGTTCGGGGGCATCCCGACGCTACCGCCATCTGTCGCGCATCCACTCCATCACGGCCCCCGGATCGAATCGCACGAGGCGGCCGAGCTTGATGCGGGGCATCCCGGCGACCATCAGGTTGCCCACCGTGCGCGGGCTGCACCGCGCGTAGTCCGCGACGTCGCGCACCTTCCATAGCCGGGCCCCGTTTGCGCCCGCGTCACGCCCCTGCTTCGACTTTCCGTTGGCATCCATTCTCGACCCCGCTCCTTTGGGTGACGCTGCGCTGCGTTTGAGCTTCGTCCATCCCTGTCTGTGCACCAGCGCGCATCAGAGACCCTCACGTGTCAACGGTCCGCATCAGGTCGCATCGGCCTATCGGGTGGATCACGATTCGCCCGTGCCTCCCGATGTTGCAGAGTCCACATGCAGGGCCACCAAAACCTCCCCAGACGGCGACTTTGGCGCCCTGGGACGGGCCGCAACGGGTCGGGAGGCATCAGGGCGCGGGCCGGGCACCGCGATGGTTTCTGGCCGCGTTCGCGCGCCAGAATCTAGGATCAGGTCCCCCGCGAAATGTACGCTAATGAGGGGTCTGGCACATCAGAACGGCGCAGGACGCGTCGGAGATCGCCGAACGACCAAGATAGCCCCCATTCGTCGTAGGGCATTTTAGGCTCCCATGTCGAGGACGCCGGCCGGGTCTAACTCGAAGTTCCCGCAGACCGTCCCCGCGCCCCTCACAGCGCAATGAGGTGATGACCGCCGCAACGGCGTTGTCGAAGACGCGGGGCAACCCCCGGCGTGATGTGAGGCGTCCCGCGAAAAGGGGCTTCCAGCAGGCGGCGCACCAAAGCGATCGCCCAACAGTCACCGGCGTTCGCGGACGGACGGTTTCGGCCGCCCCCAATTGTGTGGGATTTCGTGGGATTGTGTGGGACGGTCCAGCGGGCGCCCTTGAGCGGCGCCCCGACGTCCCGCGTCGGTCTTCCCGGCGGGAATCCAGCGCATCTTGCGGTATCTTGGACAAGCCGCGCGTATCTCTGGAGCTGATTGTGTCCGGCAATCGGCCCCTTGGCCGGGGCGCCGGGTAATTGTGTGGGATTTTGGAGATTTTGTTCCGGCCCTAACGTGGGATTCTGGCGAGACCCTAAAAAGATAGATAGATGATGATACGAAATATATCTATAGAATCAGTTACTTGCACGATGACTGTTAGACTTAGCAAGGGCGGGAGCCTTACCGGCGACGGTGGACACCGCGATGGTCGCGTCCGGAGACCGCGCGGCCCTTCTCCGAAATCTCCAAAATTCCACACAATTCGATCTGGGGCGAGGCCGCGGAACGGAAGTCGCGCGCGATGACGCACTTACCGCGGATGGACCGGGAATCGTGTGCGGCGGAGATCCCCGTGAGTTATCCACCCACACAATCCCACGGAATCCCACACAATCGCCCGCCGCGATCGGCGGGACTAGGGTTTCAGAGCAGCGTGCAGATCTCCGATGGTCGGCCCGGGCCGCCGCCCTTCTGGCGCGTGAGGCGGAACCGCTCGGGGAAGGCGCCGGCCAGCGTCCTGACCTCCCCGGCCGTGATGCCGTGGCGGTGATCGAGGGTGCGCAGGGTGGTGACCCCCTCGTGTCCGCCCAGCGCCTCTGCGAGCCTATCGGCCCCGGCGGCGAGGCGCTCGACGCGGCCGGCCTGCATCAGCCGCAGGGCCGTCAGCGCCGCCCAGCGGCACAGCCCCAGGGCCCGGCTGGCGCAGTCCCCGGAGATGGCCTTCGGCCACTGGCCGTGATCGGCGGCGTCGGCGAGCGCGAGGCACGCGGCGATGCGGATGGCATTTTCGCGCCAGCGGCCGAGTTCTCCCTCGACGTCGCGGAAGTCGCCGTTTCGGAGATCCACCGATTCGTTGTGCCAGGCCCTGAACGCCTCCCTGGCCTCCGGCTCGCACGCCAGGCGGCACGGCCCGTCCATGTCGCGGATCTGGACGCCGGTCTCCAGGACGCGCGCCCAGCGGGTCGCAGCCTCCCCCGGCACGAAGCGCGGCAGGCCGTCGTCGTGCGGGATGGTCCCGTGGTCGACGGCAAACATCAGGAACCGCGCCGTCATGCCCCGCGCCATCGCCTCCTCGTTGGAGAGCAACTCGCGCAGCAGGGCCGGCTGGCAGAGCCAGATCGTGCCGATGCAGGGCCGGATGTTGACGCTGCCCCGCGTTATGCGGCCCTCGCTCCAGGGCTCGACGCTGTAGCCGCTGAGGAAAAGGTCGAAATCCGCCTTGGCGTCCTTGCTGAATCGGCCCAGGGCGATGCGGATGGCGTCGCCGGCCTCGGGGCAGAAGCAGAGCAGGGCCTCCCCGTTGCGCGCGAGCGCCCTGGCCAGCGCCGCGCCGGTGTAGGAGCCGACCCAGAGCGTGGGCTCGGATTCCAGCAGCGGGTCAATCTCCGCCATGCGCGCTTGGAGCTCGCCGAGCTGGCCCTCGAGATCCTCGCGCTCCCGCGCCTCGATGGCCCTGTTGCTCTCGCCGCGGCCCCTGGCCAGCCACTCGGTGATCAGCCTACTGCGGCGCTCCGCGACGGCCCGCTCCCGGCAGAGCCGGGGCCGTGCGCCATCGCGAAACTCCATGGCGCGCCGGTCCGAGATCGCCAGCAGGGGCGCCACGACGGTGGAGGCGCCGTTTTTGCCGTAGGATTTCGGCGCGGCGGCGATGACAAAAAGATTGGAGGGTGTTTCTCTGCCGGCGACGGCGCCGGTGACCCAGAGATTCTTGCCCGGCGATGCGCCCAGCGCGGCCAGCGACGCCATGCCCGGTAGCGCCGGATCGATGCGATAGACCTCCGCCGTGCTTTCCACTATCGCGCGCTGCGCCGGGGACAGGACCCCCACGGGAAAATCCCCCGGCTCGGGCAGTTCCATCGCCCCGGTGACCGGGACGAAGACCCCGGGGCCGCCGGCGGCGATCCCGGCCGTCGCGGGGGAAGACTCAACTGCCGCGGCTGCGCCGGTCATGGCACGAGGCTCCAGAGCGCGCGGTGCATCTCGAAATCGTCGGGATGGATAAGGAGGAGGTCGTTGAGGTCACACACCGGGGTGCCATCCAGCTTCCGCAGACCGTCCAGCGAGAACGCGTCGACCCCGCAGCCGACCTCTCGCAGCTGCCCGCACCAACGCCCGCATGCGCGCATTCCCCCGGCGTCGAGATGCGGCACCATGCGCACGCGCCTGCCGGAGAGCGCCGCGAGATCGGCGGCCGGGATCGCCAGCCCGGCGCCGAGCATGCACACGACCGCGGCGTCCCCCTCACGCTCCTCGCACCAGAGGAGGTGGTGTGCCGCCACGAAATCCGCCGACCCTTCCACCAGGAGGATCGAGCCCTTGCCCGCGGCTTCGGGTAGTCCGACGGGATGCCGGGTTGACGTGCCCGAAGGGTTGTGCGCCTTGCGCTCGCACAGGCCACCGACCGCCGGATAGGGTCGGCCATCCAGGCGCCGCGCCTGCATTCCCCGCCGGGTCGCGTCGGCCACGACCCACGACGGATGGCCGCAGATATCGGCGCGCCACAGCAAGCCCCGTTCAGCACACAGCCGGACACCCTCGATCCCGATTCCCCTCACTTCGGAGATGCGCTTGAGGTTGGCGTCGGAGGGACGGCGCAGTTCGGGCGGTTTCTTGGCCGCGGGTTGTTCTGCGTGGGGGTCGCGTGCCGTCTCCGGGCTCGGCCTGCGCCGCACCGCGCCCCGGATGATCCAACGGAGCTCGCCGTCGGGGAAGCTGCCCCGATCATAGAGGGGGCGCATCAGGGCGAACACCGATGGTTCGTCCCAGCCCGCCCCGACCAGCGCGAAGGACACGTCCCGCGCATGGGCGTGCCTGGATCCCACCGGCGGCGGCGATTGCAGCTTCCGCAGCGTAGCGCCCGGGATTCCGGGGGCGGCGACAACGCTCACTACGCGCCGCCTTTCATCTGCCTGGCGAGGAAGTCCTGCACGCTCTGGACGTGGAAGATCCGCCTGCCCTTGACCGCGCCCGGCTTGTTGGTTGCCGATCGTCTCTCGACCAATTCGCCCGCCGTCATGGCCGCTCACCGTCCTCAAGGAGTGCGTCCAGTTGTTCTTTTGGAATGATCAGGGTCCGCAACACACGGGACGGTCGCAGGAGCCCGCGCAGAATCAGGCGACGCACACTGATGGGTTTGACGCCCAGGTACGCCGCCGCCTCATTGACGCGGAATCCCCGCTTGGGAACCTGCGTCCCGTCACCCGCCTGTGCAACAAAAGCCGGCCCCGTTGTCGGCCGTGGCCGTAGGGGTTGACTCTCCGGCGCTAGACTCGACGCCCCAGCGCTTAGCGTACTCCGAAATGCGCTTGTCTTCACCCCACCACGCTGGAACGCCAAAGTGCTTTTGGCAACAGTCAGTGGTCAGGTTTTATTGGCCCGGAATATCCGGGCCAGAACGTTCGGAAGCCCTATGCCCGCCTTACGCGCTCCCGTTCTACTCCAGCCCATTTCCGCAGGAGTTTCAAAACCTCGCCTCGGGCGTCTGAGCCCAATCTGTCGGCCCACTTCTTCCAGTTTCCACCGACCATGAAGAGGTCAGAGAAAAACGCGTCCGCCCATTCATCGGCGCTCGCCGCGGTCAGTGGCGGCATGTCACGCATGCTGACCCAGCCTCCCACACGGGGATCGAACTGATGCCAAATCACTGCCTTCGAACCCGATTCCTGAGATTGCATGACGCGCAAATACCAAGCTCTCAAATCCCATGCCAAGGTTCCCGGAGTTGCTCGAATCTGCGGTGCTCGTCCAGTTCTCCCAACATCGAGGCGTTCAACAAGGCTTCGAGCCGCCTCCCAACATCCGGGCCGTGCTTTCGCCTTCCTGTTCTTCCGACCCGGCGAGGCAACCGAATCCACCACAACTGGCCACTTGTCGATTTTCTGGCAATGCGGTCTGATGGCTTCAGCGAAACCCGGATCCCTGTCCACGTGCCTGTTAAGAACATCGACCAGGTCCCCCAATTCACGCGCCAAACACACGAACTTGGCACAATCCCATTTCTCCTGCTTGTCCTCAATTGTGGACAGACCCAAAAAGGAATAAAAATTCAGTTCAAGAACTCGAAGGAGGGCCATTTCCGCCCCCTCGTTTCCAGAACTTGCGATTTCACTGAGGCGGAGAATCGCACTCTCGATCTTGTACTCCAATATTTCCGTGGCTCGCGGTCGATGGCGATGACTCGTATCCTTAGCCGGCACATACCACCGTCTTGCCTCTTGGGTCTTGGGATTGCGAATATCCTGACTCTTCTTTTTTCTCATGGCCTTGCCTCGGTTCTTCGGTTTCACCCGCACGCTGATCTAGAACTCATGACGCCGCAGCGAAATCTGGTCGGCATCCTCGACTCGCGCCACAAACAGTGTTTGGAGTTTGCATTCCCGGCATATCGCATGCGCAGCGCCCGCGTTCACAAGCCCATCACCGCACGGCCGCTGGGGCGAAAGGCAGCACGTTGTCCACCCCCTCGTATTCCGCAACCAACTTCGCGGCCTCGCGTTGCGCGTGGGCATCAATGATGTGGGAGTAGACGCGGAGGATCAGCGCCCCGCCGTCCTGGTGGCCCTGCCATTGGGCGACGATCTTGGGGGAAATGCCGAGGGCGATGCACCGCGTGACGAACATCCGCCGCAGGGAACGAGGCGAGTAGTGAGCGAAACCGAGGCGCTTGCACGCCTTTTCCAGCGCGATCTTGGGGTCCTTGACCTTGAAGACGGGGGCCTCGGGGTCTGGGTGGCCCCCCACCGCATCGCGCATCTTCTCCAAGAGGGGGCGCGCCTGTGGAAATATCGGCACCCCGTAGGCGGTGCGGGTCTTGACGCGGAAAAACAGCATTTCGCCTTTGATGAAGTCGACATGCTTCCAGCACAGCCCCGCCGCCTCGGCCTGCCCCACCCCGCACAGTCCCATGAACTCGATCAGGTCCGCACTGTCTTCGCCATGCTCGGACCACCGCTGATTGCGCACGCTGGCCACGATCTCGCGGAATTGCCCCCATGATGGCGTGAGACGGCGGGGGCGCTCGCGTTTCGCGTTGTCGATGCCTTCTGCCGGATTCTCGGCAATGATCCGGTCTGCCACCGCTTGCGCGAACATCGCCCGCACGGTCCAATAATGCGCGTTGTAGGCGGATGCCCCGAAATCGAATCCGGCCAGCCAGGTCTTAATATGCCCCTGCCGGATTCTGGCAATGCGCCGTGGGGCATCGCTTGGCCAGCGCTCCACCAGCTCACGGGCCACGCGCCTCTTGATGGAAACCGTCTTCTCAGCGCCCCTGAGCGTCGCCACGTACTTTTCCGCCAATCCCTCAAGGGTCATGTCCCCGGCATGGGGGTCCATCCGGTCTTGATCGTTCAGCCAATCCCGAAGCCTGCGATCCGCAAGTTTCCGGTCCTTGGTCTCAAGCGAATGGGTTTTGAGTTTGCCACGGATGCGGGCGCGGGCATAATACCCGCCTGATGGGTTGTAGACGTACAGGCATTGTCCCGCCCGCCGCCAGAGCTTCGGCTTCTTGGCCTCGGGGGTCGTTTTTGGGGCCGTTTTCACCTCCCAAGAACGTACAGTATATAAAATCAGTATACAAGGGATAGTTTCGGGACGCTATTTTCTGTCAGAAGTTACTGATGTCGAATTATTTAGGGTCGGTAGCTCAGTGGTAGAGCAGTTGGCTTTTAACCAATTGGTCGTGGGTTCGATCCCCCCCCGACCCATTCCCTCTTTCGGGATGGGTTTCCGCCGTGGCCTCGCGTCGGTGAGGCATGCCCTGGGGTATCCGTGGGCAAGCGCCCCGATTCTGGGGACTCTTTCCTGCGATGGCTATCGTTTGCCGCGAGCGGCGGCCATGACTTCCTCGAGGGTCACCTCGGCCCCGCCCCGCTTCTTGGACTCGTCCGCCGCGGTCATGAAAGCGCAGATCTCGATGGTCTCCGCGGGCGCGACCGGGACCTTCTTGGTCTTGAAGAATTCGGCCACCTGCACCAGCAGCGGCTCATAGCCCCCGTATCCGACGCTCGCCACAATCTTTTTCGAGCCGAACACCGTCGCGCCGTAGTCGTGTTTGCCCTTGCGGGTGCCGCGGAAAGTCCCGATGCGGCCGTCGTTCCAGATGGCCGTCACCTGGTCAAAATCGGGCGTGCTCACCCTGCGCACCGATTTGCAACCCGGGCCCATCACGGTGAAAAGGACCTCCACCCCGTGGATTCCGTACCAGTAGAGGTCGGGGTGGTGCTCCTCCAGCGAACACGGGCTGAAGGCGTCACAGCCCAGGACATCCCCCACCGCACCGGCGCGCGCCTCCTGCGCCCACGTCGAATACCGCAGCGATGACGCAGACCAGCAAGGCACCTTCTTCTCCTCCGCCAACCGATAGATCTCCATCGCGTCCTCGAGGCTGGCCGCCACCGGCTTATCGATGAACAGGGGCTTGCCGGCCGCAATCACCGGCCGCGCCTGCGCAAGGTGCGGTCGCCCGTCCACGGCCTCCACCATCACGCCATCCACCATCCCCACCAGTTCCTGGATGCTCCCAACGATCTTCACCCCAAATTCATCTCGCAACTGCGCCGTGTACTTGTCGATGCGGTTTGTCGATGACGTCACGTCCTTGGACGCCATCGGGAAAGCCGCCACGACCTTGCAGCCGTACGGGGAATTTGTCGCGTTCAGCACCTTCGAGAACGCCGCCGCGTGCGAGGTGTCCAGGCCGATCATCCCGATCCGGAAATCCTCCCCGCGGGCGCCGTGCGCCAGGATGCCCGCAATCGCCGTGATGAACGCCGCAGAACGCAATGTCTTCATATGGTGTTTTACTTTCTGCCAAACGTGCCGTGCTGGGAAGCGAAAACCGACCCGCCCGCCGCGCTCACGCTCAGGGCGAACGGGGCGTACAAAACGTGAGACGGCCCACGTCCCCTGTCCTCGTCCCGGGCGGGGGAGATTATCTTTTCAGAGCCCCAGCAGAGCGGACCCCGGCTGCTCGATGAACTCCTTGACCCGCACGAGGAAGGTGACTGCCTCGCGGCCATCGACAAGGCGGTGGTCGTAAGTGAGCGCGAGGTACATCATCGGGCGGATCTCGACGCGGCCATCGACCGCAACGGGGCGGTCGGTGATGGCGTGCATGCCGAGGATGCCGCTCTGCGGGGGGTTCAAGATGGGCGTCGAAAGCATGGAGCCGAAGACGCCCCCGTTCGTGATCGTGAACACGCCGCCCTCGAGGTCGGTCAGCGCGATCTTGCCTGCGCGGGCCTTTGTCGCGAATTCGGCGATGGCCCGCTCGATCTCGGCGAGCGACATGCGATCCGCATCGCGCAGGACCGGCACCATGAGCCCGCGATCCGTGGACATGGCAACCCCGATGTCATAGAAATGGTTCTCGACAATCTCCGCGCCATCGATGCGCGCGTTGATCTGCGGGATGGCGCGAAGCGCCTCGACGGCGGCGCGCACGAAGAAGGACATCACGCCGAGCTTGATGCCATGTTTCTGTGTAAAGCGATCCTGGTAGCGCTTGCGCAGGGCCATGACGGCCGACATGTCGACCTCGTTGAAGGTCGTCAACATGGCCGCGCCGGCCTGCGCCGACAGCAGCCGCTCGGCGATCTTGCGCCGGATGGTGGACATCGGTCGCCGGGTCGTCCGCTCGCCAAGGGAGGGCGCGCCGAGCTTCTCCAGCGCGGCGGCCGGGATGCGCCCCGCGTCCCCGGAGATCTTGCCCTCGCGGACCATGCGCCGCAGCGACGGCGGCAGCGGCAACGGTTCGGACCCGCGGCCGTCGGCAGCCGGGGCGGCAGATGCCCCGGCGGGCGCCTTTGCCTGGGGCGGCGCGCTCGTGGGTTCGGCCTTGGCGGGTGGCTTCGCCGCAACGGTGGCGACCGCCGCCTTCTCCGGCGCCTGCTTGGCCGGGGCGGCCTCCCGCTTCGCCGCGGGCCTCGGGGCCGTCTCATCAATTGTGCCTATCACTTGCCCGACGTTGACTTGATCCCCCTCTTTTGCAGTGAGGTGCAGCACCCCTGCCGAGGGCGCGGGAATCTCGGCCGTGACCTTGTCGGTCTCAATCTCCAGCAGGGTGTCGCCGCTCTCGACGAAATCGCCCTCTTTCTTGACCCAGGCGCCGACGATGCCAGATGTGACGGATTCACCGAACGAGGGGACGCGGATCTCTGTGGCCATGGGTTTTGCTCCTGTGTCAGGCGGGTATCGCGCGCTCGATAAGGTCGCGCTGTTCCAGTTCGTGGATCGCGTGCGAGCCGGTCGCTGGACTCGAGGAAGCATCCCTCCCCGCATAGCAAATCTCGCGGCCGAAGAGCCTGCGCAACCTCGGTTCAATGTGGGCCCAGGCGCCCATGTTCTCAGACTCCTCCTGGCACCACACCAGATCCGCGCCCGGGGCATGGGCCGCCACGATCTCTTTCAACCTCGCGGTGTGGAGGGGATAGAGTTGCTCGATGCGCACGATCGCGATGCCGTGTCCCCCCACCTGCTTCCGCCGCTCCACCAGATCATAATACACTTTGCCAGAGCACAGGACCACGCGCCGGGCCCCGGAGGCCACCTTCGGATCGGGCAGGATCTCGTGGAATCGTCCGCCGGCCAATTCGCCGAGGCGCGACGTGCAGCGCGGATCGCGCAGCAGGCTCTTGGGCGTCAGGATCACCAGCGGCTTGCGTATCTCGCGCTGCGCCTGCCGCCGGAGGATGTGGAAGTAGCTCGCCGGGGTGGTGCAGTTGGCGACCTGGATGTTGTCCTCGGCGCAGAGCTGGAGAAACCTCTCCGGCCTGGCGCTCGAGTGCTCCGGACCCTGCCCGTCGTAGCCGTGGGGCAACAGCAGGACGATCCGCGACGTCACGCCCCACTTCGATTCGGCGCTGCAGATGTACTGGTCGATGATGACCTGGGCGCCGTTGGCAAAGTCCCCAAACTGCGCCTCCCAGATCGCGAGCATATCCGGGTAGTCGAGGCTGTAGCCAAAGTCAAAGCCGAGCACCGCCATTTCTGAAAGCGGGCTGTTGTAGATGCAGATCACCGCCTGGTCGCGCGCCACGTTGCGCAGCGGGACGTAGCGCTTCCGCGTCTCTATGTCATAGAGCACCGAGTGCCTCTGGCTGAACGTGCCGCGCCGGCTGTCCTGGCCGGAAAGCCGGATCGGCACCCCCTCCCGCAACAGTGTGCCGAATGCGAGCGCCTCGGCGAACGACCAGTCCACCGGTTCCTCGCCGCGCGCCATCCGGCCCCGCTGCTCCATCAGCCGGCCGATCTTGGCGTTCACCCTGTGCGTCTCTGGAACCCGCGTGATCGCCTCGCCGACCTCGCGCAACACTTCTGGCTTCACCGACGAATCAAATGGTTCCAGCAGCTGCGGGCAGCTCAACGGCGCCTTGATCGCCGGCACGAACTGACTGGTCACCGGCTTGCAGGCGTTGAGCGCGTCCTCCAGCCTCCCCTTGAATGCGCCCACATATGCGTCCACCTCGTCGCGCGTCAGCTCGCCGTCCTGGATCATCCGGTCCATCAGCATCCGGCTGCCGCCGGCGTGCTTCTTGATCGCGGAATAGAGCGTCGGTTGCGTGAAGCTCGGCTCGTCGCCCTCGTTGTGACCGAGTCGGCGATAGCAGACCAGGTCCACGACGGCGTCGCGGTGGTATTTTTGCCGGAATTCCAGCGCCAGCTCGATGGCGTAGACGGCCTTGAGCGGGTCGTCGCAATTCACGTGGAAGATCGGGATGTTGAGCATCTGCGCGATGGCGGTGCAGTGGTGCGTCGAGCGGGCATCCTGCGGCAGGGTCGTGAAACCGATCTGGTTGTTGACAATGATGTGCAGGGTGCCGCCGGTCCGATAGCCATCGACCTGGGAGAGGTTGAATGTCTCCGCCACGACGCCCTGCCCGATGAACGCTGCGTCGCCGTGCACCAGCACCGGCAAAACGCTCGAGCGCCCGCTCATGTCGTCGAGTCGCCGCTGCCATGCGCGGGCCTTGCCCTGGACAACGGGATCCACCGCCTCCAGATGGCTGGGGTTGGGCGCGAGGCTCACCCCGACGCTTTCGCCCGACGATACCCGGCAGACGGCCTCGTAGCCCTGGTGATATTTCACGTCGCCATCGCCGCGCACGTTGGCCGAGACGTACTTGTCGTGGAATTCCGCGAACACCTGGCACAGGTCCTTGCCAAGGATGTTGGCCAGCACGTTCAGGCGGCCCCGGTGCGCCATGCCCATGATGACCTGCCGGATCCCGAAGCGCGGGCACGCCTCCAGAACGGAATCCAGCGCCGGGATGAGCGTCTCCCCACCCTCCAGCGAGAAGCGCTTCTTGCCAACGTAGCGCGTGTGCAGGAAGTTCTCGAACAGCTCCGCCTCCAGCAGGTGGAAAAGAACGCGCTTCTTCTTCTCAACGGAAAACGATGGCCGATTCCGGCAAGGCTCCATGCGCTCGCGCAGCCAGTAGCGCGACTCAAAATCCTGGATGTGCATGTACTCGACACCCAGGGTGTCGCAGTACGTGTCCTTCAGGATCGCCAGTATCTCCCGCAGGCTCCTGGGCCCCCCTCCCGCGAGCGTCAGCGACCCAAACACCGTGTCGAGATCGGCCTCGCCAAAACCGAAGCTCTTCAGGTCGAGCTCGGGCAGCTCCGACTTGTTGAACCCGAGGGGATCCAGGTTCGCGATATAATGCCCAAGCATCCGATAGCTGAAGAGGAGGGTGAAGATCGACCCCTGCTTCCTCAGCGCGGAGGGATCCTGCCCCGCGACCACCGCCCCCGCCGGCGGCGGGGCCTGCTGGCAGCCCAGCTCAAACCCCTCGAAAAACGCGCGCCACGTCGCATCCACCGAAGCGGGATCACGGCGCCACGACTCGTACAGGCCCTCGAGCAGGGCCCCGTTGGCCCCGGAACCGACGCTGCCGTTGCCAGAAGACAACACGCCCGCCTCAGCGACTTTCGCGCCCGATACCATAAAAAGTCATCTCAAGAACTGCCGATAATCCAGTTTAACTAGTCTTCCCTCCCCACTCTGTCAAACCAGCTTCGCCCCGACCCAAGGGCGCATGGAGGTGGACCGATTTTGCGGCCCGCCGCGGGCAGGATTGCCCGCGCCACTATCTGGAAGACCCTTGAATGAGACGGCGCGCTCTGAAAACCTCTCAAGGCCCCGGCTTCTCAAATACCATCAGATAATTCTCGCGCAGGAAACCCTTCTCCTCCCCAAAATGAAAGCCGGCCGATTCGATCTCTTTTCGGACGAGATCCTTGCCGGCGCGGACGTGATCGAGAATCCATTGGGAACTCTTGCCAGGGATCCGCTCGAAATCGATGACGACGAGACGGCCGTGTTCACGCAGCGCGCGATGAATGGAACGCAACGTCTTCTGGGGAAACTCCAGATGGTGATACGTATCGCAGACGAAGGCGACATCCGTGGAATCGGGCGGCAGACCAATGTCGTCCGACGCGCACACGGAAGCGATGACATTGGTGATCCCCGCGGCCGCACACGTATTGGTGATGTGGGCGACAAATTCGTCGGAGATATCGACGGCGCGCACGACGCCCTTCGGCCCCACTTTCTGGGCGAAAAGCCGAGAGAACAGCCCGGTGCCCGCGCCGACGTCCGCGATGTCGGTGCCAGGCTGCAACCCGCAGGCCTCTACGATCTTCTCCCGATAATCATAGATGTCGCGGCCCGCGCGCTCGAATCGCTTGATGAATTCAGCGGGATTCGGGTTCTGGAAGTTCTGGTTGATGCCGGGCTTGACGCTCTGCTCCTGGGCGGACGAGGGCAGCCCCACCGCGCCGGCGAGGATCAGTGCACGCAGGATGCAAATCGGGATGCGCCTCACGTTCCAAGTCTGTCGTCACGCACCGTCGGGATCAACCCGCAAACCAACCCTGGGGCGCCCCCGCGTCGATCGGGGCCGGTCTGACAAAACCTGTGCCACGATACGTTCACTGTCGGAATTTAGTGCAACCGTCATTGTCTAATTTAATGTTGCGGTACCGGGCACCGCGCCCATCATGGCTTCCCGGTGGCCCTGCGCGGCCGCCGGAGACAACCAGATCAGGAGGACGGCGTGCGAAACCCCATTGGCAGACGGCAGTTCCTGACGGCGGCGGTGGGCGCCGGTTTGACCATCCTGCGCCCCGGGACAACCCGGGCCGGAAACTCGCCCAACGACAAGCTGAACCTGGCCATCATCGGGGTCGGTGGCCGCGGCCAGGCGAATCTCAAGGGGGTCAAGGCGCGGCCGGGCGCCGGCCTGGTCCAGACGGATCTCACGGGGGTGCGCGGGGAGAACATAGCCGCCCTTTGCGACGTGGACGAGGTCGCGCTCGGCAAAGCGGCAAAGGAATTTCCCGGCGCCAGGCTTTACACGGACTGGAGGCGATGCCTCGACCAGAAGGATCTCGACGCGGTGGTCTGCTCCACCACCGATCACACGCACGCATTCATCAACATCTGGGCCATGAACCGGGGCCTGGGCGTCTATTGCGAGAAGCCGCTCGCCAATTCCGTCGAGGAGGCGCGCCTGGTGCGCGAGACATACCTGAAGAACAAGGGCAAGCTCGCCACGCAGATGGGCACACAGATGCACGCGTCGGACAATTTCCGGCGGATCGTCGAACTGGTGCGGCGGGGCATCATCGGGACGCCGAAGGAAGTGCGCGTCTGGTGCGGCCGCCGCCCGGAGGCTGGCTCCTATCTGCCGGAGGTGGGCCCCCCGCCCCCCACGCTCCACTGGGATCTGTGGATAGGCCCCTCGCCCCACCACCCGTACAATCCCGGCTACCTCGGGGGCTGCCTGAAGTGGAACCGATTCTGGGATTTTGGCAGCGGCCAAATCGGGGACATGGGGAGCCACATGCTCGACCTCGCCCACTGGGCACTCGACCTGGGTTTACCTACAGCTTGCGTGGCCAAAGGAAGCGATCCGAATCCCGACACGTGCCCGCAGTGGCTGACCGCAGAGTGGGAACATCCCGCCAACGACTGGCGGCCGGCGGTGAAAGTCTTCTGGTATGATGGGGGCAAGAAGCCGGGGATGCCCTCGAAGATCTTCTATCAGGCGCGCGAATCTGACGATATCGGCGACGGCATCCATGGCGCGGAGTTGAAAGATCCGCTCTTCAAGGGACTCTTGTTTGCGGGAGATCAGGGTTGGATGTTGGCAGACTATAACTTGCGCGTGATCCTGCCCAAGGACGACCGCAGCAACCTCACCTATTATTCCGCACCGAAACCGAACGAACTCATCCCTTCATCCCCCGGCCATCACGAGGAGTGGATCCAGGCCTGCAAGGCGGGCGGAACGACCGGCAGCAACTTCGATTACGCGGGCAAGCTGATCGAGCACAACCTGCTCGCGCTCGTCGCCTACCGCGCCGGCCAAAAGCTCGAATGGGATGCCGCCAACCTGAAGGCAACAAACTGCCCGGAGGCCGAGCGGTTCGTCCGGCGCAAGTACCGTGACGGATGGACCCTTAACGGATGATGCGCCGAGGATTTTTGCATCCGGCATCGTTGCAGGCGCCGGGAGCCGCGCCACCCGAATGCTGAAGAGCCCCGCCCCTATTCCATCGGGATATCGAGGAAGCTTCCCATGAGGCTGGCCGGCGCCCGCAATTCGCGCGTGGCGGTCTCTCCGCCCGCCGCCGGCTTGACCTCGATCTTCAGGCCGCGATCACCGAGCTGGGTCGTCTTGGAGGCCGCATACTCCCTCTGGAAATCCGCGAGGGTGGGCACGGCCTTGCCACCGACCGATACGATCCGATCACCCCGCTTGAAACCGGCGCCTTGGCTTGAGCTGTCCTCCAATACCCAGCCCACCTCGGGCCCCTGACCCTTGTCCCACAGCAAGAGTCCTTCGGGCAGATTGAACGGGTGGATCTCCGGCGCGCCCCCCTGTCCGGCAACCACCAGGAACAGATCGCGCCCGGCGTGCAGGTTGAGCATCGCACGAAACGGAAGGTCCGAATTCCAGCGCGTCTTGAATGCCCGCTCCTCAAGCGCGATCGCCGCCGCGGATCGCTTCTCCTGGATCGCCACACCCTGGCTGCGCGAGAAGGCCTGCCCGCGATCGACCTTTTTCTGCGCCTGCCGCATGTCCTGATCCTCCGCATGGGGCATCTGGTATATGGTATACAGTCGCGTCCCGGCGGGCAGCACCGTCCGCCCGTTCACCATGATCGCGGCGGTCAGCAAGGGCTTGCCGTCCTGGGTCTCGGCCGGAAACACCAGGCCAATCTTCAACTCTGTGGGACTGTCATCGGCAGATGGCGCATCCTTCTGTCCCGTGATTTCGCGGGCGGGGACGACGCTGGCCCACGCACTCCCGAGCAGCACCAGCGTCCCGCGCACCACCACTCGTCGGATCGGATCCAACACCTGATCACGTTGCGCCGCTCGGCCACGACTGTCAAACCGATGAGCGCGCAACCGAACGCGTGCGCGTTGGGCCGTTCGCCCTGAGCGGGATCGAGGGGAGCAGACTCCAAGGCCGTCATCGGCCCGGCCACGGCCCCTGGGGCTATCTTGGAGCTAGCCTGCATATTTCACGCTTCCGCGTGAAATATCCGGGCTAGATCCCATGCCCCGGGCAGAGTGGCACCACCTGGGCAGAAAATGGGACGTGGGAGCGCGCTTGCGCGCGATTCGCGCATGGCGTCGCCTGCAAGCAGGCTCCTACTGCACGGCATCTGAATTTTAGAGTCAGCGCCACCCTCTTCGCACGGAGTGCGGCCCCGGCGTCACTCCTTCGGGGGCATCTTGGGGCTCAGCGGACTGGCGTACTCCCAGTGCGTCTCCTCGGGCAGGAACGGGCAACCGCGCTGCGGTTTCTTCTGCCAGGTGAGCCCGGGGTAGGAGATGACGAGGTCCTCCCTGGGACGCGTTATGGCGACGTAGCACAGGCGCCGCTCCTCGGGCATGCTGCTCATCTCTTCTGTGCGCGGGTGCGGGAGTTGCTTGGAACCCGCGCCAAGCAGCCACACGCAATCCCACTCGAGGCCCTTCGCGGAGTGTATCGTGGAAAGCGTTATCGCCTGCTCGGGGTGCTCCTGCGTGGTCGTCCGATCCAGCGTGAAACTGTCGAGAAACTCGGCCAGGCCGCAGTCCATGCCGGACATCGAGTTCACCAGTGCGCCGATCGTGGCCATGCGCTCGGGCGCATCCTTCGGGTAGTTCGTCTCGATGAGCGGCTTGATGTGCTCGGCCAAGTAGCGGCCCTTGCCCGGCAGATCGCGCGTCTCGCGGACACGCCAGACCCACATCGGCAGGGCCTCGGCCTGCGCCGGCCAATGGTTGCCGTCCAACCTCCCATCGTGCGCATCGACGGCCTTCGCGGCCGTCCCCTCGCCGATGCCAGGAAACTGCGTCAGGCAACGGAGCAGCGCAAGCCGGTCGCGCGGGTTCTGCGCGAGGCGGAGGAACGCCAGGAAATCTTTCACCTCCGACGCGTCCGCCAGCGTGAGGCCGCCGTATTTGCGATAGGGTATCCGATAGCGCCCCAGGGCGATCTCCAGCGCCGTGAAGAGCTTGGAGGACCGCGTCAGCACCGCGCACTCTCGGGGTTTCTTCCCCCCCGCCACCTGCCGCTGGACCCAATCGATAACGCCCAGCGCCTCATGGTCCGGATCGTGAAATACCAGGCATTGGATCCTCGCCCTCGTGCCATTGGCGCTCCGCAATGAAAGCGCCGCCTCCGTCCGTGCCACCACCGCGTTGGCCAAGTCCAGTATCGCCTGCCCACTCCTGTAGTTGTCCTCAAGCCGCAGCACGCGAGTCTCGGCATGCCTCGCCGAAAATTCCGTGATGAGCTTGGCATCCGAACCGCGGAACGCGTAGATGGACTGGTTGACGTCGCCCACGACCATCAGGTGCTCTGGATCCAGGGCCTCGAGGATCGCCGCGTTCAGGCGGTTGTTGTCCTGCATCTCATCAACGAGGACATATCGCCAGCGCCCGCGCTGCGCCCGGGCGAATGCTGCATCCTCCCGCAGCCTCCGTTCCCACAGCACGAGCAGGTCGTCGTAATCCACCGCGTTGGCCGCGCGTTTCAGCCGCTCGTAGGCCGCGATGACGCGCTCCAGCCGGGCCACGTGTTTGGGGAACAGCGGCTCCAGCAGCCCGCGAACCGGCACCATCGTGTTCCGGGCGAAGGAATACGCGCCACGCAGTCGTTCCGGGGCAAAGAGTGCGGACTTCTGTTGCACCCCGCATTCCCGGAGCGCCGAGCGCCAGATCGATTGCGACTCGCCGTCGTCGATGGTCGTATAGTGGCCGTCCCTGAGCCCAAAACCGGCCGGGTCCTCGCGCATCACCGCGCTGGCCACCGCGTGATACGTGCCCACCGTCAGCGCGTCGGCGTCGCCCGCCCGCGGCCGCCCCTTGAGCAGCCCCTCCACGCGGGTCCGCATCTCACCCGCCGCCTTCCGGGTGAACGTGATCATCAGGATGCTTTTCCGGGGCACCCCCGACCTCACGAGATCCGCCACCCAATGCACGCTGGTCGCCGTCTTGCCCGATCCCGCACCGGCCAAGACCACGACCCTCCGGTCGCGGCAACCGACAACGGCCTTCTGTGAGGGATTCAGCTTCATCGTTAATCGCGGGATGGGCACACCCATCCCAAACAAGCCCGCCGATTTACGCGCGCCGCCCGACGATGCAAGGAAAAGTCTCCGCGGCCGATCTCGCCCACCCGCATGGCCGCGTGAACGCGGCACCGAAAACCTTCAAACCAGCTCTCGCGCGTGCGGGAACAGCGCTGGCGCGCCGCCCGTGTGCCAGAACACCACGGTGTCGGATCCGGTCAGCTCTCGCTCCCTGATCATGCCGATCAACCCCGCCATCGCCTTGCCCGTATAGACCGGATCCAGCAGGACGCCCTCCGTTTCGGCGACCAGGCGGATCGCCTCGCGCTCCGCGTCGCCCACGATCCCGTACCCCGCGCCGAGATACTCCTCCCGGAGGATGATGTCCTTCGCAGAAAACGCGTGCTCGAAGCCGACGAGTCGCGCGGTCTCATTGGCGAGGCGCAGCACGCGTTCCCGCAGCGTCACCTCTCCGACGCCCTCCTTGTCGATCCCGATGCCCACCACGTCGAACCACCTCCGATATGCCGCCTTGCCCACCACGAGCCCCGCCTGCGTGCCGCCCGAACTCGAGGGGAAAACAACGTGCGAGACCGTCGGTCCCCCCTCATCCAGCTGCCGCCCCAGCTCCCCCACCGCATCGACGAACGCAGCCGCGCCGATGGGCCCCGAGCCACCGTAGGGCACCACGTACGGCTTCTTGCCCTCCGCCGCCAGACCCGCGGCGATCTCCGGGATCTTCTCGCCCTTGCGCAACGGCCCCGTCCAATGGATCCGCGCGCCGCACAACAGATCCAGCAACAGGTTGCCATCCGCGACGTCCGGCGCCTCCCCGCCGAGCACCAGATGACAGGCGAGGCCGCTCGCGGCGGCGGCCGCGGCCGTCTGACGGCAGTGGTTGGATTGCGCCGCGCCCCCGGTCACCAGCGTGTCGCATCCCTGCGCCAGCGCCTCCCCAACCAGCAGCTCCAGCTTTCGCGTCTTGTTGCCGCCCAGCGCCAGACCCGTGAGGTCATCCCGCTTCATCAGGATGCGCGGGCCGCCCAATCGCGCGGCCAGGCGTCGGAGTTCCACCAGGGGAGTCGGGAAAAAACCGAGGCTGCGGCGGGGCAGATTTCCCACGGTCGTCTGTTTGGAAACCGGATCCATATCGGACGCCATATTGAAAGGCGCAACGTCGAACATTCAACTTCCAATAGAAATTCAACGCCCAACAACGAACACGCAACATCCAACGTCCAATAGGACAGATCGATCCCGGCCCGAGAAGTCGCGGGCCCTTCCGACGGTTCTCGCGCGGTACGCGGGGAGGGACGCCGGCCCCGGCGTCCGCGGCAACGGATGCTGCCCCCTGAAAGGCGGACCTCTCGATGCCCGCGGCGGATTGTGACGGCTTTGGTGGCGTCTTGCGCGCCATGGCGCTTCCGTTATCCTGCCCAACCATGTCCGACCTGAGCCAGTCCCTGTTCCTGAAGGCGTGCCGCCGCGAAGCGGTGCCGCGCCCGCCCGTCTGGATGATGCGCCAGGCCGGCCGATACCTCCCAGAATATCGCGCCGTGCGGCAGAAGGTGGATTTCATATCGCTCTGCCGCACGCCGGATCTCGCGGCCGAGGTGACCCTCCAGCCGATCGACATCCTCGGGGTCGATGCCGCCGTCATCTTTTCCGACATCCTGGTGCTGCCGGAGGCCATGGGCATTCCCGTGACTTTCGAGGAACGCGGCGGGCCCAAGCTCTCGCGGCGCATCTCCACCGGTGGTGACGTGGAGTCGCTGATCCCGCCGGACCCCGCCTCCGACCTCCGATTCGTCGGCGATGCGATCCGCCGCGTCCGCCGGGCGCTCGAGCCGCGCGGCATCCCCGTGCTCGGATTCGCGGGCGCCCCATTCACGCTCGCGGCCTATATGATTGAGGGGGAAACGAGCCGGGATTTCACGAAAACCCGGCGGGCCATGCACGCCGACCCGGCCCTGTTCCGGCGCCTGCTGGGCAAGATCGCCGACGCGGTCGGCCACTTCCTGCGCTTCCAGATCGAGTCTGGCGCATCCGCCGTGCAAATCTTCGATACCTGGGCGGGCCTCCTCGACAAGGAGATCTTCCGTTCCTTCGCGCTTCCCGCGATCTCCCGCGCACTGGATGCCGTCAAGGGCCTGGGCGCGCCCATCATCCTCTACGTCAACGGTTCCGCGCAGCACATTGAGTCGATGGCCCAAAGCGGCGCCGACGTCATCTCGGTCGATTGGCGCGTGCCCCTCGACGAGGTGCGCGGCCGGGTGGGCGACCGCGTCGGCATCCAGGGCAACCTCGATCCCGCCGCGCTCTATGCCCCGCCCGACCGCGTGCGCGAATTGACCTCCGCGATGCTCGCCCGCCACCCGGGCCCCGGCCTCGTCGCCAACCTGGGCCATGGGATTTTCCCCGATACCCCAGTTGAAGGAGCCCGCGCTTTCGTCGATACTATCCGCGAATGGCGAGCGTGAACCAGTTTGTTGTCCCGGTCGTCGACGAGGCCCTCATCCTCAAGTACGACCAGCCCGGCCCGCGGTATACGAGCTACCCGACCGCGCCCCTTTTCACCGACCGTTTCACCGCCGCGGACCTCTGGGCCGAGATCGAGGCCACCAACGCCGCGCCCCAGCCTCCCCCGCTGTCGCTGTACTTCCACCTGCCATTCTGTGAATCGGTCTGCTTCTTCTGCGGCTGCAACGTCACCTTCACGAGCGACCGCACCCGCCCCGTCGGCTACACCGAGATCCTGATCCGCGAGATGGACATGATCGTGCCGCGCCTCCGGCCCGGACGCCCCGTCGCGCAACTCCACTGGGGCGGCGGCACCCCCACGTTCTTTTCCCCGCCACAGCTCCAGGCGCTCTTCGATGCCATCCGCAGCCGTTTCGCCTTCGCCGAGGATGCGGAGATCGGCATCGAGATCGATCCGCGCGAAACCACCCCGGAACATTTCGATGTTCTGGCCCGCTGCCGCTTCAACCGCCTCTCGATGGGCATCCAGGACTTCGATCCAAAGGTCCAGCAGGCCGTCAACCGAATCCAGCCCGAGGACCTCACCCGAAATACCATCGAGACGGCCCGCCAAAAGGGTTTCTCGAGCATTTCGGTGGACCTGATCTACGGCCTGCCCCACCAGAGCGAGGCCACGTTCGCCAAGACGCTCGATGCCATCCTGCGGCTCGACCCCGACCGCATCGCATTGTTCAATTTCGCCTACCTGCCCAAGCAGATCCGCCACCAGAAGGCGATCGAGGCCACCGCCCTGCCCTCCCCGAGGGAGAAACTCGCCATACTCCGCCGCGCCATCGCAGAATTCACCCGCGCCGGCTACCGCTTCATCGGCATGGACCACTTCGCCAAGCCCGATGATCCCATGTGCCGCGCCCAGGACAACGGCACCCTCTATCGCAATTTCCAGGGTTACACGACCCACGCCGGCTGCGATCTTTTCGCATTTGGCGTCTCGGCCATCTCCAGCGTCGGCCGCACCTATGGCCAGAATGACAAGAACTCCCGCGAGTACGCCGCCGCCATCGGCGCGGGACGCCTAGCCATCGTCCGCGGCCTCCGCATGAGCGACGAGGACATCCTGCGGCGCGAGGTCATCATGCGCCTCATGTGCGACTTCGCCCTCGACATGCCCGCGCTCGGCGCGCGCTTCGGCATCGATTTCCCGAAACACTTCGCACCCTGCCTCGAGGCCCTCCGCCCCCTCGAGGCCGACGGCCTCGTCCGCATCGCCGACGGCCGCATAGAGGTCTCGCCCGCCGGCCGGCTCCTCATCCGCAATATCTGCATGGCGTTCGACGAGCACCTCGCCAAAACCTCCGCCCAGTTCTCAAGGACGGTCTGAGACGGATAACGGGCGGAACGGGAGGAAGATTTTCGACCGCGGGGAGGGTCCGTCGGGAGCGAATCAAAGATGACGGCCTAGTCTGCATGTTTCACGCTTCCGCGTGAAACATGCAGACTCGAAGGATAACCGCGCTCCGAAAAACGCGATCTTGGAGTGTCTCGGGCCACCGATCCGCGAAACACACTCTGCAACCGCGAAAAGTCCCAGTCTTTGCCTGACCTTTCCCAACAAATGGCTTTCATGGCGCGGTTTTCCCAGAGTCCGGAATTTCACGGCCTGACGGTCGTGAAATCTCCGGGCTAGGATCTCTTGCGCTTGATGCCGAAATGTTTCTGCAAGAATTCGATGCCGCTGGCGAGGTTGCGCTGTTCCTCGCCGATCCCGGGTCCGATCACGATGCATTCGATGCCAAGCTTATCCATCCTTTCCTTGAGATGGATGCCGAAGTTCACGTTGTGGATGCCCTTGCCCGGGCTCTTATCATCCGGCCTGTCGTCGCCATAAACCGCGAGCACGGGTGGGTCGTCTTTTGTCAGGTAGGTGATAGCCGCGGATTCCTCGTAGATCTTGTGGGCGCGAGGCGTGTCGGCGTCCTTGGGTTCAATTCCGAAGAAAGGGGGAAGGGCCGAATGTTCATGGGCCCGGCCCCCGACGATCTGTTTGATGGCCCTTGGATCGTATGTGCACTGGGCGCCCGTGACGAACATGCATGTGAGGCGGGTGGATTGCCGTTCGACGGGATCCGATGAATGGGGCTTGGCCATATCGTCATGGAACCCGATCCAGAGAGAAATGCCTGCACCGGCGGAGCCGCCCGTGCAGGCGATACGCTTTGGATCCAGATACCACTCTTTGGCTTTCGTCCGTATGAACTGGATTGCGCGGGCACTGTCGCGCATCGGGGCGGGGAAGGGCGCCGTGTCCGAGAGCCTGTAATGGATCGCGGCAACAGAGATGCCGGAGGCCAGACAACTGCGCAAGAGGCCGGGATTCAACGTGCGCTTATCACCGCTCCTGAAACCACCGCCGTGAATGTAGACAAGAACCGGCGCCGCGTCGCCCGAGTTCGCCTTCCAAAAGTCCAGGACGTTGCGTTCGTGCGGCCCATATGAGACATCGGCGAAGTCAGGCTGCACGGCATATTCCGATTGCGCCTTCGTTCTTGGACCACCTTCTTTAGCAAGGGCGGCGGTGGCCGCGAACAACAGCAGGACGGCGCCCGAACAACGACCCATTGACGCAATCTGTGATTTTGTCATGGCACACCTCCTCCGAGACCTGCCGAAAGCCTGCGTGGCGGCCAGGCGGGCGTCGACTCTAAACCGGCGTCAATCGCTAACGGCATGGCCCGACCACCCCGGCCCGCGAGGCCGCGGGCCCTCCCCAGGATTCCCGCACGCGCGCCGGGGGGACGGCGGCCCCGGCGCCCGTATCGCACCCGCCGCGTCGCGCGGCACCCACACGACGGGCGGGATGCCCGAGCCATCGGATTGATTGGTGGCATGGGCATCTTGCCCATGGCCACGTCGCGCAGCCCGACAATTGCCCTTTCCGCGGACCGAATCCAACGTATATCGTTATCGATATGGTGGAGGCAAATCATGGTCCCCGGCCCAACATTGACGTTGAGGATCCGGTGTGGGCGCGTGTGCGTGCCGAGGCGGAGCGCATGGCACGGGCTGAACCGACGATGTCGAGTTTCCTGTATAATACCATCCTCCGTCACCGGAGCCTCGAGACCGTGCTGGCTTACCACCTCGCCAGCAAACTCGAGTGCGATGCCTTCGACGACAAACTCCTGATGGAATTGCTGGGCGATGCCATGGCGGCAGACCCCGATATAGGCGCGGCCGCCCGGGCCGACATCAAGGCCGTGAGCGACCGGGACCCGGCCGCGGCGGGCTACGCATACACCCTCCTGTTCTTCAAGGGCTTCCAGGCGCTCCAGGCCTACCGGATCGCACACTGGTACTGGAATGAGGGGCGCCGTGCGCTCGCAATGTTTTTCCAGAGCCGCGTGTCCGAGGTGTTCGGGGTCGACATCCACCCGGCGGCCCGCATCGGCCGCGGGATCCTTCTGGATCACGCCTCAAGCTTCGTGGCGGGCGAAACGGCCGTCATCGAGGACGAGGTCTCCATCCTCCACGAAGTCACCCTCGGCGGGACCGGCAAGGAGCACGGAGACCGGCATCCGAAAGTCCGCCGCGGCGTGCTCATTGGCGCGGGCGCCAAGATCCTCGGCAATGTCGAAATTGGCACCTGCGCAAAGATCGGCGCGGGAAGCGTCGTGCTGTCGGATGTGCCAGCGCACTGCACGGTCGTCGGCGTGCCGGCCAAGATCGTGGGCCACCCGTGCGAGCAGCAGCCCGCGCTGGCGATGGATCACAAGATTCAGACGGACGAGGCCCGGTGAAAGGCGCCAAGTCGGCATCGTCGGCGAGCGACGTGGGCAGACCCGCAAGGGATCCCGTCTGGGCGCGGGGCGATATCGACGGCTTTTTCGGGCTATTCGTTGACAATCTTGTCCAGCTGATGCTCATCGCGGCGCTCTGCGGTGCGGTGTGCGGGTTCCCGGCCGGTCTGGTCACGGGCACCGTCCTGCCGGGCGCGGCCATCTCCATTCTGTTCGGAAACATCTTCTACACGTGGCAGGCCCGCCGGCTCGCCCGACAGGAGCACCGGTCTGATGTCACCGCCTTGCCCTTCGGAATCAATACGCCCACGGTGATCGCTTTTGTCTTTTTCATCATGGGTCCCGTCTACCGTGAGACCGGCGACTCGCGCATCGCCTGGCAGGCGGGCCTCTTCGCGTGCTTCTTGAGCGGGGTCATGGAAACCATCGGGGCCTTCGTCGGAGAACCCGTCCGACGGGCCACGCCCCGCGCCGCGCTGCTCTCCGCCCTCGCCGGCGTCGCGATCACCTTCATCGCCATGGGCTTCGTGTTCCAGATCTTCGCGTCGCCCGCGGTGGCCCTGATCCCGGCCATATTCGTCGTGATGACATACGCCGGGCGAATGCGCCTGCCCCTGGGCCTCCCCGGCGGCCTGGTGGCCGTGCTGTTGGGTGCCGCGATTGCCTGGACCATCGGGCCATCCGCATCTTCGGCGACGGGCGACGGCGCTGCGCCCGGCCTATGCCTGCCGCGGCCCTGCGCCGGCGATCTGTTCTCGTACCTCTTCAGCGACAAGGGCTGGAGGCACATGGCGGTCATCTTCCCCATGGGACTTTTCAACATCATCGGCTCGCTCCAGAACCTCGAGAGCGCCGAGGCCGCCGGTGACCGATTCGAGACCCGGCCATCATTGTTGGCCAATGGCCTCGGCACGCTCGTGGCCGCCCTGCTCGGAAGCGCGTTCCCCACCACGATCTACATCGGACATCCCGGCTGGAAGGCCATGGGCGCACGGTCCGGTTACTCCCTGGCGAACGGGCTGGTCATCACCGCGCTCTGCTTCGCCGGTGGCATCGGTTTCGTCATGCGACTCGTGCCCCTGGAGGCCGCCATCGGCATTCTTCTCTGGATCGGGCTTATCATCACGGGGCAGGCCTTCGCGGAAGTGCCCCGCCGCCACGCCATCGCCGTGGCGCTCGGCCTGATGCCCGCCATGGCCGCGTGGGCGATCTTCCTCATCGAGGCCTCGCTGCGCGCGGCGGGCACCACGCTCCTCGAGACCGTGCCAAAGTTCGGTTCGTCCCTCTTCATCCATGGCGCAATCGCCCTGAGCCAGGGATTCCTCCTCACCTCCATGCTGCTGGCCGCCATTCTCGTCTTCGTGATCGATGGCCACCTCCTGAAGGCCGCCGCATGGGCCGTCGCGTGCGCCGCGCTCTCGGCCACGGGCCTGATCCACGCCTACCGCATCACGCCCCAGGGAATCGAGAATGTCTTTGGCCTCTGGTGTTCCCCGCCCTTCTCGCTGGCCTACCTTGGCGCGGCCGCCGCCATGATCGCCCTGCATTTCATGGACTGTCACGCAAAACGGGACCCTGGCCCCGATGATCTCCCCTAGCTCGAGAATAGCCGGAGGCTGTAGCGGCAAGCGTGTGCGAGCCGTCCCTCCGCTCGCTCACCCTCGTGGCTGCCCGCCATTTCCATCCCCGGTGGTGCCACGTCCGCGGGGTCCGAGAATCCAAACCGTGAGGCGTAGGAGCCTGCTTGCAGGCGATTCGAATCGCGCGCAAGCGCGCTCCTACACCACCCTTTCACGCTCAGTTTCCGCCGCCCTGCTGGCCATCACGCTATTCGCCGGGTGCGCAAAACGCGAAACGCCCCCTCCACCCCCGCCGCCCCCTCCCGAGCAGTCGTTCGACCCCGGCGGCCACATAACCGGCTGGATGGTTTGCGGGCCATGGCCTATCTCCGGCGCCCCCACCCTATCGCGCGAGGCCCTCCAGATCGATTTTCTCGGCCCGATCGGCGGCGAGGCCGCCGCCGATCCCACCCCGGGTGCCAGATGTGGCTGGGGCCAGGCCGAGCTGTCTTTCCGACAGACCACCGCCGATGCCGATGGCATCGACCTGGCCCTCCACACGGCCGGCACCGAGGGCATCGTCTACCTCGCCACGCGCATCCGCAGCGACGCCCCAAGGCGAGCCTTCTTCCACCTCGAGACCCGCCAGGCGCTGCGCGTCTGGTGCAATGGGCATGAGGTCTTCACCGTCGCCGAGGAAACCGGAAAGGCGCACTTCCACGCCTTCGAAAGCAAGCTTGCGTCCGGCGTCAACCGGCTCCTCCTCAAGATCGTTGTCGCCAGCTCGCCGGGCCATGTCTGCCTGAAGATGGCCGACGAGGCCGGTCACCGCCACGCTCTCGCCGCCGCCGCGATAAGGCAGACGGACACGGGCATCCTCCGCGCCTCGATCGAGCAGACCGGCGAGGCCGGGGAGTGCCTGGCGCTGCGCACGCGCTTCCCTTTTGACACCCTCGGGGTATTCGACGACCTGACGGCAAACTGGAGCGTGTCCTCGCCCGAAGGCGCCATCGAGTGGAAAGGCACGGCCACGCTGCGCGAATCCTCCGAGGCGAAACTCCCCGCCAAAGAGGGCTTCCACCGCCTCCGCCTCGAAGTCCCGGGCCTGCTCGCCGACCCCATCGTCGTCGAGCGCACCCTCCTCACCTCCAAAGATCCCGCGGGACTGCGCTCTCGAACCGTCGCCCGCGCCGAGGCCCTGATCGCCGATCCGGCCCGGTCGCGCTACGCCGGTCGCCTGTCCGAGGCCCTCGACGGGCTCCGCCACAGTCAACCGGAGGACAACTCCGCGCTCATGGCGCTGGAGGAACGCATCCGCGAGACAGAATCCAACCCCCTCCCCGCGCGGCACGGCTCGATCACATGGGCATTCCGATCCACGATCGACGCCAGCGGCCAAACCTTCCGCATGAACGTACCGGAGGGATATCGCCCGGATTACCGCCACCCCCTCCACCTGCGCCTCACATCGGACGCGTCGGAGCCCGATGATCTGGCGTTCGCCGAACTTTGGCGCGACGCATTCGTCGTGTGGCCCGGCCGGCGCGCGATCGAATCGGGGGGGCGCGGCATCGGCGCGCGCGACATCCTCGATGCCATCGATTTCACCACGCGGCACTGGTCCATCGACGAGAGACGAATCTACATCAGCGGCGACGGATGGCCCGGCGCCGCGGCCTGGCGTCTCGCCGCGCGCTACCCCGACCGATTCAGCGCGCTCCGCATCGCCGGATCCCCCGCCCCAGAAACGCCCGTCGAGAATCTCTCGCGGGTCCCGGTGTTTTCGACGCACGCCGAGGAGGATCCCCGGATCCCATGGTGGCTGAGCCGTGTCCCCCTCAGGGCTTTGAGCCGCACCGGCGGCTTTGCGGTCGCCCACGACATCGTCGAAAAGGATGGCGACGGCTCCCGCATGCGCCAGGAGATTGGCGCCGGCATCCACTGGGAGCGTTCCCAGCGCTCGCCCGTTCCCGCAGACAGGATCCAGTTCGTGGCCCAAGATGGCTCGTCCAGGGGCGCGTACTGGGCCGAGGTCCTGGAGTGGCAAGATGGCGCCGAACCCGCCCGATGGCTCGCCCGATGCAGCCGCGACAACGGCCTCTTTATCGACGCGAGGAACACCGCCGTGATGCGCATAGACCTGACCCACGCGCCCCTCGACCTCCAGCGCCCCGTGCGCATTACGATCAATGGGCGCCGCCAGGGCATCGCGGACCCTCCCTTTGGCGGGGGGATCTATCTCTCTCTCAGCAGCGAATTCCTCCGTGTCACCAGTCGCCCGCCCTCCACCGTGAAGGGACACCCCTACCGGCCATGCGACCCCGCCCTCTCGACCGAAGTCGAGCCACTCCTCATCGTCCGCGGGACGCGGGGAGGCCCCGAGATCAAGGCCTCTATCCGCCTCGCCGCCGAAAGGCTCACCCGCATGCCCGCGCCAACGCTGGGTCCGGGACCCGCACCGGGCCCCAAACCCATCTGGTCCACCAAAGATGACTCCGAGGTTTCCGACGCGGACCTCGCGCGCTTCAATCTTCTCCTTCTCGGTGGACCCGAGCAAAACGGCCTCGTGGCCCGCATCGCCGCCAACCTCCCCGTCAAATGCGAGGCCGACCAGATCACCACCCCCGCTGGGCGCGCCCTTGCCACGACGGCCCGAGCCTGGTGGCTCCACTACCCCAACCCCCTGGGCCCTGGCCGCGAGGTCTTCATCGCCGCCTCCGCCGACCCCGCCTTCTATACCGCCGGGATGCCCGCGGCCACCGCCGTCAGGGGCCGCTCGCCCTTCCCCGACTTCATGCTCTGGAGCAACGACGGGCATACCCTCGCGACCGCAGGCTTCTTCGGCTCGGGATGGGAATGGGTCCCGCCACGCCGGAGTGGCGTCCTGCCCGAGAACCTCTGCTCCGCCAAGGGGTGGGGCGAATTCCAGGCCGCCGCCCTAGCCCGCGCAGGGGCCGCCGATTTCACGGTCCTGCCCCGCGACGACGCCGAACAGCCCCCGCCGCTATTTGCCCCAGGCGAAGCCACGTGGGGCGACGCGCTCGCCTGTGTCCCCGATTGCCCCATATGGCGCTTCACCATCGCTTATCGCGAGCTCGCGCGCATCCGGGACCGGGCCCGCACGTCCACCGTTGGCGAGGCGGGCGCAGATGTCTGCCTCTACCCCGATGCCGAAACCACCCCCGAAGGCCGCGGGCGATGCCGGGTCGTGGCCCCCAGCGCCCCGCTCGCCGCACGGTTCCTCCACACCGCGGCATCACGGGTCGATGACGCCGATTTCGCCGGCGAGGGCACCCGCGCCGCCATCGAATGGGCCGTGGACGCCGCGCCGGGCCCTGCCCCCCAAGCCCGCTGAACCCGCACTTGTGCATCGGCCATTTCTCGCCGATAATTGTTTTCTTATGCCCATTCTGAAACTGTGGAAAACCTCTGCGTCGATTGCGGCCCTCTTGGCATCGCAGCTGCACGCGGCGCAAACCAACCCGCCCGCCCCCGGCACCCTCGCGCACCAGCTCGAGGCGGACTTCGTCGCCGCTTTCGAGGAGGTCGCACCTTCCGTCGTGGTCATCGAGGCCGAAAAACCCGATGACGAGCGCGACATCGTCTGGCGCATGTTCTTCGATGCGCCCGGCGACGAGCGCCCCAATGAGGGGGAGGAACCCCAGAAGAAGAAATCCAATAAGGACGAATTGCCGCCGCCCAAACCGCGCAAGTCCCACCCCAGGCAAGAGGCCCCCCAAAACCAGGGTTCCGGGACCATCATCCGCGCGGACGGCTACATCGTCACAAACAACCACGTCATCGAGGGCGCCACCAAGATCTGGGTCTACCTCCGCGACGGCACCAAGCACGAGGCCACTCTCGTGGGTTCAGAACCACAGGCGGACCTCGCCGTCGTCAAAATCGATGCCACCAACCTCGTGCCCGCCAAACTCGGCGACGCCGGCAGCGCCCGGATCGGCCAGTGGACCATCGCCGTCGGCGCCCCTTTCCAACTCGAATACTCGTATTCGGTGGGCTGGCTCAGCGGCAAGAAGCGTGGCGAATCCATGAGCCAGCAATTCATGCCCTCCCACTACGTCCAATACCTGCAGACAACCGCGCCCATCAATCCCGGCAACAGCGGTGGGCCGCTGTGCAACATCGACGGGGAGGTCATCGGCATCAATACGCTCATCCGCGGCATCGGCACGTCCGTCGGCTTCGCCATTCCCGCCGACCTGGTATCGTCCATCAGCCAGCAGCTCATCGACAAGGGCGTCGTCACCAGGCCATGGCTCGGAATCCGCATCAGCTCGATCCGCCACCACCCCGACGCCGCCGCCTACTACCCCGGCACCTATCAGGGCGTCGTGGTGGAAACCATCGAGCCCAGCGCCCCGGCCGCGGCCTCGGAGATCAAACCTTTCGATGTCATCACCGCCGTCGATGGCGTCCCGGTGATCTCCGCATCGGACCTCATCTATGAGATCGTGCGGAAGAAGGCCGACCAGCAGGTGCTGCTCACCGTCCTCCGCGCCAAACCGGGAGAAAAGGCCCAAGAGCTCAAGTTGAAGATACAGCTCGGCGCCATGCCGCGAGATGAAGAGACCGCCGCCAAGGCAGGCGGACCCGCCCAGCGAAAGGAGAAGGATCCCCTCGGCATCCGCGTCGAGGCCGCCAGCGACGAACTCCGCGATCGGTTCGAGCTGAGCGATGCCCCCGGCGTGGTCGTCACGGAGGTCGAGGAGGAGGGCCTCGGCGCAGAATTCGACCTGCGCGTCGGCACCCTCATAACCGCCATCGACCGGCAGCCCGTCGCAAGCCCGGAGGATTACGAGAAACGCATCAAGGAAATCGACGTCAAGAAGGGCGCACTCGTTTTCTTCGTAAAGGATAAACGCCAGGGCTACGCGCTGATTCGCAAAACGGATTAGCGAACCCGGCCAAACACCCCAGGGCTCTTGGTTATTCGACAGCAACCTGTTGGAGTTCCGCCTCTCGGTTGAATCGGGCACGAAACAGGCTAAAGCCTGGACTCCAACGGCTTCGGTCGAGCGAACCAAGAGCCCTGCCAAACACCCATCGAGGGCTGGGATTGGGGTTGACGCCCCAAGGGCTTGCCGTATAGTTTTGGTTTCAGCATGACTCGGCGAAGGCGGGTTGGCAGTGCGACCCGCCTTTTCTTTCTCCGGGTTAGGGCAGAAGATTTGTTGATTGACGATGAGTGCGGAACTGCTGAGCGTGATAGACCAGTTCGAGCGGGAAAAGGGTATCCCAAGAGACACCCTTTTCGCGATGGTCGAATCTGCCCTGCTCCAGGCGACCGTCAAGGCCCAAGGGCCCGCTCGCGACCTGCGCTGCACGATCGATCGTAAGTCGGGTGATATAAAGGCATTCGCGAAGCTATCGGTTGTCACCCACGTCACAAAACCCTTCGAGCAAATCAGCCTGACCGACGCCCGAAAACGCCTCCCCTCCTGCCTGCTCGGCCAAACCTACGAGATCGAGGTCACGCCAAAGGATATGGGCCGCATCGCCGCCCAGGCAGTCAAACAGGCCATCATGCAGGGCCTGCGCGGCGAAGAGAAGAAGATGATCTACGACGAGTTCCGGGGACGGGTCAACGACATCGTCACCGGCACGGTGCGCCGCTTCGTCAAGTCCGATGTGATAATCGACCTCGGCAAGTTTGAAGGCATCATGCCCCAGCCCGAGCGCGTGCCGACCGAGGAATACCAGGTGGGCGATCGGCTCAGGGCGCTGGTCCTCTCCGTCGAAATGACCACCCGCGGGCCCGAGATCATCCTCAGCCGGAGCCACCCCAGTTTCGTCCGCCGCCTCTTTGAGCTTGAGTGCAATGAGCTCACCAACGGCGCCGTCGAAATCCGCGCCATGGCCCGGGAACCCGGCTACCGCACCAAGATCGCCGTCGGCTCCAAGCAGGACAAGGTCGATCCCGTGGGCGCCTGCGTCGGCATTCGCGGTTCCCGCGTCAAGAACATCGTCCGCGAACTCAACAATGAGCGAGTGGATATCTTTCGCTGGTCGGACAACATCCGCGAACTCGTGGTGGAGGCGCTCAAACCCGCCAAGATCAAGGCCCTGGAATTCGATGAGACCAACCGCCGCGTCACCGTCACCGTGGACGAAGAGAACCTCTCTCTGGCAATTGGCAAACGTGGCCAGAACGCCCGCCTGACCCAAAAGCTCACCGGCTGGGAGATCGACATCCGCCGCGACGAGAGCGTCGAGGAACAGTTCCAGGGCAAGGTCCAGAAGGCGGCCGTCGAAATGGCCGCGGCCCTGGGCGTCAGTGTGGATATCGCGCGGCTCGCCGTCGTCTATGGCTTCCCCACCGTTGGCGCGCTGAAGGAGGCTGAAGCGGCAGACCTCGAAGGTGCCATCCCAGAACCTGGCGTCGCCGCCGCCCTGACCGAAGCCCTCGCCAAACTCTCCCACCAAGAGCCCGCCCCAACAGCCGACGCCCCCCAAGTCCCCACGGCGGAAACCGCGCCTGCCTCAGATGGAGAAAGCGTCTCTTCGGAGCAACCATCTGCCGGGCCCACCGGAGGCTGATTGACAACGTCGCAAACCGCTATGCCGAGCGCCTCCCCAACCAAGAAGAAGAGCTCGACGACGGCCCGGCCCAAGGCCCCGCCCGCTGCCAAGAAACCATCGGCCGCCAAAGCGTCGGCCAAGGCGCACGCTGAACCCGCCCACCACGCCACGGAAAAGAAGACCTCCACGCACGCACACGAACACGCCGTCGCGACCAAGGCTCATGCCAAGCGACCGTCTCGCCCGAAGGCCACCGCGAAACCCGCGGAGGCTACCGCGCCCACCGCCGCGGTAGCCTCGCCCGCGCCCGCCCCGGAGATCACGGCGGCGCCCGCGGCCAAGGCCAAGCCCGCAGCACCCTCAAAAACGTCCCCGACCGCACCACACGCCAAGCCAGCCGCCACAGCGGTCGCCGCACCACAGGCCGTGGCCCCAGTCGCCGTGCCACCAGTCTCCGAGCCACCGCCGCCGGTCGCGCCATCGGCCGAGGCGCCGGCGGCCGAGCCGCCCAAGATCCTCCACCTCAAACCGCCGATCACCGTCAAGGATCTCGCCGAACACCTCGGCGCCAAACCCTACCAGATCATCCACGATCTGATGGGCATGAACGTGTTCGCCAGCCTCACCCAGGCGCTCGATACCGAGGTGGCCAAAAAGGTCTGCACCGCTCGCGGATTCACCCTCGAGGTCGAAAAGCGCGGCTCCCCGCCGCCGCCCGTTGCCCCGGTCGTCCCCGTCGAGCCGGAGATCGTTGCCGTGGCGAAGGCGCTCGCAGACGACGTGATCGCCCGACCCCCGATCATTACTTTCATGGGCCACGTCGATCACGGCAAGACGTCCCTCATGGACGCGATCCGCAAGGCCAATGTCGTCGCGGGCGAGGCGGGCGGCATCACCCAGCACATCGGCGCCTACACCGTCGAGCACGATAAACAGCGAATCACCTTCCTCGATACCCCGGGCCACGCCGCCTTCTCCGCCATGCGCGCCCGTGGCGCCAACGTCACCGACATCGTCGTCCTCGTCGTCGCGGCCGATGACGGCATCATGCCCCAAACGATGGAGGCCATCTCTCACGCCAAGGCCGCGAACGTCAAGATCATCGTCGCCATCAACAAGATCGACGTGCCCGGGGCCAACGTAGAGCGCACCAAGAAGCAGCTTCAGGATCAGGGCCTCGTCGCCGAAGACTGGGGCGGCGACACCATCGTCTGCGAGGTCTCCGCCACCAAGAAACTGGGCATCGATCGGCTCCTCGAAAACATGGCCGCGCTCACCGAAATCCTTGAGCTCAAGGCCCCCGTCAAGGGACTCGCCAAGGGCCGCATCATTGAGGCCGCGCTCGAGAGCGGCCGAGGACCCACGGCCACCGTCCTGATCCAGGTCGGCACCCTCCGCGTCGGCGACACCTTCCTGTGCGGCGACTACTGGGGCAAGGTCAAGGGCATGATCGACGACCGTGGCCGCAACGTGAAACAGGCCACCCCCGCGATGCCCGTCAAGGTCATCGGGTTCAGCGGCGTGCCCGTCGCCGGCGAACCCTTCGAGGTCGTCCGCAACGAGCGCGAGGCGCGCGAAACCTCCGAGCAGCGCCTCAACCAGAAACGCCTCGGCAAACTGGAGAGTCGCACCGGCGTCACCCTCGAGAACCTCTTCGAGGCACTGGACGCCGTCAAGGCCAAGGTCCTCAAGGTCGTTCTCAAGGCCGATGTCCAGGGTTCCCTCGAGGCCATCTCGACCGCCCTCAACAACATCCATTCGGAAAAGGTCTCTATGGAGATCATCCACGGCGCCGTGGGGCCCATCACCGAGTCCGACATCAATCTCGCCGCCGCATCCAACGCCGTTGTTATCGGTTTCGCCACCCGCACCGAGAACAGCGCCGCCACGGCCGCCAAGCGCGAGGGCGTCCAGATCAAGCTCTTCAGCATCATCTACGAGCTGATCGACCAGGTGCGCGACGCCATGGCCGGTCTGCTCGACCCCATCGAGCGCGAGAGCACCGTCGGCGCCGCCCTCTGCAAGAAGGTCATCGACCTATCCAAATACCGCGTCGCGGGCTGCGCCGTCGTCAACGGCCGCATCACCAAGAGCGGGCGCGCGCGCGTCCTGCGCAATCGCCAGCCCATCTACGACGGGCAGATCGTCACCCTCAAGCGTTTCCAGGATGAGGTCAACGAGGTCCGCAACGGCCTGGAGTGCGGCATCCGCCTCGGCAACTTCGACGAGTACATGGCCGGCGATCTCATCGAGTGCTACCAGCTTGAGAAGATCCCCCAGCAACTCTGAGCCGGATTTCCGGTTATGGCGCAGCCACCATGGCACAGCATCGCCTCCAGCGAATCAATGAGGTCCTCCGCCGCGAACTCGCTCGCGCCCTGCTCAAACTCGTGCCCTTGCCCCCCGGTGCCCTGCTGACCGTCAACCGAGTCCGCATCGCGGCCGACCTCCGGCACGCCGACGTCTACCTGAGCCTCATCGGCGGCGAGGCCAAACTCGAGGAGCAAGTCCTGGCCCGCGCCGCAGAGGTCCGTGGAGAGTTGCAGCACATCATAGGGCGCCACATCAAGATGAAATTCACGCCCCATCTCCACTTCATCTCCGACCACTCCGTCGAGGAAGGCACCCGCATCCTCCAGATCCTCGACAACCTCCCGCCCCCCGCGCCGGACGAGCCAGTTCCCCCTCCAGAGACTGCCAGCTAGCCTGCATGATTCACGCGGAAGCCTGAAATATCCGGGCTTAGCCTCGCCGCCGGCGCGCGGCGGGGTTCACCTGACTCGAGAGCGCGCCGCATCATTGATGGGGCAACTTGACGCCCGCCGCCGCCTGACACAGGCGGCCTACAAGACTTGTTGGGCGTCTCTGCGAGACGCCAAACGCGTGCGAAGTTCCAGGTCAGCGCGCCGGACTATTCATGGTAAAACTTCTGGGAGCGGCGCCGTTATGGACTGCGGTGGCAGAGCGAAGCGGCGACACCGCTTTTGCCCCCGGCGGAGCCGAAGCCGATGGTCCCGGCTCGCGCTTCGCGCGCAGCCAAAGCGGTGGCGTCGTCCGGCGGTTGCCGGACTCTGCCACCGCAGTCCAAAGCCCTCCCGGCCCGGATCCTGGGTCGGGGCACGAGCCGCGCCCGAGAACAGCGCCCGAAGTCTCTGGCTAGATCCCATGCCCCGCGCGCCCGCCCGACGACGGGCCTTGGGGGGCACCACCGGGGCAGAAAAATGGGACGTAGGAGCGCGCTTGCGCGCGATTCGCGCATGGGATCGCCTGCAAGCAGGCTCCTACGATTCGGTGTCTGAATTTTCGAGTCAGGCCACGAGCCCACGACCCCCTTGGATCCGGACGGTCGTTCCAAGAGCCGCGGACCGTTCCTCCAGGCGCTGCAAGATCCGGATCGCGTCGTTGCCCGCGGCCAGCCGCGGGGCACCGCACCACGCGGAATCCTCAGCCCGCTCCAAGGTCACCGGGAATAGTTCGATCCGTTCCAGGCTCCCGGCCCGGAAGATCGGCATCGCCAAAACCGATTCCGACCAGCGCGGATCAGCCGACAGCCGCGAGCTTCGCGTCCTGCGCCAAAGCGCGCGCACGTCCTCGGGCGTCGATTCGGGCCCGAGTCCCAATCCTTCGTAAACCTCGGAGGGAAAGCGATCCACGCCCTCGACCTGAAAGAAGAAATTTCCGAGACTGTGAAAAATCGGCCTACCCTTGTGGATCTCGATGCCGCGGAGCACGTGCGGGCCGTGCCCGACAACGACGTCGGCACCCGCCTCGACCGCAGCCCGAGAGAATTCACGGAGGCACGTGGTTGGAGTATTCCGGTCACCGCCTTCGCCCTGGTGCGCGTGCAGCGAAAAAATCACCCAGTCGGCCGCCCCGCGTGCGGCGCGGATGGACGCGAGTATCTCGGCACGATCCCTCTCGTCGATCTCCTTCGCGACACCCGGGACGGCCGAACGCTGGAATCGCCTACCCGCCAGAATAAGCTGGGCGGCCTCAGGACCCGGCGCCTTTTCGCCGAGTTGCTTCTGGAGCGTCCGCGCAGCCGCCATGCCCGCATCGTCCACCCGGTATACCGTCGTAAGCCTCAATGGATTCACCCCCGGTCGACCGTGGACGTCGGCGCGCTTGCGGCCCGCATCCGTCCCGCTCGGGAAAGTCGCGGTACATGAGATGAGCGCCACGCGCCCCGCCGCCGAATCCATGAAGGCCGGCGCCCGCGCCATGTCCAAATGCCTCCCGAGCCCCGCGTGCATGAGCCCCGAAGCCTCGACGTTCGCCAGGTGGGCGAGCATTCCCCCCGTCCCATAGTCCCCAACATGATTGTTCGCCAGCGACACCGACCGGAAACCCGCCCACTTCAACTCCTCCAGCAACGCCGGTTCCCCGCGCAAGTGCGTGCCGCCGCTCGCAGCGGCCGGAAAGCCCTCGAAATCGTGGAACAGCATCTCCAGATTCCCCACCGCCAGATCCGCCGAACGAATCAGTTCCACCAAACGCAACAGCTCCGGTGGCGTGCCATCCGAAAAACTCTGGCTGATCAGCAAATCTCCCGCAAAGGCGAAGCGGACCTCCCGTTCCATCACATGGAAAGACCACTCAGCTGCCACACCCGGAGGTTAGAATCGCCACCACGCCGGTCAAGACACACGCACCCGATCGAGAGATTCGGACCGGAGATGACTCAATCGCAATGAATCTCAGCCTTCCTCGCCTCCGCAATGCGTCTGGCGTCCCCGCCATCAGGCGCAGAACCATCGCGGGATCACCACTCCCAAGGCCAACCCAGGGACCGAGGCGTTTTGGCTGGAGCGACGCAACCCCGCCCACTACGCTCCCCGCATGGTCGGGGAGGCGTCACCTGAGATCCCGGCCTTCGGGAGGACGCTGGATGCCGGTTCTGCCAGCAAGGACGCCTGAGGCGAGACCCCATCTATAAGCATGAAGGTGTGAAGTGGCGATATGAGGAAGCTGTTGGGCGCACTCGTGCGCAAGGTATTCAGGGTCGGTCTCGACCCGGTAATCGCACACCAGATAGGATCGATGGCCGACCAGATGGCCGTCGTGGCGCATCCGGTTGATAAAGGGACACAGATTCTGCTCACGCTGAACTACCAGCAGCTCGTTCGATCTGGGGTCCCGCTCCCTTCACTCAAAGACGTTGCGTTTCGATCCTACTCGCAAAACGGCGAAGATGGCATCCTTCTCTTCATTTTCGCATTGATCGGTTCGACGAACCGAAAGGTTGTCGAGATCTGCGCCGGCAACGGGATCGAATGCAACGCGGCGAATCTGATCGCCAATCACGCCTGGCGGGGCCTCCTCCTTGATGGGAATGCGGTCAACATAGAGGTGGGGCGGGCCTTTTACTCGAAACATCCCAGCACCCTCATCCAGCCCCCGGTTCTGAAAGAAGCCTGGGTCACACCCGACAACGTAAACGCGTTGATCGCGGACAACGGGTTCTCCGGCGGCATCGACCTTCTGTCCCTGGACATGGACGGCATGGACTATTGGGTTTGGAAAGCCATCGAGTGCATTCAGCCGCGGGTCGTGGTCCTGGAGCACAATTCGCCGTGGGGCGCAAACCGCGCCGTAACGGTCCCATACCAGCCGGACTTCGTGGCCACGTTCGTGGATGGCGCTCCCGAATACTGCGGCGCTTCGCTCCCCGCTTTTGCCAAACTGGCGAAGTCCAAGGGCTATCGCCTGGTGGGGGTGGAGCCATTGGGTTTCAACGCATTTTTCGTGCGCGACGGCCTGGGGGAAGCCGTCTTCCCCGAAGTGTCGGTCGAGTCTTGCTTTTCCCATGAGCCTCTCAGCCCAGCCCAGCAAGCTAAGTACGCGGCAACTCTGGCAAGGCTCGAATCCCGAGCGTACGTCGAGGTCTAGCCCGCCACAGTACGCGGGGCCGAGCGTTTCCGGCACGATCCGAATCTCCAAGGGCTCAGAAACAGGCTTTGTGCCCCACGCGCCGAAGGCTTCCTGACATCTCAGTGAACCACGGTTTGAGTTCTTTTCGCCCCATTTCAGCAAATCACAACGACGCGACTCGCGCGCCAATAGTCGATGTGCCACAATCAGTCGTGGTCTTGACGGGTCCCGACGCAACCCCAAAGTCCTGACACTGCTTGTTTCCCCCAATTCACACTGAGAACGCACCAGCCGCCCGCGAAGAAGACGGGAGTTTGGCGATGCCACCGGGCCACCGCTTGGGTGTACTTCGCGGGCACCCCACCAGAGCAACGGGCCGAAAAACTGCCATTCTCCTGTCTGGATTGTTGTGTGCCTGCGGCGACGCTGGGAGCCCAAGACCCCAAGACCTGCGCCAGGACACGTACATCTGGCAGCGCCAGTGGACGGCGGCCACGGCCGACGCGGCCCACGGGACGGACAAGACAATCCGGCAATTGTTGGTCTTGGCAGCAGAATTTCCGGCAACCGACGGCGCTTCCCACAAGATGAACCGGATTCCCGTGCCTTGGGAGAAACTCCGCGGGCGCGATATCGGCGTGGTCCTTCGGATCCATCGACCCGACAAGGCGTTCTTCGACGGCGACCCCAGACCATTGGCGGAGACCGTGGGCACCACGGCCTCTCAGGTCCTCACCGACGCCAGGACCCTGCGAATTCACGAGTGCCAGATCGACTTCGACTGCCCAACTCGGTCCCTGGAAACATTTGCCCCGCTGATGCGCGCCCTGCGGGCCCGTGAGGCGGACATGCGATGGACCTTCACAGCGCTCCCGGACTGGCTTGGGCGTGATGGATTCGGCGATCTGGCGCGCAGCGCGGACGGGTTCGTGTTACAGGTCCATTCGTTGAAACTGCCGGAGGCGGCGGCCCGCGTCGTGCCGCTGTGCACGGTCGAGGAATCCGTTCGATGGATTGGGCGCGCCTCGCGAGTCGGTGTGCCGTTCCGGGTCGCGCTCCCGACGTATTTCAGTCGCGTCTTCTTTGATCTTTCGGGGCGGGTCATCGACGTCGTGTCCGAGGAACCGGAATCCGCGGCAGCGCAACAGGCGGACGCCGTGGCGCTGGCGGTGACCGAAGTCGACACCCTGCTCGACCTCCGGGCACGTTTGTGGTGCAAGCCGCCCGCAAACTTCGAGGGCATTTGCTGGTTCCGGCTGCCGACAGCAGACGACCGATGGATCCTATCGACCGAAGCGTTTGCTAAGGTCCTGAGGGGCGCTCGGCCAAAGTCTGGAATCCGGCTGCGGGCGGACGCGCAACCGGAAGGCTTCCTCAAGATCGTCGCCGAAAACACCGGGGAGATCCCGGTGGTGCCCCCGATTCGCGTTTCGCTGATCTGGGACGATGGCCATCGTCTGGTCGCGGCGGACGGGGTCGCGGCAACACGCATGCGCCCCTCGGGGTGCGGCGCCACCGTGGAATGGCGCGAGAGAGAATGGCCCACATTGCTGGCACCAGGCGAACGGCGTATATTGGGATGGATTCGCCTCGATCCGGCGGACGCCGGCGTGCGGTGCGTCCCGGAAAATGAATAAGGGTGTCAGAGCCGCGGGGGCCGTGGTCTGCTGTGGCCTGCTCTGGCAGGCGGAAAGCGGTCGCGCCTGCGGACCTTTTGACATCGAGAGTGTGCTCGTTGGACCGGTGGCGCTGCGCTCGCCGGTGGTTGACTTCCCAACTGAATTTGCGGCGATCCCCGACCCGCCAACGGTGGCCGAGGATTTCGCAACGGGACTCTCGCTCCCCGTCGCCGGAGATTCCGGGCCGCGCGCACCAACGGCCGAATCGAGTATCAGCGAAATCGATCTGGCACAGTTCCGAAGCGCGATCGAGCAGAGGGTGTCGGCCGACAATCTTCGGCTGGCATTGCAGGAGTACTCCCGGACCCGGGACATCCTGCGAAAGGCACTGCCGCGGAATTTCGAGTGGACCGCTGCGCCCGACGCCCGCCTGCGCGCCACGATCAGCGAGATATCCATTCCGGAGTCTTGGCCGGCGGAATTCCGGAACTATGTGGCCGGGGTAAGATGGTTTTGCCTTGGCGACCCAATGCGAGCCGTCAAGGAATGGGAAACCATCCTGGCCTTGCCCGGGCCGGAGCGCGCGAAGCGCGGCCTTTGGGCGGCGTATATGATCGGGCGGGTGCTGACCGCAGGCGACCCGCCCCGCGCGGTCGGATTCTTGAGAAAGGTGCGCGTAATCGCCGCAGCAGGAGCCGAAGACCCCCAGCGGCTGGCCGCGGAGAGTTACGGCTGGGAGGCGCGCGCCGAGTGGAAGCGCGGCAATTACGAGCGAGCGGCGGCACTCTACACTCTTTACTCTCGCGCGGGCGCCGTGCGCGCCCTCCCGAACCAATACGGAGGCCGCTGGAAACCGGCAGACATGGCGCTGGTTTCCCTGCGTACCGTGATCAAGGATCTGTTTGCCAAGGCAGACGATGACCGGCTCCTTGTCGCCGCCCAGGATTCCTGGTTCCGGCGGGTCGTGACGCTTCACGTGTTACCCCAACGGTTCCAATCCCCGCATGTGGCCGGTGGTATCAATGCCGCTGCCAGACCGGCGATGCGCTGGATCGGCATGTTGGCGAAGGCCCATATCGAAGTGGGCCAGGACGAGGCCCTGCGCATTGCCTGGGCCGCCTATGCGGCCGGGGACTACGAGGAGGCGCGCCAATGGATCAAACGGGCCCCCTCCCCATCACCCGACCGCAACTGGCTGGCGGGCAAGATCGCCCTCCAAGACGGTCGCATCGAGGAAGCCCGGCGATTGTTTGTGGCCGCGGCGGGAACCAATCGCACCACGGATGTCAAACTGTCCCCGCATATAGATATCGATTCTGGAGCGGTTGAAGATCCCGCGATGTTTCGCAGAGAACAGTTGGCGGTTGACGCGGGCATCTCACACATGGCAATGGCACGCTTCGTCGGCGCGCTCGACTGGTTGTTGTCCAGCGGTTACTGGCGCGACGCGGCCTACGTTGCCGAGCGCTTGATGTCGGCAGAAGAACTGCTGGGTTATGTCCGTTCTCGCCCGGACTCGAAAGGGGTGGGCCAAACGGACACCGCAGAATTCGGGCGGCAGCTCCGGGAATGGATTGAGGGGGAGAGATGGGACAAGGCCCGCGAGTCTGTCCACTCGTGGTGGGATTCTTCGCCGCACCAGAGCGACGGGGCATCGCGGTTGCGCTATCTTCTTGCCCGCAGGCTCGCGCGCGAACGGTTCTTCAAGGATGCCCTGCTGTGGTATCCCCCCGAACTTCGACCGGCGTTCGATGCCTACGTCCAGTCGTTTCGCCGGGGACATGACGCACGGCTAAGTGATGAATGCCGCGCGGGGCACCTGTGGTGCGCCGCCCAGATCCACAGGCACCTGGGCATGGAACTGTTCGGCGCCGAACTGACCCCGGACAATTTCCGCCAAGAGGGCATGTTCCCCGATACCCTGCCCGAACGGCACCGGAGATGCTCGCCCGACGGGCTGCTCCGGACCCAACGCCCGCGAGAAGAAATAGCATCTTGGCAAACATGGGCAACGGTGCCACGCGTCCACCCGGACGAGAGCTGGTGCCACCGGCACTATGGCGTTTCTCCCGCGAAGCGGTTTCACTATCGATACGTCGCGTCCGATCTGGCGTGGGAAGCGGGCGGACTCTTGTCCGACGATACCGTGGAACTGGCGCGTGTTTTGAACGAGGCCGGATCGTGGCTCAAGTATCGCGACCCGAAAGCGGCCGACCGTTTCTACAAGTCCCTCGTCCTGCGCAACAAGAATACTCTCATCGGCCATGCGGCGGACCGAAAACGCTGGTTCCTGACATCGGAGCAGATCGATTCGCTTGCCCGCTGAACGCCGGCTCGAGGGCCGGGAATTCCCCCCCGTCGGGCGACACGCCACTCATGTCGAACCGCTCCCTCAATCCGGACTCCAGTGACACGGCGGCATCGGTCTGGGCTCGTCCCAGCCACCCGCATTGGCCTTGCAGGCTCCGGTGCTGGCAACTGCCTGTGTCTTTGGTGAGGGCGCCGCAGAACCTTATGGGTTGGATGAAGAGCGCGCCAGAACGCAACGAAACCCGAGGTTGCTATACCGACGTCCGGGAAGATCGTCGTCACGGCCGGACGAACGCAGAATCGTCTCGGTGTCGCTGTTCCATGCGGCGCCGCGCAACACGCGACCCTTTTGGCCGGGATCATAGAGGTCCTCGCACCACTCCCAGACGTTGCCTCCCATATCATGAAGCCCCAGCACGTTTGGCGGAAAACTTCCCACCGGGGCAGTCCTTGAGAACCCATCGCGATACTCATCGATGCTTCCCCAGGAACTCGGTTCCTGGCCGATCCGCGATTCCTGACCCGCGTAGTTACCCACCCCCTTGGGCGGAGGCCACTGTGTTCCCCAGGGATAGACGCCCAGGATCTTGCCGACCTTTTCCTTCGGACTCACCCGCGGGTCCTCCCTGGCCCCGATCCCCATCGCCATGCTCCACTCATGGTCTGTGGGAAGACGATACTGGTCGCCCGGCCCGATCCTCGCTTCGCGGCGCTCTTTGTCCGTCAGCCACGCGCAGAAGCTCCTCGCATCCTCCCAGTTCACACCGACCACCGGATGGTCCGCGCCCTGCTCGAATCCCGGATTGCGCCAGCTGTACCCGTCCCGCTCCTGCCAGCCATCGGCTCGCATGACCCACATCCGATTGCCGGTGTCATGGCGCGGGCCCCGGCGAACGCATCGAAATCCATCACCCTCGTCTCCCAGATGCAGAACAGCACCCCGGGCGTGTGCGCCGGGACGAATCGCATGCCCAGCGAGTTGACGAATGGCTTGTCTTTGGTCGCTTCTGTCGGGATGGAAACCGCCGACGACAGGGCCGAAGCAGGCGGTGATGTTACCGACACCGGACCCACCACCACACAGCGGAAGCCGACGTTATACGCCCGATGGGATTGTGGATTGTGAACGCGGTACGAAGATCGCAGGCTGAGGCGATCCGCAGCGCGCCAGGAACCGCCACGCAACTCCTTGCGCACGTCGCCCTTCACGATGTCGGCCAGATCCTCCGGCGTAGGCTCATACGACCCAGCCGCCCAGCGCTTCTCCAACATTCTCTGGTTGAACCAATCCTCGCACCATTCCCAAACGTTGCCGGAGAGATCGTACAACCCGGACTCGAGCGCCCTGTAGCTGCCCACTGGCGCGGTGCGCGGATGCTCGTCGCGATAACCTTCTGTCATCCACTCATCCTTCGGATCCTCTGACTGGCCCAGCTTTGACTCTTCCCCCGCGAAATTTCCGGCCCCGGCCGGTGGCGGCCACGCATCACCCCAAGGGTATATTGCACTGCCCGCCGCCGCATCCCACTCGTCGTCGGTCGGAAGGCGATATTGCCTGCCCTCTTTCTTGCTGAGCCAGTCGCAGAACGCCTTGGCATCGTTCCAGGAGACCTGCACCACCGGATGATCCGGCCCCTGCTCGAAGGACGGTTTCTCGTGCCAGTCATAACCTGTCTCGCTCACGAACGTCCCGAAGTCCTTGACGCGTGTCTCCCAGATGCTGAACAAGACCTGCGTTCCGGGGATCTGGACGAACCTCATGCCGAGGGAGTTGACGAGGGGGTTTTCCTTCGTGGCGGAGGCGACCTCGGGAGCCACATGCGTTGAGGGAGCTTGGGCTACCGCTGGCAACGCCGCCGATGAAGGTGACACGACCACGCACCGGAAACCGTTGTCAATGAACCGAGAGGCGGGGGGAGTGTGATGGCGGTTCGAGGAGCGCAGATTGTCGCGACGGCCATGGAGCCACGAGCCGCCACGCAGTACCTTGCGCACGTCGCCCCTCATGATGTCGGCCAGATCCTCCGGCTTCGGCTCATATGGCCCGGCGGCCCGGTGCTTCTTCAGGATCCCCTGATCAAACCAGTCCTCGCACCATTCCCATGCGTTGCCGACTAGATGGTACAAGCCGCAGGGGACCGCCCTGTAGCTGTCCACCGGCGCGGTGCGCGGATGCTCGTCGCGGTAGCCCTCCGTCATCCATTCGTCCTTCGGATCGTCAGGTTCGCCGAGCTTCGACTCCTCCCCCGGGAAATTCCCCGTCCCCGGCGGCGGCGGCCACTCGTGACCCCACGGGTATGCCGCGCCGCCCGCCGCAGCGCTCCACTCCTCGTCGGTCGGCAGGCGGTACTGCTTCCCCTCCTTCTTGCTCAGCCATTCACAGAATGCCTTTGCATCGTCCCAGGACACTTTCACCACCGGATCATCGGGGGATTGTTTGAAAGTCAGTTTCTCGTTCCAGTTGTAGCCGGTCTCTTTGACGAACGCCTCGAAGTCCCGGACGCGGGTCTCCCAGATGCTGAAGAGCACTTTCGTTCCCGGCATCGGCACGAATTTCATGCCGAGGGAATTGACGAAGGGCTTGTCCTTCGTCGCCGCTATCAGGCTGGAGGCTACCGGCGCGGGGCTAGAGAATCTCGAGCTTGAACTTTCAGGGGTCGTGTCCTTCGTGCCCTTCGTGGTTCCATCCCCGGTCGGCAATCTTCCATCGGCCATCGTAGATCCCATCCCCAGCACCGCGTCCGCATCCGGCCCCTTCGAGAGATGCGGGTAAAGGAACCCCCCGGCCACCAGCACCACCGCAACCACCGCCGCGGCGATCCACGTCACCGGCTCGTCCACCCACGAGCGCTTCACCACCTTGAGCGCCGCGCTTCTCGCGATCCGCGACTGCTCCTTGTACTCCTCGGCCAGGAGCGCCCCGCACCGATCCAGCTCCCGCTCGATCTCCGAGTGTTTCTGCGGCCGATCCTCCGGCTTTTTCGCCATGAGTCTCTTCAACAGCTCGGCGAACGGCCTGCTCAGCCCCGAGTTGCTCGCCCGCGCGTCGGGCACCGGCGCATGGAGGTGCTTGCCGATCACCTCCACCCCCGAGGATCCGTCGTAGGGCGGCCTGCCCGTGGCGAGATGGTAAAGCGTGGCCCCGAGCGCGTAGAAGTCGGCCCGGTAGTCCACCTCCCGCCGGCCCTCGGCCTGCTCCGGGGCGATGTAGAGCGGCGTGCCCATCATCATCCCCGTCATCGTCACCGCAAGGCCCGACTCCGGCCCCGCCACCCGCGCCAGCCCGAGATCGGCCACCCGGACCTGGTGGCGATCATCGAGCATGAGGTTGTCGGGCTTGATGTCGCGGTGAACGATGCCCGCGCGGTGCGCCTCCCGCAGCCCGGCCAGGACCTGCCGGCCGATCTCCAGGCACTCCGCCTCCGTGAAGCGCTCCCCCCGCTTGAGGTGCGCCCGCAGGCTCTGGCCCTCCACCAGCTCCATCGCGAAGAAGCAGGTCTCGCCCTCCTGCCCGAACGAGTAGATCCCGATCAGGTGCGGGTGGGAGATCGCGCCGGCGGCCCGCGCCTCGCGCCGGAAGCGCGCCACCATCTCCTCCTCCGCGGCGAACTCCGGCCGCATCACCTTGAGGGCCACGGGACGGCCGAGGCTGATCTGCCGCGCCCGGTAGACCGCGCCCATCGCCCCCTTGCCCACCAGGCCCTCGATCACGAAATCCCCCAGCTGCGTGCCTGCCAGCGGATCGGGGCGAGGATCGGGGTTCATGGGCGGGAACTACGGCAGCACTAGGACGCAGCGGAAACCGACAGTATCGCGACGCATGTCAGGAGTACCCGAGTAGCAACTGTCCACGGGGAAATCACTGCGATACGGAGACCGCCAGCACGCGCCCCGATTCACCTTGCGAACGGTGCCGGTCTTGTAGTCCGCCACCTGGTCGGCGAATGGCGGAAACCCTTTGGCTTTCATGTGTCTGTTGTAAGTGGCTTCCGTGTACCAATCCTCGTTAAACTCTTGGACATTGCCCACGAAATCATACAATCCGTCCCTATTCGGCTTGTAGCTGCCAACCGGCGCGGTCCACGGATGGTCGTCGCGGTGGCCCTCAAGGACCGGACCCTTGAAGCCCGCCTGCTTCAACTCTTCGCCCGCGAAATTCCCGATGCCTTCGGGCGGCGGCCAGTCGTCGCCCCATGGGAACTCGTCCTTCCCGGCGGCTGCGTGCCACTCTTCGTCGGTCGGCAGGCGGTACTCCAGCCCCTCTTTCGCGCCCAGCCACGCGCAAAACGCCTTGGCGTCGTCCCACGAGATTGCCACCGCGGGATGGTCTGGCGTCTGCTCGAAGGGCGGCTTGAAATCCCATTTGTACCCGCTCTCCTTCAGGAACGCCTCGAAATCCCTCACCCGCGTCTCCCAGATGCAGAACAGCACCTTCGTCCCCGGGATCGGGACGAACTTCATCCCGAGGGAATTGACGAAGGGCCTCTCCTTCGTCGCCGACATCAGCTCCTGGGGCGTGGCCAGCGGCTTGGCCGCCGTGGAAGCAGGCATCACCGGTGGCGGTGTCGGCGCGGCCGCCTCCGGCTTCTTCTCCGCTTCTTGCGCCACCGGCATGGCCGCCGGTGATGCCGCCGCGGGAGGCGGTGTCGGAGGTGCCGCGGGCAACCTGGCGAGATCGCCCAGGATCTTCAACTCCTCCACTGGGGCGGGCGCCGAAGCGGCGGCGGCCGGCATCGCTTGTACCGGCTTCGTGATCTCCGCGTCCTTCGTGGTTGAAACCTGCACCGGTTCAGCCGCCGGCCGTGTCGCGAACCACCCGGCCACCAGTATCGCCGCGAACGCGGCCCCGCAGCCGGCCCATATCGGCCAGCCCTTGCCCTGTTTGACGAACACCTCCACCTGCTTGGCCGGCATCTCGGGCCTGGGTGCGGGCGCCACGGTGCTGGACACGATGCGCGAGGTGCCCAACGAGCCCGCGCTCTCCCTGCGGATCGCGTCGGCGAGGCAGCGCTCCAGCGCCTCCAGGATCTGCGCGTGGGTGTTCGGGCGATTGACCGGGTGCGTGGCCATCATCCAGCGCAGCAGGTCCGAGAAGCCCTGCCCCAGCGACGGGCTGAACGCCCGCGCCGCGGGCACGTGGCCGGCCAGCTGCCTGCCCAGTATCGCCCCGGCGGTCTGCCCCTCGAAGGGCACGCGGCCCGTGGCCAGATGGAACAATGTCGCCCCCAGCGCGTAGAAGTCCGCGCGGTGGTCGACGGTCTTCTCCCCCTGCGCCTGCTCCGGGGACATGTACAGGGGCGTGCCCATGCTCACCCCGCTCAGGGTCAGCGCCACGTCGCTGTCCAGGTCGTGGACCCGGGCCAGCCCCAGGTCGGCGAGCTTCACCATCCCCGCGCCGTTGAGCATGAGGTTGTCGGGCTTGATGTCGCGGTGGATGATCCCCGCCTCGTGCGCGGCCTGTAACGCCAGCGTCACCTCGCGGCCCACCTCGATCAGCTCCCGCTCGCTGAACCTCTCGCCGCGGTTGAGGTAGTCCCCGAGGCTGAGCCCGTCGATCAGCTCCATCACGTAGAAGCAGACCCCCCCGTCCTCCCCGAAATCATGCACCTGGACGATGTTCGGGTGGTTCAGCGCGGCGGCCGCCATCGCCTCCCTGCGGAAACGCGCCACCAGGTCCGCCCGCCCCGAGAGGTGCGAGACCATCACCTTGAGCGCCACCCGGCGGTTGAGCGACATCTGCACCGCCCGGTAGACCGCCCCCATCGCGCCGCGCCCCAGCGGCGCCTCGATCAGGTAGCCCCCGAGCCGGGCCCCCACCAGCGGGTCGATGTAGGTCCCGCCTCCTCCGCTCGTCGCCTCGGCCATCGTCAGCCGCCCTCCTCCATGCGCCGCAAGTTATGCGCCCCGCCCCCCTCCAAGCCGAGAAAATTCTGGCCAGCGGCGCCCACTTTCGGCTTCTGGTCGGCCGCGCATTCCGATAAAGGTCGTCGATCATGGCCGACGCCCCCAAGCTCTCGGCGTGGATCGAGGCCCCCTCCGGCCACTCCCTTCCGGTCGTCGACCGCCTGTCGATGGGCCGCGCCGAGGAGAACGACCTGGTGCTCTCCTCCGAGAAGATCTCCCGGCACCACGCCTCCATCCACAGGCAGGGCCCGTCGGAGTTCTGGATCGCGGACATGGGCAGTCAGAACGGCACCTACGTCAACGGCCAGCCCCTGGTGCGCCCCATGCCATTGCACGACGGGGACCGCATCGGGCTGGGCGACGAGTCGTTCCTGTTCCGCCAGAGCGGCGTCTCCCAGACCCCGGTGCCGGGGCACGGCTCGCCGGCGGGCACCGCCATCGACATACGCCAGCGCACCTGCTGGTTCCTGGTGGCCGACATCGAGGGCTACAGCGCCATGAGCCGCGCCATGGAGCCCGCGCCGCTGGGCAAGATGGTGGGCCACTGGATCGCCTCCTGCCGCGCCGCGGTCGAGGGGGAGGCCGGCACCCTCAACAAGTTCCTCGGCGACGGCTTCTTCGCCTACTGGCCGTGCCGCGAGGGCAGCGCCGAGAGGGTCGCGCGCGCCGCCCTGGGCCTGCGCGCCCTCCAGGACGGCCAGCCCCACTTCCGCTTCATCCTCCACCACGGCGTGGCCACCTTCTCCGGGCAGCTCAGCGGCGAGGTCGTCATCGGCCCGGAGGTCAACTTCGCCTTCCGCATGGAGAAGCTCGCCAAAGACCTCGGCCTCCCCAGGCTCCTGAGCGCCGCCGCCGCCGAGAGGCTCCCGCCGCCCATCGCCACACGCCCCGCGGGCCGTTGCAGCGTGGCCGGCTTCTCCGGACACTGGGACTTCCACACCTTCGATTGAGGGGCGCGCCAAATCCGCAAGACCTGACGGATTTGAATGGAGCCAGACCCCGCACCACCCCAGGCGCGAAGATGCCGCCCGGCCACAGCCGTCCCGGGAGAAGGTGACGCCCGTGACGGAATGACGGCAAAATGGGTAAAGTCCCGCGGGGAGATTTCTATGGGGACTTTTACCCGGATCGGCGTCACAGCGTCACATCCGTCACGGCCGGGTGGCTCTAGCGGCCCGAAAACTGTCACGCGTGACAGATTTAAAACGGCCGGGACCTTTCACGTGAAAAATATGACGGCGGCCCGTCGTATTCATGTTGTCGAACCGCATCGCAACCCGTCACAACATGTCCCACGGTGGCGTAGTACGTCCCATGTCCTATCCCCGGGGACCAGACACGATGTGCCCGGATCCCCGCCACGATGCCCCGGGAACGCGCGAGGATGGCCCCAGGGCGCGATTTGTTCAGCGGAATGCGGGCAGGCCAGGCCTCTGGACGGTCCTGACGCGTGTGGGGCCAACGTGGGGCGATTTTCGGAACGCACCTGCCAAACCTCGTACTACCACCCGATGCGCGCTGCTCACTTTCTCCCGACCACCAGCGTCAGGAAGCGGCGCGGGACATTCCCGCTGGGGACGTTGTCGCGCTCCAGGACCTCCTCGGTCCCATCACCGTTATTTACGACGCTGACCACCATGGTCCTGTCCGTCCCCCACTCGCCAGGTGGTCACGCCGCCCGAGGCGTACGCCTGAAAGCTGAGGTGCCCGGCGACCCTCTGGCGATTCTCGAGTCCGCGCTGATTAGGCACCCGGCCGATCGCGTGTAGCTTTTCCCATGGGCCAGATCGATCCGGTCATCCGATTCGGGCGGCAGGGGGGCATGAGCCTCCTTGCCTGCGATCTCTGGCTGCCGAGGCCGCCCAAGGAGGTGTTCCCGTTTTTCGCGGACGCGGGCAACCTGGACGCCATCACGCCACGGTGGCTGAGATTCGAGATCCTGACGCCGCTGCCGGTGGCCATGAGAGTCGGCGCGCCAATAGACTACCGGCTGCGCCTGCGGGGGATCCCGCTGCGATGGCGGAGCGAGATCATCGCGTGGGAGCCGCCGCACCGCTTCGTGGACGAGCAGCGGCGCGGCCCGTATCGCGCGTGGATCCACGAGCACACCTTTGCGGGGCACGACGGCGGGACCCTGGTGGCCGACCGCGTCCGCTACGCCGTGCCAGGCGGCCCGCTGGTGGACAGGCTGTTCGTGCGGCGCGACCTCGCCCGCATCTTTCGCTTCCGGCAGGCGAGGCTCCTCGACCTGTTCGGGTGAGGCCTCTTGGGCGTGGTCCTTGACCTCCCCCGTGCCCGCCGCAAGCTCCGCGGCATGAAAGACGCCCCACAATCCGCCAATCCGGACCGCGGTTCCATCGACTGGCACGCCCGCTATGCCGACGGCGACACCCCATGGAACCATCATTCCGCAATCCACGCCCTGGATCGGGTGCTCCGCGAGTGGTCGATTCCCCCGTCGCGTGCGCTCGAAATGGGCTGCGGCACCGGCACCAGCGCCATTCATCTGGCACGGCGCGGCTTCAGCGTCACAGCGTTCGATCTCGTGCCCCGCGCGATCGAACAGGCCACGGCGAAGGCAACGACCGCGGGCGCGCGCATCGACTTCCGCGCCGCGGACTTCCGCCAACTCGCCCAATTCGGCGAGCCGTTTCCGTTCCTCTTCGACGGCGGCTTCTATCATTGCGTGCGGCTGGGACTGCTGCCGGATCTGCTGGAGTTCCTCAAACGGGTGACGCACCCGGGCAGCCTCTGGCTCTCCCTTGTCGGCAACGCAAACGATCCGCGCCCCGCCGACCAGGGTCCGCCGCGCATGACTGCCGGTGAACTGTGCCAGGAACTCGAACCTCTCTTCGCCCCCGTCGAACTCCGCGAGACACAGTTCCGCTCGACCGAGTCCGAGAGCGGACCACATCCCCTCGCATGGTCGGCCCTGTTGCGGCGGCGATGACCAGCCCCACGTTGACAACCACCCATCCGGACTGGCCCCCGATCCGTGGTGATTCGTCGGATTCTCGATCCCACCCTTGCGCCAGCGGTCCAGCCTCGGGCGTGCCGGTGCCATCGCCGTTGCGCGCATGGCCCGCCCTTCGCGCGCTGGCCCCTCCTCTTGTTGGAGTATCTGCCGTGGTATAACAGCATCGCCATTTACGATTCTCAGAATCAGTGAAAAACGTATAAAAACCGCCGAGAGACGAGACCGGAGCGAATCATGAGAACACCGTTCCGTTTTGAAAGCACCAGGCTGTCCGAAAAACGGCGGACGTCGACCAGATGTAAACGCGGGAAATGAATAATCTGATAGTGGCCGTTTTGATGCTCGGCATGGCCGCCGGTGAAACGATCATCGATTTCGCCGATCCGGAGAACACATTCAACCTCGAGCCGGGAAAGTATCTGGATCCGGCCGAGGCCGCCGCGCAACTGGAGGCGAAGTCGGACGGGCTTCACGTCCATTTGGACGCCTCGAAGATGAACCCCACCCCGCCGTGGTGTACGCTGACGGTGCCCGAGCGATTGGCCAAGGCGCGCCCATGGCTGGGGCAAGGGGTGGTCCTCGTCATGCGCAAGGCCCCGTTTCGCCGGGTGACGAAAGCGATGGCGATCAATCTCACGGACCGCGACGGCGAGACGTTCCAATTTTCGCCGCGCAAGATCAAGACAAACCTGGCGGACGGCACGCTCCGTTGCAGCTACACCTTCAGCGAAGCCGGTCACGGGCGCCCATGGGGCGGCGGCGTCAAGGCCAATGGGCGCATGGACGCCCCTGTCCGCCTGACGGCGATCAACGCGCACTATTCGCACGACAGCGGTGCGGGCGATGTTGTTTTCGCGCGACTGGAGGAGGAGACGCGAGCCGCGACGGTCGCGCGGCCGGTCCGATCAGTTGAGCCGATCTCCGTCGATACCACGTACCCCGGCGCGACTCCGTTCCCCGGCGCAAAGGCGCTCACGTTCACGATTTCCCCCCCGTTCCGCGGCACGGCCACGCTCGTCCTCTCCCATGACTCTTGCGGAAACGCGATGCAAGGTGCGATGACCAACCTGACGGCCAGCACGACCGATGGCACGTTGCGCTTCCCCTGCGACCTCTCGCGCCTGAGCCAATTTCAGTTCGTGAGGCTCGACTTTGAACCCTCCGCCGACTCTCCCAAAGGCCCGTGGAAAATCGTCAGGGCCGAGGGCGAGTTCGAGCAGACCTCCGCCGAAGCGTTCCGCATGGACGTCGAGACGGGGAATTTCCTACACATCGTCCGCGCCGAAAAGGCGAGCGAGCGGCCCGTCGTCGTGATCCACAATCCGGCGGACACGCCGCAAACGTGGGGAACCACCTTGCGTTTCGCGGACGGGTTCGACCGCCGCTTCGAGATCCCCTTTCACCGGACGCTCGCGTCCGGCGAGACGGTGCGGATCCCCGTTCCATGGCCGTTGCCCGCGAAGGGCATGTGGTATCTGACGGCGGACGTGCGCGGCACGGACGGCTCGACGATGGAGCACGAGTCGCGTTTCGCGTTCATCGATCTCCACGAGCGGACGCCGATCGTCTCCAAACCCAAGTTTCGCTTCGGCATCCACTACCATGGCATCCGTTATCTTCCGGATCTCGTGGACCCCACCATCGACGCGCTCGTGGCCGCCGGCGCGAAGTTCACGCGCACGGATTACGGGTTCATGTTCGGCGGCGTGATGCCCCGTCCAGGCGTCTATGATTGGTCGAAGGCCGACGACCTCCTGCGCCGCCTGCGCGACGCGGGCCTGTCCCTCGATATCATCGTCCAATCCACGCCCGGATGGGCGGTGGATCCGGAGATTCTAAAGGCGCGCCAGGGTGTCCGCCGCAACGGGTGCCTTCCCAGCCGACCGGACCTTCTGCGCGATTTCTGCCATGTGATCGCGGCCCGCTACGGGACACAGATCGATTATTACGAGATCGGGAACGAATGGGACCTCGTGACGACGAATACGCTCACTCACGATGAGGCGGTGCGCATGCAGCGCGAAGCTATGGAAGGCGTTCACGCGGGGTGCCCCGCGGCATGCGTGACGCCCAACGGCTGGGCCGCCGCCTCCACCGCGGGTACAGTGGACTGGTCCCGGACGAATCCCGGACTGATCGAGCGCTTCGCTGAGGAGCCCGATCTGTATGACGTGTGGGCTCTCCACTGTCACGGCACGTTCGATTCGTACGTCAAAAGCCTGCAGGAAAAGTTCTTCCCGCTCCGCGAACGCACCGGCATGAAGAACAGGCCGTGGACGTCGCACGAAACGGCGCTGACCAGTTTCGGTGACGCCGAGCTGGAGGTGGCGCGGACGGTATGGGCGAAGACGCTTTACGCATGGTCATGGGGTTCGCGCGATTACATTTGGTACAACCTGCGCGCGACGGGATGGCTGGAGGGAGGCGAGCCGGGTTACGGACTCATCACGGCCGGCTTCCGCCCGCGTGCCGGCTATGCTTCCTTCGCGGCCCTGACCGCGATTTTCCAAGGCCTTGACGCCGACGGTCGCCTCCTCTCGCGCCATCCGCTTCACCTCTACCGGTTCAAGGGCGAAAAGCAGGGTTTCCGAGGGATCGTCCTCGCTGGCTGGGAGTGGGGGGCCGAGACGCCGCGTGGCGTCTGCGTCAGGACGGATGCGGCGCGCGCCTCCGTCTCGGACCATATGGGCAACCGGTCGGCTGTCACGATCAAGGACGGGATCATCGAATTCCCGCTCGACTTGAACCCCAAGGCCCTTCTTCTGGACGGCGCGACGGGAGCCGAACTGGCCAATTGATGCCCGATTTCTCCGCAGAGGGAGAAATGCGTCTCATCCGTGTAGTGAGGTTTCAAGTGCAGACATGGAGAGTGGCGAGGGAAAAGACGGTCGAGAAAGTTCGAGCATGAGACTCTCTTGGATCATCGCGGCCATAGCGCCCGTGCTTGGCGCCATCGAAGCCCCTTCAGCCGACGCGAATCTTATCCTGAGCGAAGCATATCGCATTGTGCAGGGCATCCAATGACGCAATGATGCATTCGCGCTATGGCGCGCCACGCATCAGGGCGCCGCGCCGTGGAACCGGCCGGCTGGACCAGTTGACGTGACCTCGCTTTTTTGAGCCGCCTGAGATGTTCGTCTGGGGCCGAAGAGGAACCAGGCGAAATGAAAGGCAGGCGACACACGACGGAGGAAAAGATCCGGATCCTGCGGGAGGCGGACGGGGGCAGGGCGATCACCGAGGTCTGCCGGGCCCAAAAGGAACGTGTCGCATGAAACGCAGCAGAATGGACCAACCAGCAGACGCTCCAGATCGTCCAGGTGGATTTCACCCGAACATCGGCCTCGGCAACGTGAGCAACAGCGGCACCACGGAGCGAGCACAAGGGGCAGGCCGCACCGGTTTGTCACCCATGGGTGACATTTCCGCCACGATGACAGCAGCCGGTCGACCTCACCCCGCCTTCCGCATCAAGCAAAAATCGCTTGTCAGGCCCTTCCGGGCCGGTCAAACGGATAGCGGGCCGAGCAGGTATAGGAGCCAAGGAGGAGTGCCAGCGATGAGGATGGGAATGGCGGTCGCCATGCTATGTGCGACGGAGGCGTGTGCGGGGACGTACGACCATGACGTGAACGTGGCGGAGGAGTTCCGTGCCCGCGACGGGTTGCCGAACTTCTTCGCGAAATTGAACACCGGCGGACCGGTGCGGATAGCGTATCTGGGCGGCAGCATCACGGCGGCGGCTGGCTGGCGGCCCAAGACACTGGCCTGGTTCAAGGCGCAATATCCCCGTGCGGAGGTCATCGAGATCAACGCCGCCATATCGGGGACCGGCTCGGACTACAGCGCCTGCCGCCTGCAGGGTGACGTGCTCGCGCAGAAGCCCGACCTAGTCTTCCTGGAGTGTCGCGTCAACGGGGGCGGCGGCTACGAGGCGAAGTCGGTCGAGGGCGTGGTGCGCCACCTCTGGAAAAACGACCCTAACACCGACATCTGTTTCATATACACGCTCCACCAGGGGATGCTGAAGGACCTGCAGGCGGGCAGGACACCTTGGTTCGGGCCGATCCAGGAGGCCATCGCCAATGCGTACGGGATCCCGACCATTGATCTTGGCGTGGAGATCGCGCGGCGCGAGAAGGAGGGTTCCCTGATTTTCAAGGCCGACGCGCCGGTGGAGGGCAAGATGGTCTTCTCGAAAGACGGCGTGCATCCGGGCGACGAGGGCCACGCCATCTACTGCGAGATTATCGCACGGTCTATGCTCAAGATGGTGAAGGCCGGCGGCGCCCATCCGCACGCGTTGCCGCCGCCGCTCGAGCCGACAAACTGGGAAGAGGCGACGCTGCTGCTGGCCGCCGAGGCAAAATTGGGCCCGGGGTGGACGGCCGTCGATGAGCACAAAGACCCCGTCTACACCGAAAGCCGACAGCGCACGCACGCCATGCTGCGCGGCGCGTTCAAGTGCGCACAAGCGGGCGCGAGCGCCACCGTCAAGTGGAACGGGACGGTTGTCGGCATCAGCGACATCCCCTACGGCGAGCCGAGCGTATTGGAGGCGGTCGTGGACGGCGGGCAGCCGATCAAAATCGAGCGCACGCAGAAAGAGAAGACCAAGCACGCGCGCTTCTGGTATCTGCCGGAGCAGAAACCTGGCGAACACACCGTCACATTTTCCGTAAGATCACTACCGGCGGGCCAGTCGTTCTACCTGGGCCAATTCCTGATCGTCGGCAAATCCATACGGTGAGCGTTTCGTGCCGGCATGCCGGACAGCTGGACTCCTAAACCATCTCCGCCCCAAGACTCACCCCGCCCCCCGCATCGGGACCACGTTGCGCGCGCACGCTCCGCCTCGCCACCCTGCGCTTCTCGCGCTCCGCGGCCTCGACGACCTCCTCGGCGCGCCTCCGGGCCATCGTGGTCGGCGCGGCGCGGAAGAGCTGGTAGAGGATGTCCCCGGAGTAGAACGGCGGCTTGCCCGCCAGCAATTCCCGCGCGTTGGAGGTGTCCTGCCATTCAGACACGGATAGAATTTGGTTCTCCCGCCCTACCGAACCCGCCGTTTCAGGAGCATGCCATCAACTCACCGCATCCCACCACAGCCTTCAATCACCAAGGTCGGCCAACGAGCCTCCCGGAGCCAGTGGCCAATCCCCAGACCCGCAAAATCAAGCCCTTGCGTCATGCAAAATCGAAAGACGCCATATTCCCAGCACTTCGTGCGAAAGTTGGGTTATCTGAATGCTTCTCCTCCCGCCAACCGGGATAGGTGGGTTCAGGGACAGGAAGAGCCAGAGGCAGGGTGTAGGAAGAAACGCTGCACGCGTTTGCCCTCGATGTCGCCCAGGTAGATATTGCCCTTGGAGTCAAGAGCGACCGCGTGGACCCAGTCGACCTCACCGGGCTTGGCCGGAGGGACGGCGGGCTTGTTGAGCGCGGCTCGCAAGAGGACTTTGCCGGCGCTATCCAACTTCATCAGCAACTGGTCTGGAGGCGGTGAGACGACCCAGCCGCTGCCATCCGGCTGCCTGACCCTCGAGGATCCGCAAACCCAGATCTCGTCCTGCCGGGTCATGGTGAGCCCCCATGGCATCAGCAGACCGTCCCACACGGCCAGCACGTTCCCGTCCGCGTCGAAAACCTGAATCCGACCGTTGTTGCGGTCGGCCACGTAAACCCGGTCCTTGGAGTTGACCGCGATCGAGTGGGGCAAGGCGAATTGGCCAGGGCCGGTTCCCTCGTTGCCCCATGCCTTGATGAAGCGGCCCCGGCCGTCGAAGCGAACGACGCGTCGGTTCCCATAACCATCGGAGATGAACACGTCACCGTTGGAAAGGAACGCGATGTCGGTGGGACCGGAGAAATGGCTTTCATCACAGCCCTTCTGGTTGGCGGTACCGAGTGTCAGCAGGAGTTTCCCGCCCGGACTGTATTTTTGGACGAGATGGCTGCGAAAATCTGTCACCCACACGCTGCCGTCCGGACCGAGCCTGATGTGGTGGGTTCCCTTCGGATTGGCCGTGGACCAGGAACGGATGAGAGTCCCGTCCATCCCATAAACCTGCACCGTGGGTTCACTGCGGTTGAAGGTGTAAACTTGGTCGCGCTCATCCACGGTCACACCGGACATGGCACCCCAGGCGAACGCCGCGGGTTTCTGAGGCCATGCCGGATCGAGCACGCAGCGGGAATCTCCACTCCCCGGCAGCGGGGCACCCGAACTGTGGGCCAGGATCGGCGTCAGGAGAATCGTGAGGCAAACAGCACGGTGGATCGTCATGGCAACGGTTCCTCAAGTTGGGCAGAATCGAGCGGGATTCGGGTGGCTGCCAGATTTCAGGATATGACCGGCAATTTCCACGGCTCGCGCATGGGCCGCGCAAGCATCCGGTTCACCTCTTCGTCGGGACTCCGTTCGGCCGCCGGGTCCCAGGTGAACTTGCGTTTCAGAATCTGGGCGATGTTGCCGAGAATGCACAGGGTGGCCGTGCTATGGCCGATCTCCACCGGCTCGATCGGATCCTTCCGGCTCTTGACCGCATCGAGGAAATTCCGGACGTGGTCCTCGTCCACATCCTTGCGGACATGCTTCTCGCGAGCGGGATTGCCTTTGGGCAGATGAACCTCGTTCGGCCCGATCACGGAGTCCTTGAGGCTCTCGGGAGACGCGGTGAGTTGGCCCCCGAGTGTAATTTCCAACCAGCCTTCACTGCCTTCGAACCTGGCTCCGGCGCTCTTGCCCGTCTCGCAGATGAGTTCGATTCCGTTGGCATAGCGGGCGCGGAAAGCAGTCTTTGTGGCCGTGGTAAACAGCCCGCCCTTGGCCGGCCATTCGGAGCCCACGTCCTCGTATTGGACCGGGGTCGTGCCATCCATGCCCAGGGCCCATTGGGCGATGTCGTTCGTATGGGCGCCGAAGTTGCTGCACTGCCCCTGGCAGTAATCGAGGTTGAAACGCCAGCGGTAAAAGCAGCGCTCGGCGTGATAGGGCGCCTGAGGCGCTGGACCGAGCCAGAAGTCGTAGTCAAAGCCCTCGGGAACAGGCATGGGCTGCCAGCCGGGACCAGGCCCCGCGAACGTGTTGGGAACCACCCAGGTGCGGACCAGGTTAACCTTGCCTAAACGCCCGTTGCGCACCAGTTCACACGCATACCGCACCATCGGACTGCAGCGCATCTGGGCGCCGGTCTGGAACACCCGGTTGTATTTGCGCACGGCCCTGACCATCTGCTGGCCTTCGTGAATGGTCAGGCCCAGGGGTTTTTCACAATAGACATCCTTGCCGGCCCGCATTGCGTCAATGGCGATGAGCGCATGCCAATGATCGGGCACGATGAGGGCGATGGCATCCACATCCGGCCGGGCCAGGAGTTCGCGGTAATCCGAGTAGCTATCGCACCCTTGAAACTTGCCGCTGCTGGTCTTCTGGGCGTAGTGTTCGTTCACCCAACGTTGCGCCGTTTCCCGACCCAGGACCAACTCCGGGTAGTAGTAGCCGGCGCCGCTCCGCCTGAGGTCGCATACCGCCACCATTTGCACGTCGTGGTGAGCCAGAAATGACGGCACTATGCGCGCGCTTTGGAAGCCGCAGCCGATCAAGCCCACGTTGACCCGGTTGCTTGGAGCATTCGCCCCGAGCAGCCTCGCGGGAACTATGGAGGCAGCGCAAACCGCGCCCGCTGCAGTCGCTGCCCCTCTCAAAAAACCACGACGTGAAGTCAAGGCTCGGGATTGTCCATTTTCGCCGGTGCGCATTCTTTCGCAGGGACGGAGGACGGATAATCTGCTTTCAGCGGCCCCGCGAGCGCAACCACCACCCTCCGCCCTCCCGGGGGCTGCCAGCCCCGTTTGAAGCCGTCCCGCCATGGGAATAGCGTGGCAGGCGGCCCACCGGAGGTCGAGCGGGAATGCCGCCGTCCCCAGCCGCCGGGGCCATCTGCATTGCGAACGTGTCCCGCCCGGCGGGCGCGCTGGCCGCGCATCTTGTTCGAATACCACCCGCAAGGGCGCATCCGGCAGCGGGCGGAACTCCCCCCCGGGGCCGAAGAGCTGCACCTTCTTGGCGTGGCAGGCGGGGCAGAAAAAGCAGGCGTTTCAATCACGGGCGGCATGGATCTCGCGCAAATGGCGGTTGACGACCGCGCAAAGATGGCCGGCGGCGGACGCGGTAAAGGGGTTGGTGACGGACTCGTAGCCGCCGGCGAGATATTCCTGCTCCGTGGGCAGATAGCCGAAGGTGCCGTTGGCGTAGCCGACGTAGAGCGTGTTGGCGAAGGGCGAGCGGTCGCGGATCTCATTGGAGATTTCGCAGAACATCTCCATGGGCGCGCTCCAGACGACGGTATCGTCATTTATACGCAGGAAGCGCAGCGGCACCAGCAGGGTTTCCGTGCCGTCCTTGGCAACGCGCAGGTAATCCTTGAGTTCGTCCGACCATTCAAGCCCGCGGCGTTTGGGCGTCTCCACGATGATGCGGCAGGCACGCAGTTTCACCACGGCGGTGGTGGCGCGCAGGCGGCGGTTGGCATCGAGGATGGGATCGCCCAGGAGAACTTTGAACTGGTTGAGGAGCCTGATCTCGGCTGGCGGGCGTGTGCTGTAAATGGGGGCGATGTTGCCGGCGGCACCGTTGAGATAGAGCATGGGCGCCCCAATCTTTTCCTCGACATATTCGGCAACGATGCCGGGCGCGTCGGCGCTGACAAAGGTGTTGCTGGCGCCCAACACGGTGGCGTGCATGGCGTAGTTGGCGATAAGGGCCAAAGGCGCGCCGTCGGATTTGTCGAGACGAAGCAGACCGATGCGGCGATCCACTGGCGCGGAGGGATTCATGCCAAGACGCACCTGACCGTCGACATCACGGGCGCGACGATTGATGTTGGCCTCCGCGTAGCCCCGGCCGACGCCGAGTTTCGCTGGCTCCAGCCTCTGCCGGGCCTGCCGGACGCCGTCCACGAGGTGTTTCTCCACGAGCGCCGTGTAGCTTTCGTCCATGCGAAACTGGAAACGGTTGGTCATAAGCAGGCCGGGAATGCCGGGCGGGCCGACGTAGGGCGATGAATGCGTGTGGGTGATGGACCACCAGATATTTTCCGGTGGTAGGCCGAGATCTCTGGCGAGATCGCCGGTGACGCGGTCGCAAAAAGCGGGCGAGAGCGAACAGAGATCGGAGGAAATGAGGACGAACGAGGTCGTGCCGTCGTCGAGCGCAACAATGCGGTGATAGAGCCGGTCATGCACCTTGGTGGACATGCGCGGGCTGTAACCGCGCAGCATCTGTGGCGTGTCCGGCGTGATGTCCACCTTGACCACCGCAGCGCGAAACGCGGGCGCACTCGCGCCGGGCACGGGCAACGTGAAGAGCATGCAAGCAACCATGACGAATAGGAAATTCTTAGGTTGGATGCCGAGTTCAAAAAAGACTGGCACCGCCGTCGGATTCGCCCCCTCTGTGCGAGGCACCTGAAGTTCAACCATAGATCCTCTCACTGGTTTCGCCGATGCACCGCGGCGGATAAGGCCGGTGATGAAAATTCCTTAAGGGCGTTTGTCAACGCGACGTCCACCGCTGCTCGTATGGCATTCTGCGAGTACATCATATCATATCGTCTTCCTCGCCGCGAATCTCTCTTTGGTACAAAATTGTGCCCTGGGCGCGATCGCGAACACGCACCAGCACCCCGACCCGAACGACGTAGTTCCAACAGCTATCCACCCACCATTCGTACACGTCGCCTTCGACGATTGTCGCCGATGGATTTGACGGGACAATCTGATAGCCTGCCCCGCGCATGGCACCCTCAAAGAACGACTGCATGACCGCCTGAATCGGCCGACCGTCGTTGACTGCCATGTGTCCAAGCTGATTGCCAAATCCTCCTTTGACGACCCCGAGGCACCCTTGTCCTGGGCGGGTCGTTTATCCCTGAAGGGGGCGACGGCTACGGAGCCTTGGATTTGGGAACCCATCGCGGGCAACGGGCCATGCGTCACCGCAACAGGATACGTGCCGAAGCCGACCAGGAAAAAACGAGACCCACGGAAGCTACACCGTGCCACACAATCGTTGTTTGGGTTCGACAGTCACTCTTCATAAGCCATCACTCTTGTCACATCGCTCACCGATAGCTCCCGTCAGCGCACAAGAAAACTCGAAAAGGCCGTCAAGCGGGTTGGAAGTCGGCCTCGGGGGCCCAGCGGCAGCGATTCCCCAAGTGTGAGGGAGGGTGAGCTTTCGCGCCCGGCGAGGGTGGTAGCCCCGGAGGCGATCCGGCTCACGCCCCTGGATCATGGGAACCGAGGTGTGCCAGCCGACGGCACACCGGCAAGGATATTTTTCTCGGCGAAAACGGCTAGCCGGGGCCCGGCGGGACGCTCAAATCAAATTGGATTCTTCAAGTCTTCCATATAGGACGGGCCAAGAGCGGGTTGGCGGCCGAGGCTACATAGTCTTTCGCCTTCGTATAATCGACATTGATGCATTCGTATATGCCATGAGCTTGGAAATCGCGGATGCAATCGCGGATAAGGCGGGCGGCCATTGCCCGGTCGGTCCGTGCGAGCGCCCTTGCAACCCAGCCGGAGGCCGTTGCCCAGTAGGCGCCGTTTTGGTATTGGCCCGCCGGTCGGATGCCCGCGATGCGTCCCCGAGTGGACGACCGGTAGTCGCGGACGCCGGTGAGCATGTGCGTCCACCCCGGGTCGAGAGTTTGCCGAACCTGTCCATGGCGCACAATCACATCGTAGGCGCGAGCCAACGAGCGAGAGATCTTATCGGCGGTCGCCGGGTCGAGCAGCCCGATCATCGCGGCGTAGGCCGATCCCCAAATGTCGCTTTGGACGCAGTAGATCGTGGCCGCATTGAGCAGCTCGGTCTGTTTATTCCAAAACGCCTTCAGAAGGTGCAATTGGAGCCATTCCGCCTGCGCGTTCCAGTGTTGCTTGCGATTTTCGTTTCCAACGGCCTCGAAAAGGAATGTCATGGCTCGCGCGGCTTCCCACCATAGAACGGAACAGAAAAGATCGTAGCCTCGCTTATCGACCGTATCGTGAAATCCGTATCCCGAATGCGGTTCGAGTGGATTGATCCAAATCAGTCCCGTGATGGGGCATCGCGTGACTCCTTCGGTCATGGCGCGTTCGAGACGGGCGGCATTCTTGGCGAAGAAAAGATCGTTGCCCGAGTGCTCGTGAATCGCCTTCGTGCCTAGAACGGCAAACGGAGCGCCGTCTTCCTCGGGATTCGCGCCGATGCAGCGATACTCGATCTTGTCGGACGCGACGGCATAGTAGCTGGGCATGACGCCGTCGGGAGATTGACGATCCAGAAGGAACTGAAGGCCCGCGGCGGCCTCGTCCCAATCGAACGCCTCCGGACACCCCAGGAGCATATAGACGAAGTCCCGGAGCCAGAAGCCCGCGTAGGTGCCTTCCGGAGCCGGTTTCCATCCGCTGATCCCACCCGGCAGATTGACGCGACTGGCCGCGATAAGCGATTTGGCCTTGTTGAGAAGCCAATCCCAATCGGCCGACGAGGGGGCGTCGTCTTCGGGCGCCGGAGACGCGGCCGAAAGACCGAACGCCGGGAAAAAACTACCGGCAACCGCGCCGGCAGCACCAAGAAGGAGACTGCGCCGCGAAAGAGCGTGTGCTGGCCATTGTGTGATTGAGTGGCTCAGCATGGGTTGATTCTCCCCTGAAATCGAAATGTCTATTGCGCCACGACCGCTAGCAGGCTGTCGGACTTTGTGAAGTCCGACAGATTCCTGGGCCGCATTTTCGCCAACTTGCGCCCCTGCTTGTACCAAGCGGTCGTCCAAGAGTTACTTTGAGCCTCCCATGGCATCCTGACAAGCCGTTCTTCCTGCCCACAAACTTCGGTGGGCCGTCTGCTGCGCTATTCCCGCGAAAAACATTCTCGCTGGCCCCGCCTCTGCGCGCTGACCAGCAGCGAGCCAAGGGCAATTGCTATCATGTCGGCCGCGCTGCTTTTTGGCCTTGGCGGGGCCCTTGCCCTTGGGCCAATGCGCGATCAGCGGGGTGCTGATGCCGCCCTCGTGGACCCATGTCTTGTGGCGGCGGAATGGGGTATTCGATGCGCTGGAGAAGCCGGGGCCGCGCCCGCACTATCCCGACGACCAGTGGAGGTGAACGATGAACCTCATCCACAGGGGAACGGGCGACGCCGCGAGGCGGCTCGCCCCGCCTTGCCGCCGACGTGGTGTCGCGCACGGAAACCATCGAGGTCTGGGGGTCGTCCTTCGGCGACCCGGGCCCAGACGCTTGCGAGTTCCGCGCTACCGCCGCCTCGACGGCACCGAGCGCGACTACCTCACCGAGCCCCTGCGGCTCGTCGCGCACAGGGACAACTGGTACGCGCTGGCAAAGAACCGCCCGGGCGGCGAACTGCGCGCGTTCGCTCTAATCGAATACGACCACCTTCTTATCGATGCGATCGCCGGGCGTGTCGTTGATGATGGCCCGGGCCCTGCGGCACGCCGCCTCAAAATGTTCTGGCGCGGCGCCGGCGAGGTAACGCGCGGTGCGTGGCCCATCCGCAATTGCAGAGACCTGCGACGAAATGCAACAGGTTGGATGTGGGCCCGGCTCCTGATCGCGTGCCCGCTGTGGCCAGCGATCAATTCCATTACGTATATCAGTGCCCGGTATGTCAGTCGGCGCTGATTCCCGTGCGGGTCGACATCAAAGATGGTTGCGGTCCCTTTAGCCAGTATCGCACGACGGAATACCGCTGTCCGGGATGCCGGTATGTTATGAGGCTTGCCGTGTGGACCGGCCCGTCTGGAACCGGTGTTATCCCCGATAGAACGGCACGGGTGTCCCCGCGCTTTGGGAGGGTCCGCGGTCTGAGGCTGTCTCAGAAGTATCAACGACCTTTCCATCACGGGAGGTTCGTCGATCTCTATTGAAAGGCGGCAGTGGGACTGCCGCACCCCAAAACGCTGCGCGCAAAAGCCTTCGGAGTGCTCAATTAACTCTTGCGCCTTTCAAGCGATCCCGACATTGAGTGTGGCACGTATCCAAATCGCGGCCCATTGCCGGGGTTTTGAGACAGCCTCGCCTCGCGGGCAGCCGCGCGAGTCCGACCGCGGACGCCGCGGCCGGCGTCCCTCACGTCTTGCGCCCACAAGGGATCGCACTACGATGGTTGGACCATGATGACCGCGTCGCCAGGCCGCAACGGGTTTATCCCAATCCTTCTTCTATCCCTCGCGATCTGCCCACTGGCTCTGCCGTCGGCCGAATCCACGGAGCCCTCGAATAGACCGGACGCCGTATCCGCCGAGAAGCGATCCGTCCTCGAGTGGCTGGCCCGGCCGGAGAACGTCAAAAGATTCGGCGACATATCCGATTCGATCTGGCGATTTGCCGAACTCGGCCTGCAGGAACATAAGTCATCGGCACTGCTGACAAAGACGCTTCAGGACGCCGGATTTTCCGTGGAGAAAAATCTCGCCGGGATGCCGACCTGTTTCGTGGCGAGCTATGGTTCTGGGAAGCCGGTGATAGGCATCCTCGCGGAGTTCGATGCCCTGCCAATGTTGTCTCAAAAGGCCGGCGTGGCCGGGGCAGATCCGGTGGTTCCAGGCGCGCCGGGTCACGGCTGCGGTCACAATCTGATGGGCGCCGCCGCGACGGCCGCGGCGATCGCGGTGCGGCAGACCATGGAACAGTTTCAGCTTCGTGGCACGATAAAGCTCTTTGGTTCGCCGGCCGAAGAATTGGCGATCAGCAGGCCATACATGGTCAGGGCTGGCCTTTTCAAGGATGTGGATGCCGTCATCAACAATCACACTAGCTCGTCTTTTGCGACGGGATATGGCGTATCCGGGAGCGCCATGTATTCTGTCGTCTTTACTTTCCGCGGGAAGACGGCGCACAGCGGCAGCAATCCATGGACAGGCAGGAGCGCGCTCGACGGCGTCGAGATCATGGATGTGGCGACCAATTTTCTTCGTGAGCATCTGCATTTCTCGACGCGGATGCACTACGTGATCCTCGATGGTGGTGAGGCGCCCAACGTCGTGCCCGATCGGGCCCGGGTGTGGTATGTGGTCCGCAGCTCGGACGAGAATCTTGAGGCGATTTATGGGAGGGTGCTGGACTGCGCAAAAGGGGCGGCCACGGCCAGCGGCACGGAATTGGCGGAGATCCGGGTCATCGCCGGCATCCACCAATCTCACCACAACAAGGCGCTCGCGGAGCTCATGCTCAAGAACATTCAGCTCGTGGGCATGCGATCGTGGAGCGACGAGGACCACGCCTTCGCGCGATCCCTTCAGAAGGCCCTCGGCGCGAAGCAGAATGGGATGCCCTCTAAGATCGGAGAATTGGCGAAGCCGGCTGTGGTGTTCACGGGCGGTGCATCATCCGATCACGGCGATGTGACGCTCGTCGCTCCGACCGCGACGATATCGTTTCCCGGCATGGTCCCGGGCTCCCAGGGCCATCATTGGTCTGCCGTTGCCTGCGGCTTTGGATCGGTTGCATGGAAGGGCCTTAATGCGGGTGCCAAGGCGATGGCCGCATCCGCCATCGATCTTCTGACGCGGCCGGAGGATCTCGGGGCGATACAAAAGGAATTCGCGGAATACTCGAAGACGCATTCCTATAAGTCCTTTCTGCCGTCCGATGCTCAGCCCCCTGTAGATTTTTATTGCAAACTGATGGAGCAGTACCGGCCGACCATGGAGGCCCATAATCCGCCGGATGGCCACTGAGTTTATGATCAGGGGACCCGTTGCGCTGATGATGCTGTGGTGCGCCTTGGTGTCGGCAAGAGCGGCGGCCGATGCCCCGGCAATCAGCACGGCCACTCTGCTCTATGACTTGACCAATCTGTCGCAGTTGGCGGAATTCCCGGCCCCCGCCTACACATGCAGGCAGTTCTCATCGTGGGACAGGGCATCGAAATCCCCGACCGACGGGTGGTTTGCCAACGGGGACTGCGGCCAATACCTTCGGACAGAGAATATATCGGGGCGAACAGAATTCGTCATGATGGACGCCGAGGGCCCGGGCGCCATCGTCCGGATCTGGTCTGCCAATCCGGATGGCGTCATGCGGATATATATAGATGGCGAGGCGGACCCGGCGCTTGAGGCGGGCATGAAGGATCTTCTTGGCGGGAAGTATCCCGGTCTGCCCCGGCCGATCGCAGGCGAATACAGCAGGGGCTGGAACCTGTATTTCCCCATCCCGTACGCAAGGCGCTGCAAGATCACGAGCGATAAGGGCAAGTTCTACTATCACGTGAATTACCGCACTTATGCCCACGACACAAAGGTCGTCTCCTTCAAGCAAGAGCAGATAGGCGCGTTGCGCGACCCGATTGAATCGATCGCAGGCGCGCTCGAGAACCCCGACAAGATCAACTTCGCTTCGGCCGGCGATGCGCCAGTCGCGTTTGAAACGACAATTGCCCCGGGGGAGACTGGGGTCCTTGGCTCATTCGAGGGGCCGGCCGAGGTCAAAGATTTAGCATTGCGATGGAATCCGTCCGGGGACCGGGATGAGCCGGTGCTCAGGGCCGTCCTGCTGGAAATTATGTTTGATGGCGAGACGACGGTCGCTGCGCCATTGGGGGATTTCTTTGGCAGCGGACCGGGCGTGAATCCGTTCGATTCGCTGCCGCTCCAAGTCTCAAAGGATGGACGGATGCAATGCAAGTGGGTGATGCCATTCAGGAAGAAAGTCCGCATCACAGCCAAGAATCTGAACAAGGGACCGGTCGCGCTGAAAGGCAGCATTGCCATCGGGCCCCGGCCGTGGACGGATCGGACGATGCTGTTTCATGCAAAATGGCGGATTCAGCATGACGTTCCCACAGATCCGAAAGTCGACTGGAATTATATCGCGGCGACCGGAATGGGCGTCTTTGTCGGCGTCGCCTTTGCCATCGATAACCCGGTGAAAGAGTGGTGGGGCGAGGGGGATGAAAAAATATATGTGGATGGCGAGAGATTCCCGAGCCACTTCGGCACCGGCACGGAGGATTATTATGGTTACGCATGGTGCTCTAGCGCGCTTTTCACGCACGCGTTCCACAATCAGACCCGCTGTGATGGGCCGAGGAATTTTGGCCGGACCAGCGTCAACAGATTCCACATCATCGACCGCATCCCGTTCCAGCGGGATTTTCGCTTCGACATGGAGCTGTGGCACTGGAAGAAGTGCCTGGTGAACACGTCCGTCATGAATTACTGGTATGCGGCGCCCGGCGGCACGGATAATTTTTCGGCGATTTCGCCGGATCATGTCGCGCTGAGGCCGCCGCCGGCATTGCAGACTTCTCGCGTCCCGGGCGCGATCGAGTGCGAGGGCATGCGGGTCATCGAGAAAAAAGGTCAGCCGGGGCCGCAGGAATGGGATGGCACAAGTGGCGAGCGTCATCTGTGGTGGAAAGGCGGCCAGGGGCCCGGCGATACGCTCGTGATTGGTTTCAATGCGCCCACCGACGGCCGCCAGAAGGTATTTGGGCGGTTCTTGAAAGCCCGCGACTATGGCATCGCGAAATTTGCGATCAATGGCCACGAGGCTGGTGGACCAATCGATTTTTATAATGACCGCGTCCTCGTGGGCGATGAGATCGAGCTGGGCACGTTCGACCTAAAGGCGGGGGAGAACACGCTCTCGGTGACAATCGTTGGCGCGAACGAGAAAGCTGTGAAATCGTACATGGTGGGCATCGATTACCTGATGCTGAAACCGGCAGAGTGAAGTGGAATCCGGCCATGAGAGAAAATGGATTCAAGAAAGGCGTGGTCATGCCAAGTCGTGTCCTCTGCATGCTTGCCATGGGGGCGGTTTGCGCGGGGGCCGCGGAGCCGCCGAAGACTAAGACTGCCGGGGACCCGGTGGCCGCCAAGAGATTTGTCGGCTTCGAACATGGGATGGGCATCGGCGGATGGCTGACGAATTACAAACGGTTCAACGTCCTACCGGATAAGTGGAAGATGAGCCTCTCGCCAGGGGACTACGAACACTTTGCAACCTATATAACGAAGGCCGATGTCGAGAACATCGCGTCGTTCGGGGTCGACCATGTCCGCCTCGGTTTTGACCAGATCGTGCTCGAGGAGAAACCATGCGTCTTTCGGGAAAGGACTTTCTGCCGGGTGGACGATTTCGTCGCGTGGTGCCGCGAGAGCGGGCTTAACGTGGTGCTGAACCTGCATAAGGCGATCGGAAATTACTGCGATGTCCCCGAGCCCGTCGCGCTGCTCGACGACGCCGGCCTGCAAGATCGTTTTGTCGCGCTCTGGCTTGAGTTTGAGCGGCGCTATCATGGCGACGGCGGGGTCGTGTTCGAATTGCTCAACGAAGTGAAAAATGTTGATCCGGCGGCGTGGAATGCGCTGGCGGCGCGGACGATCGGCGAGATTCGAAAGGTCAATCCGACCCGCAAGATCGTCGTCGGAAGCACCTGCTGGAATGCCTGCCAAAAGCTGAAGGATCTGCGGCTATTCGATGACGAGAACGTGATCTACACATTCCATTTCTATTCGCCCTTCGAGTTCACGCATCAGCGCGGCGTGTTGCAGGCGGCCCCGCTCTATTACAATCGCAAGATGGCCTATCCGGGCGACATCGGGCCATATCGGGACTACAAACGCTTCGTCGGGGAATCGGATGCCCCATATGCCGGCCTCGATCGCATGGACGTGCGCGTCCTGCGCAGCATGATGCAGCCCGCGTTCGATTTCGTGCGGGAGCACCCGGACAAGATCCTGTGGTGCGGGGAATTTGGCACCATCCGGCACTGCGACACCCGCTACCGCGAAAACTGGATGAATGACGTCATCCTGCTGCTGAAGGAACACGGCATCTCCTATTGCGTCTGGAACTACCTCAGCACCCCGAACGACGGAAACCGTTTCAGCCTCGTGGACGACGATTCCCGGAAGATCGTTTCCACCCGCATGCTGGACATCATCCGCGGCAACGTGCATCCATGCGATTGACGGGAGGCGCGGCGTCATGAGAATCCTCCTTGTCGAAGATCATCAGAAGATCGCGGGTTTCATTCGCAAGGGTCCTCGAGGAACATGGCTTTCGCGTGGAGGTGTAGCGCACCGGCGAGGACGGCATCGAGAGGGCCACGTGCCGTACGCCCCCCAGCCCCTCAAGAACTTCATCGCCCCGCAACGCGTGGAGCCTGTTCAACGCCTTCACCGGCGTCTATCGGGAGATCAACCCCCACGCGGCCCTGCGCCGCGGCGAGGCCCTCCACGGCCTCTTCGATGCGGTCGTCGGGCTGTCGTGAGGGAGGGAGGGAGAGCCGCTGGGCCAGATGATGGCGCGGGGCTTTCCTTTACGCGTCCTATCCCAGCCAAAGCCGTACGCGCACTGCCACAGCGGCGAGGCGCGCGGACGGCGCGGGCGGCAGACCCGGAGACGATCTCGCACACGCACCCGGATCATGGAAACCGGGGCGTGCCATCTCACGGCACACCGGCAAAGTTGTTTTGGCCGGGAAAAACCGCTTGTCAGTGTGCGGCGGGACGCTCAAACGGAGGTCTTAAAAGATGTCGCAATTTAGCATGCTTAAGGGAAGGAACGGGGACAAGCCATGAATGCGAAAAAGTTAATCATGGCGGTGGCGGCCCTGTCGGCGGCGGAGCTGTTCGCCGCGCGGACGGCGCCGTGGACGAAGGAAAAGGCCTGGGAGTGGTACAACGACCAGCCCTGGATCCGCGGGTGCAACTACATGCCCGCGAGCGCCGCCAACCGCGTGGACCAGTGGCAGGCGCTCGGCAGTGAGGCGCGTTTCGAGGAGATGGACCGCGAACTCGCCCTCGCCGAGTCGATCGGGTTCAATGCCGTGCGCCTCATCCTCGCCGAGGAGGGCTTCGGCGTGTGGGTGCACGACCATGACGGCTTCCTGGCGCGTTTCGACCGCGCGCTCGGGGTCTGCGCGAAGCACAAGATCCGGGCGATCATCGTCCTCGGCAACGACTGCTCGCGCCCGAAGCAGCTCTGGAAGCTGCCCGAACCCGGTCCGCAGCCCTGCGACTGGGGCTACCACGGCGGGCGCAAGCTGTCCCAGCACGGGTCCTTTCCCGGCGCGTTGGGCTACACGTCGCTCGACGACCCCGATCTCAACCCGAAGTTCTACCGGATGTGCGAGGAGCTGCTGACGAAATACCGCGACGACGACCGCATCCTCTTCTGGAACCTTTGGAACGAGCCGGGCAACAACGGGCGGGGGAAGGTCTCCGCGCCGCACCTGAAGAAGCTGTTCGAACTCGCCTGGCAGATCGACCCGAAACAGCCGCTCGCGGCGGACGTCTGGGCGTCGCGCGGCGACGCGGCGCAGGACACGGCCGAGGGCGTGGCGGCGGCGTGCAGCGACATCATCAGCTACCACAGCTACAGGGACCTCGGCACGCAGATGGCCCTGGCGAAGGCGCTGAAGGAGCGGTTCGGCCGCCCCATGGTCAACACCGAATGGCTGGCTCGTATTCTCCACTGCGAGGTGTTCGACGTCTATCCGTTCTTCGCGCAGAACCGCATCGGCTGCACCTGCTGGGGCTTCGTGGCCGGCAAGTACCAGACGTACGAACCTTGGGAAGGGATGTGGAAGCAGATCGAGAAGGGCGGCGGCCAAAATTACGCCATGACGAAGTGGTTCCACGACCTGTTCCGCCCGTCGCTGCGCCCCTATGACCCGAAGGAAATCGACGTCATCAAGCACGTCAACGCGCAGATGGACGCGGAGCGCGAGGGCCAGTCCGTCCGCGCGAAGATCGCGAAGGACCACAAGATTCTCGGCGAGGACATGTGGCAGGGCTTCCGCCGCACGAAGTTCGATTTCAACGGTCGCGCCGCCTGGGCTGTGGAGCCGTCGCGCGCTCCCCTCGCGGGAAAACCCTGGACGTGGACGATGCAGTGGGCCGAGGCGTTTGTGGACCGTACCGGCGTGCCGAAACTGCTGGAGCAGGGCTTTCACCACGCGACGCTGGAGGCGTTCGACCTGCGCGCGACCGACGCGGGCCTTGCGCAGTTCGCAGCGTTCCAAAAGTACCTCGTTGAGGAGCTCGGCCTCGCCCCGCAGGCAAACCTGGTAGGCATGAGCTGGGGCGGGTTCTTCTCCACGCGCTACGCCGCGAAGTACCCGGCGAACGTGCGGAAAATCTACCTCGATGCGCCGCTCCTTAACTTCGACGGTTTCGGGCAGGAACAGACCGGCCCCTGGGCGAAGATTCCGCCCGCCGACGAAAACTGGAACGCCGACCCCCGCATGCCGGTGAACCTGGCCGAGGCTATCGCGAAGGCCGGAATCCCCGTGCTGCTGCTCTACGGCGGGCAGGACCAAACGGTGCCGCCGGCGAAGAACTGCGAGCTGTTCGCCGGCCGCTTCAAAGCGGCCGGCGGGAAGATCGACGTCCTCAAGCGCGACCTCTTCGGCCACCATCCGCACGGCGTCGACCCGGACAAGACAGAGGCCATCACGGGGTTCTTCCTGCGCTGAAGCGATAGCGGCGTTCAGCGTTCACGTTACCCGTTCGTTTGTTCATGCTCCGCGGGCGGCGGGCCTGGCTTAAAATGCACTAAGAGGTTGCACGTTACTTCACAACCTCAACGAAAATCCCCTCGCCCGCCGCAAGCGTCAGCGCCGTGAAGCCGTCGCCGTCAGGCTTCCATTCCACGCGCTGGCCGCCGGGCCACGCGATGACGCGGGAACCGCGCAGCCGCAGCTTGACCTGCGCCGTCTGAAGCGCTTCCAGCTCGCTCATGTTCACCAGCGTGAAGGCGCGGCCGTCCCCCTCCTTGGCGGCGAAACAGCCGATCAGCAGCGGCTGCGCGCATTCGATCCGCTCGATGGCGGGAAAGCGCTCGACCGGCTGGCTGAAGCGCAGATACGGCGTGGCGTCCGAACAGCCGTGACTCATCGCGCCCACGTTCGTGTAGCGCACAAAGGCGTCCGAGAGGAGGGCGATCTCTTTGAAGACCGTCGCAACATCGTACCAGGCGTTCTCGCGCTTGCCCTGGATCGACACCAGGGACGGAAATTCCGGCTTGTACCCGGCATAGGTCCAGCACAGCAAACCTTTGCATCCGAAGGAGAGCATGCTGTAGGCCTGCCAGCGGAACTCCGCCTCCGTGGGCGTCCGCTTGCTCGGCACCCAGGCGAATGTCTGGATGCAGCACCAGAACGCCTTGCCGTGTTCGCGCGCTGAGCGCGCGATGACGTTGATCGACTCGCAGTAGTCTTTGTAGGTGGTCCGTCTGCCCTTCGACCAGTTGAGCGGATAGATGTCGGTGCAGATGTACGGTACCTCAAACAGCTGGCAAAAACGGTCGCAATACTTTTTGTAGAGCGCGGGATCGGGATCGTAATACTCGATGGCCGCGGCATGCGCCCCGTACTTGAGCTGGGCGGCGTTGGCGTACATCGGCAGCAGGTTGATGTAAGGCAGCTTGCCTCCGGTCTCCCGGCTGTACTTCTTGCAGATCTCAGCCAGCTCGGCGTACTGCTCCGTTCCGGGTTCATCGGTGACGTAGGTGCCGGCAAAGCTTGGATGATCGAAATAGTCCGCCGTCGCCTCCGCCGGGTCGCGGTACGCGCCATCGCCCAGGATCAGCTCCACGCCGTGCCGGTCGCACTCGCGCAGCAGCCAGTCGCGGCGGTCCGCTCCCGCCAGCGCGCCGTGGGCGATGAGCCAGTCGAAGCCCCCTGAACGGTACGTCGCAACAAAGTTGTCCGTGATCGCCTCGGCCCGCAGATTGACCCAGGCGCCGAGGCGGATGCGGTCGCGGGTCAGATGCGCGTAGGTGTAAGGCGAATCGAAGGCCGATCCCAACGCCTGCTTGATCGCCGCCTGCAGCACGGCGGCCGCCTCGGCGCGGCTTGCCGGCTTGGCACGCACGGCCGGCTCGACCCCATAGTCCTCCAGCTGCGAGAGCGCCCGCGCCCAGTCGGCCCCCGAAAGCGCCTCCGCCGGCCGGAACGCGCGCGTGTCCGCCGCACCGAGCACCTGCCGCGCGACCACAAACCGCACGGCCTGGCGCGACGGCTCTGGCAACCCTGCGATATCGTCCAGCGCCGCCTCGCCTTCCGCGAGCCGGTAGGTCCCGGGCTGGCGCGCGATGAACCGCGTGTAGCCGCGACGGTTGGTGTCGCAGAGTGGGACCACCTGCTCGCCGCCGCCAGCATCCTTCGGCTGAAACCGGACAACCGTCGTTTCAGACGGATTCGCCACCTGGGTCGACCGCAGCATGAAATCGTTCCGCTCATAGCCGTCAGACAGGCAGCCGCCGGGTATCCGCACCTGCTGCATGGGCGCGACAAACCGCGTGGGCTGCGAATAGTCGGCCGCGTCCACGGCCGCGTCGAGGAACTGTTGCGCCGCCTCACGCGACGGGAAGAAGCCGAACCGCGATACTTCGCAGACGGAGTCCGTGTCGCTGGGGTTGATCGGGTCAAACCGGAAGCTGGTGACCGTGCCGGTCCAAGCCTTGTGCCCGAACGCGCGCATGTCCACGATTGCCGTGCGCCAGGTGTTGTCGCCGGTCACCGGAAATTGCGAGTAGCTCTTGTCGGACAGCTCGGTCAGCGTGTCGGTCGTGAAAAACAGCCCGGCCTGCTTCACGGCCGTGCGGTATTTGTAACGCACGGCAAAGAAGGGCCTTTCAGCGGCGGGGAACGCGTCCGCCGCATCCATCGGCATCGACACCGTCATGTCCGTGCCGGTCGGCACCAGTTTGGTGAGCCCAACCTCGGCGCAGAGCTGCCCCTGGCCGAGCGACATCAGCCGGACATCCGGGCCATTGTTGAAGATCCAGGCCGGCTCGCCCGCCAACAGCGCCGCCGCGCACAGCATACCACCCAACACGGCACTTGTTTTCTTGGTCATCCCGACTCCTCGTACACGTATGGTTTCTCGCTCTTCAGAAAGCTGAACCTGCTCATGGTGCTGCCTTGTTATAGGATTCGATGATGGCTGCTGATTCTGTCCCGCTCCTTGGGCGACACGTTGGCGCTTGTGGCAAAGTCCGGCCACTCCTTGATCATGTCCCCAATCTGCTTGAGAACTTTGGTCGCTGTGCCGATACCGAAGCGGTCGGCCGCGGTCAGCAGGTCCTTGCGCATAATATCGGAGAACCTGCCGTTTACCGACATGAGATGCTGTCGCGTCCACCCCCCTTGCGGATTACGGATAAGAATTTGCTTTCTGCGGCCCTGCGGGTGGAAGCCGCCATCCACGACCTCGCGGAGGCCCGAACCCCAGGCTGAACCGCTGCCTCCATGGGAATAGGATAGCAGAGGGGCCACCGAGGGTCGAGCGGGAATGCCGATCTGGCGTGTGAATGGCCCGACAGATGGGTATAATATGGGGGTGTCATATGGCACGCCGAGGCGAGACACATTTTCCCGTTTGTGGCGGGTTCACACAAGCGGTGCCGCGTCGCGTACCTGCAGGCTGCTGCGCTCCGGGCACAAGGAGGATAGACGCTCAGCCGCTCCTGTTACAGATTGTCACCGCGACAGGCTTACCGTGCTGCTGAGATCGCCGTCACGCACAGAGAGCATCCAGGTCAGCGCTTTCTCCGGGAGGACGCCCTCCTTCACGAAGCCGCGGTTGCCCACCTGCCGCACCTCCCGTTCGATGCGGTCCGGATAGACGCGGAAGACGCTGTAGGCGTTCGGCCACTCTGCGAACGCGGCGTTCTGCATGCAGGCGATGCCCTTGTACCTGTCGCAGGCGTTGACGTGCAGATGGCCGTTGAGCGTCGCCACGACGTTTGGCGCCGTCGCCAAGATCTCCATGACACCCTTGTCGAGCAGCGGCTGCCCCATGTCGTAGCCGCAGGAGCTGACTCCACGCTCGCTGTAGAACGCGGAGTGCCAGAGGACGACGGTGGGCGTGCGGACGTCCGCCGCCAGCGTCGCGCGCAGCCAGTCGAGCTGCTCGGGCCTGATGGCGATGCCGACCGCCTTCGTCCGGTCGTAGGCGCTGAGGACGTTGCCCTCGCGGTCGCGCCACCACGAGGCGTCGAGCACGATGAAGCGCAGTGGCGGCTTGCTCACCACATAATCGGTCGCGTTTGAGGGAAACAGCCCCGGGACCAGCTCCATCAGCTCCGCGCGCGCTGGCGACCGTGTACCGCTCTTTTCCGCCCGAGGCCGAGATGTAGACGCTCACGGCGCAGTTGCTGCCCGCGCAAGCCCACAGGGTGAACTCGTAGTCGCTGGCGAAGTCGAGCGTGCCGTCCAGCTTGAAGTAGGCGCCGCCGAAGTCCTTGTCCGGCGCCACCCGCAGCGAGCGCTTGCCGCCGTGGGCCCGGCTGCCGTCGGACGTGTAGCTCGCCTGATACGTGTGGAAATCCGGCAACGCGCCCTCGAACCCCTCGTCGACGGGATGCTGAGCCCACGCCGGGCCGATGGAGGCGAAGAGGGAAGCGAGCACGAGGGCGTTGACTTTCGTCATGGCGTCACCTTGTCGGGTTGGGGCACGGCGGCAAAGATATTCTGGGCGGGAAGATCGTGGGCAACTTTGTGCAGTACCCGGCGACCAATATCCACGATGCGCTGCATGCACGCTGCCTCGTTCTGGACGATGGCAAAACCAAGCTGGCGTTCGCCGTCTGCGACCTGCTGCACACCGGCTATTACGTCAGTCGAGAGGCCCGCCAGCTCATCAAGAAAAGGACGGGCATCCCGCCGGAACACGTGCTCATCTCGGCAGTGCACACCCATTCCGGCTGCAGCGCCGAAGGTTCCAACACGCTCAAAGGTTATCCGCTCCAGGTGGCCGAGCGGATAGCGGAAGGTGTGCAAGCCGCCGCCGCAAATTTACGCCCGGCCGAGTTCGCCTTTGTCACCGCGCAGGCCCCCGAATATGTCTTCAATCGCCGCTGGATTATGAAACCCGGTACGGCGCCGCCCAATCCCTTTGGCCAGATTGACCAGGTGAAGATGAACCCCACTCCTAGCAGCACGAACCTCGTCGAACCGGCCGGGCCCACCGATCCGACCGTCTCGATACTGGCTTTTCGCGAACCCGGCGGACGGCCCATCGCGGTCTATTCGGCCTACTCGCTCCACTATGGGGGGGGCGTGCCCAATGGGGACATTTCGGCAGACTATTATGGAGTCTATTGCGAGGAGCTAAAGCGCCTGATGCGGGCGGAAACACAGGACCCGCCATTTGTGGCCATGATGGCCAACGGTACCAGCGGCGACATTAACAGCGTCAATTTCCGCAAGCCACGTCCCCAATTGCCCCACTACGCCAAAATGCGGTTTGTGGCCAACGACATTGCCAACAAAGTGCATGCCGCGCTCGCCAAGGCCGAATATCGCAGCGACATTTCCCTGGCGACCAGCTACCGCGAACTGCAGATTGGCCGGCGCCTGCCCTCGGCCGAGCAAATTGACTGGGCCAAACAGATCCTGGCCAAACCGGCCAAGAAATCGACCGGCGCGGACCTTCCAGCGATTTACGCCAAGCGCGTGCTCGGCATTCCACACACTCCCGAAACCGTGCCTGCCCCGCTGCAACTCTTTCGCCTTGGCCCCGTCTGCATTGGCTCCATGCCCGTGGAAATATTCTGCGAAATCGGGCTGGATTTCCGGAAACGGTGCCCGCTCCAGCCGGCCTTCCTGGTATCGCACGCGCATGGTTCCCTGGGCTACTTGCCCACGCCACGGCATTTTGCCTTGGGCGGCTATGAAACGTGGCTGGGCACCAATCGCCTCGAACCGCACGCCTCGGATAAGTTCTTCGCGGCGCTCATGGAGATGGCGGCCGAAATCCGCGATCCGAAGTGATTCGTCATCTCGATGAAGTTTGCGACGGGACTTCGCTGTGCCGCGACCCGCACGCCTCGCGATATCGCCCCGCTCGGTGACATGCAGCGGGCCGCGGCATTCTCCCTCGACCGCTGGTGGTTGAACCCCCACCCTCTCCGCATGATGAAACGGCTTCAGGCAGGGCTGGTATTCCCCGCGATGGCCCGGGGGGACGGGTCCGTTCGACATCACAGCAACATCAAACTCCTGTCCGTCCTTTATGCCTTGCTCGCCTCGGCTGCATACCTTTGCTCGGCCACAGTGGGCGCAACAATCGTCAAGGCCCATCCCGATCCGAAATACGGCAAGCCAATCCCATTCAGAAAGGTGCCGGGGACAGCGGGAACGATGTCGCTTGAAATCGCGCACGGCAGGCTTTACGCGCTCGAAGACAACGGCCTTTCGGTCTTCGACCTTGCAGACCCGAAGAATCCCAGGCGGCTCGGCCACGTCGGCGGCATGGGAAATGTCCGCCAGTTGAGAATCAGCGGGAAAACGGCGTTCCTCTCATCCCGTCAGTGCGGCCTCTGGGCGGTCGACATCTCCGACGACACAAACCCGCGAATCGTCTCGAATTTCGACGGTGTCGAAATGGCTACGGGTCTTGACGTCGCGGGCGATGTCGCGTTCTTGGGCAACCGCGTGTACGGCGTCCAGTGCGTCGACGTCTCCAATCCGGCAGAGATGAGGCATCTTTCGTCGCTGCGCACCGACGAATCGCAGTCGGTCTACTATCGCAACGGCCTGCTTATGAGCGGCGACTGGGCGGGCGGCGAAGTCACCGTGATCGACGTGTCGGATCTGCTCGCACCGAAGGCGATCTCGCGACTCGCGCTCGACGGCTATGGCGACGGCATGTGCATGAAGGGAGACATCCTCTTTGCCTCGACCGGCCAGCACAAAAAGAGCGGCCCACAAGAACTGCGCCACGGCGCGGGGCACGGCCTTGACATCTTCGACGTCTCAGACCCCGAGAAGCCCGTCAGGCTTTCGCGGGTCGACTTCCCCTCCATCTACTTCGGCCCATGCGACTATTGGACGCCCCGCGTTTCGGACAACCACTGTTTTGCTTCCGATACCGTCAACGGAGTCTTTCTCGTCGACGTGTCAGACCTCAAGAACCCGAAGATCACCGGCAACCTCGTGCTTCCCAAGCGCGATCCCGAGAACCCGAAAATCGCCGTCCCTTACAAGCAGATCACGGACCCCGAAATCCCGCAGGGGGACCCCGTTTCATCGATCGCCGTTGGCGACGGCGTCCTTTATATCTCAGGCAACTTCACGGGGCTTTACATCGCCGAACTGCCCGGGATAGCCAAGCCCGAGCCACGCGATCTGGGCAAGCTCAACCCGCTTCCTGGAAAGCCTTTTGACCACCGCGAAAAGGGGTTCATATCCTCGGGGGCGCAGCTCTCAAACCCGACCAGGGCCGTCACCTTGAGCGGCGACATCGCGTACACCGCGAATGTCTGGGAGGGCGTGAAGATATACAGGCTCACAGAAGGAAAAATCGAGCAGATAGGACGCGCGAAGATCCCGTACGCCGCCGACATCAAACGCTCGGGCGACAGGCTGTATGTCGCCGAGGGGCAGAACGGCATCGGCGTCTACAAGATCGTTTCGGACACCGAACTCAAGGAAATCTCAAGACTCAAGAAATTGGACGACGGACTCAATTTCGCGCAGTTTGTCTGGGCTTTTGACGGGCACGATGTGATCGCTGCGAGCAACGGGTCAACCATCGTTTCCTTTATCGATTTCTCGGATTTGCAGACCCCGAGGATCATTTTTCGCCAACATGGACGCAGCCTCGTTTACAATAACTATGGCGGACAAAACCTTGTTCATAATAAGTATTTCGGCTTCTCCCGCACCTTTGGGGGGATTCAGATTTTCGAAATCGGCGCGGGTTCGGCCAAGCTCGTTTGGGAAGACACGTTCCCCATGTGCTCGCAGACGGGGACGCTTGCAGCCTTCAACGGGGAATTCCTCGTCATGCGCTGCGGCGGCTATGCGTTCGTTGACCCAGAAAAGCCCGTGGCCGTGCGCGAGCTAACCCGCCATCCGTTCCCCGGGAGCGCGGGGCTTCCCGCTGATATTCCCGACGATTCGCCCATCAGTCGAGCCATCTTCCCCAAGTCCGAATTCGAGGGGCAGGTCAACGCCGATGAATCGGCGCGCAGGGTGGCGATCGCCAACCGCATGTTCAAAAACATCCGGGTTTATGACTTCTCAGACCGAAGCAATCCCAAGCTCTTGAAGGTGGCGGCGCTTAATGCAAACCCAAATGTACCCACCTTCTGGAAAGGTTTCGTCGTGCTGCCCGGTGGCTATTCGGGTCTGTTGCTCGAGCGCCCTTGAGTGTCCAGGCATGACGTTCAGACACCGCCCTCGGTCAATCTCTGACCAACTCGAAGAAGGGAGTCGGGCCATCCCGTAGCGTTGCGACATCGATCTGGATCTGAAGCCGACCGCCAGCAATGGAAACGGGTAGTTTTTCGCGGCGCCCACCATCGAAGCCGAGGGCGTAGAGGGAGATGAGCCCCGGGTCGTTGCACGACAGGCTCGCGCTCAGTTTGCCGCATCGCATCAATGCCGGACTCCTTCCGGTGCCCTTCATCATTTCCCGATCATGTCCAACGACCATCCCCGTGTTGACCATCTCTGTCGAATAAATCAAAACCATCCGCCCCGATAACGCGATGGGCTCAGGCGTCGCAGAGCAAACGGCGACACACGCGGCAACGCTTGACCGTTCAACCGTCAGGGCGCCAACCGTCTCGCGCTTGTTTGCTTCCAGCGTCACGGCCTCCGTGCGGGGCGTTCTGACCTTCAATAGGTGCTCCCCGGAACGCATCGTGATCTCGCCGGTGTCGCTCTGGAACACCCCGTTCTCCGGATCGCTGATGTTCTCCGGATTGAGAATTCCCATGGTCTTCATTTTCCTGACTGCATCAGCCAGGGAGAAGCCCCCATCTTTGCTTTCGACAACGTCCACGAACCAATCCTGCGCATTTACCGCGGCAACACCGGCCGGCAGCAGTCGCAGATCCACTTCGCCCCCGCCCGCTATCTTTTCCATTCGCTTGGCCCACGGGAATGAGAGGCTGAATCCGGTCATCAGGCCCAGGCGGCTCTGTTCCGTTGAAACCCCGCCGAGACTTGCCGCGCCTCTATTGAGGACTTCCTCGGGCACAACCAGCTCAATTCTCTTTCTGGCTCGCGTCACATCCCCCCGCCGGTATAGGCAGCCCGAAAGGAACTCGCTGGCTCGAACCACGGGCGACGCCGCACAGGTGAAACTCGCGACCTTTGGAGCGCCCACCTCCAGCGCGACCGGTCCCGAGTGGATTTCCAGAGCACTGAATCCCTGCAGTGCGGAGTACGCCCCAAAAACGAGTCCGCATTCATGCTGGTACGGATTCCAGAAACAGTGGTTGAACTCGCTGACGATGAACGGGCGGTCCGAAAGCCGCGTCGAGTTCGCATACCTCCAATACCCTGCCGCGTCCGCCAGCGAGCTGTCCTGCTTCACGATGTTTCCCACCGTGCCCCAGCCGCCGATCGGATGCCGGTAGTAGGCGTGCATGTCGACAACCTGAGAAACCTGCCACCGCACGGCGCTGTCACCGGTCTTCTTCGAGGCATTGTACTGGGTGGTCAACCCCTCATAGCCCGTATCCCTGACCACCCGTTCACACCACTTTGCACACTCTACGGAAACATGCATCCGGAACAGGGCGAACTGATTGGCCAACTCACTCGTGCGATCTTCCAGCGAAGGCAACGGGGCCGCATCCAACGATTTGCCCTTCAGTTCAGCCGCGAGCGCGGGCGGTGGATGGTTGCCGTGCCGTGCGCCCAGCCACTTTTGCCATTCGCGTTCGAGATAAGCCTTGGCGTCCGGGAAGTCCGCGAGTGTCCTCCCCATCCGGTCCAGCCCCAGCTCCTGCTCATTGTAGAATTCGACAAACGCAACGGCGGGGTCGTCCTTCCAGGCGAGCCCCGTGTAGGGGTTCACGTGATCCAAGATCGTCTCCGCCCCATAGCGGAACCGCTTGCGTTCCCACTCTCCGCCCAGATACAGCTGCAGTTTATGTTTCTCCCTTTCAGCGAAGGTCGTCTCATTCAGAGAACTGCGTTCGTACAGGCCAAAAGAAAAGATGACCAGGTGGCAATAGATCCCTTCGAGCTTCAGCTGCGATAGCAGAAAATCCCAGCGGTCGAGCTTGTCGGGCCGGATGGACATATCCTCCGTCGCGCCTTCACAGAGCGTGCGGTCAAGCAGACCATGAACGCGAAATAGGCTATAACCCTGACGGCGCGCCGCCTCCGCGAAGAGCTTCACCTTGGAGCGAAACACGTCGCCATCAGACTCCTTCCAGATGTCGCTGGGAAAACCGTTGAACCCCAGCATGCGCACCGGCCGGTCAGGTGCGTCGGCAAAAACGATTTCTCCGCACGCCCCGATTATCACCCGCCCCTGCTTCCCCGCCGGTTTATCGACCAGTGCCGAAAGATCCAGCGCACTGCCCTCCTGCACCTGGACGCGGTCCATGTTAACGGCCTTCCACTCGTCGTTGGCGACATAGGCGACCGGCGGCACCGGCGTCCCGCACAACAAGCTCCAGCCGTTGGCACCGCCGAGAACCTCAACCGCAAGAACGTTCTTTCCCTCTTGGACTGGAAGCTCAGCGACATGATCGTTCGGCGTAAACTTGCCGGAAACGCTCCCGCCTTCGAGCGTGTTTAAGATTTCTTTGCCGTTGACGCGGACCGCCATCCATCCCTTCGCCGAAAAACCGATCTCCATTGCACCCGGGGCCTGGCTCATAAACTCGTTAAACAACAGGGCCCGCGCGCGCGGTCGGAACCTGCCCCCACTGAGCTTCGCCACATCGATGACCCCTGTCTCGTCGAGGCTGGCCCGCGCAGGGGAAATCGGGGCGCCATTTGTCCCGGCCAAGACGGTCGGAACGGCAGAGAACGAAGCCGGAGCCGTCACATCCGCAAACACAGTCCACTGCTTGTTCAAGGCGGAGACAGGCAATCTGACAGCCTCTTCCAGCCTGACATTATCTATGGAAACCTTCCCCTTGAGATTGCTCAGATTCAAAGTGATGTGCGCGGGAGCATCAGCCGACCGAGAACACTCAAAGGTGGCGCAGATTTCGGTCGTCCCGGGTTTCACGGGGACATTCTCCGCCAGGCCCAACGAGTGATAGGGCTTTCGGGACATCTGGTAGAGATGACGCATGGTCCCGCCTTTCTCCACATTCAGCGTATAGGACAGGCGGTAGGTCTTCCCCGTCTCCAAGTTTATACTGTGACCAACCAAGGCTCCGGCCGATTCGCTTTTCCCCGTATCTGGAATGACTGCAACCCAGCGATCCTCTTCGACGCCCTGTCGGCCCCCGGCCGCTTTCATGTTCGCGGACATACCGGACCACCAACCCGTCGTCCCTTTTCCAAAATCCCCATTGATCAATAAGTTTTCTGCCGCAGAGAGTCCGGTGCTTAAGAAAAGCGCGCCCAGCAAAACCATTCGTCTCATCATTGTCTTTCTATTCAAGCAGGAACACGGCCGTGCAGTAACTCGGCAGATCGATCGAAAACGCGCTCGCGTCTTCCGCGACGATCTTTTCGGCCGTGATCTCCGTGATCTTCCTGCTTCTGTTCGGCAAACTTATGCTTTTCCGTCCGGCCGTTTTCGTGTGGAGCATCAGCCATGACTCGTTCGCCGAGAGCACGTCGCCGCAGTCGGTATAGACATGGACACCCGCCTCCCGATACAGATCTCTCAGCTGATCGGCGGTCAATCCCGGAGTGGAGGAGAAGACCGAGGTCCATTTGGGATTCTGTTTCAGCGCCAAGACCGTCTTCTCTTTGAGATTGTCCGTCCCGCGCGCCAGCTCCCGAACACCCGCTCCCGGACGCACCACGAACAGGCTCTTCTGCCGCTTGGCGATGCCGACCATGGCGCCCGTCGCGCACACTTCTCCCCGCAGCATTCCCTCTTCCACCGGTTCGAGGGCGAAGCCCGTCAGCGCCTCCATGCGCGCCAATGACAGGTCCTCCTGCGAGGCATATCCCGGCGCATAGAACCAGACCAGCGTGCGATTCTTCGACCTCAACGACTCGACGGCCTTGAGCTGCCCCGCGGTCAGATAGAAGCAGTCCAGAAAGACGAAGACCTTGTAGCCCTTGTCACGGACCGCCTCCAAGTCGTCGATCAGATACCAGTCGAACGGCGCGCCCGTGCGGTAGAACTCGCCCATTTGGTCGTGGTATAGCCCGTAAGAGATTTCGTTCTCTGGCGTGCGCCGGTAGCCGAGGTAGAATTCGCTCTCCGGTGCGGAGATCACGGCGACCTGCGCATTGCGCTTGCGTGAGTGGCGCATCGAGACGTCGGCCCATTTCTTCATGCGGCCGACCGTATCAACCAGCGCCGGATCACGGAACCAGCCGCCGTTGAGGTCCATGTACCAGAGGCCCACGCCGTGCGTAACGGTGTTGCCGAACTCGCGGTAGAGCAGCGCCTGCGTCTCCTCGACGGTGTTCACGTGGCAGCGGTGGTCCGGCCTTGGCTTGCGCTTCTCGAGGTAGGTCTGGTCGTCGCCCTCGTCGATGAAGAGCTTGCCGTGCAGCGCGGCGCTGGCGAGGTATTGGCGCATCTCGCCGTCGCCACCCAGCGCGCGCCGGTAATAGGTATGCGGCGCCGACAGCATATCCACGCTGTCGAGGCGCAGCAGCTTGCTGATGCCTCTGTGGTCGCACTCGATGGGCCAATTCTCGTCCATCGTGTAGCCAAAGAACGCCACGGTGGGCAGCGTGCCCCCGCTCTCCTCTTTGACGATCTGGCAGTAGTGGTCGACCATCTCCACCGCCACCTCGTTGTGGCACTCGAAATAGTCCATCACCGCCCGCGACTGATGCGGGTCGCGCCATGCGCCGGCAGTCGTGCGGAGCCGCTGCTCCGCCCGGGGCACCTGTACGGCTTCAAACGTCAGCGCCGGGTCCTTCCAGGCCGCGCGCAGTCGGGCGACGTCATTGCCGTACTTGCCGCGCAGATATGCAACGAACCGCTGACGCATCGATTCCGAAACGTCGGAGGCCGCCGGCGGATTGGCCTTTGAGAAATAGGCGTCCCAATGGAAGTTCTCGCCCCAAGGACCGTTGGTTACGTGAATGCCCATGAGCCGCCGGCCGTAGTCGGCTTGCAGCAGGTGTCGCACGGCGCGGCGGTACGCTTGACCGCATTCCTCGCGGCACTTCCGAGACGCGAAGGATTCCCGCGGCTTGTCCGTCTGCCCACCGGAATACCGACACTGCTCGCCTGGGTTTGCCTTAATCCACCACTCGGGCGCGGTCGCGAACAGGCGCGGCAGCACATACGCGCGGGGGTTATACGACAGCAGCTTGCGGATCTCGGCGTCCTGAAACTCGGGCTCGACCCGCCCATCCGGCTTCCAGTACGGGTGATCGTAGTGCTGGAACGACCCGAAGAAGCTGAAGAGGTTGATCCCTGCGGCCGAGAAGTGTTCAACCTCGTATCTTTCCGGCTTCCACTGCCAAAAAATCATCGGCGTCACCGGCTCGCCGTCCCGCCATAATCCCGGTGCGCCGCGGTACTCTCGCACGGCCCACGCCGGCCGCGCAACCGCCTCCTCGGCGGCCAGCGCGCCAGAGACCAGCAGCAGCCCCAACATACCGAATATCTTTTCCTCACTTCTTGTCCGCGATTTTCCTGGAATTCGGACTGGCGACTTTCGAGTGAGTGTCATTCTCCCCTCAACTTGGTTTCGTATCACACCGTCTGGTATTACGACCCGATCGCGATCCGCAGCCGCCGTCGATCGGAGGTAGGCCGGTCATTGGGACGTCACTTTGCGTTCAGACCCTCCACGGTTCACGCAACGCGCGCGCCGAGCGTTCGGCCGAATTCCGGCCAGTCTTCCTTCGCGCCAGGCCATCGCGTGAAGGCCACGGACGCCCTCCCGATGAATTGGCGCCAGCTCAAACGGTCATAACCGTCGCTTGACGGAGCGGACCTCCCTTCGCTCGACACACCGGTCGGCAGGTTGGGAGGACAGCCGCCCGAGGAAGAGATTAACTGTGACATGCGCCAAGATCCCCTCTTAGTTTCTTGCCTTGTCACACGAGCCGGAGCCATACAGACTGAAGTCTTTCGCGGCGATCTTTTTGCCGCGGTATTCAAAAGGAGTGTCCGTATAGTTTGTCACAACCTCGCTGCCGTCGCCATAGACTGTCAGATAAACATCGTCTGACAGCTCTTTGTGGTCTTCCATGAATTCAAGCTGAAGGTAGCTCATGGGTTGATATTCGTCATACACGGCCTTGACCTTCTTCAGATTCTCGATTTTCAGCGGATCGGTCCAGCCGCCGTAGAATACAGGCTTGCCACCGAATTCCGCCTGGCGCAGCCGCCCGATCTCGTAATCGGGAGATTTTTTGAGCCCCCATCCCGTGTCCTCGAAGATCGGGGGGCCGGTCACGATGATCCCATGATAGACGATCTGCCAGACGGGAATATAGCGGTCGAGCATCGGCGCGACACGGGACTTGTGGTTTATGTAGAAGGCGAAGTCGAGATGCTTTGCAACGTGGTCAAAGCCGCATTCGGAGGTGAATCCGCCAAAGACGTCATGGGCGTATTTCATGATTTTCAAGTACGCCTCGCCCCACTGCTGGCGGTTGAGAGGGTGTCTCGGGTCGTGGCACTCGCGAGGAGAAATGGCGGAAATCACATCGACGTGGTGCAGGCCGTTGAAGCCAAGCCCCTTCAATTTATCATAGTCGTTCTTGACGAAGCGGTCGAATATCGCCTCGGGACACGGGGTGTACGCCTTGCCGCCCGCCCAGCATCCAACATCCATGAGGGTGCCGTCTTTATTTTTTGCGATGACGTCCTCGCTCCAACAGTCTGCGATCCGATAGGCGTCGGTATGGTTGACGTGGGGCGAAATGTTGTAGCCGAGTTCCTTCGCGGTCTTGATTGTCTGGCGCAGGGCGGCCTCGCCGCCTATCGCGGGCTCGACGGGGAAAAGCTGCGGATAGCGGCCGTCGTGGCCCCGAATATTCCACCCGACCTCGTGAAAGTCTATGTGGTCGCAACCCATGGATTTTAACAGCCTGATGGATTCGGTAACCTGAGCGCAGGTTGCGTGAAGGCGCATGGGCAATTCTGTTTCGAGCGTATAGTCTGTCGCGATCCGCTTGCCGTCTTTGTTTTGTGGAATCGGCTTGCTGCCGTGGGCGGCGCGACAGAGCACAGATTTTGTCATGCGCTCGAGTTTCGGATTGTCTTTTATACGCTCCCTGAGGGGAACCACCTCGCCGCGCCCGAGCTGATACGCCCTATATTTTTTAGCCATGTCGGCGTAGGTGGCTTTCTGTGGGAGCGGATAAACATCTACAATGAAGTCCTCGTAGGGTCCGAAGCCCATGCGCTTGAGCTGAATGCGGGGGAAGACCTCATATTTCCCACCTTTGGCCTCGGCGACAAAATCGAACTCCTGCTTGAGGCCCTTGACTATGGCCACCCATGTCGCGCGGGGAGTTTTCATCCCGAAGAAGGTGTAATAATTCCGGCTGCTTTCGAATCTTCCATTGTCGAGCCGGAAAGTCCCGATGGCGCTGGTGGTCGTGATAAAGTAACCGTCCTCGCCTTCTTGCGCCTCGCACGCGGGGATCTTGACTTCTATGAAGTCCGACGACGATGTGTCCCGCATCTGCTGTTGTCCAAGCGTCAGACGCCATGCCCCATCCTCAAGCTTCTTCAATCCGGCAGAGAGGGAGCGGCGCACGCCGTTAGAATCGACACATTCCAGCCTTGCTGTTGAATACAGGCCATCCGTTTTGTCGTCGGCGGAGATAGATCCGGACCACAGAAGGAGAACACACATCATGTAAGACAGTAGTCGCATAAATGCACTTCAGGATGATGTGCAAAGATGGGTGCTTCAAGAGGAAAGCCGATGCGACGTGAACGCATGGTTTGTTCATATTTGAAAGGGCCGAACGCCTTCGGATGGTCCTACCCGGACGTAGCCGAACGCGTGAGCGTTTGGCCGTCGCACCAGAGCCACCGCACCAATCGCCGCGGGCGATCGGCCACCTTTAAGCGGACGGTCTGCGTCTTGAGACAGCCTCAGGCCTCGCCCGTGTCATCAGGGCTGAGGCAGTTCGATGGCGGCGTAGTCAGCAAAGGCCGGAAGCGCGATGGTCCGCCGCCCGGACGCCGCGGCCGATACCAACACCTGGGCCGGGCTCCGACCCTCCATCGGCGCGGCAAAAGTGCACGATCCAATCGCCGGCCATGTTTCTTCCAATTCCAGGCGGACCCCTTCGGCAACGGGTTCGGAGGCGTAGTTTATTAGATGGACGGTCGCGCCGGTCGGGCTGCGTTTGATCTCGGCAAAGACCACGGGCGGCGCAGTGATCCGAATCGCGGACGTCCAGATGGATGCCAGATCGGCGAGCAGGCGGCGACCGCCATTAATTGGCGCGCCCACCTTGATCGTCCAGCCGCCATCGATCTTTGGCAGTGCATCCACCTCGGGCCGACACACCGCTCCTTTGCTTCCCTTTAACTGTTCGAATGGCCCAGTCTTTCGCCGGGCATAGTGCTCGTCATACAGGCCCGATTCACCCGTGATAAGGAGCCGCCCGCCGCCCTTCGTGAATCGCAAGAGGGCGTCTACCTGCCCGTCCGAGAGACAGCGCTGGTCGCTGACAAGCAGCACCTCGCAGTCGTCGGGGATCGTTAAATCGCGCCCCGCGTCGGTGAGCAGCAAGCCATACGCAAGGTGGTTGCGCAGCAGGATCTCCTCGGTCCCCACGATCGCGCGATAGGACTGTTCCGAGAACATGACCGACTCGCGCGAGTAAAGGACCTTGATGGGCGCGTAGGTGGGGCGCCGAAGGCCTTTGCGACCGGATTGCACCATGGCATTGAAGCGGGCAAGCAACGGCTTTCGTGCCTCGATCAATTCGCGCGAGACCATCTGCGGGTCCGGTTTCATGACGGTCCGGTCCGTGGGAATGCCGCCGAAGACGGCGTCCTCGACCAGCGCCAGCACGTACTTGGCTTGCGCCCGCGAAGAGATGCCGGCGTCGGCATCGCTCAACGCAAGGATGTGGGAGTCCATCGCCTGGGCCAGCTTGAACTCACGCACGCGATTGATGATGTGGTCCCCGTCCATGCCCGGCTCGTTGCCCGATTGCGAAATGAGAATGTCGAAATTGCTCCGTTGATCCGGCACGTTGAGGGCGGTGTTGTAAGCCATGTTGGCGCGGCGCACGTTTGCCACATTGCCGGTCATGATGGCCGAAGGTTTGCAGGCCTTGCCCGCCAGGTACAAACGCCGGAACAACGCCGTCATCCGCCCGCAGCGAAACTCGATCCATCGCTGAAAAATGGGATCGCGCACCTCGCCAAAGGCATTCTTGGCGGGAGGCGGCGGGGGAAGCACATGATCGACGGTCGGGATGCCGAAGCGCGATTCCGGATCGGGCTCCCCGGCGAGATATTCGCGGAACAGCGCTGCGCAACGCCGGCAATAGCACGCGGGCGCGAAGCAGTTATCAAACATGATGCCGTCAAAGCCGCCTTCCGTGAGCGCGATCTCAACCATCCTCTTCAGATAAGGTTCGAAGCCCGGCGCGTTAATGCACGGCATCCAGCGGAAATAGCTTGTCCCATAGGTCCGCTTCCGGCCGTTCTCGTCAACGGCCGCCCAGTCGGCAAGGTCGGGCACCTCGTTCTGCATCACTTCGTAATAGAGTGTCGCGAACTGCACGTAGGCCAGCGCGCGTATGTCGTGCTTGTGGCAGTTGGCCACAAATTGTTTCACATTGGGAAAATCCTTTTTTTCAAACTCCCAGCCCAGTCCCTTGTAAAAACGGCAATGAAGCATGTTGAGGCCAAGCTCCTGCATCGTCCGGGTGCAAGCTTCGCTATCGAACCAATGGTGCCATTCCTGGAGCCAGCGCGCGCTGCCCTCCATGCCGCCCGTTGAACGCCCACCGATGCGCCGATACATGGAGATCGATTCGTGGTTGCCGAACGTCCAACGGCAATCGAGCCGATCAAAGTTGATCTGCCCGGCCTCGGGCGGCATGCCCGCGACGAGCGCCGTCATGCACAACAGGGTTAACAATCCAAATATGTATTGTCTCATGGGAGAATGGATACCAATACCGAAGTGTCCGGCGCCTTGCCGGAATAGAAAGCGACGTAGTGCCTGTCCCTGATTGCCGTGGCATTGACATTGCCGGCATCGAACGTGACGTCGCTCCCCAACGCGACAACCTCGGAGGCAGACCAATGGAGCGGATTGCCGAACACGTTGTCCGGGTCAACGACTCGACGCAGGAGGACACCCCTGCCCCGCCGATAGTAGTAGTTGCTGAGCAAACCGGTCTTGGCATCGAGGATGAGGCTCGGTGTTGACGCCAGGATATCGTCGATGTTTGTTTGCTCGCGTTTCCAGGTCGCACCGTAGTCAGTGGAGACCATCTGGAATTGGAATTGCGTCGGGGACGTGCCCTTCTCGACCCGTGCGATTGCCAAAATCCTGCCATTGCCGAGGTGGACGGCAGAGGGCTCGGTCGGCCACTGAGATTTGGTTAGCCCGGACTCCATGGGGGTCTGTGTCCAGGTTGCGCCATTGTCACTGCTGGTCAACGTGCCCCATGAGTGACACGGGCCGTCGTCACGGTAATCCCCTGCGAACCACAGTGCCATGAGCCCGACCGTGGGAACCGCGAAGATGTCGGTGATCTGGATGGGTCTCACGGCGAGCTTTGGTGTTGCCACGCGCGCGAACGTCACGCCATCGGTGGTGCGGTAGAGGTCGTGGTTCCAATCCCGCCCGATTCGGCGCACCCAGAGCAACATCGCACCGGTGGCGTCCAGCCCCTTCCCCACGGCGACTTCGCCATAGCCCGGCGTGTTGGCGACAACCGTTTCCGCCGTCCATGTCTTTCCGTAGTCGGCGCATGTGCGCGCGTAAACGGCGCGGGCATCCTCGCCGATTGAGTGACCCGAACCTCGACTATACACACACACGAGCTTCTCTCCGATGGCTTGAATCATCGGCCACGAGTTGTAGCCGCTCGCATCCTGGACGACATAGGGTTTCGCGGGGCCGTCCCCAGGTGCCGCCCCGAAGCTGGTGACGGCCAACGCGATCAGCGCAATCCATGGGACGGCCCTCCCCGCCTCAGACCTCCAACCCATAACTCTGAACATGTTCCGCCGCCCGAGCTTCACTCCAATGGCCATGACATTCCTTTCGTCACTTGGCAGCGACCTTGTCTTTGCCTGCGGGGAACTCATAATTCGTGCCCAGAGATTTTGAATTATGGGGGCTTTGCGAGGCTGATGTCGAGAGAACGCGATTGCCGTGGCGGGTTTCTGTTTGCCCTTGCGGGGTTGGTGGCCCTGGCCATCGGCATTGGATGCGCGGACGGTGGCGTGGAGCGGAGCGGCGATCCGTCGGCGCAGGTACCCGCATTCACGGTGCCCGCCTGGGTGGACCGTCAGATCAACGAGACGCTGATGCGCTTCGAGCGCTGGAGCGGCGCGGATGATACCGTCGTTTTTCCCGTCATCACCGACATCCATGCGGCGCGCCCGCTGTTTTCACAGCCGCCGGATTTCCGCGATACAAAGTTCCACGTGCTGTTCGCGCAGCGGGCCGCGGTCGCCTTCAAGGCCGATTTTTTTGCAGAGCTCGGCGACATCGGGTTCGACCGCGACCCGCGCTGGAAGCCTTCGAGGCGGGAGGACGCGCAACTGCGTCTGGAATCCCAGCGCAACCTCTACAAGAACTTTTCTCTGCCCGTCTTGTTCTGCATGGGCAACCACGACAGCGGCCGTGCCTACGGCGAGTTCTTCTCCGAGCTCCGGCTCTCGGCGAAGGAGTACGGCGTGATGTTCAACGGCATGACCAAGCGGAAGGGGGTCCCGCTGGTGACTGGTCCGAACGAGGATTATGGATATTACGATGTTCCCGGGAAGAAATGCCGCGCATTCTTCCTCAACACAAGCGACGCCGGCGAAGTCGGGTTCTCGACGGAGCAGATGCATTTTTTAGCCGCCGGCCTGAATGTCCCGACCGGCACGTGCGTGGTGATGCTGGTGCACAAATGCATCCATCCCACAATCGGCAAATGGAAGGGGAGCAGGCCCGGAACGATCAAGAATGGCAACCTTTGCATGGCCATGCTGGCCGATTTTGTAACGGGCTCAAAGGGCGCGGCCGGCCCTGTGCAGTGGGATTTCGCCAAGAACAGCGGGACCACACTGGCCGGATGTGTGTTCGGGGACAGTCATTTCAACGATCAGGCTGTCACGAATGGCATCAACTTCGTCATCACTCAAGGATACGGGACTATTTCGGCGAAGGATCTGCCGGAGCGTGGCGATTACGTGACGCCGGTCGACCGCACCCAGACGATGCTTGTGGACGTGGTCGCGCTCAAGCCGGCCCGGCGGGAAATGATGGTCTTCCGCATCGGCGCCGACAGTCCACAAAGCGACCGCGCCTTTCGTTTCTGACCGAAGGTGCGCCTCATGCCGCGGTCATGCCGGTTTCCGGCCGAACCCGGCGATCCAGCTTCGAGTTTCAGGTCAGGTCCCATGCCGCCCGAAGGCGGCACCACCGGCTAGGAAAATGTAGCGAAGCCGATCGCCAGAGGCGATTCTACGACATTCCGGCTTCGGTCGTCGCTCGGCCGCCGCCGAAGGGCGCAAGCCCTTCGCTGCCCGACCGATACGACATCTTTTCGAGTCAGTTGTCGGTTCCCCAGACCTCGAATTCGGAGATGCCGTTGTCCGTGAGAGGAAAGGTCTGTTTCAGATTCGTCAGCCTTACCGCCGAGCAGAACTTGGCCGGGAACGTGAATGTCTGCGGTTCCGCTGTGCAGCGGAGTATGATGTCGAGCCTTTCACCGCTTGAAAATTCCAGTGTTGCGGATGTCCAGGTGCGACGCGGATTTTGCGGGGCCAGAGTCAGGACAACCTTCTCGGCCGTGATCTCGCGGCCGAACTCCACATTGAGCCAGAGATCCGTGCGGCGGTTGGGTCGCCATCCGCCGCCGTTTCGTTTCCCGTCGATCGCACAAACGGGCGAGCACCGCGGCAGGTATTTGAAGTGCGAGTTGGCCGTGACACGCGGATAACTCCGCAGCCAGTAGGTGTAGGCGTCCGGGTTGAGAGCAAGGTTGCGGACCGGATTGCCAGACACATGGCTGCCGCCGCGCGCGTTGCGCCCTTCGGCCACTCCGAATATCGGGACGGTGTTCGGGAGGTTGTCGTACTCCGCGACGAATGTCGCCTGTTTGGCCTTCCCTCCGAAGTCGAATGCGGGAAAATCGGAGGGAGTGAAGGCCCGGCCGGTGTCCGCGTGAGCGATGAGCTTGGCGATGGCATCCGTCTCGAGCTCCGCCGCGCGGAGCCGTTTCGCCTCGAAGTAGAGGTAGATCTGCCTCATTTTGTCGCGGTAGACGTACCATGGCGTCAAGCCGGAGTCCGTCGCATGGTTCAGCCTGTCCCAGAAGTTGAGTTCCATCCAGGAACCGCAGTACGGGACATTCAGATCGATCCAGCAGGCGACCTTGCTCTTTTCCTCGTCGGCAAGCTGGACGCCGTAGTGGGAGGGCTCCAAATAATTCATAAGCGGCGAGGAGCAGGAGCCGTAACTGTAGGGCGGAAGCATCGCGCAGGCGCTGGAGACATGGAGCCAGTTGATGATTCCCTTGCCGGCGTATTCGTCCGCACAATAACCCAGCATGTCGGGGTTCGGGACATTTTCCGGCTTGCCGTCAAAATACGAGAGATAGACCTTGTCGGTGGCGGCGACCGCTTTGCCGCCCGATCCATCCACCGGGATTTTTGCGTTGTAACCGAAATCGGTCAGCGCGATGTAGGATTCTGAGAAATTGCGACCGGGGTTGCCCTGCGTCACGTTGCCGTAGGGACGGCGCGTGAGACGCCATTTGGCACGTCCGTAGATTTCCCCGTTGGTGATGGGCCGGTAGTCCCCCAAGAGGTTGAGCGGGACGTCCGCCTTCTCGGGATTTTTCGAGCCGGCGTGGCACTGGATACAGTGCGCGTCCCAGACCGGTTGAATTTCCCTTGTGTAGCTGAATCCCATCGGCACATCCATGCCCTGGGGCGCGTTGGAACCGAGGTAGGCCATCGCCCGCTTCTGGGAATCTGTCTGGAAGCGCACCCTTTCCGGGACAGGCTCGTCACCTGGCGCATGCGGCGACCGCAACGTTTGCGGGGGCTTTCGCATCGCTTGGGCGGTATAGAAGCGGTCAGGCGTCGTGCTGTTCTTGGCCTCGTGACAGCCGAGGCAGCCGAAGGTCTCGCCCGGCAAGACCATCGTCCAACTGCGCATGTTCTGAACCATGCGGCCACGAGCGTCGAGCAACTGGAAATAGACCGGGACGCGGGACGGGCACTCGAAATAGCAACTGCCGTCGGTTTCGACGTCGACCTCGCCGAGCACGTGCTTCACATCGTAGGATCCGTTGTTGATGGCACAGGGCGCGGTCTGATGGCCGCCCCACGGATGAAGTCCGAGCGCGACGGTCCCTTTGGAGCGGAACTCCAGCGCGACGACCCGCAGCCTTTTGACGGTCCCCGGCTTGACGCCCTGGAGTCCAGGGCCGAAATGAATGTTCTGCACGTAGAACAGGCCAGTGTTCTTGCGCTCGTCGACCTGAGAAATCCGGTTGAACGCCCCGGGGCGTGGGGCAAGCGGGATTTGCTGTCCGGATGAGATCGTCGGATCGTAAACAAGCAATTCGCGGGCACCCCGGCGATGTTGCCAGTAGATGCCAAAGGCCGGTGCCCCGACGGTCCCCTTGGCGTTGATCCCCTTGAGCCCCCGGACCGGTCCGCCTTCGGGGCAATAGCAGACGACGTAGTTGTCTTCATCGAGCGCATAGGGGTACTGCCACTGATCACCGCCAGTATCATGCACGACAGCACCGCCCGTGCCGTGACTTTCCAGGCACGGATAGTCCTTTTCCGGTGCGAGCAACTTGACGCCAACGCCGGCCTGGGTGCCAATCGTGCGGTCGATCATGATGAGCTTGCCGCGCTGGTCGATGTGATGGGCGCCGGAGATTGCGATCATTTTCGTTGAATTCGGGACGGCCCGCGCGTGCAGGACGGCGGCAGGGAACTGCGAATTGTTCCCGTAGTATTCGGTCTGACCCGTGCCGTCGGCGTTCATGACGAAGAGAGAGTGCAGATAGCCGGCCGTGCGGTCGGAGTACTCCCATCGCGTGTAGGTGATCCGCCCGTCGTTCGTCATGTGCGGGAAAACGGTGTGGCCGTGATCCACGCCAAGCCGCCGGATGAATCGGCCCTCCGAGTCGCACGTGTAGAGGTTGCAGACGCTCGACCACCAGCAGGGGGCGGAGAAATTGCAGCGCGTGGAGGTGAAGACCAGATCGCCGTTCGGGAGCCACTCCGGTTCCATGTCGGCAACCCCTTCGCCGAACGTGATCTGCACCGGTTCCTTCTTTTCAAGATCCATCACGTAGAGGTGAAAGTCGCCGCCGTGATCCTGATCCGCCGTGCGCATGGAAAATGCAAGCGTCTTGCCGTCATAGGAGAGAGACGGGTCGCGGACGATGCCGTCCGGGCAGTCGAGGATGACCTCCGTGGAGACGGTGCCATCTTCGTTCACACGCATTTTGCAGAGTTGCGCGCCCATGCGGTAATCGCGTCCGGTTTCGCGGAAGACAGCGTCGGACAGGTGGTCGGTCATCGCGAACATGGCCTGGGCGTCGCCGAAAACGAAGTGCTTCGCGTAAATGAACGTTCGGGGCTGGCGCTGGAAAGCGTGGGCTAGTCGCGCGGAGCGGCGGAGTCGGCACGCGTTGAAATACAGCTCGGGCCACGCGGGATCGGACCCCGGTCTCCCGGCGTCAGAAAGCCTCTCGAATGCTTTTTCGAGTTCCTCGATCCCAGGGTCCGCACTGACGGATTTCAACGTCTTCAGCACTGACGCCATCAGTTTCTTCTCCACCGCGTTGGAATCTCTGGCGGTGAAAGCGTTCTCGACTTTGAGCGATCCGAGGTCCTGGTACAGCCAGTCGCGTTGGAGCCGCTGGGCCGGGTATGCCACCCTGTGTCGGCTGTCGATGTCCGTCTGGCTGTACTGTTGGGCAAATGATGGGTCGGTCCCCGCAGACAGCATCCACAGAGTGGAAACGACAAGCATCCTGGAGCAGGTGCGATTCAAATGGAACATGGTGCCGCCCTGCCGAACGGACCCCTCCCCAACCCTTATCCGGGGGGCCGCCAACCCCGTTTCAAGCCGTCCCGCCATGCGAATATCGTATGGATCGGCCGCCGGAGGTCGAACAGGAACAGGCCCTGCCACGTCTTCAGACCGACTGGCAATAGGCTCATCGAAAAGAGAAGCGCAACCCCCATCCCTATCAGTCCCGCGGTGATGTTTCCCCCGAGGACACTGCCTGCGGCAAGCCGAGTGCGGGCGCCCACGTGTGGTCAGGCACGGGATCCGCGACCAGCGCCACCGACCCCGATCCCGGAAACGAAGCGAAATGAGAACACAAGCGGTCACTGCCCTTCCCAGAGCATGATGTGGTCGATCT
>JAKQKQ010000034.1 GCA_029560585.1 Verrucomicrobiota bacterium | reverse complement strand
GGCGTCAACATCCTGCATGTCAAGGGGGCGCCCTATGAAATGGGATATCAGCACGGCTACCTGCTTGCCGATCAAATCAGCCTCATGGTGAACCGGACACTCCTGGGAACGGCGGCCTTTATCGCCGCCCAGACCGATACCACCACGAAAGCGGCCATGGACATGCTGTGGCGGGGTCAGCGGATGGCGGAGCCGTTTTTGCCCGCGTCATGCCGGGAGGAGATCCAGGGCATTGCCGACGGCGCCCTGGACGCGGGCGCCGACGTCACCCGCGAACAGATCCTGCTGTGGAACACCAACTACGATCAGTGGTGCCTCTACGTACACCCGGGTTATTGGCGGGGCTGCTGTGATCCCGGTGCCGGTCCGGCCGTCGGTTCCGGCGCACCGGGTGGGGGATGCAGCAGCTTTTGCGCCTGGGATGAATGGGCGGGCGGAGACGGCAGGCTGATTTTCGGCAAAAACGAGGATAATTTCAACATGCCGGAACAGTTGGAGCGGCGCATCATGGTCGTTGCCGATCCGGAGGGCGGATTCGGGCACGCCTTCATGACCTACCCCGGCATGATCGGCCTTGACGGCGGCGTCAATGAGCGGGGCTTGGAAATGATGACCCAGCTCAGTTCCATGCGGCAAGAAAGCATGGCAGGTTGCGGCATCGCCGTGTTCACCCGCTTGCTGTTGACCCATGCGGCCTCCCTGGATGACGCCATAGAAATATTTTCCGCTACCCCCCGCTGTGCGGGCATCGCCTACCACGTGGCGGATGCCGGGGCGAAAACCGCGGCCGTTGTGGAAACATCGGCGAAAATGGTCTGCGTCCGTTATCCCGAACCGGGCGTCAAGGCCTTGTGGCAGACCAATCATTCCAACTGCTACCCCGGCTGGATGGGCTATACGGGCTACAACATGGTGGCGGACCAGGCGCCCGTAAACGATCTCAAGGATATCGGCACCATCGAGAGATGGCAGACGAGCCTGAGGGAGCCGTATAATTTCTTCGTCCAGGCGCCGAGCCGCTTCGAGCGGTACCGGGAACTCCTCCATGAGTATTACGGAAACATCACCGTGGAAAACGCCGTCCGGATCCTCGGCGACTGCTACGACCCCTACACGAAAATGAACCGACCGCGTTATTTCCCGTCTTGGACCAACAATATCCTCTGCACGATTTGCGCCCTGTATCCCGATTTTACCTACCAGGCGGAGGCGCCCGTCGGTGAGTTCAAGGCCCACGTGGGGAACATGTGGAGTTTGGTGGCGTATCCGGAAACCGGAGACATGTGGCTGGCCATAAATGATTTTCCCGCCCAGTACGGGGGCTATGAGCATTTCAACCTGAAGGAGTTGCTCCGGCGGTTTCGTTGAACGTCGGTATAAACTCTATACATTAATAACATAAGGAGGTGTTATATGTGCTTTCGCTATCTGATGGTTGCTGTTGCATTGGCGATTTTTTCAACGCCCGTATCCGCACAGTTTACCGGCCCCGGAACAGGGGGAGGCGGCTGTACAACAGTAAAAGATGTCTTGAGAAACACTCCTGATGATGCATGGGTAACGCTCCGTGGACGGATAACCCAAAAAGTGGGGCACGAGAAATATTTGTTCACCGACGGTACCGGCCAGATCACCGTGGAGATTGACGACAAGAACTTCCCCTATGACACGCCCATTACTCCCAAAACAAAAATAGAAATTTCAGGGGAGGTCGATAAGGAATTAATAGGCCGCACGGAGATCGATGTAAAGCAGATGACCATTCTCGGTGAGGGCACGGCTCAGACACCGAAAGGCGGTTTTCAGAGCAAATAGGGCCAGTCGTTGACTTTCCCGTGCAGTTCGCACCGTATATTTCAAATGTTTAAATCCACGCGCCCGCACGGGGCGCGACAACGTGCAGCTCGTCGAGGGTCATGGGGTTGTAGCGTTTCAATCCACGCGCCCGCACGGGGCGCGACGTTTGCTGCCAGAAGAAATCGAACCCCAATGGCCTGTTTCAATCCACGCGCCCGCACGGGGCGCGACGCAGACCTGATCATTACCGAAAACTTAAACGGGAGGTTTCAATCCACGCGCCCGCACGGGGCGCGACTCGGAACGGCATCAGGTTCATTGTTGGGAATAGGTTTCAATCCACGCGCCCGCACGGGGCGCGACAGGGTGAAGCGGACGCCTTTGTCGAAACCGGCCTGTTTCAATCCACGCGCCCGCACGGGGCGCGACGTTGCCCTGGCAGAAGGTGCCCGCGCCGGTGCCGTTTCAATCCACGCGCCCGCGCGGGGCGCGACGAGTCCAGCCGCCCTAATTTCTGGAACCGTTCATGTTTCAATCCACGCGCCCGCGCGGGGCGCGACTCCATTTACGCCGCCTCCTTTGCCGTGATGTCTAAGTTTCAATCCACGCGCCCGCGCGGGGCGCGACGCCGTAGAGGTCAAAGCCCTCCATTATCTCATCGTTTCAATCCACGCGCCCGCGCGGGGCGCGACACCGGAAGCTAACCCTTAACCGCCCATCGGGCAGTTTCAATCCACGCGCCCGCGCGGGGCGCGACTTCGATCTCCACGACCGGGGCGCCCTTGATGCGGAGTTTCAATCCACGCGCCCGCGCGGGGCGCGACATCCGGGACCGGGCCGCCCTGACTTCTCCGTCATCGTTTCAATCCACGCGCCCGCGCGGGGCGCGACTCATCAAAGCAGCAGGCCGGATGAGGGAAGCTGTGTTTCAATCCACGCGCCCGCGCGGGGCGCGACCGCTTGTCGAGGATGAGGTACAGGGTAGCGATGCTGTTTCAATCCACGCGCCCGCGCGGGGCGCGACTGGAACCCCATCGGGCCTATCACGGCGGAGATCGTTTCAATC
>JAKQKQ010000027.1 GCA_029560585.1 Verrucomicrobiota bacterium | reverse complement strand
TGCAGGCTCAAAGGAAAACCGCGCTCCGAAAGACGCGACTTTGGAGGGTCTGGGGCGCCCGGTTCGCGAAACACGCTCTGCAACCGCGAAAAAACCCAGTCTTTGCCTGACCTTTCCCAATAAATGGCTTTCATGGCGCGGTTTTCCCAGAGCCCGGAATTTCACAGCCGGCAGGCTGTGAAATATCCGGGTTAGCCACGGCTTGGGGGCGGTCGCGATGCGGTATGTCAGCACAGGCCCCATTCCCTTTGGTCCTGAGCCTGTCGGGGGACGGCACCGATTGGGCGGCACATGGTGTTCGCCTTCCTTTGCGGCGTCCCTCCCGGCTGATGCGGGCCCTCACTGCGAGATTTCGGGAATGACGCCGACATCCGGCGCTTTCCCCACCCTCGGTGCCCTGCCGGGGGGCGCCTGACTATTTCAACTCCTTGACCCGGAGGTTTCGGAAGTAGACCTTCGCCCCATAATTGCCATGGGCGTGCAAGCCGATGTGGCCCCCGACGTAGTACAGGCCCGGGTGCTCGAGGTGGTCGATGGGTTTCACCTTATCGAGGTCGGCATCGACGATGACCGTGCCGTTGAGCGTGACCTTGAGATGCCGACCCTCGCAGGCGATCTCCTCCTGATTCCACTCGCCCGCCGGTTTGAGGTGGCCGGGGATGGCGGGCACAACGCCATAGATCGAACCATGGTGCTGGTAATCCTTGAGCGGCACCCACTCCTTGGGGTCTTTCCCCTCGCGCGGGATGCCGCGGTCGTAATAGGGGTCGTCGAGCACCTGGATCTCGTTGCCTTCGATGTGCGGTTGCTTGCTGACCTTTGTGCGGACGCCGACGCCGTTGTTGCCGCCCGGGTCCAGTTTGATCTCAAGCCGCAGGATGAAGTTTGTGTATTCCCCCACGGTGAAGATGTGGACCTTGCCGGTGTCCTTGCAGATGAGCTGGCCATCCTCCGCGTAGTAGCTGCTGGTGTCACCGCCGATGCCCTGCCAGCCCGTCAGGTCTTTGCCGTTGAAGATCGGGACAAACCCTTCCTCGGCCGAGTTCGCGGATGCCGCGGCCAACAGAAGCGCCGCGGACAGAACAATGGATGCGTGTTTTCTCATGGCGTGAGTCCCTCCCTTTCTGGGGGTGTACCCTGGGCTCGATAGGGGCATTAAATGTCAATTTGCATTGAACTTTCGACGCCGTCGAGCAGGAAAGGAGGGCGCGCTGCGCATCGGCCGGGGGGCCACTATCCAGCGGGGCCGATTGGAGGTCGCAACGAAGCCATCATGAAAGATTCATTCGGGCTGGATATCGAGCAATCGGAAGACGCCTGCCGGGATCCTGAGGGCGAGAGGCTGGCGGAGGTCTCCGAGTTTCTCGCCGGTGAGCCGATCGATGACGCGCCAATTGCCGGCGCGGTTGGGGATGATCTTCGCATCGCGGTCGGCCGGGTCGAGCCAGCCGGGATCGATCAGGGCGATGGTGAAGCGGTCGGGGGAGTTCTCGATGACTTGATGAAAGACGTGGCCATCGACGCGAAATGGGAGGGTATGCGCGCCTTCGGTGAGTTCGGCCGCGATGGCTGCGCGCGCGTCGGGGAGGGTGTAAGTCTTGCCGTCTTTGGTGAGCCGGTCGCCGTCGGTGGTCCAGAGGGAAGTCCAGCGGCCGGGGGTTAACGGTTTTCCTCCGGGAACGAGGCAGACAAAACCGTGCGGCGCGGTGATGGTGAGATTCTCGGATGTGCGGCGCGAGCGCCCCCAGAGCAGCGTGGAGATGTCCGTCTGAGGCAGCGGGGCCATGGCCCAGTAGCAATCGAGGCGGTCGAAGGCCCATGGCTCGCTATCTGTACCGTCGTCGCCCCAGCGCTCCGGATGATGCCCGTTCGCGCCGTGCTCTTCGAAACGCTTCGTGGGCCCCTCCATGACAAGCGCCAAGGGCGAGATGGCCCGGAGCTGCTCGCGGCGCGGCGGGGCGAGTATGCCCTTGCCGATAAGATGAAGGAAATTCGAGGCGCCCTCCTGGCCGACGCGGGTCCACTCGCCAGTGCCGCGACCGCGCTCGCCGCTCAAGAGCATGAACACGCGTGCGCCGAGGGCCGCCTGCGATGTGAGATAGCGCAGGTGCGGATGGCCGGTCATGACGTATTCCCACTCCCACGCGCGGCTGACGCAGAACCAATCGGCGGAGACCCTGCTGCACCAGTCGTCCACCTGCCCGTCGAGCCAGAGGCCGACGCGTGCGGCGAGCTGGGCGTCCGTCGTTCTCGAGTTGCTATCCTCGACGCCCGGCAGGATCACGGAGCGATATCGCCCGTCGAACATTAATCTCTTCACCTGCGGGTCTGCGGGCCAGTGGAGCCACCAGACGTCTTTGTTGCGCGGAATGAACCGCTTCTTGTGCTTGAGGCAGAGGTTGAGGATGGGCCGGATGTGGTGCTCGATGTAGTAAGGAACGCCGTCGAGTTGCTCGTCCTCGGCACTGATAAAGCCGAGGCAGGTCTTGGGCGCCACATCGAGGATGGCGGCGACGGTGGCGACCTCGCAATGTGGGGCGCAGCCGTGACCGACCTGAACCCAGAAGTGGCATTGGGCGGACTCGAAGCGCCTCGCCGCGGCCACGATGTCCGCGCGCGACAGATCGTGCGCAAGGCGCCTGTCGCGCTCCCATGGCTTGCCGTCGGGCCGGAGCAGGGGCGCGTCCTCCCCGGGCCAGAAACACGTCGAGAAGCGCAGGTTGGGATAGGGGAATTCCTTCTCGTACTGACGGACCTCGGCGATCCATGGCTCGCACTTCGCCGGATCCGGTCCGCTCCAGAGGTGATGATTGACCACGACGTCATAGGGCCCCGGCGCGCCCGTCATTGGCGCGCCGCGCCACTTGCCCATCGCTTCCGCCAGCTGCACGAGGTTCGTGCCAATGCCAGCCATGAGCCCCCGGCGTTGCAGGGCGGCGATCTCTTTCTCCCAGCCCCGTTCGAACGTGAGGCGATAGAGGTTGTCGTCGCCATTGGGGCTCGAGCCCAGGAGCACGTGGCCATGGGGTGAGCCGGGCACGTAGATCACGTCTGTGAAACCGAAGGGAGCGTTCGCGGCAGCGAGCTGCTTGCCGCCGCTGCCGTAGATCCGAATCTCGGGTCCCTCGAGCAGCACGATCTCAGCGCCGGGATCGTCAGTCAGATCCCCGGCCGCGACGAGCCGCATGCGGTAGAACTGGTCATAGCTCGCCGCCTTGAAGGCCTCGGGCAAGGCGACGATCTGCCGCAGACCGCCCTTGAGCGCGTAAGCCCCGGGGTTATAGACGAGTTCGCTCGCCCCATCGCCATCGAAATCGGCGGCCGTGCCGTTCGCCGCCAGCAGGCTCTTGGCCGTCCAAGTCTGCTTGCCCTTGCGGAAGTCCGCTCCCGACTTCTTGGCCGCTGCCGACGAGGAGTCCCACGGGACTTTTTCAAATGTTATCCGCTCCTTGAGCTGGGCGAGTTGGGGGCCCTTGAAGAAAACAAGGTCTTGTGCTTGGCCGCGCACGGGCAGGACCGCGACTTCGTCCGCACCATCGCCATCGAAGTCGCCCGCGCGGAGCAAACGAACCACGCCATTGACCGCGCCCGCGCGCGCGTCGCCGAGGGCCCTGCCATCCGCCGTGAGCGCAACCACCCGGCGGCTGACTCCCCCGGCCAAGGCGATGGGCGTCTTGCCATCGAGTCGCGCCGTCGCCACCTGCCACACGGGCGCGCCCAGGTCATATTTCCAACGGAGTTTTCCGTCGGCGCCGAAGGCGTACGCGAATCCGTCCGCGCATGCGGCGAGGATCTCGTCCCTGCGATCACCATCGAGATCGCCCGCCGCCAGGTCGAAAACGAACCCGCCGGTCGGCGCATCCCAGAGGTGATTGCCGCGGGCGCCGAACGCGCACACGCGATTGTCGTAGGCTGAGCCAACGATCTCCCTCGCGTCGGATGGGCCATCCAATTCCGCGGAGACCAGCCGATAGATATTGCGGCCGCCTGTGGGCAGGATCTCGACCGCGGCGCCGGCCATTGATGTGCAAAGTGCAGCGATGAGCGCCGCCCGACAGGTCGTAGGTATCGGTACCATTTCTCTTTTCCTCCTAATGGATCGCGAGCGTTGGCAGGGAAATGATCGGGAGCGCGCAGCCCTCCTGCCCGTGCCTGCAGCTCGTGTAGAGGTTTTCATCGCGCTCAACGTTGGCGAAGCTGAGAACGAGGAGGTGGCTGGTTCGGCTCACAGAGATACTCCTATTCCATCCGAATCGCGTTGGCCGATCAAGGCTCGGGACGCGTGGCCCGGCTAAATTCTCCGCAACGGTGGTGCCAGCCTCGCAGGGCACCAAATCGGAATACATCCTCGGCAAAGCTGGCTTTCAAGCGATCGATCGATAGGCTGGAACGCGAGGCGCGCCACCGTGAGGATCCTCGTTGTCGAAGATCAGCAGAAGATCGCCGAGTTTATCCGGAGGGGTCTGGAGGAGCACGGCTTCCGCGTGGACGTTTGTCGCACCGGCGAAGACGGATTCGAGCGCGCATGCCGCGAACCCTATGACGCGATGGTGCTCGACATCATGCTACCCGGCCGCGACGGACTCAGCGTCCTCCGGGAATTGCGAGGGCGCCGCATCGCGACACCCGTCATCCTGCTCACGGCGCGCGATGGCCTGGAGGAGCGGGTGGAGGGGCTTAACCTTGGAGCGGACGATTATCTGGCGAAACCGTTCTTCGTCGAGGAACTCGCCGCCCGCCTCAACGCCCTGCTCCGCCGGGCTTCGGGCACACCCCCCAGCCAACTGAAGGTTGCCGATTTGACCCTTGACCTCATCACGCGCGAGGTGCGACGTGGCGGATCCAAGATCGAATTGACCGCCAGGGAATTCGACCTCCTCGCCTACCTTATGCGTTCGCCCGGCCGCGTCTATACGCGCACGCAGATCAACGAGCACGTTTGGGACACGCACTTCGACACCGGGACCAATGTCGTGGACGTCGCGATTGCCAGGATCAGGAAGAAGGTTGACGAGGGCGCACAGGTTAAACTGATTGAGACGATCCGTGGCGTCGGCTATCGCATCCGGAAACCGGGTGATCCGTCATGAAGCCGACGCGCTCCTTCCGATTCCGCCTCGCGGCCATCTCGGTGGCGACATCCGGACTCGTGCTGCTCGCATTCGGCGCGGTCTCGGGTTGGATCCTGTATCAGGACCGCCTCCGCATGCTGGATCAGGAACTGCTGGATTTTGGTTGTCGGGTGGCGGGACGCGCCGGACGCAACGTGAGCGGCGCCCAGATCCGGCTTTCACTCACCGACCGCATCGGCGAAGAAAGGGCCGCGCACCGCTTCTTGTGCCTGATCACCCGCCCCGGGAGCGTGCTGTACAAAGATGCCAATTGGCCGACCGCCCTCGACCCTCGCGCGTATCGGCCCGGCGATCGCCTGATGGATCCCCAGCCGGTGGTCCAGGACATGCGCCCGCGCGACGACGGAAAACAACCCCCGCCTCGCCTGCAATGTGAGCCCCGGTTTCAATTTGTGCGCAACGCCAGCGCGCGCGCCCGGATCGCCGCCTTTGGCAACGATGAGGTCCTCGTCGTGCTCGGCGCCGACCTGCGCCCCATGGAAACGGACCTTCGCGCGCTGGGTGTGGCGTTCGGGGCGGCCTTGCCCGGCGCCCTGATTGTCATCGCCCTGGGCGCGCTCGTCGTTGCGCGCCGGGCGCTTCAACCCATCGACGCGCTCAGCGCCCGCATGGAGACCCTCTCCGCCCGCGGCCTCGACCAGCGCATCGAGATCGAGCGGGCGGATGCCGAATTCCGGCGGATCATAGGTGCTTTCAACGCGATGATGGAGCGTCTCGAGCGCAGTTTCCGCCAGGCCAACCGCTTCACCGCCGACGCCTCGCACGAACTGAAAACGCCGCTCGCGGTCATGCAGGGCACGATCGAGCGCGCCCTGTCCAAATTCCCCGCCGGATCGGAATCGCAGCAGGCATTCAGCGAATTGCTGGATGAAGTTGTCCGACAGCGGCGCACTCTGGACAGTCTGCTCCTTCTCTCCCGGGCCGATGCGGGAAAGTTACCCCTTCATCGTGAGTCCATCCAATTCAGTGAAATGCTCATCTCCCTCCTCGAGGATACCGAGCTGCACGCCGAACCACGGCAAATAGAAATCCACCGAAAAATCGAACCTGACATCGCGGTTTCAGCCGACGCGACATTGCTTCGCCGCGCGGTCGAAAACCTCCTCTCAAACGCGGTAAAACACAATCGGCAGGGCGGATGGATCGACTGCCGGTTCGCCCGAGTCAACGGCTTTGCCGAACTCGTCCTGACCAATACTGGCGATCCCGTCCCGCCCGCGGACCGCGAGTCGGTATTTCAGCGATTCTATCGCGGTGCCAACGCCAAGGCTCGACCGACGAATGGCGCCGGCCTCGGCCTCAGCCTCGCCCGAGAAATCGTCCTCGCGCACGGCGGCACCCTCGTTCTTGATGCTCCCTCGCCCGATGGCACCACGACGTTTCGCCTCCGTTTACCCGTCGGGGAAAAGTGAACGCGCACCAAGGGATTCTTTCGACCCGCGTGCCTGCCGCTTACGGAACCACCTTGATGAAGTCCGTTTTTTTCGGCACATCGCTCTGCCTGCTCGTGGCATCGGCCGTGGCGCTGGACACGGAAACCAGTTCTGGGGCGACGCCTCCCATCGGGCGCGCGACGCTCGATGAATGGTCCGCGCCCTATCGGGGGTGGCACTACTGGCCGGAGCACGTGATCCCGGCGGAACCGGGAATCCCGGGCCATGAGGATTTCCACAACACGGACGTGCCGTGCGTCTATCAACTGCCCGATGAGCCGGACAAGTGGTTCATGAGCTTCATCGCCTTCAATGGGCGGGGCTACAACTCGTTTGTGGCCGAAAGCACGGATCTCGTTCGCTGGACTAACCCGCGCCTGGCGATGGGCTTTGGCGCGTCCAACGAGTTTGATTTTGGCGGGTGCGTCATCGGCGCTTACCTCTACGACTCTTATGACATCCGGGCGCCGCGCGTGCTGAAGCGACGCGATGGCAGATTCTGGACGCTCTACGGTTGCTACGCCAAGCAGGGCGGCTATGAGGTGGACCCCGGTTACGAAGGCGTTGCCACCAGTGATGACGGCCTCGTCTGGCGGCGGGCCAAGGACGCGCCGATTCTCTCGGTCCACGACTCGGATTGCGGTGACTGGGAGAGGGACTGCATCTACCAGCCGTGGCTGGTGGAGCACGGGGGCCGCTTTTATAATTTCTATAATGCCAAGCGCATGCCGGAGTGGATCGAGCAGATGGGCGTCGCCACTTCCAGTAACCTGTTGGCCTGGAAGCGCCACGCGAACAACCCAGTCATCCGCGTTCGCGCCGACTGTTACGACAGCAAGTTCTGCTCGGACGGAAAGGTCTTCCGCGATGGAGACCACTGGACCATGTTCTACTTCGGGGTCGGGCGAGGCGGAGCCCACATCATGGTAGCGTTCTCGCGGGACCTGACGCATTGGGCGGCGCACCCGGAACCGCTGTACAAAGCAGGCGGCCATCCGGGCGGCCTCGATAAGAAGTACGCGCATAAGATCTCGCTGGTGTACCAGCCGAAGACCGAGACCTTCTATCTCTACTATTGTGCCTGTGGCAACCAGGGCCGGGGGATCGGCCTGATCACCAGCAAGGCGCTGCGATCGCCGGTGACGTCGTCGGGCGCCTCGGCCGGAAAGGCGCAGTGAACGGCATCGCCCACAAGAGGGAATCGCACGGGGCCTTCTGGCGCGGGGAGGGGCCGAGCCTGATCTTGATTCCGGCAGCCAGACAGGATCTCTACGACCTGAACAACTACCCATCGCGCTTTCACGACCCGCGGGCGATGTGGGAGTCTGAGATGCGCCGGGCCGAGCCGCTCGTGGGGTGGCCGACGGATGGCATCCTCACCGTGCGGCCCAATCTCGGGGTGATTTTCGTTCCCGCGATGGCCGGGCAGAACTACCAGCTGCCCGGCGACGCCATGCCGTGGCCGGGCGAACCGTTGACGCGCGATGCCATCCGCGCCATTCGTACGATGGAGGTCGGCCGGAGTGAGACAATGCGGCTCGCGGCGGAATTCTATGCGATCCACGCCGCATCCGGTTGCCAGGACATCGCCCCCTATCACCCCGATACGCAGGGCGTGTTCGACATCGCTCATCTGCTGTGGGGCGACGACCTCTTCTGCGACATCGCCGACCCGGAGCAGTCCGACTGGATCGATGAACTGCTGGCGCTTTCGCTCGAGCTTTATCTCAAAGCAACGGGTCACGTGAAATGCATGATGGGCGAACCTGCGGCGAGCATGATTCACGGCCACGGCACGTCGCAGGGCGTGTTCTTTCCGAACGCCGGGGTGCGGATGGCGGAGGACACGGCCACGCTGCTGTCACCCGCGATGATCGAGCGGCTGATCGTTCCGAGCATCGAAAAGGCGGCAGCGCGGTTCGGCGGCACGTTCGCGCATTTCTGCGGGAAACACACGAACTTCTTTGAACAGCTCTGCCGATCGGAGGCCGTGCGCGCCATCGACCTCGGCAATCCGGAAATGTACGACACGCGCTGGCTGCTGGAGCGTTGCGCCGAGAGCCGCACCGTGCTCTATAGCCGCATGGCGGCAGAGCCGGGAGAAGGTTGGCAGGTCTACGTGCGACGCCTGGCGGCTCTGGTCCGGGAGACGGGCGCGCGAGTCATTCTTCGGCCGCTCGTCTTTCCGGCGGGACGGGACGAATGCGCCGCCATGCGCGACCTGTGGCACGAATTGACCATGCCCCTATGAGGAAATACCAGCACATGCAATCAGGCGACATTCGGAAAATCACTGCGGCGATGATTGTCGTCGCCCTGACGCACCTGGGACTTCACGCCGAGGGAGGGCCGCGCAATCCCATCACCAATTGCGTGGAATGGAAGAACGACCGGCCGGTCTCGCTGCCCGGAATAAGGCGGCCGAGGGTGGAGAGCGCGTTTATCTACCAGCCGACGGCGGAATGGACGTACTCGCATCATCAGAGCCTGACGTTCTTCAATGGTCGCTTCTACGCGATCTGGTCAAATGGTCGTCAGGACGAAGATGCGCCGGGCCAACGGGTGCTGGTGGCCGCATCGGAGGATTTTGAACACTGGACCACCCCGCGCCCGCTGGTGGATTCGGTGAAGGATGCGGATGGCGTCGAGCGCGTGCTGACCGCCTCCGGGTTTCACCAGGCCGAGGAAACGCTCGTTGCATACTTCGGCAATTACGGGCCGCACAAGGAGACCACACATTTGCAGGCCGTGACCACGGTGGATGGGGAGCGCTGGAGCGCCGTGCGCGAAATGGGCGTCCCGATCAATCCCAACCATGGCCCGCAGCGCACCGCCTCGGGCCGACTCATCATCTCAGGAAACATTTCGTTCCCCTACACGGACGATCCGACCGGTCTCGCCGGCTGGCGCATGACCGGCATCTACCCGGATGACATGGCCGCCACGATCAAGGACGACCCGGCGTCATTTTGGGAGGTCGCGAAGCACCAGGGTTGGCCGGCGGCGCTCTGCGAAGGCTCTTTCTACCAGACGGGCGACGGCGTGCTGCACATGCTGCTTCGCAACGCTGCCAAGCAGAACGCCCACCGCCTCTGGCTGACCGAGAGTCGGGACAGCGGGGCGACGTGGTCCAAACCCGGTGAGACAGATTTCAGCGACACCAACGCCAAGTTCCACTTCGGCCGTCTGCCCGACGGGCGTTTCTATTACGTTGGGAACCCGGTTGGCCGCGCGCGTACGCCTTTGGTTTTGTCACTTTCGCGCGATGGGACCCGGTTTGACCGGCACTACATCTTGGGCGACACCCACTACGAGGCGCGCCGATCCGGGCAATCCAAGGGCGGCGAATACGGCTATCCGCACAGCATCGTCCACGGTGACCACCTTTACGTGGTCGTCTCGCGCCAAAAGGAGGCCGTGGAGGTGCTGCGGGTGGCCTTGGCTGAGCTGCGCGACTGAAACTTCACGCCGCGCCCGCGCGCCGGCGGCGGGTCAGATAATGGGACGTAGGAGCGCGCTTGCGCGCGATTCGATTCGCCTGCAAGCAGGCTCCTACGATTCGGTGTCTGAATTCTCGAGTCAGCCGCGATACGGTGTCACCATCGCGGTTTTTCGACGGGCACCCATTTGAACGGGTGCCGGGTTTCCGGCTTTTGCGGTTCGTCCGCCCAACATGACAACGCCGTAATCTTTGCGTCATCTGCCGGTCATCTCCCTCTGGTTAAACGTTATCAGAGAGGCAACAGAGCCCCGGCGATGGGGACGTACAGGAGAACGGCGATGACACGTGGACATTGGATATGCGCGATGGCGCTCCTTCCCGCGCTGGCCGCGGGTGGCGCTCCGAAGATGGCGGCGATCCCGGCGGGGGAATTCGAGATGGGCGACCATCATGGGTTCGTCGATCCCAAGCACGGGAGCGACGAGATACCGCTCCACAAGGTCCGACTGGGGACCTTCCAGATGGGCGTCTATGACGTGACCACCCGCGAGTACTGCGAGTTTCTCAATGCCTCCTTGGCGAAGCGCGCGGTCGAGGTGCGGGATGGGAACGTCTACCTCGCTGGCGGTCAGGACATTCTATGCGAGACGCGCGCCGCCTCCCCCCACAGCCGGATCGATTGGGACGGCAAGAGATTCGCCGTCCTCGATGGCAAGGAAGACCATCCGATGGTCTGCGTGCGGTGGCATGGGGCGGCGGCCTTCTGCAATTGGCTCAGCGAGTGGGCGCATTTACGCCCTTGCTACAAGGCCGATGGCTGGGCCTGTGACCTCGCTGCCGGCGGCTATCGTCTCCCCACCGAGGCCGAATGGGAATACGCCGCGCGCGGTGGACACCACGATCCTTACTACAACTTCCCCTGGGGCGATGAGCCCGATGTCACCCGGGCAAACTGGCCAAATTCCGGTGACCCATACGAGAGCGGCCCCCAGCCCTGGACCACTCCGGTCGGTTTCTATGACGGCAAGCTCCACCGCAAATCGGATTCCGGCTGGCCCGGCTCGCAGGACACCTATCAGACCAAGGACGGGGCAAATGGATACGGCCTCTACGACATGGTCGGCAATGTCTGGCAGTGGTGCAACGACTGGTACGAACGAAATTATTACCGCAACAGTCCGTCCCTAAATCCGCCCGGCCCCGAGCGCGGAAGCCCGATGCCCGACGGAAAACCCTACCGCGTGATGCGCGGTGGCAACTGGTTCAATGGAGAGTACGGCCACAGCCGTGTTTCAAATCGTGACCCCTCGTACTTCCGCGGCCCACAGGACCCGAACCATCCCTATTATCACGTCGGCTTCCGCGTCGTCCTCCCATCCGCCTCCTCAACGTCAACGCGCGCCACCTCGGCACCCGCATCCCCGAAGGTGAGACGCGAGGAGCAAGCGGCCGGTTTCGCTTTGACCAGCCCCGAAGTGACGGATGGTGGAACCCTGCCGAAGGAGTTCACCGGCGATGGCGAGAGCGCGACGCTTCCCCTCCAGTGGAGTGGAGCGCCAGCGGGGACCAAGAGCTACGCGCTCATCATGCACCACATCGACCCCGCCGGCGAAGCCAAGTGGTATTGGACCCTCTACAACATTCCGCCGACTGTCAGAAGCCTCCCCAAGAATGTGAAAGGGGTCGGGACCTTGGGAAATAACAGCGTCAACAGCCGCACGGAATACGCCCCGCCGCATTCCAAAGGACCCGGCGCCAAGATTTACGTGTACACGCTCTACGCGCTTTCGGCTCCCCCCCAGATCATGGTTCCTCCCGCCGAGGTTGACCGCGACACCCTGCTCGCGGCCATGAAGGATCGCGTCCTCGCCAGCGCGGAACTGCATGTGACTTATACGCGAGAAGGCCTCGCGTCTGCCCAAGGGGAAGGCCAGCCCAGACAGGCGGATGACCGTCCGCCCCGCGATTTCGAGCGGCAGGGTCGGGAAAATCGTCTCTCCCCGCCTGATGGCGAGCGCCCGCCGCCACCCCCTGAAAGTGGGGGGGAGCGCCGCCGGCCGGGCGAGGGCGATGATCGCCGGGGTGACCAACGCGATGGGCGGAACCAGGACCGACGCGACGGGGACGGCCAAGGCCGACGAGAAGAAAGAGGTCAGGGTCGGCCAGAGGGCGGCGGCGGAGGCGCGACCATGCACGCGAACAAGATCCCGACCTCGCCCAACCCCGGCCAGACCGTCGGGCTTTTCCTCAATACCCAGAAAGCCTTCAACGGCTACACGCTCTTCGCGCCGAAGCACAACACGGTGATCTATCTCATGGACAACGCGGGCCGCGCGGTCCACTCGTGGAAGAGCCAGTACGAGCCGGGCCAGTCCGTCTACCTGGAGCCCAACGGCAATCTGCTCCACTGCTGTTTCACGAAGAACAAGGGTTTCACGAGCGGCGGCGAAGGCGGCCGGCTGGAGGAATTCGACTGGGACGGCAATCTCATCTGGGAGTTTGACTACTCCTCCGACACCTACCTCTCGCACCACGATGTCGCCCCGATGCCGAACGGCAACATCCTTTTCCTCGTCGTGGAAAAGAAATCCTACGAGGAGTGCATCGAGGCGGGTTTTAATCCGCAGATGCTGCGCGACCGGCAGCTGTTCCCGGACTCCGTCATCGAGGTCCAGCCAACGCGGTCCAAGGGCGGCAAGATCGTCTGGCAGTGGCGCGCCTGGGACCACCTGCTCCAGAACAACGATCGATCCAAGCCGAACTATGGCGAGCCGTCCGAACACCCGGAACGGATCGACGTGGACTGCAACGGGCGCGCGGTCCCCGCCTTCTGGAATCACATGAATTCCATCAGTTACAACCCGAAGCTCGACCAGATCATGCTGAGTGTCCGCGGCTGCAACGAGATCTGGGTCCTCGACCACAGCACCACCACGAAGGAGGCCGGGGGCCACTCCGGCGGCAAGCATGGCAAAGGTGGCGATTTGATCTACCGCTGGGGCAATCCCGCCGCATATGGACGCGGCACCGCCACGGATAAACAGCTCGTCCAACAGCATGACGCACAATGGATACCCGACGGTTACCCCGGCGCGGGCCACATCACGATCTTCAACAACGGTTACGACCGCGGTTACTCGAGCGTGGAGGAAATCGAGCCGCCCACCGACTCCAATGGCCGTTACATCATCCGCTCCGGAAAGGCATATGGCCCGGAGAAACCCGTCTGGCATTATGAGGCCAAGAATCGGGAGGACTTCTTCTCCTCGGAGATCTCCGGTGCGCACCGTCTGCCCAACGGCAACACCCTGATCTGCGCAGGCGTCATCGGAAACCTCTTCGAGGTCACAGCCGCGGGCGAGACCGTCTGGCAATATGTCAACCCCATGGTGCGGGGCGGCATCCTCGCCCAGGGCGAGGTGCCTGGAAAAGACGTCAGGGGCCATCTCTGGAACGCCGTCTTCAAGGTCCACCGCTACGCCCCCGATTACCCCGGCCTCGTGGGCCGGAACCTCAGCCGGGGCGATGTCATCGAGTTGCCCGCCTCACAGAAGGGCAAGACCGGCCTCGATGCCGCAGACGCCCCGCCCGAGGACCGCGAGCGCTTCCAGCAGAAAGACGGTCGGGGCAAGGGGAGGGGACGTGACGAACGCGGACCCGGCGATGGAAAAGGTGGCCGGGTGAAGACGATCGCCGGTCTGCGCCACCCCCGCGTGAAGAAGATTCCCGTCGCGGCCGCGATGACCGCCAGAACATGCAGCCAACCCTACCCTCGGAGGAGGCGTCGCGCAGCGGCGGTGAAAACCCCCCACCCCGCGATGGCAGCAACAGCACAGGCCAAGGCCGCGGGGGCGGCCAAGGCTTCGGACGATCCCCCCTCGCGACCGCGATCGATGCCGACGGGGACGGCACCCTGAACGCCTCCGAGATGGCCGATGCCGCGAAGACCCTCACGACCCTCGACAAAGACCGCGACGGCAAACTGGTCGTTTCTGAGATCGATGACGCGGGCACAAGCCAGCCCGGCAAAGATGGCCGCAAGCGCCGCCCCGGCGGGCCGCTCATGCGAACCCTCGACGCCGACGGTGATGGCTCCCTCTCCCCCGCGGAGATCGACAACGCCCCCGCGGCACTGAAGGCGGCCGACCGCGATCGCGATGGCCGCCTCACGCGCGAGGAGGTTGATGGCGGTGGTGACAGGCGCGGCCTTGAGCAGGGAGGGATGGACGGTCCCCCACGAAACTGAAGGACTGGCGAAACTATGAAAACCACAAGACTATTTCTGATTTGTTGCTGCTTGATGGCGACCTCGGCCATCGCCTACGAGCGCCTGCAGGGCCCAACGGAGCTACTCTACTGGGATAGCACCAACGCCTTCAACGGCTACACGCTGTTTGGCACGCACGGCACCACTTACCTCATCGACATGTCCGGCCAGGTGGTCCACACGGGGCGCCAGGGCACCAACCCGCGCTTTCTCGACAATGGCAATCTATTGGATGCCTCGAAGGATGACCCCAGCGGCTTCCAGGGATTCGTCGAGGTGGACTGGGATGGCAACAAGGTCTGGGAATATACCGAGAAGCGCGAGGACTACGCGCCCCACCACGACTGGGTGAGGACGTTCAACAAGAAGCTCAAGGCCCCGACCACGATGTACATCGCCAACAAGTCCATCTCGCACGAGCAGGCCATCGCCGCCGGCGCAGACCCCAAAAAGGGTCCGTACGAGGGCGGACAGATGGACGCCGTGGTTGAAGTGGACATGAAGGGCAACGTCGTCTGGGAATGGTGGTTCTTCGACCACGTCGTGCAGGACATCGATCCGTCGAAGGCCAACTACGCCGGACAGGGGAAGACCGCATCCGATTATCCGAACAAGATCAACATCAACATGCCGGGACGGCCGTTGAAACGGGACTGGCTCCACTGCAATTCCATGGACTACAACGCCGAGTCGGGGCACATCGTTATCAATTCCGTGCAGGGCGAACTGTACGTCATCGATCACGACGGCACCTTCGTCCCCGGTGACGCGAACACCAGCATCGCCAAAGCCGCTGGGCCCGCGGGCGATTTTCTCTACCGATTCGGCGATCCGGCCCGCTATGGCCAGGGCGACCCGCCCAAGGTGCTGGAAAACTGGGACAACGCGACTTCCGGCCACAAGCAGATGGGCGGTTCCCATGACGCGCACTGGATCAGGCCCGGACTTCCCGGCGCCGGCCACATCATGGTGTTTAACAATGGCCAGTATCTCTTCCAAAGGACACCCCAGTCATCCATCATAGAGATTAACCCATTTCTCGACTCCAGCGGCCGCGATACCGGCAAATATGTCAACCCGCCCGACGCCGGTTATGTCCGCGAGGAGTACGACCACGACACGCACAACTCCCCCCGGCAAATCTCCAGGCATGTGGTGTGGAGTTACCGGTCTATCAATAATCACGGCTTTTTCAGCCAGATTGGTTCGAGCGGCCAACGTCTGCCTAATGGCAACACCCTGATTTGTTCCGACACCGAAGGCCACTTCTTCGAGGTCACAGGCGCCGGCAAACTGGTCTGGGAATACATCAACCCCGTGACGAAAGAGCTTGGCACGGTAAAAATGATGCCCGATGTGCTGCCGATGGTTAACAGCGCCTTTCGCGCCTATCGTTATTCGCCAGATCACCCGGCCTTAAAGGGCAAGGATCTCAAACCCCTTGGGACTATAACCGACGCGTTTCCGCGCCAGACCGATCCCCGCGCGAAAGACCGTCCGTCTCCCGGACAAGGCGGCCAGAAGAAAGGAAAAGGTGGGGGTCGCGGAAAGGGAGGCGGCGGCGACCGTGGCGGTGATCGTGGCGGTGATCGTCCTCCCCCCAGAGATGGCGATCGCGCCGACGGGGACGACCCCATGCCACCCAGCGATGATCGACGACCCGTTGAGCAAGGCGCCGCCGCGAACAGCCCACTGGCGTCGGGAGCAACGGCCAAGGAATTGGCGCGGGAATTCCAGTTCGCCGAAGGCCCCGCCGCCGACGCGGCTGGCAATCTGTACTTCTCCGATCTGGCGACCAGCAAGACGTACAAGTGGTCCATCGACGGAAAGCTCTCCACTTACCGAACGGATACCGGTGGCGCCAACGGCCTCTTCTTCGACGGCAAGGGAAACCTCGTCGCCTGCGAGGGCGACCGCGGTCGATTGGTTTCGATCGACGGCCGCGGCCAGGTCACTGTGCTCGCCGGAGAGTATAACGGCAAGCGCTTCAACAAACCCAACGATCTCTGGATCGCGCCCTCCGGCGGCATCTATTTTTCCGATCCGGCCTATGGCACCCGCCCGGTCCAGGACGGGGAGTGTGTCTACTACCTTGCCCCAGACCGCAAGCGCGTGGTCCGCGTCATCGACGATATGGTCCGGCCGAATGGCCTGATCGGCACGCCCGATGGCAAGACCCTTTATGTCAGCGACCACGGCATACGGAAGATCTACGCCTACGACATCGGCCCCGATGGCGCGCTCTCGAACAAGCGATTCTTCGCGCCCGTGGGCGCCGACGGCATGTGCATGGACAGCGAGGGCAACGTCTATCTCGCGGAGGACGCCGTGCTTGTTTACGATTCGACCGGCAAACGGATCGCGACGATCGAGGTGCCCGAGCAGCCGACGAATCTCTGTTTCGGTGGCAAGGATGGCCGAACCCTTTTCATCACAACCCGGCCGGCGCTCTACTCCGTGCAGATGCAGACGCCGGGCACGTTGAAATGCCGACAGTCAAAACCGTAAAACAAAATGAAACAAATCACCAGATGGCCAAGTCTTCTCGCGGCGGCCCTGTTGACTGTTTCCGCTGATCGGTCTGCGGCGTTGAATCAACACCCCAACTTCGTCGTCATCCTCGGCGAGGGGGCAGGCTGGACCAGCTGCTCCGTGCAGATGGACGACCGCAATCCCGCCTCGAAAGGTTCCAGAATCAAGACGCCCAATGTGGAGCGGCTCGCCGCCATTGGCATGCGATTTTCCGACGGCTACGCCGCCTCACCGCGCTGCACGCCCTCTCGCGCGGCCCTCTTCACCGGCCGGAGCCCCGCGTCGTTGCACATGACCTTCGTCGGCGCGGAGGGGGCGCGCGGCGACGGGGGGGCGAACATCAAGGTCATCCCGCCGCGCGCGTCCCTTGAGATGCCGATGGAGGAGACGACCATCGCCGAGTTGCTCAAGCGGGCGGACTACGCCACCGCCCACTTCGGCAAATGGCACGTTGGCCGGGAAGATCCGTCCGAGCATGGATTCGACGAGAGCGACGGTCCGACCGGCAACGGCGGTCCAGAGAACGTCGCTGACCCAAATCCCAAACAGGCGATCGCGATGACCGAGCACGGCATCGATTTCATGGGGAGGCAGATGAAAGCCCGTCGGCCATTCTACGTCCAGATGTCGCACTATCCGAGCCAGGAGGGGAAGGGCGGGGGCGGCGGACGAAAACGAGGGCCGGGAAATCAGGAGGAGGAGATCAGTTCTACCGACCAGAGCCTGGGACAAATCCTTGACGCCGTGGATCGGCTCGGACTCAAAGGCAGCACCTACGTTTTCTTCACGACCGACCACGGTTCGCCCGGCCGCAATGCGCCGCTGACTGGCGGGAAGGGTTCGGTTTGGGAGGGCGGCATCCGCGTGCCATTCATCGTCTCCGGGCCGGGCGTCAAGGCGGGCGCATGCTCGCACGTGCGCGTGACCGGGACGGACATGTTTCCCACATTCGCCGAACTGGCCGGTGTAAAGGAGTCGCTCCCGAAGGCCATCGAGGGCGGGAGTTTCGCGCAGGTGCTGATGAACGGGGGCACGGGCATCGTGAAAAGACCCCGCGAGGAATTCGTCGTCCACTTCCCGCACTACGACAAGGACGCGCTCGGCCCGGCCTCGGCCCTGCTGTTCGGCAACTACAAATTGATCCGCTTCTACGAGACCGGCGAACGCATGCTCCTCGATCTGTCGAAGGACATAGCTGAACGAGAGGATCTGGCGAAACAGATGCCCCAAAAGGTTGACGAGCTAGACCGGCGTCTCGCCGAGTACCTCAAGGCCCTCGATGCACAATTGCCGACACCCAATCCCGACTACGACCCCAGCAAACCGCCGAGCCAAGAACAGCGTGTCAAAGGCAAGAAGGGTGATAGGGGCGGCAAGGGAAAAGGTGGCAATCGCCGCGATAACCCCACCGAGGCACCGTGAGCACTGACCTGAAACTTCGCCCGTGTTTGGCGTCTCGCAGAGACGCCCTACAAATCTTGTGGGCCGCCTGTGTCAGGCGGCAGTGGGTGTCCAGTTTCCCCATGAATGATGCGGCGCCTCTGGACGCCAGCGGCGGGGCTGACTCGAAAAATGTAGGCCGTTTCTGCGAGACGGCAGTGGGTGCCGGGGGGTGCCTGACACAGGCGCCCTACAGCCGACCGGAATCCGGCATCGAGCGCAGGCCGATGATATGATCCGCACCACCATTGCTGCCTTCACGGCATGGATATTCCTGGGTATCGCCATCCCGGTCGTCTGCGCGCCGCAGGATGGCTCTGGCAAGGAACAGCGGCCGCGCGGCACTGGCAGGGGTGGGCGCGGTCACGAAGGGCATCGCGGCGGTCCCCAAGGGGGATTCCGGACCGAGGTGCCGCCTCATCCTTACGATCTCGTCCTCGCTCGGCCCACGAAGAACGCCACCACGCTCAGCGTGCTCTCCTACACCAATGCCGAATGCTACATCGCCTACGGCACGCAACCCGGCCGGTGCTCCCAAAAGACGCCGACGTGTGCCCTCAAGGCAGGCCAGCCCTCCGAAATGGCCGTCGCCCCCCTCCAGCCGAACACCCGCTATTATTATCAGTTCTGCTCGCGTGTGCAGGGATCGGCGACATTTGAAAAAAGCCCTGAGCACACCTTCCACACCCAGCGTCCGCCCGGCGCGACGTTCACTTTCACCGTGCAAGCGGACTCGCACCTCGATAGTAACACCGAACCGTCGGTCTACACCCGCACCCTCGCCAACGCCTTGGCCGACGCGCCGGATTTTCACATCGATCTCGGCGACACGTTCATGACGGGCAAATATCGGGATGATCGGCCCGCCGCATCCCAACAGTATCTGGCGCAGCGGTATTATTTTGGGCTCATCGGGCACTCGGCGCCGGTTTTCCTCGTGCTCGGCAACCACGATGGCGAAAAGGGTGAGCGGCGGCGCGAGGAGGAGGCGAGCGTCTGGGCGAACATGATGCGAAAGAAGTATTTCTCCAACCCGGTCCCTGACAGTTTCTACACCGGCAACGAGATCAAACACGAGACCGCGGGCCTCTTGGAAAACTACTACGCATGGGAATGGGGCGATGCCCTCTTCGTGATGCTCGACCCGTTCTGGCCGAGCAGTGCGGGCGGCCGCGATTCCGACGAGAATTGGAACCGCACGCTGGGTCTCGCGCAATACCAATGGCTGAAGCGCACCCTGGAACAGAGCAGGGCGAAATTCCGCCTCGTCTTCATTCACCACCTCGTCGGCGGCATCACCCCCGAGGGCCGCGGAGGCTCAGAGACGGCCCCCTATTACGAGTGGGGAGGCAAGAATCGGGATGGCAGCGACGGCTTCAAGCAGAACCGCCCCGGCTGGCCGCTTCCCATCCACGAATTGCTCGCGCGCAATCATGTCAACATCGTCTTCCACGGCCACGATCACCTTTTCGCCAAGCAGGAATTCGGCGGCATCATTTATCAAGAGGTGCCACAGCCAGGATTTCCCGGCGACGGGAGGGCGCCGCGCAGCGCCGCGGAGTACGGGTATGTCGAGGGCACGATCCTCGGTAGCCCCGGCCACATGAGGATCACGGTGTCGCCCGAGAAAGTCACCGCGGATTATATCCTCTCCTGCCCGCCGGGAGAGGGGACATCCAACCGGAAGAACCGCCGAATCGCGTGCTCCTACACCATTCCCAAAGGCGGGGCTGCCGGTGCCGCAAGAACCAACCCCAAATGAACCGCACGCCCACCAAGAGAAGAAGTCGGCGCGGCTTTTGGATCGCCTTGCGGCTCGTGCTTGCCGCGGGAGCCGTCACAAACGCCTTATCGTGAATCATTGAAGCGCGCCTGAAGTACCGCCTTTAGGCAGAGCGGGTCCACGTCTTGAATTCTCGAACCAGATGATGAATAGACTCTGCATCTCCGCGTAACTACACTTCGGGCGATATGACAAAGGATCGCCTCGTTCGCCGGACACTTTCGACCTTGTTCGTTGCGGGATTCGTTTACAAAGCCCTTGTCGCGTTTTCGATCGCCGCAGGCACGACCGAGGCTGAACGCTTCTGGCAGGCTCCCGGCAATTGGTACAAGGGCAACCTGCACACGCACACCACGAACTCGGATGGGGATCTTGCACCGGAGGTGATGATCGCCCGCTATCAGGAGGCGGGATATGATTTCCTCGCCCTCTCGGATCACAACCGGCTCACGCGGGCCAAAGCGATCTCTGCGAAACCATTCCTGCTGATCGATGGGGAGGAGATCACGGCTGGCCACTCCGAGATCGGTGGCGAGATCCATTTTGTCGCATTCAACCTGGTGGAGCGGATCGATCCGAGGGCATATGGTGGGCCGCAAGAGATTCTCGATGCGGTCCGCGCGCAGGGGGGCGAGGTGGTGGTCTCCCACCCCTATTGGTCGGGGCTGACCGTGAATGAGCTTCTGCGCCTCGATGGCTTTCTCGGGATCGAGATCTACAACGCGTCATGTGCCCTCTCAATCGGCAAAGGGCATTCGCTCGCGCAATGGGATGACCTCCTGGTCCGCGGCAGGCGCGTGATGGGTTTCGCGCATGACGACAGCCACGGCCACTTCAACGAGCATCGGCCCACGGATGTCGCCTGTGCGTTTCTCATGGTCAAGGCGGCCACCCTCACGGAGGAGGCGATCTTCGGGGCCCTGCGCAAGGGGGAATTCTACGCGTGTTCCGGTCCGGGCGGTGGGCCGAAGATATTGGACTTCTGGGTCGCCGATGGCCAAGCCCACGTCCGCACGTCGGCCGCCAAGACGATCACGATCGCTGCGGACGGAGGACGCGGTTATGGCGAGAGGTTCACCGCCCCGAAGGGATCGTTGTTGACGGAGGCGCACCACAAGCTGCGGGGTCGGGAGAAGTACGTGCGCCTCGAGGTCATCGATGCGGAGGGGCGCACCGCCTGGGCGAATCCGATTTTCCTGACGCCCTGACCAGAAACATCGGGCGCTGTTCTCGGGCGCGGCTCGTGCCCCGACCCAGGATCCGGGCCCGGAGGGTTTTGGACTGCGGTGGCAGAACCCGGCAACCGCCGGACGGTGCCACCGCTTTGGCAGCGCACGAAGCGCGAGCCGGGGCCATAAGCTTCGGCTCCGCCGGGGGCAAAAGCGGTGTCGCCGCTTCGCTCTGCCACCGCAGTCCAAAACGGCCCCGCCATCAGAAGTCTCCACATAAATGATGCGGCGCGTCTGCGCGCCGGGGGCGGCGCTGGCTCGAAAATCCAGACACCGGATCGTAGGAGCCCGCTTGCAGGGGATTCGAGTCGCGCGCAAGCGCGCTCCTACGTCCCATTCTTTTCCCCGGTGGTCCGGCAGCCGCCGGATGGAACCTGCCCGACAGCAGGAATCTCTATCGGGCGGGCGGTCGACGCCAAGGCGGCGATCAGTGTCGACGATCCGATTCGCGCCGGGGCAAACGCTTGCGGATCGAGGTCATGAGCCTTGCAAACCAGGCTCGCAGGGATTGCGCCGTCAGACGGATATGGATCTCCAACCCCTTTCGCCCATCCCGTCGCAGGCGCGCCTCGAGTTTCGCGATCCGCGCCTTGTTCTTGGACAACTCCTTCTCGAGGAGGCGACAGCGGTGCACCCAGCCGGACGCGATCCTGGGCAGGTCCGCCAACGCCGGCGGCAGTGCTTCGACAAACGGCCTTGCGTATCGCAGGTCCCTGAGGGCCTCGGTTTCCGGCGTGAGACCGCGAGAGACAGAGTCGCCGGTGATCCGATAGTGATAGAGGACCTCCGGCACGACCTCCATTCACAGGCCGGCCGTGGCCGCCCGGATCAGAAACTCCCGATCGGCGGAAGGCACACCGAAATCGGTGCGCAGGCCCTCGAGTTCGAGGAAAACGCGGCGCCTTATCAGCAGATTGGTGTCCCCAAGGCAGTTTTCAAAGAGTCCGGCGGCCGGGACCGCGCCAAGCGGTACCCAAACAGAGCCGGAGCGGTCCCCGGTCGCAGGCCTGTGATCGCCGATGAAGACGTGCCTCGGGCAGGTCACGATATCGGCGCCGATGTTGGTGGCGAACGCGAGCATCGTGCGGATCTGGTGGGGCTCGGAAACACAGTCGTCATCGAAGAGCATGACCCACTCTCCGCGGGCCTCGCGCACGGCGCGATTGCGCGCCGCCGCATGGAAGGTGCGCTCCTCCTGACGGAACATCCTCCATCCTTTCTGGCGGAACCGCGGTTCGAGATCGTCGAGTATCGCCAGCGCCCCCTTCATGGTGCTGCCGTCATCCACGAGCACGACCTCGATCGCCGGATAATCCTGTGCCTCGATCGACGCCAGTGCCTGCGGCAGCAGCCGGGCGCGATTGCGCGTCACGATACAGACCGAAACCAGCGGGGCCTCGGCCGTTGACATCGCCTGGGCGCGGGCGGGCGTCGGGGGCTCCAGCATCAGCTTCACGCGGGCCTCCACCCGTCCGCCGCCGGGCGATGGCGGCGTCCCCTGGGTGTTCGTCGTGCCGTCCAGGGCGGCGTGAAGGGCTCGCCCGATGGCCTCGGGATCCGGGATCTCCTCGAGCCTTCTCAGATCGGCAGCATCCATGTGCATGCGCCTGGATTGCGCGCCCAGCCCGACAGGTTCAACGCAGGCCACGCCCGAATCCCGGCACCACTGGTATGGCAGCCAGCCCATCGAGCGCCCCGTCGGGAAGATGGCCACTCCCGCCCCGTCGCCAAAAAGTCGTTCCGCCGCGCGCGCCGAGAGATCCCCTTCCACCCGCCAACGAAACGGCCAACTCGCAGCGCTCGCCTCGATATGCGCCATGGCCGCCTTGTCGCGCACTCCCTCCGATGGTCCCCAGAATACGATTTCAACATCCCGGAGCCGATCCTTGACCGAATCTTGGCCTAGGGTCCTGCAGACACGAGGGAGTTGGCCCCCCATGCTCAGGGGGGCAATGAACACGATGCGCGACACCCGCCCGGCCGGCGCCACGGCAACCGATGCATCACTGACGGGCTCGGCCACGGCGACTTGCGCGGGCATCGCCCAGCCATGGCTCGCCAGCCAATCCGGGATCACTGGATCCGGTGCGATCAGCGCGTCGGCCATTTCGATGCAGCGCCGCTCGAGGAAATCCTGGTACAAGTCCTGGAGGTTATCGATCGCGAGATGGCCTAGCGCCCGTAGGCGGCGCAGCGGCCCGGACGCCTCGACGACGAATCGCACGCCCTCGAAGTCAACCCCGCCCCGCTTGGCCAAGAGCGCATAATAGGCAACCCCTCCGGTGTCCGGCACGTTGACCACCGCCACAGGATGGCGCAGCGCAAAGGCGCGGAGCCACTGGCGGAAATCGAACGCCCGTTCCCACCGCAGCCGCCACGGGTGGTTCAGGCGACACGCCACCGGCACCGCCTCGACGGTGATCGCACCTGTTCCACGGCCCGCCACCCACTCCCGCAATCGCGTCTCCCCGGCGCCGCCGGACCGCCCGGCCCAGGCCATCACCACCTCCGCGCCCCGTGCCGCGAGCGTTTCGGCCAGCGCAAGGCGCGAGCCCGTCAGGCCAGCAAAGAGGTCCTCTGGCTCAAAATCGGGCCAAGCGAAGACAACGCGAGGTCCGCAGCCGCCGGTTGCCGCTCTGCCTCCGGCGATGTCATTTCTGGAATCTGGCGCTAGATCGCTCACGTCCGCATCACTTGCCGCGGGCGGCTCCCTCCAAAATCGCCGTACGCTTGAGCCCATCAAAGCACGGACTATCGTGGGAGCGAAAGGGGAATCTTCTTCAGGAGACCCCCACCGCTTCGGCGTCGCGGTCGCTGAGCACCCCCCCGTCGGAGCGTCGGCGCACCGTGCCGTCGCGTTTCCATGATCGCTCGCAGCGGGGCTCTCCCCGAAGGTCCAGCACTTCGACCTCTCCCGCCCCAGGCGAGAACGTCGCCCTTGAGACTCCGAGCATATCGGCAAAATCCGGCGCAAACTTTCCCAGGCTGCCGTCGCCATCCGGGATAATCACCCCGGCATCGAGGCGGTTTTCGATCCCTCGTGCCTTGGCCGCTTCGATGGCTTTCAGGGCGCGATCGCGCGCCTCGAGGGCCTTCGGCCAATCCGGATCGGTGGCCACCGCGGGGAGATCCCTCGCGGTCTCCAAATGGATGCAGGCATCGGGGTCGCCGCGCAGGGCGCGCCAGGCCTCGTCGGCGGTGTGTGGAAGGATCGGGGCCAGGAGCCGAAGCAGGGATTCGAGGATCTGCCGCATGACCGTCTGCGTCGCCCGCCGCCGCGGCGAATCGGGACGGTCGCAGTAGAGCCGGTCTTTCATCGACGCGCAATAGAACGCCGAGAGGGTTTCGTTGCAGAAATCGAAGAGCGTCAGATGGGCGCGCCTGAAATCGAACGCGTCGTAGGCCGACAGCACCTCCCGCTGGACGCCCGCCGCGCGCTCCAGCGCGTGGAGATCCAGGGACGTGGCCGGGAGCGATGCGAGATCGACGGCATCGCTCGCGGGATCGAAATCGTAGAGGTTGCTGAGGAGGAATCGAAGCGTGTTCCGCACCTTGCGGTACGACTCGCCCGCCAGCTCAAAGAACTGGCGATCCACCTTGATGTCGTTCTCGAACGCCAGGGAACTGACCCACCAACGGCAGATGTCGGCACCGAAATCCTTGAGCAACTCATCGACCTCGAGCGTGTTGCCGAGCGATTTGCTCATCTTGCGCCCGTCCTTGTCGACCATGAACCCGTGGGTCAGCAGCGTCCGGAATGGCGGCTGGCCCGTGGCGCCGAGAGCCGGCAACAGCGAAAGCTGAAACCATCCGCGGTGCTGGTCGGAACCCTCGAGATACAGGTCGGTCGGATACCCCTCCCCGCGGGCGCGCATCACGCCGTTCCATGACGATCCCGATTCAAACCAGACATCGAAGATGTCATAGGTCTTCTCCAGCTTCCCAATATCGAGGCCCTCGGGGGCATCGGGATCGCGCGCCGGGTCATACTTTTCCAACAGTCGCGCGGGCGGCTCGGTGAACCACGCGTCGCTACCGCGTTCGCCGAAGGCCGCCGCCACGGCGCGGGCCGACGCCGCGGTCAGCAGCACGCCGCCCCCCGGCACATGGAACGCCGGGATGGGCAGGCCCCACGACCGCTGCCGCGAGATGCACCAATCGGGGCGTGACTCCAGCATGCCGCGCAAGCGATTGCGGCCCCAGTCGGGCACGAAGCGCACGTCGGCCTCCACCGCCGCGATCGCCATCTGCCGCAGGCTCTTGCCGTGGCCCTTCAGCGACCGGTCCACCGAAACGAACCACTGCTCGGTCGCCCGGAAGATCACCGGCGTCTTGCCGCGCCAGTCGTGCGGGTAGCTGTGCGTGAACTTGTGCGCGTGCACGAGATGGCCGGAGTCGCGCAGGCGCTCCACCACGAGGTCGTTCGCGGCCCAAACGACCTGGCCGCGGAGCCATTCCGGTGCGGTGTCATCGAAGGTCCCGTCGTCGCGCACGGGGCAGTAGATCTCCAGCCCCTCGCGAAGACCCGTCATGTAATCCTCGACGCCGTGGCCTGGCGCCGTGTGCACGAGGCCGGTGCCGTCCTCGAGGGTCACGTAGTCGGCCACGACCACCGGGCTCACGCGATCACAGAAGGGATGCCGGTATTTCAGGCCGACGAGCACCTCGCCCCGCGCCGTGCCCAGCACCTGGGGGTTGGCCTCGCCCGCCCCCTTGGCGACGGCGGCGAGCAGTTCCTTCGCCACGACGCACGGCCTGTCGCCAATGCGGGCCAGCGCGTACTCGAACCGCCCGTGCACCGCCACCGCGAGGTTCGCGGGCAACGTCCACGGGGTCGTCGTCCAGATCATGAAAGACGGCTTTCCGGCGATCGCCTTGAGGCCGAAGGCCGCCGCGACCGCCGCGGGATCGTCGGCGTCAAAATTCACGAAGACCGAGGTGTCCTCCCGGTCCATGTATTCGAGTTCCGCATCGGCGAGCGCCGTCTGGTTGGCGATGGACCAGTGCACGGGCTTGAGATCGCGGTAGACGATGCCCTGCGCGACTAGGTCCGCGAACACCTCCAGCACGGCCCTCTCGTAGGCCGGCGCCATCGTCAGGTACGGATTCGGGTAGTCCGCGAGGGTCAGCAGCCGCTGCATCTGGGCGGACTGCAGCTTCACGAACTCGGCGGCGGACTTGGCGCACTCGCGCCGGACCGCCATGCGGCGAGTGTCCTCGGGCAACGCGGCCAGTTTCGCGATCTTGCCGGACTCCATCAGCCCGGACAGGACCTTGTGCTCGATGGGCAACCCGTGGCAGTCCCAGCCGGGGATGTAATGGCACTGGCGGCCCATCACCAGCCGGCTTCGCACCACGATGTCCTTGAGCACCTTGTTCAGCAGGTGGCCCACGTGGATCGAACCGTTGGCGTAGGGCGGGCCATCGTGAAACACGAAAGCCCGAGCCCCCGCGCGCGCCGCCGTGGCCTTTTCGTAGACCCGCCCCTCGGTCCAGCGCTTCTGGCTGAGCGACTCGTTCTGCGCGAGATTGGCGCGCATCGCGAAACCGGTCTTGGGCAGGTTCAGGGTGTTCTTGTATCGATTCTTTTCGTTCTCTGCAGTCATGTCTGTGATCGGGTTGGCGCCACCGTGGATCTCGGGACGCGGTGCTTGATTCGGTTCGTCGGCCCATGGGCCGATCCGCCGGATGGCCCCGCCCGGGGAGCGTGACGCACGATCAGGCGCGCACGGCCCCGCGGGGCCGTGTAATTATCACGGCGATTCCTATGACGCCCGTCGCGTTCACGATCTGGAAGTCTAATCTCAGCAGAGGCCCGCGGTCAAGGCTCAGGGACCCCCATCAAAATGCCTTGACCGATCGCCCTGGCGCGCTAGCATTCCTCTTCACTGTCGTCAAAGAATCGAGGAACGAGGAGTCATGTTGAATCGCGAAGAGCGGAGCGGGCTGATCGGCAAGCATCAGGTCCATAAGACGGACACCGGGTCACCGGAGGTTCAGGTGGCGCTGCTTTCGTCGCGGATCGCCCAACTGACCGAGCATCTCAAGGCCAACCGGAAGGACCATTCCTCACACCGGGGTCTGATGAAGATGGTCAGCCGCCGCCGCAAGTTGCTCAACTACCTCGCGGGGAAGGACAACGAGCGCTACACGAAGCTCGTGGGCGCCCTTGGGCTCAGGCGCTGAGCCGGACGACTGGCGAGAAAGGTTTTTGGTTTTGGGCGGGGACATGGGGTCCTCGCCCTTTATGAGAAGAGAAATACGCGGCCGGGCAGTCCGCCGCCTGCGACAAGGGCACGCCTCGTGGGTCCACATCACGGGGCATTTGACCCATGAGGCGTCCTCTTTCGCGGAGGCAGTCGCCCGGGCCGCGTCAAACATCGAGAGGGTACACCATGTCTGAAATCCATCGCATTTCCCGCCAGATCGGCGAGAACGAAATCACCATCGAGACCGGCAAGTTGGCCAACCTGGCCGACGGGGCCGTCACCGTCCGTTGCGGCGAGACCATCGTGCTCGTCACGGCCGTCTCCGCGGCGAAACCCAAGGAAGGCCAGAGCTTCTTCCCGTTGACCGTCGAGTACAGGGAGAAGGCAGCCGCCGTCGGCCGGATCCCGGGCGGCTATTTCAAGCGGGAGGGTCGCCCCAGCGAAAAGGAGATTCTCACCTGCCGGATGACCGATCGGCCGCTGAGGCCGCTCTTCCCCAAGGGTTACTTCTGCGACACGCAGGTCATTTCGACGCTGTTCTCGGCCGATGGCGAGGTCGATCCCGATATCCTCAGCATCAATGGCGCGTCGGCGGCCCTGACGATTTCGGATATCCCGTTCGCGGGACCGATCGGCGCGGTGCGCGTCGGCCGCGTGGAGGGCAAGTGGGTGGCCAACCCCGTCCACAGCCAGATGGATCTGTCAGACATCGATCTAGTCTACTGCGGCACCGAGAAGCAGCCCCTCATGTTCGAGGGCAGCTCGATGGAGATCTCCGAGGCAGATTTCCTCGCGGCGATGCACTTCGCGCAGGAGCAAGTGGCCCAGCTCATCGAGATGCAGAACGAGCTGCGTCGGCTCGCCGGCAAGCCCAAGCGCGACCCAGTGCTCTGGCCCGTCAAGGAGGAGTTCCTGGCCATCGCCTACGCCGTTGCGGGCGACCGCATCGAGTCGGCCATCTATAAGCCCGGCAAGGTCGAGCGCCAGAAGGCCGTTGCCGAACTGCAGGCCGAGGTCGAGGCCAAGATCAAGGAGAAGTATCCCGAGGCCACCAGATTCGAGATCGAACAGGCGTTTGGCGAAATGGAAAAGAAGGCGTTCCGGCGGAGCATCTTCGAGCGGAAGCAGCGCTGCGATGGGCGCGGCTTCGAGGACGTGCGGCCGCTGACGGCGGAAGTCGGCCTGTTGCCGCGGCCCCACGGCTCCTCGCTGTTCGCGCGCGGGGAGACGAAGACCGTCTGCCTGGCGACCCTGGCCCCGCTGACCGAGGTGCAGATGCTCGACGCCTACACCGGCGGCGAGCCCGAGAAGCGCTTTATTCTCCACTACCATTTCCCGCCGTTCTCCGTCGGCGAGACCGGGCGCTTCGGCAGCCCGGGGCGCCGCGAGATCGGCCACGGAGCGCTCGCCGAGCGCTCCATCGAGCCGATGGTCCCCCTCGAGGAAGAGTTCCCCTACGCCATCCGCGTCTCCTCGGAGATTGTGGAATCCAATGGCTCGACATCCATGGCATCGGTCTGCGCGGCCAGTCTGGCACTCATGGATGCCGGTGTGCCGCTCAAGGCGGCGGTGGCCGGCATCTCGGTCGGCCTGGTGACCGAGTTCGATGGGGCGGGGCACGTCGAGCGCTATGAGCTGCTCACCGACATCATCGGGAGCGAGGACCACTACGGTGACATGGACTGCAAGATCGCCGGCACCCGCCAAGGCATCACGGGCTTCCAGCTCGACCTCAAGCTCGGCGGCGTCGGCCTCGATATCATGGCCGAGGCCCTGGAGCGCGCCCGGGTCGCACGGCACAAGATTCTCGACACGATGGACTCGAGCCTCGCGGCCCCGCGGGCCGAGCTCTCGCCCCACGCGCCGCGCATCCGCACGCTCAAGATCGATCCGGACAAGATCGGCGCCCTCATCGGTCCGGGCGGCAAGAACATCAAGGCCCTCACCGCCGAGACCGGCAGCGAGATCAACGTCCAAGACGACGGCACCGTCCAGGTCTACTGCACCAATGTCAAAGGCATGGAGCGCGCCGTCGAACTCATCCAGGGGCTCACGGGAAACATCGAGGTCGGTCAGACCTATCAGGGCAGAGTCGTCACCATTAAAGACTTCGGCTGCTTCGTCGAGATTTTCCCAGGGAAAGATGGGCTCGTGCACATCAGCGAACTTGCCGAGAAACGCGTCGAGCGCGTCGAGGACGTCCTGAAAATGGGCGACGTGATAAAGGTCAAGTGCATCGGTGTGGATGACAAGGGCCGCGTCAAACTGAGCCGCAAGGCCGCGCTGCGCGAGGCGAAGGCCGCCGCCGAGGGTGGCAAACCCGCCGAGGGCGGCGAGAAGCCCGCCGAAGCGTCGCAGTAAAGCCCGCACGCCACACCAGTGCGATGGGTTTGGGAGGGACGCCGGCCTCGGCGTCCGCAGCCCACCCGTATGCGTTGATCCCTGTTCCGTGGCCAACGTGGCCAACGTGGTCTCGCGGGCCGGGTCGGCCCAGGTGTCGCGCGGGCTGGTCAATCGCGGACGCCGGGGACGGCGTCCCCCCCGGTGGAGACTCGCACGACGTGCCCCGATCTGCTATCAAGCAACCATGGCACGCCGAACGGGGGCCGCGGGCAGGCGACGACGGAGAAAACGCCCGAATACCACAAGAGGCATTGTGGGATTTGCGATATTCGTCGGGCTGCTCGCCGCCATCGCGTGGTTTGCACTTCGGAGGCCCCCCGCTCCATCCGTCGATGATCAGGTCATGGAGATGATCCGGGAGAATCCCTCGGCAGAGGTGCTCGCCCCAGGCCCGGGTGGCGCGTCCGAAAAGGAGACGCCCGAAGTTCTTCAGTTGGAGGAACCCCAGAGACGGTCCCGAAAGACTCACCCCGCTCGGTGAGCGCTCATCCCGCGCGACGCATTTCGGCGACCGGCGCCGCCGGGATGATGGGAAAATGAATGGCCTCGAGGCCCAGGCTCTGCGCCAGCGGCACGGTCTCTGCGCGGTTGATCTCGCCCCGTTCCGCGCCCGCATCCGGGCTTGGCGCGGGCGGCCGCATCGTCGGCTTGGCCGACGTGACTTCCACGAGTTCGTCCACGAGGAATTTCGCGGGGACCTGGCCCAGGCGAATCTCATCGCCGGCCTGTAGAACGGCGTCCTTGATGCGATGCCCGGCCAGATACGTCCCGTTTGCCGAACCCACATCGTGGAGCATCACCCCGAAGTCATGCCGTTCCACGCGCGCGTGCTCGCGCGACACCGATGGCTCCTCGATCATCAGATCGTTGTCCTTCGCCCGCCCGATCCGGACCATCGGTTTGTCCAGCCGGACAACATGCTCCTGACCGTGCAGCCAGAATTTCAGGCTGGGCAGCGACTGGCGCATCATCCGGTCCGTGGGGCGGGCCTTGCGAGCCGATGGTGTCCGCCCGTCCGTATAGCGCGCCGCGTCGAGCAGCAATTCCGCGTACGACATCTGGATCGTCCGGAAGCGCGTGCCCTCATCGAGTGTGAACGCGGTGGGAGGGTCCGGCAGGTTGATCATATCGATGGCCGCCTGCACGCCCCTGCGACCCCCGAACACGGCATCCACCACCTCGCCCTTCAACAGAAATATCTTCCCGCGATCATTGTTGTGGAAAATGTGGAGGACCCCCGTGGTTCGCCCTTCCGCATAGGCCTGGATCTGATTCGCGACGGCACCCGACGCCCCCGGCCGTGCCGTTCCGGTATCTGACCCCATAAGCGCCGTGCTCATTCGATGGAAAGCCTGAAAGACAAAACTTACTGCCTTCGGCGCAACACGTAAAGGACTGACCGAACTTAACGTTGGATTTGGACGAGACTCACGTCTCAAGTGCCATCGCATCCATCTGTGGTTGAGCTGATTGCGAACATAAAAGGCCGCGGCGACCGTCGGTCAACGGCTCAGCCTGATTCCGGGCGCGCCGCATCATTCATGGGAAAACTCGACGCCGTCGCCGCCTGACACAGGTGGCCAACTGGGGACTGGAGCATCGGCAATGAGGCGACTTGAACCTCTGGCACATTCCCGCAAGCTCGTCCTACGCCATGGCGGCCACAAGCAGTCCCATCGGCATGAAACCGTGCATCTGATAAACCTGACGCGCGCCAACGAGATCGGCGCGAATTGTTACCTGATCGAATGGGATGGGTTGAAGCTCGTGCTGGACGCCGGGTTGCACCCGAGACTGGATGGGCCAGCGGCGCTTCCTGACACATCGCTGTTGCCGCCAGGAGAGATCGACGCATTTTTCGTCAGTCACGCGCACCTTGACCACGTCGGTTCCCTGCCGGTGCTGATGCGAAACCAGCCGGAGGCACACGTGCTGATGACGGAGCCAACGGGACTTCTCGCGGACCCGCTGCTGCACAACGCGGCCAACGTCATGCACAAGCGGGCCGAAGAGGGGCGAGATGCGGTCGTGCGCCTCTTTGGCCACGCGGAGGTGTCGCAGTCGGTGAAGCGTTGGCGCTCCTGCCCCCTTGAGCGCGAGCGCGCGCTGGGCGATCTGCGTTTCCAGTTCTTCGCATCGGGGCACATCCTCGGCGCGGCCGGCATCCGCATCGAGGGTGGCGGCTCCACGCTCTTCTACACCGGCGATGTCAACTTCCGCGACCAGACGCTCTCGCGCAAGGCGGCCTTCCCCCACGACCGGGTCGACGCGCTGATCGTCGAGACCACGCGGGGCGCCGCGCCCGCCCCCCCCGACTTTTCGCGCAAGGCCGAACTGAGCCGGTTGGCCGAAAAGATCCGCGCGGTCTTCGAACGGAAGGGCGCGATCCTCATGCCGGCCTTCGCGCTCGGCAAAACGCAGGAGGCGATCTCGGCAATCCACGCCATGATCCGCCGCGATGAGATTCCCGAGTGCCCGGTCTTCATCGGCGGCCTGAGCTGGCGCCTGACCGCCCTGCACGATGGGCTCGCCGACGAATACCCGCGCGATCTCCCGAAGCTCCGCATCATCGAGCACATCGGGCCGCGCCTGCTCACCGGGCGCGAGATAGGCTCCCATCGCCTCATCCCAGGCGCCATCTATCTCCTGTCCTCCGGCATGATGATCGAGCGCACGCTCTCAAACCTGCTCGCTCAGCGGATGCTCGCCGAAGAACGTCACGCCATCTTCTTCATCGGCTACTGCGATCCGGCATCGCCCGCGGGCCGCCTCCGCGCGGCCCATGCCGATGGCACGCGCGTGGAACTCGACCCGCGCCTCGGCCCCCAGCCGATCCATTGCGAGGTGGATCACTTTGAACTGACCGCACACGCCCTCAGGGAAGATATCCTCGAATACATTCTCTCGGTTGATCCGAAGCACGTCGTCCTCGTCCACGGCGATCCGGCCGCGCTCGAGTGGTTCCGGGGCGAGATAGTCGGACGTCGGCCCACGATGCGCGTCACGATCCCGGCGCCCGGCGCCAGGGTGCCGCTCTAGTCGCCCGCATCAGCCGGGAGGGGCGCCGTCCCCGGCGTCCGCGATCCACCGACCCCGCGACACCAGGGCCGACCCGGCCCGCGGGGCGAAAGTGTCTCAAAATCTCTGAACAGCGCCGCCTGACACAGGCGGCCTACAAATTTTGTAGGGCGTCTCTGCGAGACGCCGCCCTTTGTCGCACGCCGCACGCCATTGGACGTCCCCTCTATCATCAGATGGGCATTGATT